>CAYLUI010000034.1:0-31633 GCA_964386825.1 uncultured Prevotella sp. | reverse complement strand
CTCGTACAAAGCACATTCCCCAACTCTGACAACCTCATGGAGCTGCTGCTCATGATCGACGCTGCCAAGAGAGCCTCGGCTCGTCACATCATCGCCGTGATTCCCTACTTTGGCTGGGCACGTCAGGATCGCAAGGACAAGCCACGCGTAAGCATAGGCGCAAAGCTGGTGGCCGACCTGCTGAGCGTCGCAGGCATAGACCGCCTGATTACGATGGACTTGCACGCCGACCAGATACAGGGATTCTTCAACGTGCCAGTAGATCACCTTTACGCAAGCAACATACTGCTGCCCTACGTGCAGAGCCTGCACCTTGACAACCTTGTGATAGCATCGCCAGACGTTGGCGGCTCAAAGCGTGCCAACACATACGCAAAGTACCTCGAATGCCCATTGGTGCTGTGCAACAAGACACGTGCACGCGCCAACGTGGTGGACAGCATGCAAATCATTGGCGACGTGAAAGGCAAGAACGTCATAATAGTTGACGACATGGTTGACACGGCAGGTACAATAACCAAGGCAGCAAACATCATGATGGAAGGTGGCGCCAAGAGCGTGCGCGCATGTGCGTCACACTGCGTGATGAGCGGCCCTGCATCGGAAAGGGTACAAAATTCTGCCCTTGAGGAGATTGTATTCACCGACTCAATACCTTACACACACCGTTGCTCAAAGGTAAAGCAGTTAAGTGTTGCCGACCTGTTTGCGGAGACAATACGCCGCATCATAAACAACCAAAGCATATCATCGCAGTACCTGGTGTAAACCGGTTCTGCGGCATCATACCAAGAAAGGCAAGGGCATTCGAAGAATGCCCTTGCCTTTCTTTTTTTTGCTCCCAAAAACTTGCACATCGCCGTTACGCCACAACGGCTATGCGTTTACGCCGCAAACGCATAGCCATTACGGCGCAATCGCCCTGCCATTGCGCCGTAAACACGACACCATTGCGCCGCAATGGCAATGGCTAACGTTTCTCTATGTATTCCTTTATCTTTTTCACAGCTATGTGATAGCTTGCCTTCAGCGCCCCCTCGCTTGTTCCGAGGATTTTCGACATTTCCGAATATTTCATCTCATCGTAATAGCGCATGTTGAACACCACGCGCTGAACGTCGGGCAACCGTGACACTGCCTGCTGGAGGAAGGCCTGGGCCTGGTCGCCGTCAAAATACTCGTCGGCCACAAGTTGGCTTGCCACCCCCTGTGCGTCGTCGTCAATCTCTACGGCCATACAGTTCCTCTGCTTGCGCAAAAAGTCAAGAGACTCGTTGACGGCGATGCGATAAAGCCACGTGGAGAGTTTTGAGTTGCCCTGGAAACCTTCAATGTTGAGCCAAGCTTTCATGAACGTGTTCTGCAACACGTCGTCGGCATTGTCGTGCGTAAGTACAAGACGACGAATCTTCCAGTACAACGGTTCACTGTACTGGCTCACAAGCTCGGCAAACGCCCTCTCACGGGTAAACGGGTTCGCCAAAAGCCGCATGATTCTCTTGTCGTCGGTATTTCCCAAAACAATAACTCTACTAACCTTATGAAAACTATCCTAAAAACTACATGTAATTGCCAAGATACCTGTAAATGACCTCGTCGTAACCATAAACATCCCTGAACTTACGCAACGTGCCATCGGCATCGGGATACAACGTGAAGTAAACGATGAACAATGGCACACGGGGCTTAACCCCCACACTGCCCACAAGCATATTGCGCCTAAGGGTATCAGCCACGGCACGTTGCTCGTCGGTCAGGTAAGCCTTTGCCTTGCCAACTGGCGAAACGTCGGCATTTATCGAATAGCGTATCTTGTCAACAAGCTTGGCATCGCCATCGCCAACAAGAAACACGGCAAGGTCGAAGGGATGCTCCACGCGTATACATCCATGGCTCACGTCGCGGCTCTCGCGACTGAAAACCGATTTTGACGGAGTGTCGTGTATGTAAATTGACAAGTCGTTGTCGAAACGGAATATCATCCTCCCAAGGGAATTGCCTTCGCCGCCTTCCTGTATCACGAGATAATCGCCACTCTCAAGCATCTCCCTCGTGACATTATCCACGTCAACGTTTTTTCCCGTGGAACGCTCGCGGACGAAATAGCGGTGCGACTTGAAATACCAACTGTTGCCAATCTGCGGCAACACGCTTTTCCTGACTATGCTTCGCGGCATTATCCATTGTGGATTGATGTCAACACGGGTTATGCTGCTATGAAGCATGGGGGTCTTGGTCTCACGTGAGCCACAGCCCATGCGCATGAGCAACACTTTGTCGCCATCGACGGCACGCAAATGGAACGAGGGAATATTGACGATGACATGCTTGGCATGCATCTCCGGGTAATCGTCCATGCGCCAACGGCTTCGCTCCATGTTGACCATCAACAACCTGCGACCGTAAACCGAAACAGAGTCGCCACGAAGCAACCGTCCCAGCCGATGATAGTAGGCTCGCCGAGGAGACAAGGAGTCAAGAAACACGACAGCACTGTCATTGCGAACCTTGCGCAACGCCATGTCGTAGAAAGCCTTTTGCGGCGACGGTATGCCAAGGGCGCAAAGCGTTTGATAAGCGGGATAAGGACTTTCAACGTCGCAACGGTCAAGACGGTTGAGAAGTCTGTTTGGATTGGAGTAACCAAAATACTGACCCGTGGCGAACCTGAAATATGCCTTCGTCAGATTATACTCCAAACGGGCGTAAACGCTGCTTGCGCCATTGGCGTCGTCATCAAAACGAAGTTGCCGCGCACGTCTTAAGTCCGCATCAATCTGTCCTATACGAAAACGGTCGGGATTGAACCCCATCTCCTCCACCGCACGAAGCCTTGACAGCACACTGTCTGCCCTGCAATCTATGCCCTTGCGGTCAATCCACACAAAAGCGAAACGCTTAATATAATGAGACTTGGCATAAAAATCGGCAACGAGCGTGTCCTTGTCGGCTGCGGCAAGCCGCAAAACCTCGCGACGTATCTGCTCGTGGCACATGGCGTAAGACGGTACGTTAAGCGTGGCATAGTATGCCAAGGACAAGTCGTGGTTTGGATTTTGCTTTTCCTCACGGCACGACAGGACACAACACGCCAACACACAGCAAAGAATGACAAAAGTGAAACGCGAGATGCTTTTTCCACCCTTACCGCACATCGCCCTTACCTTATGGATATTTTGCGCACCACATTGCCAACCTTGACAATGTAACAGCCTTTAGAGAGATTCAGCTCGTAACTTTTGTCAGAGCCATCGACCTTAAGGCTCATGACCCTAACTCCCGTAACGTTATAGACGTAAAGGTTTTGCCCAGCCGCGCCAATCACATGCAGGGTTGAGCCTGACACATACACCACGATGTCCTGACTGTCAGCACCCACGACCTCTATGCCCATAACCGGAGCGGCATAAGTGGTGAAGGCATTGCCAAGAACACCAATGGCAAGGACGAAAGAAAAAAGTATATGTTTTATCATATGCGCACGCTTAATATGGAATCCACTTGCAAATATAACACTTTTGCACAAATAATGTGCACTGACAAAGGCTCAATAGCCAAACAATTATGTTTTTTTAAACATAACTTCGAACAAACTATGCTTCGCCACCGTGTGGCAATCGCAAAAAACATGTTATCTTTGCATATTCAAAAAAGAGAACAGCCAAGATGAAGGAAAACAAATATATTGAGATAAAAGGGGCACGTGCCAACAACCTGAAGAACATAAGCCTGACCATCCCACGTGACAAGTTTGTGGTAATGACCGGCGTGTCAGGCTCGGGCAAGTCAAGCCTTGCCTTCGACACGTTGTATGCCGAGGGACAAAGACGATATGTTGAAAGCCTTTCAAGCTATGCTCGCCAGTTTCTTGGGCGTATGAGCAAACCCGAATGCGACTACATAAAAGGCTTGCCCCCTGCCATAGCCATAGAGCAAAAAGTGGCATCGCGCAACCCTCGCTCCACAGTGGGCACATCGACTGAAATCTATGAATACCTGCGTTTGCTGTACGCCCGAATTGGGCGTACCTTTTCGCCCATCTCCGGACAGGAGGTGAAGAAGCAATCGGCGGAAGACATCGTAAACAAGGCCTTGGAGTTTGCCGAGGGAACAAAGTTCATGGTAATGTCGCCGATAACACTGCAAAGGCAAGACCAAACGGACACGGATGCCGACCAAGAGGACACGGAAAGCACAACAGGCAAGCGAACCATGACGCAGCAGTTGCAGGTTTACCTGCACGAAGGGTACACAAGGGTCATGGCCGATGGAACGGTAAGGCGCATAGAAGAAATAATAGACGAATACGAGGACACGCCAAACTCGGCGGCAACCCCAACGGAAATGTTCCTGATAATAGACCGCATGAGCGTATCACACGAAGGCGACGCCGTGGCAAGGCTTACCGACTCGGTGGAGACGGCAATGTACGAGGGACACGGCTCATGCAGACTGGTTTTCCTACCGTCAAACATCTGCTATGACTTTTCATCGAGTTTTGAAGCCGACGGCATGGCATTCGAGGAACCAAACGAGAACCTGTTCTCATTCAACTCGCCCACGGGCGCATGCCCCACTTGCGAAGGCTTCGGCAGCGTGATTGGCATAGACGAAAGGCTGGTAATCCCAAACACGGAGCTTTCGGTATATGAGGGCTGCGTGCAATGCTGGCACGGAGAAAAGATGAAGATTTGGCAAGAGGAGTTTTGCCGGAGGGCAAAAGACGTAAACTTCCCGATATTCACGCCATACTACCAGCTCACCGTGGAGCAAAAGGGCTTGCTATGGCATGGATTGCCAAGCGACAAGGACAGCGAAGGCAAGTTGCTTGCCGATGCCGCCTGCATCGACTCGTTCTTCCAAATGGTAAAGGAAAATCAATACAAGATACAATACCGCGTAATGATGAGCCGATACCGTGGCAAAACCATTTGCCCGACATGCCACGGCACACGATTGCGTAAGGAAGCGGCATGGGTGCAGATTGGCGGAAGGGCCATAACCGACCTCGTAGAAATGCCTATAAACCGACTGCGCGAATGGTTTGGCCAACTGACACTGACAGAGCATGAGCAGCAAATATCAAAGAGGCTACTCGTGGAAATACGATCGCGACTCGCTTTCCTGTCAGAAGTGGGATTGGGATACCTCACGCTCGGACGCAGGGCAAACACCCTTTCTGGAGGCGAGAGCCAACGGGCACGCCTCACCACGTCGCTGGGTTCACCTCTCGTAGGAAGCCTTTACATTCTCGACGAGCCCAGCATAGGACTTCATAGCCGCGACACTGACAAGCTGACTAACGTGTTGCGTGAACTTCAACAACAGGGGAACACCGTAATTGTGGTGGAACACGATGAAGACATGATGCGCCACGCAGACTGGCTGATTGACATAGGTCCAGATGCAGGACGCAACGGCGGCGAGATTGTGTACCAAGGAACTCTCCCAAACACATCTTGCGAAAAGGATGCCGCACAGAAATTGATGGATGCTTTCCCGAAAAGTTACACATTGCGTTATCTTGCAAACGCTGACAAAATACCCGTGCCAACATCGCGCAGGCAATGGAACAAAAGCATATTGCTGAAGGGATGCCGCATGAACAATCTGAAAGGCATTACCGCGGAATTGCCCCTCAACGCCATGACAGCCATAACCGGCGTAAGTGGCTCGGGGAAATCAAGCTTGATAAAAGGCACCCTTTATCCTGCCCTCAAAAGGCGACTCAATGAAGTTGCTGACTTGCCGGGAGAATACTCGTCGTTAGAAGGCGACTGGATGGACATAAAGCATGTTGAGTTTGTTGACCAAAACCCCATAGGAAAAAGCACACGCTCAAATCCGGCAACATACCTGAAGGCTTACGATGCCATTCGCCAGCTGTTTGCCGAGCAACCGCTTAGCAAGCAAATGGGATTTTCCGCACAACATTTCTCATTCAACGCCGAGGGCGGACGTTGCGAGGAGTGCAAAGGAGCGGGGGTAATAACCGTGGAAATGCAGTTCATGGCTGACCTAACGCTCACCTGCGAGGCTTGCCACGGCAAGAGGTTCAAAAAGGAAATACTCGACGTTCGCTACGAAGGCAAAAACATAGACGACGTATTGAACATGACTGTTGACGAGGCCATTGACTTCTTCAGTTCGAACAAGCAAAAGACCATCGTGAGCCGCTTGAAAACACTGCAAGACGTAGGATTGGGATATATTCAACTCGGGCAAAACTCTTCCACTTTGTCAGGCGGAGAAAACCAACGCGTCAAACTGGCATACTTCATAGGCCAGGAAAAGCAAGACCCGACACTGTTCATCTTCGACGAACCTACCACGGGATTGCATTTTCACGACATAAGCCGCCTGCTCTCAGCCTTTGCAGCTTTAATAGAACGTGGACACACCGTGCTGGTAATAGAACACAACCTGGATGTAATAAAATGTGCCGACTGGGTAATAGACCTGGGACCAGACGGAGGCAATGCCGGTGGAAATATTGTGGCAACGGGGACACCTGAAAGTATAACACAAAACAAGGCAAGCATAACCGGGAAATACCTAAAAGAAAAACTAAGGTAACATTGCCAAAACAAATATGGCAAAACCATTTTGTATTGGAATGACAAAAGTTGGATAAAGTTGCCTAAAACATTTACCTTGGCAATGCATCCAACCTTACCTTCCACTCGCTACCCCTTAACACAAGGCACAGCTTGTATTCCGCATCTGGAACAACACGCCTCGGCTTGCCTATAGAGTCCAAAGCCATAAAACCGCTCACATGCACCACGGCAACCGCCGTGGTGTCACCTTCGTCAACAACGACCTCTTCCAATCGGCACATAGCACCAGAAGACATGGCACGCAAGGAGTCAACGTCTTCTTGAGTGACTTGCGAAGCAGCGAAACTCAACCAACAACGTGAACTTTCATCCGTATATGGCAAAGCATCGGCAAAACGCCAATTGAAATATGCCTCAGAAAAAGATTTCACAACATCGTTAAGCTTACTTTCCTCACCATCGCGACAGGAAGAAAACCCATAAAGCATGGACAGCAACAGCAAACGGCAAAAGAACTTATCCATATCCTGTATTTAATTTGCAAATGCAAAGATACGCCTTTTCCATAACATACAATTCTTCCCAACAAAAAACTTTTAGAAAAGCCATCATTTAATATAAAAAACGCACACAACAGGAAAAAACATGACACTTAAAGTTTTTTGCACATCCATAGGCCATGTTTGTGAATTGTTTTGCTTAATTTTGTAGAAAATATCGATTATAATGCTACATTTTGTATCTTTCGGAAGCGGAAGCAGCGGCAACTGCAGCATGCTATACAATGACAAAGAGAGCATAGTGATTGATGCCGGAGTAGGCGTGAGAACGTTGAAAAAGCATTTAAGGAACTATGGTTTCCAACCTTTTTGTCCACTTGGAATAATAATAACACACGATCACGCAGACCATATAAGGTCTGTTGGATGCTTGAGCAACGACTATAACCTGCCTGTATTTACCACACAAAAAATACATGAAGGCATCGGCAAAAACTGGAGTGTAAGGAAGAAGATAACAACAGACAGGAAAAAGTTTATAGAAAAAAACGCAACTTTCCAATTAGGTTCTTTTGCAATCACACCATTTGGCGTTCCTCACGACAGCACTGACAACGTTGGGTATATCATTGAGAATGAAGGTGTTTCTTTTGTTCTAATGACAGACATTGGACATCTTACAGACGAGATGAAACAAATTATAGGGCGTGCCAACTATCTCGTAATAGAAGCCGACTACGAACAACAAATGCTTGAAGCTGGGCCTTACCCAAAACATCTAAAAGACCGAATAGCCGGTCCTTTAGGACACCAAAGCAACCACGACTGTGCAATGGCCATAGCCGAAAATGCTACGGAGAATTTGCGACATGCGTGGCTTTGCCATCTAAGCGACGAGAACAACCACCCTGAACTCGCACTGAAAACTGTAAAACAACTGCTACGCTCGCATGGAATCGTTGCAGGAGACGAATCTGGAGCCAATTTTCAACTTGACGTGCTGAAAAGAAACACGCCATCAGAGATTTACAGTCTCCCTCCCATAGGCTGACACGAAAACACAACGTAAGTCTGCAAAGTTTCGTACAAGCTAAGACCAAAGTAAATTCCGTTGGTATGGAATGAATATTATGTCTGGACATGTTTCTTTCTGTCAAAACATGTTCATTCCGCCAAAACCAGTTCTGTTTTTTAAAATCAGGACGCAAATTCAAATCAATGACGCATAAATTTCAAAGAGGATGTACCTGCTTGGGCACATCCTCTTTATTTAGTTTACATCCATGATGAAAATTTTAATATTCCCCCCATGCCTTTATATCCACATCCTCTAACTTGAGCGTAGTGAACGCCGTAATAAAGGCAGAAGCAAGGCGACTATTTGTTATCAGCGGCACATTTAGGTCAATGGCTGCACGGCGTATCTTGTAACCATTCGTAAGCTCACCTGCGGTAAGATCCTTCGGAATATTCACAACCATATCAATCTTCTTGTCATGGAGCAACTGAAGAGCCTGAGGCTCCTTTCCTGGATCAGAAGGCCAATTCACAAGCGTATTGGCAACACCATTCTCTGTAAGATAACGCGAAGTGCCAGGCGTAGCATAAAGCTCATATCCATGGTCAACAAGACGTTTGGCTGAGTTTAGCATATCCGCCTTCTGCTTAGCACCACCCGTTGACAATAACACTGTACGCTTTGGAATGCGCAAACCTACAGCAAGTTCAGCCTTCAAGAGAGCTTGGTTGGTGTCGTCGCCAAGGCAGCCAACCTCACCCGTAGAACTCATGTCAACACCCAACACAGGGTCTGCTTTCTGCAATCGATTGAACGAGAATTGCGAAGCCTTGATGCCAACATAGTCAAGATCGAAAAGGCTCTTGCTCGGTTTCTCCACTGGTATTCCAAGCATTACCTTTGTGGCAAGTTCTATAAAGTTGATCTTCAACACCTTGCTCACAAATGGGAACGAACGGCTGGAACGCAAATTACATTCTATGACCATAATATCGTTCTCGCGTGCCATATACTGGACGTTGAACGGACCATTGATGTGCAATGCAGCAGCAATCTTTCGGCTTATGCGCTTAATGCGGCGCATTGTTTCCACATAAAGTTTCTGAGGAGGCAACTGAAGCGTTGCATCACCGGAATGGACTCCTGCAAACTCTATATGCTCTGATATGGCATAAGCAATAACTTCACCATTCTTTGCCACAGCGTCGAAATCGATTTCCTTGGCATGCTCAACGAACTTTGATACTACAACAGGGTGATCCTCACTCACATTGGCAGCCAACTGCAAGAAACGACGAAGCTCATCTTCATTGGAACAAACGTTCATGGCCGCACCCGAAAGCACGTAACTCGGACGTACAAGCACAGGGAATCCGACCCGTTGCACAAACGCATCAATATCCTCCATGCTCTTCAACGCACGCCATTCCGGCTGGTTGATGCCAAGTTCGTTAAGCATCTCCGAGAATTTCTCGCGATCCTCTGCATGGTCAATATCCTTAGCCTGCGTGCCAAGTATTGGCACATTCTGCCTATCAAGATGCATGGCAAGGTTGTTTGGTATCTGACCTCCAGTAGATACTACAACACCATAAGGTTGCTCCATGTCAATGATATCCATAACCCTCTCAAACGTCAGTTCGTCGAAATAAAGACGGTCACACATATCATAATCAGTGGAAACAGTCTCAGGATTATAGTTTATCATTATTGAACGATACCCTTGCTTACGTATCGTCTGCAACGCCTGAACACCACACCAGTCAAACTCAACCGACGAACCTATACGATACGCACCAGATCCCAAGACTATCACAGAACGGTGGTCGCCTTGGAAATTAATATCAGATGCCACTCCTGAATAAGTGACATACAGGTAATTGGTTTGTGCCGGGTATTCGGCGGCAAGAGTGTCAATTTGCTTCACAACAGGCAATATGTCATAGCCCTTGCGCACCCGGCGAACCATGAGCATAGCCTCGTGCATATTGTGGCATTCCTCCTCAAGACCAACGGCACGTGCTATTTGGAAATCGGTAAAGCCATAAACCTTTGCCTCACGCAGCAAATCCTTGCCAAGAGTGTTTATATTACACTTTTTCAGCTTCTCGTCTATGTCAATGATATGCTTCAGCTTGTAAAGGAACCAGCGATCGATCTTGGTCAAGTCGTGTATCTGATCCACGCTATAGCCCTTGTGCATTGCCTTGGATATGACAAAAACACGTTTGTCAGTAGGCTCGCGCAACGCCGCATCGATATCAGCTATTTTAAGCTCCTTGTTCTCAACATAGCCGTGCATGCCCTGCCCTATCATGCGCAAACCTTTCTGTATGGCTTCCTCAAAATTACGTCCGATAGCCATAACCTCGCCCACCGACTTCATACTTGAGCCGAGTTCCTTGTCCACACCACGGAACTTGGACAAATCCCAACGGGGTATTTTGCAGACTACGTAGTCTATGGCTGGCTCAAAAAACGCCGACGTGGTCTTGGTGACCGAGTTTTTAAGTTCAAAAAGTCCATACCCCAATCCAAGCTTTGCAGCAACAAAAGCCAGAGGGTAGCCAGTGGCCTTGGATGCAAGTGCCGAGCTACGACTCAATCGGGCATTAACCTCTATAACACGATAATCCTCCGAATTCGGGTCAAAAGCATACTGAACATTACACTCACCCACTATGCCGATATGGCGTACTATCTTTATTGACAACTCACGGAGCTTATGGTACTCAGCATTCGTAAGCGTCTGCGATGGAGCTATGACAATACTCTCGCCAGTATGGATGCCGAGAGGATCAAAGTTTTCCATGTTACAAACCGTGATGCAATTGTCAAAACGGTCACGAACAACCTCATACTCTATTTCCTTCCATCCCTTAAGGCTCTTCTCAATGAGAACCTGTGGCGAGAAAGAGAATGCCTTCTCGCAAATCTTCTGCAATTCGCCATCATTGTCAGCAAAACCAGAACCCAAGCCACCAAGTGCATAAGCAGCACGCACAATAACAGGGTAGCCAAGGTTCCTTGCGGCATTCATAACCTGCTCCATTGTCTCGCAAGCCTCACTCTTGATGGTCTTGACCTCTATCTCGTCAAGTTTCTCAACAAATCGCTCACGATCCTCGGTATCCATGATTGCCTTTACAGGAGTTCCAAGAACCTTCACCCCATATTTCTCAAGCACGCCACTTTCATACAGTTCCACACCACAGTTAAGGGCAGTCTGGCCTCCAAAGCTAAGAAGAATGCCATCAGGACGTTCTTTCTCTATGACACGTTCCACAAAATGAGGCTGTACCGGCAAGAAATAAATCTGGTCGGCAACGCCCTCAGAAGTCTGCACCGTGGCGATATTCGGGTTTATCAGAACGGTCTTGATGCCTTCCTCACGCAATGCCTTAAGAGCCTGTGAACCAGAGTAGTCAAACTCGCCAGCCTCTCCTATCTTCAATGCTCCAGAACCGAGCAAAAGGACTTTCTTTATATTCGCTTCTTTCATTCTATTCAACTTTTAAGAGCTTCCACAAACTTGTCAAACATAAACTCGGTGTCCACAGGACCTGAGCAAGCCTCTGGATGGAACTGCGACGAGAACCAAGGGTTGGTCTTATGACGTATGCCTTCGTTTGAGCCGTCGTTCATGTTCACGAACAACTCTTCCCAATCGCTGCCCAATGTTGATGCATCAACCGCATAACCATGATTTTGCGAAGTAATGTAGCAATGTTCGGTACCCACAAGACGCACCGGCTGGTTATGCGAGCGATGACCATATTTCAGTTTGTATATCCTTGCGCCGGCAGCCTTGCTAAGCAATTGGTTGCCCATGCAAATTCCGCATATAGGCTTGCGGCTGACGGAGATCTGCTTCCTGATTATGTCAACGGCATCCTGACACGTATCAGGGTCGCCAGGGCCATTGGCAAGGAAAAGCCCGTCAAAATCCATGCCTGTGTAATCGTAATTCCAAGGCACGCGTATCACCTCAACGCCACGGTTTATGAGGCAACGGATGATGTTTGCCTTAACACCACAGTCAACAAGCACTACTTTCTTGCCTGCGCCCTCGTTATAACGCACGACCTGCTTGCATGACACCTTGTCAACAAAGTTTACGCCCGAATAGTCGGCCGACGGAACGTTGTCTGGTTCGTCATCGAAGACTATCTTTCCCATCATTACGCCATGTTCACGCAACACCTTGGTCAACTGGCGGGTGTCAATGCCAGTAATGCCGGGAACATGTTCGCGCTTCAGCCATGACGCAAGTGTTTCCACACCGTTCCAATGGCTGTACTGCTCACTATAATCGGAGCATATCATGGCAGCGACATAAATCTTGTCACTCTCCATGAACGTTGGCAACCCATCAGGTTCGATGGAAAATGGAGGAACACCATAATTGCCCACGAGCGGGTACGTAAACGTAAGTATCTGCCCTGCATAAGAGGGGTCAGTCAGCGACTCTGGATAACCCATCATGGCAGTGTTGAACACCACCTCGCCTGCTGTCGGAGCGTCATACCCGAACGACTCGCCGTGAAAGCGTGTGCCATCTGACAATATCAAGGTTACTTTTCTCATATTTGTATTTTTTAGAATGCGATGGAAAGTTGTCTTAAATCACTTTGCCTGTTCACAAAGTTTATAAAAGCCTGATTGCACAATTTGTTGCCACCTGGCGTTGGGTAATGACCTGTGAAATACCAGTCGCCCTTATTGTCAGGTATGGCACTGTGCAACCCGTCAATCGACTGGAACACCAACTCCACAGGAGTTGTCATGCCCTCAGGACGCAACATTTCCACAATCTTGCTGTTAATCTCATCTACCGTGAACGGCGCATACACCTCACGCACACAGTTTCTCATCTCGCTCACAGGCTTCAGCAACTCTTTCTTGCAAGCCTCGTAAACGTCGCCTATCAGCTTTTCCATTCCCCTCTCCCTTATCAAGGCCATTGTGGCACGGAAAACGCAGAACTCCTCCAAACGTGGCATGTCAATGCCATAATAGTCGGGATAACGTATTTGCGGGGCAGAGCTCACCACCACAATCTTCTTCGGGTGAAGCCTGTTGAGAATGCGCAGTATGCTCTCCTTTAGCGTTGTGCCCCTCACGATACTGTCGTCGATGACCACGAGATTGTCAACATAAGGTTCAATGCTTCCGTAAGTTATGTCATAGACATGAGCCGCAAGGTCATTGCGCGCATTGCCCTCGGTAATGAACGTGCGCAGCTTGATGTCCTTCAATGCCACTTTCTCAGAACGAACGTCCTGCGAAAGTATCCGCTCAAGCTCCTCATGGGTCGGGACACGTCCAAGGTTCTCGATGTCCTTAACATGTTCCTCGCGCTGATATTTCTTGAAGCCCTCAAGCAGTCCATAATAAGCCACCTCCGCAGTGTTCGGTATGAAAGAAATTACCGTATGGCGTATGTCACCGTCAACAGCCTTAAGCACTTGTGGCGTAAGTTGTTCGCCAAGTTTCTTGCGCTCGCGGTAAATATCCTGATCTGAGCCACGGGAGAAATAAATGCGCTCAAACGAGCAAGCGTGGTTCTCGCCTTTCGGAAGAATTCTCTCCACCACCGTCTCGCCGCTCTCCCTCACGATGACAGCCGTGCCAGGTTCAATCTCATGAACGTCATCATATTCGAGGTCAAACGTTGTCTGCAACACTGGACGCTCCGAAGCCACCACGACAATCTCGTCGTTCTTGTACCAATAGCCCGGACGTATGCCGTTAGGGTCGCGCATGGCAAACATTTCACCACTTCCGGTAATTCCGCACATCACGTAGCCGCCATCAAAATGCTTCATGGTCGTCTTCAGCACATTCTCCATGCGCACATTGTGGTCAATGTGATTCGTGATGTCGGTTCCCTCAAGCCCCTTGTCCTTCGCCTCGTTGAATATGCGCTCAACCTCACGGTCCAAGCGATGTCCCATAAGCTCAAGCGTTATGTACGTGTCACTGTAAATGCGCGGGCACTGTCCCTGCTCCGTAAGCGTCTTGAACACCTCATCGGCATTGGTGACATTGAAATTGCCACAGATGCACAGGTTCTTGGCGCGCCAGTTGTTTCGTCTCAGGAAAGGATGGACATACTTCACGCCGCTCTTGCCGGTCGTGGAGTAACGCAGATGACCCATGTAAAGCTCTCCGGCAAACGGCAGCTCATCATAAGCCTCCGTGTCCACGTCTTCCTCTTTCATCACCTGCTTTATCTGCTTATATGCCGACCCGAAGATTTCGGTTATCGCATTTGAACCCTCGGCACGCTCCCTGAACATGTATTCGTGGCCAGGCTTGGTGCCAAGCTTGACCGACGCAATGCCCGCTCCCTCTTGGCCACGGTTGTGCTCTTTCTCCATCATGAGATAAAGCTTGCCAAGGCCCCATTTCCAGGTTCCATACTTTTCCTGATAATAGCTAAGAGGTTTGAGGAGACGCACAAGTGCCACGCCGCAATCCTCATGAATATTGTTTTCCATCTTTGTTTTGAATAAGAATATCAGTAGAACGCAAAAGAAAAGAATGAAAAATGAAGCTCAGCCTCGGTTTCCTTACCGCCCTTCATTTTTCATTCTTCCATTATCCTTTTTTACTTGACTATGGCTAAGACTATCGACGCCACGGAGGTCATCCACCCCAACACCGTCACCCACAACGTTGTCCAAGAACCCATAGACGACTGCACCGCCTTTTGCTTTGTGGGCTGAACGTAAACGATATCGTTTTGTTGCAAGTAATAATACGGATCCGCGAAAATGCGACCATCGTTCATGTTATACCTGTGAGTATGTTTCTCACCGGTAGAATCCTCACGCACCAAAAGCACGTTGGTGCGTTTTCCATAAAGCCCAAGGTCACCGCCATGGGCCAAGGCTTCCACGATGTTTATCTTCTCGTTGGGCACCTCAATAACCTTTGAGCCAGTCTCGCCGATGAGCGTCACTCGGAAACTCGACATGCGGCAAATCACCACGGGGTTCTCCGTCTTCGAAAGGTAGGGCGCAATACGCTCCTTTATAAGATCCTCGCACTCGCTTTTCGTAAGACCGCCCACATGCACCTTGCCAATTACAGGGAAGTTGATGTCACCATCGTTGTCAACCAAATACCCACGGATGTTCTGGTTTTGGCTGCCGGTCATAAGCCCCGAGTTCTGCGTGAAAAGGTTGAACGGCTCTGCGGCCTCCGGATTCGAAGTCTTCACTATGATTGTCAACTCATCCTTGGGCATAATCTTGACATCAGGCAACCCACGAGACGAAGACAGGTCAAGAGTGTCAATGTTCTTGAAATAAGTGTAATGCCTCATGCTGGAACAGCTCCCAACAAGGATTACCATCAACAGCAAAACAAATGGAATAAGGATCTTCTTCATTTATTTTAGACTTTGTTATGTTCTTTGTGCAAAGTTAAGATTATTTTTTCAGAATAGCAAGCGAAAGCCATCCAAAATTCGAGTTTACAACACAAAAATATTATGAAAGAAATCTTATGGATTATAATTTGCTCAAACGAATGTTTTTACTTAAATTTGCAACCACAATTCACGTTGCTACCAACAGGCCGAAAGACTGCCACAAAGGCAAAATCCACATGGAGCGTCCCCGTATGCGGCGCAACGTCCATGCCATTACGGCACAATGGCCATGCGTTTACGCCGTAATCAGGATGCCTTGGCGGCGTAAACGCACCACGTTCGCGCCGTAATGGCGAAGCCCCGACGAAGCAATGGCAAAAACGGCATATAACAATCTTACAATGAATAAAGTCCTGCTAATATACACCGGCGGAACCATAGGGATGGGACAGAACCAAACGACCGGAGCCTTGGAGCCTCTCGACTTCAACCACCTTGCCGACTCAATGCCCGAGTTCAACCTCATACGAACCAACATTGACGTTTACCAGTTCACGCCACCCATCGACTCCAGCGACATGACACCCAAGAACTGGGCACAGCTCGCTCGCATAATAGCCAGCAACTATGACAGCTACGACGGCTTTGTCATACTGCATGGCACTGACACGATGGCATACACGGCATCGGCACTGTCATTCATGCTTGAGAACCTGACCAAGCCCGTAATACTCACCGGCTCGCAACTGCCTATAGGCAAGCTTCGCACCGACGGCAAGGAGAACCTAATAACAAGCATTGAGCTGGCATCGCTGAAAGACGAGAACGGACTGCCAAAGATACCTGAGGTGTGCATATATTTCAGCGGCAGGCTGCTACGCGGCAACAGGTCAACGAAAATCAACGCCGACGGCTTTTACGCATTCGACAGTTTCAACTATCCACACCTTTGCGAGGCTGGGGTAAACTTTGTTTTTCACGAACATCACATCCTCAAGACCGACTTCAGCAAGCCAATGATACCCCACTACGCCATGGACCCAAACGTGGCGGTATTCAGCATTTTCCCAGGAATACAGGAGAAAATCATACGCGACTTTCTTGGCTCGCATGACTTGCGCGGCATCGTGATGCGCACTTATGGAAGCGGCAACGCACCACAAAACTCGTGGCTCACACCACTCCTCAGGAATGCGTCGCAACGAGGGGTTGTAATAGTGAACATAAGCCAATGCGTGGCGGGAAGCGTGGAAATGGCAAGATATGATACGGGATACCAGCTGAAAGACCTCGGCATAATATCAGGACATGACAGCACGGTGGAAGCCGCGATAACAAAACTCATGTACCTGCAAGCACAATATTCTGAACCGCGAATAATTCGCGGATTGATGAGCCAGTCTTTGGCAGGAGAAATGACACTATAACGGTCGCAATCGTCATAATGCAAGAAAAAAAGCCAAGGCGCAGGATTCGTATCGAATCCTGCGCCTTGCGTTTTCATTTAGTTGTTTTCAGGACGGAGCTTGCGAACAGTCTCACCTGCGCGCCACATCTCCATGTCATGCATTTCCTGAAGTTCCTGGTTGAGTTTCTCACGATAATCGGCCTGCGAGTTCTTATCAATTGAGATTTGAGCCTCGTTGCCACTCTCAACCGAGCTGTAAAGCCATTCCATGACAGGCAGGTTGGCAGCCTTGAAGCGAGGACGCCAATCGAGGGCTCCACGCTGCGCCGTTGTTGAGCAGTTGGCGTACATCCAGTCCATACCTTTCTCGCCAAACAATGGGCAAAGGCTCTGGGTAAACTCTTCAACCGTTTCGTTGAAAGCCTCGGAAGGAGAGTGACCATGTTCACGAAGCACCTGATACTGAGCCTCAAACAAGCCCTCGATAGCTCCCATCAAGGCACCACGCTCACCCGTAAGATCCGATGTGGCCTCTCTCTTGAACGTTGTCTCAAACAGATAGCCAGAACCTATGCCAACACCCATGGCAAGGGTCTTTTCCTTGGCGTTGCCAGAAGCATCCTGATACACTGCATAGCTGGAGTTCAATCCACGTCCCTCAAGGAAAAGCGTGCGAAGCGAGGTGCCACTGCCCTTAGGTGCGACCATTATCACGTCAACATCGTTTGGAGGCACAACACCCGTGCGATCCTGCCAGTTGATAGCAAAGCCATGACTGTAATACAAAGTCTTGCCCTTGGTCAAGAATGGCTTAATCTTTGGCCACTGCGCAATCTGTCCTGCATCAGAAAGCAACATGGCAATGACTGTACCTTTCTCGGCAGCCTCCTCTATCGAGAAAAGGGTCTTGCCAGGCACCCATCCGTCAGCCACGGCCTTGTCGTAACATTGTCCCTTGCGCTGTCCAACTATCACATTAAAACCATTATCGCGAAGATTGCCTGCCTGACCGGGACCCTGAATGCCATAGCCAATGACAGCAATCGTCTCATTTTTCAATACTTCACGTGCTTTCTCCAACGTAAACTCATCTTTCGTGACGATATTCTCTTCAACGCCACCAAAATTCATTTTTGCCATAATCAAATGATCTATTATAACGTTTTAAATACTTTCAGAATTATTGACCTTATCAACCCTCTGCTGTTTACGGATGCAAAGGTAATAATTTAAAAATAAAAAACAAAATATTCTATCAATCTTTTACAAACTTAAAATAACATCTTACGATTTCCTCCTCACCATTCGCATTTTTCGTCATCCTCACGCAATACTCACCCTCATTTCTCTCATTCATGTACAGCCTAATGTCGTCGCCCTCATGAGCCTCTGCCACATAGGCAATTTCCATACGCTGAAGACGGTGAGAGCGATAGAAGGCAATGTCGAAAAGATCCAGGACATGCTCAATGTATTTCACGGAATTCACATGTCCATTTATGTCAACATCGCTGTAACGAGCCTTGAACTCATGCGCCAACGGGACATCAGCCCCCACCATAACCCTGCCGGGTTTCGCAACAGGACAAGACTTTCCTTCCTCAACATATTTTTCGATAAGTCCTTCACGAACATCGAGAATGTCAGCAGGCTGACGTGTTTGGGTGTCAATCATGGCCCAAACACTTCTGCCGTAGCCATAAACCTTCTCACCATCCCTGCTCGTCACGGCAAAGTTGCGGCTTGTGAAAAACCTCTTTGCCGACTCAACCCACGTGTCAATGGAAAACTTGTCATACGCCAAAGGCACTTCTTCCATTTCGATAACAAACCTTGACAGCACCCACGTCCGGTGAATCTTGTTCAGCTCAGTAACCCCATATCCACGATCAGCACTATGATAGTCGGCCGCATTGAGCATTGCATTGCCCAAATGCCCCCAGAAAAGGCGATTGCTGAAATCACAATGGAAAGGCTCAACAAGAAAGTCGTAATGGCCAACCTTTGGCAACAATTCAAGATTCATAATACAGCATTCACGATTTTACTATTAGCATTCAAATTGCCAAACACCAACTTATGAGATTTACGAGTTTTGGACAAGTTCCGTGACCGGCTCCTCAAAGCTACGCGTCACGGCAATCCTTCCCGAGCGCGTGTATTGCAAAAGACAGCCGAAGCCATTGAGCTTCGAGTAAAGATCCATTATGTCTTCAGTCAATCCGGCAAGCAATACAGTGCTGTATGTTGGGTTCACCTCCATCATGCGTGCATTGTGCTTGCGTATCGTGCGCGAGACCTCGGGATTGTCAAGGAGAACTGGAGTGGAAATCTTATACAAGGCCACTTCGTGTATAAAAATTTCCTCGTCTGTATAATAGTTGGCTTTTACAACATTTATTTTTTTCTCCAGCTGCTTCCTGATTTTCTCAATCTCACTCAAGTTGCTCCAGCACGTTATGGTATATTTGTGAATGCCTTCAATACTCGACGCAGAAACGTTGATGCTTTCAATATTTACTTGCCTACGGGTAAAAACATTGGCAACCTCGTTGAGAATACCGGCAACATTCTCACTATATACTAATAATGTATAAAACCTATCTTCCATAATATCCTTTAAATATCCAGGTGCAACTGCATTTCGTCTATGGCACTGCCCGGAGTCACCATCGGCGTGATGTTTTCCTCTTCCTTTACAGCACATTCAAGAATGTAAGGACCTTCCGTGTTAAGCATACGCTCAACTTTCTCCATGAGTTCCTTACGGTCAACCACCACGTCGTAAGCTATGTTATAAGCCTCGGCTATCCTCTCGTAGTAAGGATTCATCATCCGCGTGAACGAATGACGATGATTGAACTGCAAATCCTGCCATTGCCGAACATTGCCAAGATAATTGTTGTTCATGAGGATAATCTTGACAGGTGCCTGCTGCTCCATTATGGTGCCAAGCTCCTCTATACACATCTGGAAGCCTCCGTCTCCCGTGAAAAGAACCACCTGCCTATCAGGAGCACCAAAAGTAGCCCCTATCGCTGCCGGAAGTCCGAATCCCATGGTTCCGAATCCGCCACTGCTAACTATGCTGCGCTCGCGTTCAAACTTGGAATAGCGGCAAGAGAACATCTGATTAAGGCCGACATCATTTGTCATCACAGCCTCACCCTTAGTTGCCTCTGCAACAGCATTGACCACTTCACCCATCAGCAATGGTCCCTGTCCCGGATGCGTTGAAGGCACAATAACCTCACGCAACTCTTCCTCATAAAGAGGCTTGAACGATTCTATCCATTCACTATGCTCATTCTTATCAAGCATTGCAGTAATGGCGGCAAGGCTCTCCTTGCAATCGCCAACGACAGCCACATCCGCTTTCACGTTCTTGTCAATCTCCGACGGATCAATGTCAAGATGAATGACCTTTGCTTGCTTTGCATAACTATCAAGCCTACCCGTGACACGATCGGAAAAACGCATGCCTATGGCAATAAGCACATCACACTCCTGTTGCTTTATGTTCGGCGCATAGTTGCCGTGCATTCCGAGCATACCCATATTGAGGGGGTGGCTGGAAGGCAACGCCGAAAGTCCGAGCAAGGTACGTCCCGCAGGGATGTCTGCTTTTTCAAGGAAATCACGCAACTCTCTTTGTGCGCCACCAATCTCCACACCATGCCCAACAAGCGCAAAAGGCTTCTTTGCTTTGTTGATAATATCGGCAGCTTGCCTCACGGCATCGTCATTAATCTTTGGATATGGATTATAGGAGCGGACATTATTATCCTTGCCAGGCATCCATTTTGCCGTTTGCAACTGTGCGTTCTTGGGGAAATCAAGCACGACAGGACCAGGCCGTCCACTTCGCGCTATATAAAAAGCGCGATTTACAGCCCACGCCACATCCTCTGGACGACGTATCTGGTAACTCCATTTGGTAATAGGCTGAGCCATGTCAACAAGGTCAACCTCCTGAAAAGCATCCGTACCAAGAGCACGCACGCCAACCTGCCCGGCGATTACAACCATTGGGATTGAATCCATCATTGCATCGGCAATGCCCGTAAGCGTGTTTGTAGCTCCCGGACCAGAGGTCACAATGCACACGCCCACCTCGCCGCTCACCCGGGCATAGCCTTCTGCGGCATGAGCCGCACCCTGCTCATGCCTCACAAGCACATGCTTGAACCAGGGATCACGCTTGTGCGTATAAGTGTAAAGGGAATCGAAAACCGGAATTATCGCCCCCCCGGGATAGCCAAATATAGTATGCACATTTTCCTGATACAGAGCACGCATCAATATCTCAGAGCCAGTACACTCCTCGCCTATCTTCACTCCAGACCATGGAGCCTCAGGCCAATCGTTTGGAGACTTGCTACTTTTTGAGGATTGATATTTATGATTACTTTCTTGCATTCTTAAAATGAGAATTAATAATTAACAACAACGCCATATATTCGAGACTAACCGCAAGAGCGAAACATACAAGAAGTTTGCCCACAGCGTTTTAGCTACAACAGCAAAGGCGACAATAGCTCCTCACGAACTCAAATCAATCTCACGCCCCCTTTGTCAGCAGAGCTTACACTTTGTGCGTATGCCCTCAATGCCTTGCTAACAACACGGTTGCGTTTCAATGGTTGCTGTGGACGCGAAGCAAGCTCCTCATCTGTGAGTTTCACATTAATACTTCGGCTCGGAATGTCAATTACTATTATATCGCCATCCTTTATCTTGCCTATATTGCCACCCGATGCCGCCTCCGGGGAAATATGCCCAATGCTCAAGCCGCTCGTACCTCCGGAAAAACGTCCATCAGTAATGAGTGCACACTCTTTGCCAAGATGGCGACTCTTAATATATGACGTGGGATAAAGCATCTCTTGCATACCAGGACCGCCCTTGGGTCCCTCATGGGTTATCACAACACAATCACCACTGTTTACCTTTCCGCCAAGAATGCCGTCACAGGCATCTTCCTGCGAGTCAAACACCACAGCAGGTCCCTCGAAATGCCAAAGCTCAGAAGCCACACCTGCCGTCTTTACAACACAACCATTTTGGGCTATGTTCCCAAACAGCACAGCAAGCCCACCATCCTTGGTGTAAGCATGTTGCAGGTCACGAATGCAACCATTCTCTCGGTCGGTGTCAAGGCTTTCCCACTGCTCATCCTGCGACCCCATTGCCGTAGAGAACCTACGTCCCGGAGCACTATGATATATTCGCGAAGCATCGGGGGCAACGTCCGCGCCCGTAATGTCATATTTCTTCATCTCTTCGCCAAGGGTAATTCCATCCACTCGCATAACAGAGCCGTCAATAAGCCCACCCTTGCCAAGTTCGTTGAGAATACCAAGAATGCCACCAGCCCGGTTACATTCCTGTACACTATATTTCTGGGTGTTAGGCGCAAGCTTGCAGATACAAGGCACCTTGCGGCTAAGTCGGTCAATGTCGTCCATCTTGAAGTCAACTCCGCCTTCTTGGGCAACAGCAAGCAAATGCAGTATCGTGTTGGTGCTGCCACCCATGGCAATATCCAATGTCATGGCATTCAGAAAAGCCTCACGCGTGGCTATTGAGCGTGGCAGCACACTTTCATCTCCATCCTCATAATAGGCAAGAGCATTCTTCACAATCTGGCGTGCCGCATCTTTGAAAAGTCGGATGCGATTCTTGTGAGTAGCAAGTATGGTACCATTCCCAGGAAGCGAAAAACCAATAGCCTCAGTGAGTGAGTTCATTGAGTTGGCGGTAAACATTCCCGAACAGCAACCACACCCAGGGCATGCTGTCTGTTCCAACTTTGTAAGTTCATCATCAGTCACAGTGTTATCGGCCCCAGCAATCATAGCCGTCACAAGATCGGCATTCTCGCCACGCCAGCGTCCCGCTTCCATAGGACCACCTGAACAGAACACTGTTGGTATGTTAAGGCGCATGGCCGCCATCATCATGCCGGGCGTAACCTTGTCACAGTTGGATATGCAAATCATGGCATCAGCCTTATGGGCATTGACCATGTACTCAACAGAGTCGGCAATAATGTCGCGTGACGGCAACGAATACAGCATACCGTCATGCCCCATGGCAATACCATCATCGACGGCTATGGTGTTAAACTCAGCCGCATAACACCCCATGGCCTCTATTTCTTTCTTAACTATCTGACCAACCTCATGCAAATGGGTATGCCCAGGCACAAACTGGGTAAAACTGTTAACAATGGCAATAATCGGCTTGCCAAACTGCTCATGTTTCATACCAGCAGCCACCCACAAAGCCCTGGCTCCGGTCATACGGCGACCTTCGGTGCATACCGCACTTCTCAATTGATGCTTCATAATATTATGCCCCATAATGTTTACAGCCTGCAAAGTTACAAACTTTTATATAAACACCAAAAAATATTGAATATTTTAAGTCAATAAAGAAACAAACTGACAAAAAACAAACAAACAATCCCGTTGCACCAGCAAAGTGACGCAACGGGACTGCCTGCAAAGTTATCTGGCCATTACTTTTTTACGTAAACGATGGCCAACCTATTTGATGTCTTACCTTGCACACCCTTGCCTACTGCATCGTCAACATTAACTCCCTTAGTCTGCAAGTAAGCCGCAACAGAGTTTGCGCGATCCTGCGAAAGCCTGTCATTAAATTTCTTGCTGCCTTCGGGCGAAGCCGTACCAACAACCTGCACATGGCAGCCCTCGGCAATTGTGTCAAGTATTTTCTTGGCCTCAGCGGTCAGGTTGCTCTTGCCCTGTGCGAAAGTCACAAACACCACATGCTCAACATCAGAAGCCTGCACTGTCTCCACAACAGTCTTAACCACCTCTTTCGGCTTCTTGGCAAGTTCAGCCCTAAGGTCATTAATCTGGCTATTCAACCCGTCTATCTCACTTTGGTCGCGCAGCTGGGCTACCTTGAAGTTGTGAGTGCCGTTTGAGTTCTTGAACTTATAAACAACTCCTGCGTTAAGCTGAGCAAACGCACGGTTGACATTATACTTCACGCCATCATAACCCAAACCGTTAAGCCCCCACACCACGGCCGGCTCCACATAGATTTGCCAAGCCTTCTTCTCACCAAGGTTGAAAGCCAAGTCAAGTCCAGCCTTTGATGTCAGGCCGTTTGCCTTGCCTATGCTCTTGCCCAAATCATAGGCATTGCTCTTTGTGCCGAAAGTATGTCCCCATCCAAGACCATAGAGGGCACTAACCTCAAACAAACGTGGAGCACCCTTATATCCACCAAACCAATTGGTGAGGTTTACTGTTCCGAGCAAGCTCGTGTTCAAAGCACGCACGGCCGTACCGTCAGAAGTCCAAGGCTTATTGGAAAAATATGCGTTGCTCTCAACGGCGAGTCCAAATACCGGCGTAAAATAACGCCCTATGCGCAAGCCCGCATTAGGATTCAAGCCGTTCATCCAAGTATGACCGGTTGCCTTTGTGGCAACACCGCCATTTATGCCAATATAAACGTTGTCAAAAGTCTTGCTCTCCAGCACAGTCTGTGCGAAAGCACCAACCACAGCCAACGTAGCAACCACTAATGTAAATAACTTTTTCATAGCCATTACTTATATTGATTTATATTTACTTACCACATGCAAAGATGATGCCATTTAATGCAAGCATCATTTATAATATTCCTTCTTTGCTGCCGCCAGAGTATTCTTCATAAGGGAGCAAATTGTCATCGGCCCAACACCTCCCGGGACGGGCGTGATGTATGAGCATTTGGGAGCAACCTCCCCGAACTTAACATCGCCGTTGAGCCTCCACCCACGCTTGCGAGTTGCATCAGCCACACGCGTAGTGCCCACGTCAATAATCACAGCACCATCCTTCACCATGTCAGCGGTTACGAAATCGGGGCTGCCTATTGCGGCGATTATGATGTCCGCATCACGGCATTCCTGCTTAAGGTTGGCAGAATGAGAGTGACAAACTGTCACCGTGGCATCGCCATATTGCTTTTGCATCATGAGCTGTGCCATTGGCTTGCCAACGATGTTGCTCCGCCCGAGGACCACACACTTCTTGCCAGACGTATTGATGCCATAATGTTGCATCAACGTCAGTATGCCAAGGGGTGTCGCCGATATGAAGCAAGGCAACCCGATGGCCATCCGCCCGACATTGATGGGATGAAAGCCGTCAACATCCTTACGATAGTCGATGGCCATTATAATCTTTTGCTCGTCGATATGCTTGGGCAAAGGCAACTGCACGATAAGCCCGTCAACGTCAGCGTCATTGTTCATGCGCTCAACGCAAGCGATGAGCTCCTCCTCCGTCACGTCTTCCTCATAACGTACCAACGTTGACTTGAAGCCACACTGCTCACAAGCTATGACCTTGTTGTTCACATACGTCTCCGAGCCACCATCATGACCAACAAGAATTGCCGCCAAATGCGGCTGTTTTCCACCATTGGCAACGATGGCTTTCACCTCGTCGGCGATTTGCTGTTTTATGGCCGCGGCCGTAGCCTTGCCGTCTATCAATGTGTAATCCATAATGCTCTTTCAATATTTAAAACCCCAATACGCAATATGCGAAAAGCATTACTTGCGCATCTGTGGCATGTTCCTCATCATCTGCTTCATGCCGCCACCGGTGACCATCTTCATCATCTTTCGAGTCTGGTCAAACTGCTTGACAAGGCGGTTCACCTCTTGTATGCTGGTGCCCGAGCCTTTCGCAATTCGCAACTTGCGGCTTTGGTTCAGCACCTCAGGGTTGGTACGCTCCTTGGGGGTCATGCTTCGGATGATGGCCTCGATGCCATTGAAAGCATTATCGTCAATGTCAACATCCTTGATGGCCTTGCCCACACCAGGGATCATCGATGCGAGTTCCTTAAGGTTGCCCATCTTCTTTATTTGCTCAATTTGCCCAAGGAAATCGTTGAAGTCAAACTTGTTCTTCTGTATCTTCTTCTGAAGACGTTTTGCCTCTTCTTCGTCAAACTGCTCCTGCGCACGCTCCACAAGAGAAACCACGTCACCCATGCCCAAAATGCGGTCAGCCATACGGTCGGGATGGAAAACGTCTATTGCCTCCATCTTCTCGCCGGTACCTATAAACTTGATGGGCTTTGTCACCACCGTGCGAATAGACAAGGCTGCACCGCCACGGGTGTCGCCATCAAGCTTGGTCAGCACCACGCCATCAAAATCAAGGCGGTCATTAAACTCCTTGGCCGTGTTGACGGCATCCTGACCCGTCATGGAGTCAACGACAAAAAGCGTTTCCTCCGGACGCACATGTTCCTTCAGGCTGCTGATCTCGTTCATCATTTGCTCATCGACAGCCAAACGTCCGGCGGTATCAATGATCACGACATCGTTGCCCTTGGCCTTTGCCTCGGCAATGGCATGGTCGGCAATCTCATTGACGTTTTTGTTGTCCAGCTCACAGTAAACTGGTATGCCAATGCCCTCGCCCACCACTCTAAGCTGCTCTATGGCAGCCGGGCGATAAACGTCGCAAGCCACAAGCAAAGGTTTCTTGTGCTGCTTGGTCTTGAGCATGTTGGCCAGCTTGCCGCTGAACGTGGTCTTACCCGAGCCTTGCAATCCCGACATCAATATGATGGCTGGCTTGCCATCAAGCTTCAGGTCCACAGCCTCGCCACCCATGAGCTTCGCCAACTCATCGTGCACAATTTTCACCATGAGCTGCCCAGGCTTCACGGCCGTGAGCACATTCATGCCTATGGCCTTCTTCTTCACGGTATCGGTGAATGTCTTGGCAACCTTGTAGTTGACATCAGCGTCGAGCAAAGCGCGGCGCACGTCTTTCAGCGTCTCGGCGACGTTTATCTCCGTTATCTTCCCCTCGCCCTTCAATATCTTGAACGAGCGTTCGAGGCGGTCAGTCAAATTCTCAAACATAATCCTTTGCGTCTATTTTTTTGCAAAGGTAACGAATATTTTGGAAAAGAATAAAAGAAACTGAGAAAGATATGTCCAACAAGCCAAAAAACAAGGACATAACAGGCTTGTACGCACGATAATAAAACCAGAAAAGGGCAAAAAAGGTTGGCACTCACGCAAAGCCAGAAGCGCCAACCCACATTTCTCCATCAATCAACATTCAGGCTCACATTGGCAGCCACGTTAGCCACAACCTCATAGCCTGTAGGCATCTCGGCACGCGACCCAGTAATGAAACAAGCAGGAATGGTGACAAAACAGAAAAGCAACACGGAAAGAGCAGTCCTGTTTTTGCCTTTCACCTCGAAATTGCCGTTTTGCATTGGGATGACAGTTCCGTTAGGCATCACTATTTCCGTTATCGAAGCCTCAAGGCGCCCACGAGTTCCCCACCACGACGACTTCTTGGCATTCAGCACCTTGGCACTCACCATCGTGCCATAAGGAATGGCAACCACTCCGTCCACCATAACGTCACGAGAAACC
The DNA here is from genome assembly GCA_964386825.1 of uncultured Prevotella sp. Lineage (GTDB taxonomy): Bacteria > Bacteroidota > Bacteroidia > Bacteroidales > Bacteroidaceae > Prevotella. Next base: position 4,322 of record CAYLUI010000034.1, on the reverse strand, counting down.
CTGAAGTTAAGCTTCTGCCCCTCTTCAACGTCGGCAGCCTTCACGGTGTTTACCGATTGGAATGGCACAAGCGTACCAGCCTTAATGGTCACCTCTTTTTGCGCAAATGCCCCAATGGTCAACATCCCAAAACACAAGGCAGATAACAATCTCTTCATCTCAAACATAATTATCATTTGCCGCCAGGCCTCCCAAAGATGCAGCTTGTTTTTATTAAAATGAAAAAAAGACGTGGGAAGTCTTTACTTGCCTATCCCAGTCCTCAGGCCTTCGCATTGCCCAACCCAAAGGATAAGCAACGCAAAGAGCCCACGCCAAAAGTTCATTATATGGCACACCCTGCAAAAGGGCGCATATATAATACTCCTAACGTGGACGCTTAGTTGCCGTATCTCCTTTGGGTTTGGTCAAAGTTGCGAAGTTTGAGAACCAAAAGATAACGTTAGTAAACGTCCTTTTTTGGGTCAAAGGCTGTAGAATAATGCATAATCCATCGCCTTGAAGACCCTATACCATCAATGTCATGAGACCACGATTCTTACGAACCATTATCTCAGCTGCAAAGTAAAACAAAAAATCTGACACTGGCAAAAAAATCCGAAGAAATCTGATAAGTAAATGCAAATACCACAAACGCAATGCGAATGTCATTTACACCCCCAAAAAAGGACAAGCTTTCGTAAACAAATATTGGAAAAAAACGATGGCGGAAATATTGGCTGAAAATTTTCGGAACACCAAGTTTCCAGCATCGCCCAACCTCAAAAACAAGCTATTCCCACCGCCACGACATTGCCATTACGGCACAAGCAAGGCGCAATGGCGGCGAAAACATGTTGCGTTTACGTAGCAAACATATTGCCATTGCGACGCAAAGACGTGCCGTTTGCGCCGCAATGGCTACGCGCCAGAACACCGCAAAAATACCAACAAAAGCAACAAACTAAGAACCAACGACTTACAAGCACAAACGAGAACACGATATTTACATCCAGTAACCTTTACGCTGACTTTTACGCCACTCACAAAGAGGCAATCGTAAAATAAAATGACATTGGCACAAACGACCGCAAGCTATCAAAAAAGCAGGGCTTCCATTCAGGAAGCCCTGCCCTATAGCAACGTTCTCAGCCTACCCTGTCGCACAATTGCGCACAATAACACAAGCCAACAATCAAGGAAATCATTCCTGGTCCCTGACGTTTTTCCTTATCTTGGCAAGATAAGCCTTCATGCCTTCGGCATCCTTGTTGTCAATTACGCCAAGCAGCTCCTTGAGTTCCGTCCGTATCTGCGCCACCTGGTCGTGAGTGTAAGGGTTGAAGAGTATCTCCTGCAAAAGGTAATCGTCCTCCGACAGCACGCCCTTGGCTATTCCCATGTGGCGCTTGAATGTCGTTCCCGGAGCGTCCTGATGCTTCATCACGGCAGCAAAGACAAACGTTGACACAAAAGGTATGCTAAGCGAATAAGCCACCGTCTTGTCGTGCTCGTCAAAGGTGTATTCGTAGATGTGAAGACCAAGCCGTTGGTAAAGATCCTTGAAGAAAATGCGACCCATATAGTCGCCCTCGCTTATGATGATGGCATTCTCTTCTGACAACTGGTTGAGATTGGCAAAAGTAGGGCCAAACATGGGGTGCGTGGAAACATAGGGATGTCCCGTCTTCTCATAATAATCCTTTAACCCCGTCTTCACCGAGGCAATGTCTGATATTATGCAATTGGCCGGGAGGTAAGGCAAAATCTCGTCAAACGCCGTAATGGTGTATTTCACGGTAACACCGTTTATCACAAGCTCCGGCTCAAAAGCCTTGACTTCCTCCATCGTGGTGAAACGCTGGCAGTTGTAAGTGAAGCGCATTCGCTTGGGATCTTTTTCCACCACCGCCACCTCGTGGTCAAAACTAAGCAAGTCTATAAAGAAGGAACCCATCTTGCCGGCTCCCATTATGAGGATCTTCATTCTCGTTTTGTTTTTACTCGTTCACTATCTGCAACTGCTGCCTCACGCTCTCCTCGTGTATCAACTCAAACATGTGGGCGGCAAACTCGGGCAACATGCCGCAGAGACTTGCCTGTGCCCCACGCTTGTCGAGTATCTGTCCATAACGGTTTGTCTGCAGCACCGTCATGTTGTGCTCCTTCTTGAAAGTTCCTATCTCGCGGCAAACGCGGAAACGCTTGGCAAGCAAGTCCATAAGCTGATTGTCAAGTTCGTCAATCTGCGAGCGAAGCTGGCGTATGCCCTCCGTGGTGGTATGCTCACACCTGACCACCAACAGGCTCAGTATGTAATCGAGAATATCGGGCGTAACCTGCTGCTTGGCATCGCTCCAAGCCTCATCGGGATTGCAATGGCTCTCCACAATAAGCCCATCGAAGCCAAGATCCATGGCTTGCTGGCATAGCGGGGCAATAAGGTCGCGACGACCACCTATGTGGCTCGGGTCGCATATTATGGGCAAGTTGGGTATCCTGCGATGAAGCTCAATGGGTATTTGCCACATGGGCAGGTTGCGGTATATCTTCTTGTCGTAGCTTGAGAAACCGCGGTGTATGGCGCCAAGGCGCTTTACGCCAGCCTGGTTTATGCGCTGCATGGCACCAATCCACAACTCAAGGTCTGGGTTCACAGGATTCTTAACAAGCACCGGACCGTCGAAACCCCTTAGGCTGTCGGCAAGCTCTTGCATGGCAAACGGGTTCGCCGTGGTGCGTGCTCCAACCCACAGAACGTCTATTCCATACTTCAACGCCAACTCCACATGCTCGGGCGTAGCGACCTCCGTGGCAGTCAACATGCCAGTTTCCTTCTTCACCTCCTGCATCCACGGCAATGCCGTCTCGCCATTGCCTTCGAAGCCTCCAGGCTTAGTGCGTGGTTTCCATATACCGGCACGAAACATGTGGCAACCTTTGCCGGCAAGTTCGCGCGCCGTCGTCATGACCTGCTCCTCGGTCTCGGCGGAGCAAGGTCCGGCTATCACCAAAGGACGTCCGCCACCATTGTCAGATGGCAAATTGAGTGGTTCAAGTTCCAATTCCATAGTAAAATGTCTTTTTGCGCATGGGTCACGAAAGGCAAATGAGGAAAGAAACGCCACGAAAGGCACAAAAGCCTTGCCGTTTTTTTTTCAGAAACTTCCCTTCAGTTTCTTGCTTGGCCCAAGCATTTAACTTATAATTCCTTTACTTCCAAAATGCGCCGCAAAGCCTCTTTCATCTTGCCGTCATTGGCACAAAGACTTATGCGGACATAACGCTTGCCGTTTTCGCCAAAGATGAAGCCTGGCGTTATGAAAACCCGTGCCTTATGCAGTACGGCCTCAGTGAGTTCCTCCACATTGTCATACCTGTCAGGTATCCTGCCCCACAGGAACATGCCAACCTGCGCCGGATCGAACGTGCAGCCCAAAGCACGCATTATTTCCTCAGCCACTATGCGGCGGCGGCGATAGTTTTCAATATTGTTCTCACGCTGCCATGCGGCCGTATTGGTATTGTAAGCCTCGGCAGCGGCAAGCTGGATGCCACGAAAAGAGCCATTCTCAATGTTGCTCTGTATCTTGAACATCCAAGATATGTAATCACGGTTGCCCACCATCATTGCCACACGCCATCCCGGCATGTTGTGGCTTTTCGACATAGAGTTAAGCTCAATGCAGCAATCCTTCGCCCCAGGCACTTGCATTATGCTCATCGGGTGCTCGTTCAGTATGAGCGAATAAGGATTGTCGTTTACCACAAGGATGTCGTGCCTCCTTGCAAAGTCAACAAGCCTCTCAAAAGTCTCCATGTGGGCATTGCCACCCGTAGGCATGTTAGGATAGTTTGCCCACATGACCTTGACCCGTGAAAGATCCATGTTTTCAAGTTGGTCAAAGTCAGGTTGCCACCCGTTGTCCTCGCAAAGGTCATAATTGACAATCTTCGTGCCGAAAATGTTGTTAACCGCCGTGTAAGTGGGATATCCTGGGTCGGGTATGAGCACCTCGTCACCAGGATTGCAAAAAGCGAGGGTAACATACATTATTCCTTCCTTTGAGCCAAGAATGGGCTGCAATTCGCCCATCGGGTCAAGCTCAACGCCATAGGTACGATTGTAAAATGAAGACATGGCTTTGCGAAGCTCTGTCAGACCCGCTGTAGGCTGGTATCCATGAGATGTCGGGTTACGAGCCACCTCGCATAGCTTGTCAATAGTCTGACTTGACGGCGGCATGTCAGGAGAGCCTATGGCAAGTGAAACAATGTCCTTTCCCTCAGCATTGAGCAGTGCCACCTCTTTCAGTTTGCGGCTGAAATAATATTCCTGAATG
>CAYLUI010000033.1:0-33311 GCA_964386825.1 uncultured Prevotella sp. | reverse complement strand
GAGAATCGCGTATTTGTAACGAAGCAGTGGCTTGGTCGCAAATACGCGATTCTCAGCAAAAGACGCAATAGCTTGATTATTAGCAGATTGCAGAATATACTTGTTTCGCCTTGTTTTGAGGCTCCTTCTTTATGGCGTAAAGACGGGACGTTTACGCCGTAAAGAACAGTTATTGCCGCCGTAAATACATGTTGTTTACGGCGTACAAATGAGACAAAAGCGCCGCACGAGCAACTCTCGCGCGGCGGCTGTGCCTTCTTGGTACGCCGTGCGTCATCTCGGTTCCTGTGTTTCTTTATTTTTCAGACCTATTTGGGCACCCCCTGTTTTTTGTCATTTTTATTTAAAAAGTCCGCACGGGTTCAAAGGATAAATCGTTTTAATCAGTCATTAGGCGTGTGGATATTGAAAGTCTTGTGCGCTTTTTCATATGTCTTAATGGTCGTTACATTAGATATATGCCAATAAGTTTTGTTAATCGTAAAAAGTTTAAAAGAAAAACTTGCGCTAATTGGGAAAAAAGCTGTAACTTTGCATACCAAAGTGTAAATATGTCTAAGTTAGAGCAGTTTAAAATAGACTTGCGGGGCATGAAGGAAGGTGTCAATGACATTCGCCTTGCCCTTGACGACGGCTTTTTTGAGGCCGTTGACGCTCCTGCCGTGAAGAATGGTGAGTTGGCGTGTGACTTGAGGGTTGACCGCAAGAACGCTGTCTTTGACTTGGATTTTCACATCGAAGGCTATGTCACGGTGCAGTGTGATCGTTGTCTGGGCGATATGGATCAGCCTATCTCCAGCGACAACCACCTCGTGGCAAAGTTTGGGAAAGACTACTCAGAGGACGATGACCTTATCACGGTGCCCGAGAACGAAGGAATGCTCGACGTCTCGTGGTTTGTTTATCAGTTCATAGAACTCTCCATACCACTCAGGCATGTGCATGCACCTGGAAAATGCGACCCTGCCATGATGAGGATCCTTGAGGAACACTCGACCGCCCGAAGCGGTGATGGTGATGGCGAAGAAATCGTGGACTCCCGATGGGCGGCTTTATCACAACTAAAACAACAAAATTAAAATTACAATTACAAATTAATTATGGCACATCCAAAAAGAAGACAGTCGAAGACTCGTACACTTAAGCGTAGAACTCACGACAAGGCAGTAGCTCCTACATTGGCCGTTTGCCCTAACTGTGGCGCATATTATGTTTATCACACAGTTTGCCCCACTTGCGGTTACTATCGTGGCAAGGTCGCCATTGTCAAAGAGGCTGCTGAGTAATGGCTAAGATCAACGCAGTGATAACCGGCGTTGGTGGTTACGTGCCTGACTATATCCTTACGAACGAGGAGTTGTCTCGCATGGTTGATACCAGCGACGAATGGATTCGCACTCGCGTGGGTATTAGCGAGCGGCGCATCCTCACTGAGGAAGGCCTTGGAGCCAGCTATATGGCTCGCAAGGCTTGTAAGCAGTTGTTACAGAAGACAGGTGTTGATCCTGACAGCATTGAGGCTCTCATTGTGTCAACGACGATGCCTGATTACCCGTTCCCGTCAACGGCGAGTATTGTAGTGGGCAAACTCGGGCTGAAGAATGCTTTCGCGTTCGACATGTCGTGTGCATGCTGTGGTTTCATTTATGCCCTTGACATGGCTTCGTCCATGATTCAGAGTGGCCGTTACAAGCGTGTGATAGTTTGTTCCGCTGAGAAGATGTCGTCAATCGTCGATTGGACTGACCGTCAGACATGCGTGCTTTTCGGAGATGGTGCTGGAGCGGTGATGCTTGAGGCTACAGAGGAAGAGGGTGTTGGTTTCCAAGACTCTATGCTCTTGACCGACGGCAAGGGGTTGCCATTCCTTCACATGAAGGCTGGTGGCAGCGTTTGCCCAGCGTCTCAGTTCACTGTCGATAACCGTTTGCACTATGTTTATCAGGAGGGACGCAACGTCTTCCGTTATGCCGTGACGTACATGAGCGATGATGTCGCTACCGTGATGCAGCGTAACGGGCTGGACAACAGTAACCTTGACTGGATTGTTCCACATGAGGCCAACCTTCGCATCATAGAGGCGGTGGCCAAGCGTGCGGACTTGCCTCTTGACAAGGTTGTCATAAACATTGATCATTATGGCAATACCAGTTCTGCCACGATACCATTGGCGTTGTGGGACAAGGAATCTGAGTTCAGGAAAGGCGACAACATGATATTTACCGCATTCGGTGCCGGTTTCGTACATGGAGCCATCTACTATAAGTGGGGCTACGATGGCAGTAAGGTGTCGGGTGCAAAATAAGAGTTTTTTAGGACTTAAAGAAGTTTTGGAAGTTAAGGAGTTAGGGGTGTTAAAGACAAACTGACGATTGCTCAATAGTATTGGCAAGACTATTGTCTTTAACTTCTCTGGCTCCTTAACTTCTTTGACTCCGGCAACCAAAAAAAGATATGCAGCATAAAGCAGGTTTTGTAAACATTGTGGGAAACCCAAATGTGGGCAAGTCAACCCTGATGAACCAGCTCGTTGGCGAGAGAATCAGCATTGCCACGTTCAAGGCTCAAACCACGCGCCATCGCATAATGGGCATCGTTAATTCAGACGACTGCCAGATCGTTTTTTCCGATACTCCGGGCGTTTTGAAGCCCAACTATAAGATGCAGGAGTTCATGTTGCAGTTCTCAGAGTCGGCTCTTGCCGACGCTGACGTTTTGCTGTATGTCACCGATGTGGTTGAGAATCCGGAGAAGAACATAGACTTTCTGGCGAAGGTACGTGAAATGACAATTCCTGTCATTGTGTTGATAAACAAGATTGACCAGCTGGCCATGGCTCCGGCTGCAGCTTGTGCCGGAGATAAAAGAGCCAAGGGGGCGAGGCAGCAGAATGCGGCGGAGGCAAATGGCTCGGCTCATGTTGGCATCATGCAAGGACAGAAACTGCTGGGCGATATTGTGGAAAAGTGGCATTCGCTCCTTCCTAATGCGGAAATATTGCCTATTTCGGCAACCAATAAGTTTGGTGTTGACATGTTGATGAAGCGCGTGAAGGAACTACTGCCCGAGAGTCCTGCTTATTTTGACAAGGATCAACTCACGGACAAGCCGGCAAGGTTTTTTGTTTCTGAGATAATACGTGAGAAAATCTTGCGTTATTATGACAAGGAAATTCCATATTCGGTCGAGGTCGTGGTGGAGCGTTTCAAGGAGGAACACCAGCGCATACACATTAATGCTGTTATTTATGTGGAGCGTGACTCGCAGAAGGGCATTGTTATTGGTCATCAGGGCATGGCCTTGAAGAAAGTATCGACGGAGGCGCGCAAGAGTCTTGAGCGTTTTTTCGGTAAGTCAATATTCCTTGAGATTTTCGTTAAGGTCGATAAGGATTGGCGCAACTCGGAAAGAGAACTTGGCAATTTCGGGTATAATCCTCAGTAAGTGGGGTGCCCGAGGCAAAAAGCCGTCTGAAAGGAGGACGGAAATTATATGTGTTAAATACCCCTGACCGTATGGCAGGGCGCACTCTCCGGAAAAACAGCTTGGCGTTTTTACGCAAGGCCGTGCTTATGGCCTGTTTTTTAAGGCATGGCTTTCCTGGAGGGCCGAAGAATGTTAAACTTCAGTAATCAAACAAAGAATGGCAAAATTAGTAGCTATCGTAGGACGTCCCAATGTGGGCAAGTCCACACTTTTTAACCGTCTTACACAGAGTCGCCACGCTATCGTTAGTGATGTTGCTGGCACTACACGCGATCGCCAGTATGGCAAGTGTTCTTGGAATGGTCGCGAGTTTTCGGTTGTTGACACGGGCGGTTGGGTAGTAAACTCTGATGATATTTTTGAGGATGCCATACGCAAGCAAGTGAAGATAGCCTCTGACGAAGCTGACCTTATTCTTTTCCTTGTTGACGTAGAGACCGGAGTAACCGATTGGGACGAGGATGTTGCCAAGATTTTGCGGCGGTCAAAGTTGCCTGTCATCCTTGTGGCCAATAAGGTTGACAATAGTGGAATGGCGTATGTCGCTGCCGAGTTTTACAAGTTTGGACTTGGCGATCCACAGTGCATAAGTGCGGCAACGGGCAGTGGCACGGGCGACTTGCTTGATCTTTTGCTCGAAAAGTTGCCTGCGGATAATACTGATGAAACTTACGAGGACTTGCCTCGTTTTGCGGTAGTCGGGCGTCCCAATGCCGGAAAGTCGAGTATTGTCAACGCATTCCTTGGTGAGGACCGTAATATCGTGACAGAAATAGCGGGGACGACGCGCGATAGCATTTACACGAGGTTTGACAAGTTTGGATTTGACTTTTACCTTGTCGATACGGCAGGCATACGCCGCAAGAACAAGGTGTCAGAGGACTTGGAGTTTTACAGTGTCATGCGTTCCATACGTGCCATTGAGAACAGTGACGTTTGTATCCTGATGATTGATGCCACCAGAGGTATTGAGGCTCAGGACATGAACATCTTCCAGCTCATTCAGAAAAACAGCAAGAGCCTTGTCGTTGTTGTCAACAAGTGGGACTTGGTGGAAGACAAGAGCCAGAAATCCATTGATACGTTCAAGGCCGCAATCCAGAGCCGTATGGCTCCGTTTGTTGATTTCCCCATCATCTTTGGTTCTGCGCTTACCAAGCAGCGCATATTCAAGGTGCTTCAAACGGCAGTTGATGTTTACAAGAACCGTAAGGCACATGTGGGCACTAACAAGCTGAACGAGATAATGTTGCCTATAATAGAGCAAACGCCTCCGCCTTCTACGAAGGGCAAGTTCATAAAGATAAAGTATTGCTCGCAGTTGCCGAACACGCAGATTCCGTCGTTCGTGTTCTATGCCAACCTGCCGCAGTATATCAAGGAGCCGTATCGCCGATTCTTGGAGAACAAGATTCGTGAGAATTGGTCAATGCACGGCTGTCCAATCAATGTTTTCATAAGGCAGAAATAAGCAGTGTCCCGTAATATCTCCCCTCTCCATAAGGAGAGGGGCATTTTTATGCCATTTTGTTGGCATTGTTTTTAAGTGTCATTTTATAGGAAAGCTTTTTTCATGAAAAGATTATTTGCTTTTGGGCTTTTTGGTTTTTCTCTAATGTTTTTCGGCTGCTTGGTTTTTACCTGTTGCGGCAGTAAGGATGAAAGTCTTACATCGGCTCAAGTTGCCGCAAATTCCGCAAAGGTCTATTATGATCAGCTTTTGCAAGGAGACTATGGCAGTTTTGTTGACGGACGTTATCAGCCTAACAGACTTCCGCAGGGCTACCGCGAGCAACTGATTGCCAATGCTAAAATGTTTGTTGCGCAGCAGGAAAAGGAGCATAAGGGAATAAAAAGTGTGGCGGTCACTGATGCCAAGGCTGACACGGCAGGTCATGTGGTCAATGCTTTCCTTACCTTTGCTTATGGTGATGGCACCAAGGAGGAAGTCTTGGTGCCAATGGTGGAAAGCAAAGGTGTGTGGTACATGCGTTGAGGAAAAAAGCCAGCCTGGCAAAGTTTCGTGCCGTAGGCCAGAGGCGTTGCCAGGCTTGGAACTGTGGCTTTGCTTATAGTCGTTTTGCCTTTTTATGCAGTGTTATCACCGTAATCTCGTTTGGCATGTTCAGTCGGAAAGGCACAAAGCCTCCGAGACCGGCTGAGACGTAAAGGAAACGTCCGTTGTCTTCGTATAGTCCAAGGTCTTCTTTCCCCTGTTTCTTGGTTGGTCTCCATCCGAGGATTTGCATTTGTCCACCGTGTGTGTGGCCACTAAGCGTTAGTTGTGCTCGGCTGTTTGGCAAAATGCTTCGTCGCCAAGCTGACGGGTCATGTTGCAAAAGAATTGTGAATGCGGAATCGGGTATTCCCTGTAGGGTCTTGCCAAGGTTACTGTACGTGGGGAAAGGTGGTAGCCCGTCGTTCTCTTCCCCGGCGAGCCAAATGGAGCTTTCTCCTCGTGTTATCATTACATTTTCATTGCACAATGTTCTGCCAAGTTGGTGTTCCAAGGCGAGCAACTTGTGCCGTATTTCTTGCTCTATTCCATGGGTTTTGTGGACATATTGGGCATAGTCGTGGTTGCCCAATACGAAATACGTATAAGGTAGCCGTTTTAATATAGGCATCATTTTTTCAACTTCGCCAGGTTTCATGTTTTGCATGTCACCCGTGAAGCATACGAGGTCGGCATTTTGCTCCAGTATGCTGTCAATCTCGGCTTTTAGTATGCGACTGCGCCATCCGTCGAATGTGCCTACGTGCAGGTCGGAAATGTGAGCTATGCGGAATCCATCGAATTGTATTGGCAAATCGTCGAATGCCAAGTCAATGTGCCTTACATTTATTTTCCCAACGCCGATTGTGAGACCGTAAATGTATGTTGCCACGCCGACAACTCCCATTGTCAGTCCTGCCCAATGCCCGTAGTTGCGTCGTGTGTGGAAAATGCGCCTTGTGGTTGAGCCTATGATGGAACATAAAGCAAACAGTGCCTTTGGCCCGATGAAGACTCCAAAAAGGAAAAGGTATGTGTTAAGCCAAGTTTGGTTGGCAGGTGCAAAGTCGCTGATTGATGCCAGTACAAATGTGTAGGTTACCATTGCCACGCATGGCAACCACCATAGGCAGCGTGACGTTAAGGTGCGAAAGTAGCGAGTGCGCTGATAGTGCAACCAAATATAAATGTCAGGCAGTACGACCAGCAGTATCAGCAAGGCGTAAATGCGTTGTATCATTGTGCTATTTCTTTAACAGGCTTGATGCAAGAAACTTGCGTGAAATCTCAATAGGCAAGCCTCGCCGTTTGGCATAGTCGCGAAGTTGGTCTTCGCCAATCTTCCCTACGTCGAAGTAGCAAGCCTTTGGGTGTGCGAATATCAATCCTGAAACGGAAGCGTGTGGGCACATCATTCCGCTGGTGGTAAGGCGAATGCCGATTTTTGACATGCCTATAAGCCGTTCAAGCATGAAGTTGAGGCTTGTGTCAGGCATGGATGGGTAGCCAACCGCAGGACGGATGCCTTGGTAGTGACCTGCATGGATATCCTTCATGGAGAGACACTCGTCAGGGGCGTATCCCCAATGTTTTTTCCTGATGTCGAGGTGTGTTTTCTCTGCTGTGGCCTCTGCAAGTCGGTCGGCAAGCACCTGGGATAACATGCGGTTGTAAGGGTCGTTTTCGTATCCCATTGTCAGTGCTGGGTCAACAGTGGTTGCGAAAGCTCCAACCTTGTCTGCTATATTTTGTGACAAAGGTCGCACGAAGTCGGCGAGGCAAAGGTTGCAAGCCTTGTCGGCTGGCGTGTTTTCACAGCCGTGACCACTTTGTGGAGTGTTATGTTCCTCGGTTGCGTGCTGTTGCCGTAGCATGGGCAGCCGCAATCCTTTCACGATGATGTCGTCGCCATCGCTGTTTGCATCCATTATCTCGAATACGGCATGTGTTTTATTGTGCTCTTGCCAAATGTCGAGCATTGCGTTGGCATCGGCATGAAGCCTGTCGCGCTCCTCGCCTTTCTTGCCGTTCATGCTCCATGCGTAGTCGAAGTAAATCCAATTGATGAACGGGCGAATCTCGTTTATTCCATACGATAAAACCATTGTCCTTGCCCTCCAGAAAGCCTTTAGTTCCTGAACCTTACAGCCTCTCCTCGATATCCGTAGTCCATTTTGCCTTGGTCATAAACCGTGTGCCCGTTGCAAATTGTGCGAACCACATGCCAGTTGAATTTGCGACCAGTCAGTGGACTCCATTGGCATTTGCTTTGTATGTAGTCCTCGGTCAGCGTCCAAGGTTCGCCACGTTTCACGATTGTAATGTCAGCCTTGTATCCAGGGCGCAGAAAACCGCGCATTGACACTGAGAAAAGGCGTGCCGGGTTGTGGCACATGAGCCATGCAAGGCGGTCTATTGGCAGGATGCCTTCCTCCACAAACTGGAGCATTGACACCAGCGAGAATTGAATCATTGGCATGCCTGATGTTGCGTTGGCGCATCCTCCTTGCTTGTCGCTTAGCTCGTGTGGGGCATGATCCGTGCCAATGCAGGTTATGCGTCCGTCTGTCAGAGCCATGCGCAGTGCCTCACGGTCATGCGATGTTTTCACGGCAGGGTTGCATTTTATGAGTGCCCCCTCCGTGGCATAGTCGTCGTCAGTGAACAGCAAGTGTGCAATGACTGCTTCAGCGGTTATTTTTGGGAAGCCGCCCTGTTTGCAAGCGTTGCCGTTAGCTTCGAGCAAGTCGAGTTCCTTTGCCGTGGAAACGTGTGCGATGTGCAGGCGTGTGCCATGCTCACGGGCAAGCTCTGTTGCCAAGGAGGAGCTTTTCAGGCATGCCTCCTCTGATCTTATTGATGGGTGGAGTCTTATGTCCGGGTCTTTTGTTTGAGAGTTTTGCGGGTTTTCTCCCATGGCATTTTGCATTGCCGCCATGTTCCTGTTTATTATCCCTGTGTCTTCGCAGTGAGCCATGATCGGCAGGTCAAGGCGTGTGCATTCTGCAAATATGGTATTGAGTGCCTCCATGTTTTCGACAAGCATGTTGCCGGTTGAGGCTCCCATGAAAAGTTTTATGCCCGGTATGTGGTTACGATCAAGATCCTTGAACGACATGGCGTTGCCGTTGGTCGCCCCGTAGAAGAAAGCGTAGTTTACATGGCTTTCCCTTGCCGCCCGTTCCATCTTGTCTTGCCATGCCTCTAAGGTTGTGGTCTGCGGGCTTGTGTTTGGCATGTCGAAATAAGTGGTCACGCCGCCCCATGCCGCAGCCCTCGATTCGCTCTCGATGTCAGCTTTCCGCGTAAGCCCTGGCTCGCGAAAGTGGACGTGTTCGTCTATTATGCCCGGCAAAACGAAACACCCCGTGGCATCTACCTTTTCGTCGTAGGTTCCACGGGGTGTCTCGCCTTCTGCTATTTGCTTTATTGTGTCATCTTCAATGATGAGCGAACCCCGGAAGACTCGCCCCTCATTTACGATAGTGCCGTTTTCAATGATTGTTCTCATTTTTTGTCTTGTTGGTGTCCTTTGGCTCGCCCGACGGGTTTGCAAGCTCGTTTGGCGTTGGCGCTTCTGGCATCTGCGTGGCTTGCTGTGTTGGCAGAGGCTCTGCCTGCATGTTGTCCATGGGGTTGCTTGTGCCGTTCATTATGTTTTGGTTTTGCAACGCCGCCTCATAGTATTCCTTTACCTGTGGGTTGCCCTTGAACTTGTCGGTTGCCTTGCTCATTATGTCCTCAACCCATGCGTCGAGCATTGGCACTTGGTAGCGGTTCATGCAGACATTGATGAAGACGTATGGAGCAAGTATGTTGTCGAAGTTGTCGGTTATGAACGAGGTCACGAGCTTGTCCATTTGCTGGTTTATCTCGGCGTCTTTCTGTGCGAGTCGGGCGTTTACGGCGTTCATGTTGCTGCCGTTCATGATGGCTTGGTCGTGTTGGTGCACGAGGTCGGCACTTTGGTTTAGCAGCTGCGTGAACTTCTGCCTGAAGGTAGTGAGCTTTTCGTTCAGCGGAGTGCCTGTCACGCTTTCCTGCGTGTTGTCAATTTTTACCTGTATGTCACCGTTTTCGAGCACTACGGGTATGCTGCTGTTGTCGTCGAGGATGATGTTTGCCACACGCACGGAATCGGTTGACCCTGTAAACTCAAACTGCCCATGCACTACGTCGCATGAGTCAATGCTCTTGAAGGCCGTATCCTTAAGCATTTTAAGGTACAGCTTTTTCCCGTCGAGCATGCTGACGCTTGTGTTGCCAACAATTCGGAAACCGTTGCCACATGAGGTAAGGGCAAGCAAACTGACTATTGCGTATAAGACCTTATTCATATATGTTTTGTTCTTGCAATGACAAAGATACAATCTATTGATGAGTATCTAAAAGTTTTTTATTCAATTTAAATATACTCCCTATTCTTTTATGTTTTTTTTTGAAAGCTCGTGGTCTATGCGGTGAGCTGTGTAAACTTCAAGTATGGCGGCTATGAGCAACGTCACTACCCACTTGTTGTATAGGAACGATATGTATGTTTTGTTGTTGGTGAAGAAGTTGCGGAAGAAGCTGTGCCCGGCGTTTGCGTACACTGTGTCGGCAAGGATTATTGCCGACAGGATGAACAGTATGTCAGACAGGTTTTGTATCTTTTTCAGCCTGCGCACGGCGAGTTCCTTGCCTTCATAAACTTGCGTCAGCTGCATGGTTGAGAACATAACCGTGCCGAGCAGGAAAAGCCAGCACATGACGAGTGGGGCCACTTGCAGGACGCAACAGCCTACGCCTATTACCATCAGCGCGCCTCCGGCGATGAATACGATGCTCTGTAGTTTACTTAGTTGTCTCATTTGTCTCTGTTGTCTGTTTTTCGCTGTTGTCAGCGTATTTGTCATTTCTCAGCACGAAAATGTCTTCGTCGTCAGCCTTCATGAAATAGCGTTCCCTTGCAATCCTCTCAATGGCGCGAGGGTTTTGGCTCAGCTCCCTCAGTGCGTCGTTGGCAGCGTCGGTCTGCTTGTTGTAATTGGCGATTTCTTCCTTTAGCTCGCTAATCCTTATGCTGTATTTTATGCGCTGCAAAAAGCTGTTCTCATCTACGAAGCCCACGAGCACGATGCCCATCACTATGGTGATGAGGTACTTGTAGTGGGCGATAAAGCCCAGGATTGTTGACAGTTTCTTGCTCATTTTCTTTCTCTCTCTTTGGGGAATGCCCGTGCCTTGCATCCCATGCCTTTCGCGCCCGTGTTTTCGTGGTTTTGCGATTGCGCTTTCATGGCGTTGCGGTTACGCCGCAATGGCATCGTGGTTACGCCGTAATGGCATTGCGTTTGCGGCGCAATCGTCGGGCGTTTGCGTCGTAATGGCCAACGGCTCATGGTGCGCATTGGCATCATGGGTGTTGGTGACGGAATGCAAAGGTAAATCTTTTTGGACAAAAATGCAAAATAAAAGCCCACAATTGTTTTGCCTTTCACTCTTTTTGCACTATCTCAGCCAATGTCGGCAGCGTTGGGCTTGGAAAAAAGAAAAATCTTTTTTTCTTTGTCATGTCACCCATTTGCATTATCTTTGCAATCTGAAACCACATTATTGATTATGGACAACTATGTAGTATCGGCCAGGAAGTATCGTCCGATGACGTTTGCGTCGGTGGTGGGGCAGGAGGCTCTTACCACTACGCTCAGGAATGCCGTGAAGAGCGGCAAGCTGGCTCATGCTTATCTTTTTTGCGGTCCTCGCGGGGTGGGCAAGACAACCTGTGCCCGCATATTCGCCAAGGCGATAAACTGCGAGAGCCCTACCGCCGACGGTGAGGCGTGCAACGAGTGTGAGAGCTGCGCGGCGTTTAACGAAAGCCGCTCAATGAATATCTTTGAGCTGGATGCCGCAAGCAACAACTCGGTGGAGAACATTAAGTCGCTCATGGAGCAGACGCAGATACCGCCTCAGGCTGGGCGTTACAAGGTGTTTATCATCGACGAGGTTCACATGCTGTCAACTGCGGCATTCAACGCTTTCCTCAAGACGCTTGAGGAACCGCCACAGCATGTCATCTTCATCCTCGCCACGACTGAGAAGAACAAGATTTTGCCCACCATCCTGTCGCGTTGCCAGATATACGACTTTGAGCGCATGTCAGTGCCCGACATCATCAGGCATCTTGAGATGGTGGCTGACAAGGAAGGGGTGACGTATGAGGAAGAGGCCTTGAACGTCATTGCAGAGAAAGCCGACGGGGGAATGCGCGACGCGCTCTCCATCTTCGATCAGGTGGCGAGCTTCTGCCAGGGGCACATGACATACCAGAAGGTTCTTGAGGACCTGAACGTGCTTGACGCGGACAATTATTTCAAGATAGTTGACTTGGCGTTGGAAAACAAGGTCGCTGACATCATGGTGTTGCTCGATGGCATCATTGCGCATGGGTTCGGCGGCTCCAATGTAACCAACGGTCTTGCGTCGCATGTGCGTAATGTCATGATGGCGAAGGATCCGCAGACCCTGCCGTTGCTTGAGGTAAGCGATGGGCAACGCCAAAAGTACCAGCAGCAAGCCCAGAAGTGCCAGCTGCCTTTCTTGTACAAGGCACTTCGGATACTCAACGATTGCGATGTCAACTACAGGCAGAGCAGCAACAAGCGGCTGCTGGTGGAGCTTACGCTCATACGTGTGGCGCAGATTACGCAGCCCGACGACGATGCCGAGGGCGCGGGGCGTAGCCCCATGAGATTGAAATCCCTGTTTAAAAGAAATAATGTAGTCCTGCCAAAACCGGCCATGCAGGTGCCCGGGGTGGGACGGAGAAATGTGGCATCCAAAGCCCCGTCGCGCGTCGTTCCGGAAGGGGAAGGGGCTGCTGTTGAGATGCCAGTCGTGAGAGACACCGCTTCGCAGTCAGTGCCAAGCGGTGTGCGAATGTCGGAGGAAAGGCGCGTGGAAACCTCTCTTGCGGATGGAAAACGGCAGGATGTGAAGTTGCGCCTTGGTGGTCTCGGGGTCACTTTCGCTGAAATACTGCGAGGTCCGGAAAAGGCGGAAAAGCAAGAGGTTATAAAGGTTGACGAGGAGGAAGCCGCAAGGGAGAGGGCTGACAATGTTGAGAACCGATTTACGGATGAGGACATGCAGCGTGAGTGGATTGCGATGTGCAACCGAATGCCCGAAAAGTTTGTGGGCCTGTCGTATCGTTTGAAGAATATCGTGCCACGTATCACTGAATTCCCTAATATCGAGGTGGTTGTCGGAAACCAAATGCTTCTTGACCAGATAATGAAAATAAGCCGCAACGTCCGTGCGACGATGAGGCTGAAGTTGCACAACAGCAAGATTGAGTTTGTGCCATGTCTCGATAAGCAGGTCGGTGACCAGCGTGCCCTTACGAAACTTGAGGTTTTCGACAAGTTGCGCAAGGACAACGAGGCAATAGAAAAACTGAGGGTGGAACTGGGGCTTGAGTTGAGTTAAGCCCCATGCCCGTCGTCGTGGGCTTCCTTTCTTATATCAAAGGCATGCCCCATTCCTCGCACTCTCTTCTCATTTCTTCCGGCCAGATGCTGGCCTGTATCTCTCCGATGTGAGCCTTGTGGAGCATCACCATGCACAGGCGGCTCTGCCCGATGCCGCCACCTATGCTGAGCGGCAGTTTGTCTTGTAGCAGTTGGCTGTGGAAGAAAAGTTTCTTGCGCTCTTCGCCGCCTTCGGCTTCCAGTTGCCTCAGCATGGCTTCCTTGTCAACGCGTATCCCCATGGAACTCAACTCGAAAGAACGGTCGAGAACCGGATACCATATCAGTATGTCGCCGTTCAGGCCGGCTTTCCCGTTCTCGGCCACCGTTGACCAGTCGTCATAGTCGGGTGCCCGCCCGTCGTGCTTCTTGCCGTCTGACAGTTTGCCTCCAATGCCCTCAATGAATACGGCTCCGTATTTTCTGCATATTGCGTCTTCGCGTTCGTGCGGACTCTTGTCCGGGTACATCTCAAGCAGGTCTTGCGCATGTATGAAATGTATTTCGCGTGGCAGGAATGGCTTGAGTTGTGGGTAGCTTTCGCAGGCGAGAAACTCGGTGCGCAGTATTGCCGAATATATGCGTCGCACCACGTTTTCGAGGAAGGCAATCGTGCGGTCGCCTTGGGTTATCACGGCTTCCCAGTCCCACTGGTCCACGTACAGGGAGTGGAGGTTGTCCATTTCTTCGTCTGCCCTTATGGCGTTCATGTCGGTATAAATGCCGTAGCCGGGTTCAACCTCGTACTCGGCGAGCGTGAGGCGTTTCCATTTTGCAAGCGAATGCACCACCTCGGCCTTGGCGTCGCCAATGTCCTTGATTGGGAACGTGACAGGACGCTCCACGCCGTTCAGGTCATCGTTTATGCCGAGTCCCTTCAGTACGAACAGTGGTGCCGTAACGCGGCTTAGGCGAAGCTCCGTGCTGAGGTTTTGCTGGAAAAACTCCTTTATCTGTTTAATGCCCTGTTCCGTCTGGCGACGGTCGAGCAGTGCCTTGTAGCCTGCCGGCTTTATGAGTTTGCTCATGCTATTTTAGTCAGTGTTTATCGTTGTGTTGATAATTTGTGCGCAAAGTTATGTAATCTATGTCTAAAATGCAAATATTTTCTTGGTTTTGTTTTCGTATTGATGTGATTTTGTGAGTTTTGTTTTCGTATTGTATTGGATGGAAATAATTTCCCCAAATCTCTTTCCGTTTTACGAAAACATTTATTACCTTTGCAAACAATTTCAGTGATTGGCCCCGTAGCTCAGTTGAATAGAGCATCAGATTCCGGTTCTGAGTGTCGCGGGTTTGAGTCCCACCGGGGTCACACTCCTATTTCCCTGTAGTCTTAGCGGCTGCGGGGGATTTTCGTTTAGGGGTTGTTCCCTCTTTTGGATATGGTAACCTTTTTTGAAAACAAAACCGCTGACACTTCCGTGTGAAACTGAATATGGAAGACTTTCGTAAGCTTTTAAGAAAGCCTATTCGCCTGTCTGCTAAGTTGAACCGATAAAGTAAAATATAAAAACAGGATTTTAGTTTTGGTATTTCCGTTTATTTGTTTAATTTTGCAATATAGAAAAACTGATAACTATTATGCATGACAGTGACTCGATAGTGATAATCCCAACCTACAACGAGAAGGAGAACATGGAGAACATTATCCGTGCCGTTTTCGGGTTGGAAAAGTGCTTCCATATATTGGTCATCGACGACGGTAGCCCTGATGGTACGGCCGCCATTGTGAAACGGTTGCGGGAAGAGGAATTTGGCGATCGCCTTTTCCTCGTGGAGCGCAGTGGCAAGCAAGGGCTCGGCACGGCTTATATAGCAGGTTTCAGATGGGCTTTGGAGCGTGGGTATGAGTACGTGTTTGAGATGGATGCGGATTTCAGCCATAATCCTAATGACTTGCCGCGCTTGTATTCTGCTTGTCATGAAGACGGTGCTGACGTTGCGGTTGGCTCGCGCTATGTGACGGGGGTCAATGTTGTCAATTGGCCTATGGGACGTGTGCTGATGAGCTATTTTGCCTCGCAGTATGTGCGCTTTGTTACGGGTATCAGCGTGCATGACACTACTGCCGGTTTTGTGTGCTATCGTCGCAGGGTGCTTCAGGCTATGGAACTCGACAAGGTGCGTTTCAAAGGCTATGCGTTCCAGATAGAGATGAAGTACACGGCTTACAAGATTGGTTTCAAGATCAAGGAAGTGTCCGTGGTATTTGTTAATAGGTGTGAGGGTACAAGCAAGATGAGCGGTGGCATTTTCTCTGAGGCTCTATTCGGGGTGATAAGGCTTAGGATGGACGGATGGTTCAGGAAATACCCAAAGGTGAGGGCTTGAGATAGATTTGCTTTTTTAGGCTTTTCTTGTTGGGATGCCATGAGAGTGGAAATCCTGTCTTTGCCCTGTAATAATTCATGTGCAGGGACTATGCCATATTATCTTCAAGGGCAAGGGTAGCTATGACTTTAAAAGAAATTCAGAATATGTATGGGCGTTTGCCACAGGCGAACGCTCTTGTTAAGACCTTGGAGGATGAGTCGGTAAAACGGGTTTTCCTGCAAGGTCTTGTTGCTTCGTCGGCTGCAATGCTTTTTGCTTCGGTGGCGGACAGGCTGGCAGGCCGAACGTTAGTGTTCATTCTTGAGGACGCAGACGAGGCCGGGTATTTTTACAATGACCTGATGGCATCGCAGGCATCCGCACAGGAAGGAAAAGCGGACGGGCAGGGGAGTGGACAAGTGCTTTTTTTCCCATCTGGTTATCGCCGTGCTGTGAAATACGGGCAGCGAGATGCGGCAAATGAGATATTGAGGACAGAAGTGCTTGCGGCTCTTGCCATGCGTGGCGAGGAAGTGGAAAAGCAATGTGCTGGTGGCGTGTTGCAATCTTCTGTGGAGAAGGGGAAGACCGGTCGATGTGGGTTGATGATAGTGACATGTCCTGATGCGATGGCCGAGCTTGTGGTGTCGAAAAGAAATCTCGATGAGAAGAGGATTTCGTTGAGGACATCACAGGTAATAGACATCGTAAAGCTTGAGCATAAACTTCGTGAGATAGGTTTCCGTGAGGTTGATTATGTTTACGAGCCTGGCCAGTTTGCCGTTCGTGGCAGCATTATTGATGTTTATTCTTTTAGTGGCGAACTGCCTTATCGAATAGATTTTTTTGGCGATGAAATAGATACTATCCGCACGTTTTCCGTCGAAGACCAATTGTCTAAGGAGCGCAGGTCTTCCATAGAGATCGTTCCTGAACTTGCTTCGTCGGAAAACGAAAGGGTGCCATTCTGCGAGTTTCTTCCAGAAGACAGCTTGATTGTGATGAAGGATCATGTTTTTGTATATGACATGGTTC
The DNA here is from genome assembly GCA_964386825.1 of uncultured Prevotella sp. Taxonomy (GTDB): domain Bacteria; phylum Bacteroidota; class Bacteroidia; order Bacteroidales; family Bacteroidaceae; genus Prevotella. The sequence continues at coordinate 16,967 of CAYLUI010000033.1, read as the reverse complement.
GGCGTATATATGAAGAGGGTTTCTCGTCGCAGGTCATGACAGAGCGCATGGAGGGAGCGACGGAACTGGAACAGGAGCGGATAAAGAGTGACTTGAACAGTGAGAGCTTGCTTTGTAGGCCTACGTTGTTTGCGGATGGATTGGAGAGGTTCCAATGGGTGGAGCTGAAACAGAACTCGTTGGTAAGGGAAGCAGGTTTGCCACAGGCGGTGGAAAAAGGTGGCGAAGAAGGCAAGTCGGCAAATGGCAGGATTCAAAGTGCGGAAATCACTTTCCATGTAACGCCTCAGCCTCTTTTCCACAAGAACTTTAACCTGTTGAGGCAGTCTTTTGAAGATTTTCAACTGCAGGGATACAGGATTTATCTTCTCGCTGACAGTGCCAAGCAACAACAGCGACTGCAGGACATCTTTGATGGAATGGCTGGGGAGAAACAAGGTGGGGAAAGCGAGAAGACAAAGTTTTTTGTCCCTGTGGATCACGCCATTCACGAAGGTTTTACCGATAGTGACCTGAAAGTTTGTTTCTTTACAGACCATCAGATATTTGATAGGTTTCACAAGTATAATTTGAAGTCTGACAAAGCGCGGTCGGGCAAGATGGCACTCACGATGAAAGAGTTGCAGGAAATGCAGCCCGGAGATTATATTGTGCATGTTGACTTTGGAATTGGCAAGTTTGGAGGGCTGATAAAGGTACCAAGTAATCCATCGGCTAATGATGGGAAGGATGGCTATCAAGAGGTGATACGCATTATTTATCAAAAGAACGACAAGGTTGACGTTTCGATTCATTCTCTTTATAAGATTTCCAAATATCGCAACTCTGGTGGCGAGGCTCCACGACTTTCCACTCTTGGTACAGGTGCGTGGGAGAGGCTGAAAGAGAGAACGAAGAAAAGGATAAAGGACATTGCTCGTGATTTGATAAAGTTGTATGCCAAGCGTAGGCATGAGAAAGGATTCGCCTTCTCGCCCGACAATTTTATGCAACACGAACTTGAGGCGAGTTTCCTGTATGAGGACACGCCAGATCAACTTCGGGCAACGCAGGATATCAAGGCGGATATGGAACGTGCGGTGCCAATGGATCGGCTTATATGCGGAGACGTTGGTTTTGGCAAGACAGAAGTGGCGGTGCGTGCGGCATTCAAGGCTGCGTGTGATAACAAGCAGGCGGCAGTTCTTGTGCCGACAACGGTGCTTGCATACCAGCATTTCCAGACTTTCAAGAAGCGTTTGAGGGATTTCCCCGTTTGTGTTGATTATTTGTCACGGGCGAGATCTGCAAAGCAAACAAGGGAGGTCATAGAAGGGCTTGCGTCTGGCAGGATTGACATTGTAATAGGTACGCATAAGTTGTTGGGCAAAACAGTGAAATGGCACGACCTTGGTTTGCTTATCATTGATGAGGAACAGAAGTTTGGCGTGGCAACAAAGGAGAAATTGCGCAAGCTAAAGACAAATGTTGACACCCTTACAATGTCGGCGACCCCGATACCGCGCACGTTGCAGTTTTCTCTCATGGGGGCACGGGACATGAGCATTATGAGAACGCCGCCTCCAAACCGTTATCCAATCCACACGGAACTTTGCTCTTTTAGTGGCGAGGTAATAGCTGATGCTATTAATTTTGAGATGAGCCGCTCGGGGCAAGTGTTTTTCGTGAACAACAGGATAAATAACTTGCAGTCTATAGCGGATCTTATACATAAATACGTACCCGACTGTCGCATTGCCATTGGTCATGGGCAAATGCCACCGGAGGAGTTGGAGAAAATCATAATGGGTTTCATCAATTATGATTATGACGTACTGCTCTCTACGACCATAGTGGAGAATGGTGTTGACATTTCTAATGCGAATACTATTATTGTCAACGAGGCACATCATTTTGGGCTGTCCGATCTCCACCAAATGCGTGGACGAGTGGGGCGTAGCAATCGCAAGGCTTTTTGTTATTTGCTTGCTCCGCCGCGTTCGGTGCTTACACCTGAGTCACGCCGTCGATTGGAAGCGTTGGAGACTTTTTCCGGTCTTGGAAGTGGTTTTAACCTTGCGATGCAGGATTTGGATATCCGAGGTGCCGGAAACTTGCTCGGTTCCGAACAGAGTGGTTTTATGGAAGATCTAGGTTACGAGACTTATCAGAAAATCCTCAATCAAGCTGTCACGGAATTGAAGAATGAAGAGTTTGTTGATCTTTATGCGGAAGACATAAGCCAAGGGCGTGAGGTGCTGGGCAGTGAGTTTGTGGAAGATTGTGCAGTGGAGAGTGACTTGCCTATGTTTTTCCCGGATACTTACGTACCTACAAGCGCAGAGCGTATGTTACTTTACCGTGAGCTGGACAATATTGAGCGTGATGAGGAGCTGGAGGCCTATCGCCAGCGGCTTGTTGACCGTTTTGGTGCTGTGCCACATGAAGGCGAGGAGTTGATGCAAGTGGTTTTGCTGAGAAGATATGGCAAAATGCTTGGCTGTGAGAAGATTATTCTTCGCCAAGGTGTTATTTTGATGCAGTTTGTGAGCAACCAAGCTTCGCCTTTTTATCAGAGCAAGACTTTTGGTCGTATAATACAATACGTTATGGCAAATCCCAAACGTTGTAACTTTAAGGATAGTCATGGACATCGTTTGATAAAGGTTGGCAATGTGCCAAGTGTAGCAGAAGCTGTGACGGTGCTTAGGAATATGAAGTGAAGACTGAGATTATGGAAAATGTTTTTGACAAAATGGCTTCTGGTGAGTGGTATCATGCCGCAAATGATGTTTTGGTATCAGCCTTGCGGCGTTGCCAACAAGAATGCTTTGAGATAAACCAACTTCCTCCTTCACGGAGTGAAGAGCGTAACCTGCGTATTGCCAAGCTATTGTCCAAGGCGGGGGAAAAACTGCATGTCAATGCTCCTTTCTTTTGTGATTATGGAAAGAACATTGAGGTTGGTGATTTCTTTTTTGCCAATTATAACCTTGTAATTCTGGATGAGGCCAAGGTGGTTTTTGGCAATCATGTTTATGTTGGCCCTAACTGTAGTTTTTATACGGCAATTCATCCTCTTGACCCAGAAATGCGTAATAAGGATATTGAACGTGCCGAGCCGATAACGGTTGGAGACAATGTTTGGTTTGGCGGTAATGTTACGGTGCTTCCTGGTGTTACGATTGGCAAAGGCTCTACCATAGGTGCAGGCTCTGTTGTTATCAAGGATATTCCTGCTGGTGTGGTTGCTGTGGGTAATCCGTGTAAAGTGATAAAGACGTTGTGACTGGGTGATGGCCATTAGTCCTTAGTCCTTGTTATTCGGCGTAGCGTATGGATCATTACGTTTCCTGCCTTTCCACATTTTCTTGAATAACCGTTACATGCTTAACCGTGTGGGCGTTTGAATGAAAAAGATATTGGAACCGTACTGTACAAAAGGCTTTTTCTGCCCTTTGTACAGATTATATTACACGTAAAGTTTACGGGAACCCTACTCGTAGCCTTTGTTCTGTTTCAGCTTCTTGTTCAAGTCCAAGCTTCTTTGTGGTATCGGGAATACAGTTGTGAAGCCAGTCTTCTCGTTTTCAACCGGCACACGCTGGTCGTATGCCTTGGTGTATTTTCCAAAGCGGATGAGGTCTTGCCGTCTCCAGCCTTCCCACACCAATTCCAAGAGACGCTCTTTTAGGATGTTGTCCAAGTTGGCTTCAACAGGCGGCATCCCGACTCTTTCCCTTATGGCATTAAGCTCTGATGAACCGTCCTCGCCATTACGAACCTTAGCCTCCGCTTCCATCAGCAAGGCATCGCCGTATCTGAACAAAACGATGTCATTGTCAACCTGCCTGCCATCGGAGTATGCGGTGCGGTCAACCTCATATTTCCCGACACGGGCACCAGCCGTCTGCTTGTACGGGCTGTTAGTCAGGTTTAACTTAAGTTCCAACGGCTTGTACACCAAAGGTTTCCCATTGTCAAGATAAATTTTCTTTCCGTCCACAAACACCGTGTCGGCGTAGAAGTTGGTGCGAAACCTGTTGTCCACATGGTCTGTGCCATATCCAAAAGCCTTGACGGTTGAAACCGTCGCGCAGGTTCCGTTCTCTGATGAGCCTCCGTATGCGCCGCCATGCTTGTAATGGCGTGAACGGAACAGATAGTGATATTCGTTCAAGTACAGGTTCTTGTCCAATGGAATGGTGAAAATATTCTCCTTGCTGCTTTCGTTGTGTACGGCAAAGTTTGAGGCATAGTCGCTTTCCAACTCGTAGCCCGCACTCTTCAACTGCTCGCAATACCAGATGCAGGTTTCCCAAGCGTTCTTCCTCTCACCGTTGACGGTGAAGAAGATGTCCTTGCCGTCAAGCCGCTTGCCGTCCGTCCAGTCGTCATCGTCATAAACCTCGGCGTTCAACGCCAGTTTTGCAAGCAGGAAATTCACAACCGGGCGTGTAATGCGTCCGTAATAGTCGCCCTCCTTGTTTGAATGAGCATCGGCAAGCAACGGTGCTACGGCTTGCAGCTCGTCAAAGATAAATCTGAACACCTCGCTTCGCTTGCTTGGCACCACCTGGTCGAGCTTGACATCGTAAGACGTGACCAGGGGAATTTGCCCGAACATGTCCATTGCATAATAATAGAACAAGGCACGGACGGCTCTCACCTCTGCCGTGAAGTCGCGTTCTTGCTCCGCCGACAGCAGTTGCTTGTGGCTGTCAATGACAGAAAGCGACTGGTTGGACAGTACGATGAGCTTGAACAGATATTTCCAAACGTCATACAAATAGATGTCGTTTGCGCTCCACTTGTGTTGGTACATGTTTTCCCACAAGCCTCCGTCATACCAGTCGCCACCACGGATAGGTATCATTGCCTCGTCCGTGGTGAGGGTGTTGTAGTCGTATATGCCACGGCAAGTGCCTTGCAGTCCCTCTGACTCTTGGTTGCTGCCCACATAATTATACAGCGAAGCCACGGCGTTCTTGTAAATGTTGTCGGCATTGTTGTAGATTGCCTCTTGATCCAGTTGGTCTTTGGGGTTCTCGTCCAGGCAAGCGCATACGCACAGCGTCAACGGCACGGTCAATATGTAGCTGAAAATCTTTTTCATGGCTTCTGTCTTTAAAATTGTACACTCAATCCCAATGAATAAGTACGGTACAGAGGATAGTTGCGCTTGTCGTCAATGCCCATCGTCCTGTTCACCACATAGCTGTTGATCATCGGGGTAAGCCCCTTGTATCCCGTTATGGTTCCAAGGTTGCTGACGTTGCACGATATTCGCAATGAGCGGATGACACGGCTTTTCAACGGCACGTTGTAGCCAATAGTCAGGTTCTCGAAATTCAGGTAGTCGCCTTTCTCCAGCCAATAGTCGGACACTCGCTGGTCAACGATGTTCTTCTCCGGAGCACCTCTCAGTACGTTGTAGTCGGGGAAGCACGACATGTTGTTGTAGGCTAATCCCGTTCCGTTGAATATCTTGTGCCCGAAGGCTCCGTTCATCTGCAAGGCAATGTAAAAGTCCTTGTATCTGAAGCTGATGTTTGATCCCAACGTTGCCTTTGGCGTGGCTTGTCCCGCTATGTACCTGTCGCCGCCGTCGCTCAGGTCAACTTTGCCGTCGTGGTCAAGATCCTCAATGTCGTATGAGTAGCTTCCGAGTTCGTTCTTGACAAGTCCATTGCAGTGGGGCAGGTAAAAGACACCAAGAGGTTGCCCGACTATCTGATAGACGACATTGTTGTCGCCACCGTTCTGACCGGCACCGTCCAGAAAACCGATAGCCGTGATGTCTGCGGCAGACATGCTCATTCCGTTGTAAGAACCGCTGAGGGAAATGAGCTTGTTGTTCTGGAATGACAGGTTCATGTTGATGTTCAACTCCATGTCCTTCTTGTTGATAGGTTGCACGGACAGCCCCAGCTCAAAACCACGGTTTGACATTGCGCCGATATTCGCCAGCAGGGTGTTGTAGGCAAATGGCGGCACGGGCACCTCGTAGGCATAAAGCATATCCGTGGTCTTGGAATAGTAATACTCGGCTGTGAGCATCAGGCGGTTTGCGAAGAAGCCGATGTCGGCGCCAATGTTGAACGTTGTCTTCGTCTCCCATTTCAAGTCGGGGTTGTTGTTCCTCACCATTCCAAGTGTCACCGTTGGTGAACTCTTTATCGGGACGATGCCCGTTTGTCTGACGGTATTCATGGTCGTATAGGCGGATATGCCGCCAAGGTTTCCGGCCTGTCCCAGTCCTGTGCGGAGCTTGAGCATTGACAGAGGTTTCACGCCTGAAAGAAAACATTCCTTCTTCATGTCCCATGTGAATGATACTGACGGGAAGAACCCCCATGTGTTGTTGTCGCCAACCATGGACGAGCCATCGCCACGGGCATTGGCGGACAAAGAGTATCTGTCAAACAACGTATATGTTATGCTGCCCATCACGGACGCAAGCGACTGGTCTTCGTAGGTGCTTTCCGTTCCGCCGTAAGGGCGGGCGGCGGTGGCTCCCAAGTTGTCATAATTGAAGTCGTTCGTAGGAATGCCTTTTGCATATACCCAAAAGGCTGTCTTCTTCAGCTTGCGGTATTCACCGCTTGCCCCGGCAGAAAACTTGTGTATGCCAAACTCCTTGTTGAAGTCAACGGACACGTTGCCAAGCCATTCCTCCTTCTTGAACTCGCCGCGGTAAACATTGCCTTGCGCCCATACCCATGTAGGGCAGAACTGGGCGTTCTCGGTGGAGCCGTATAGGTAAGAGCCGAATGTGGAAATGCGCCAATTGGGATTGAAGTCGTAGCTCAGTTTTACATGTGTGTCAAAGTTCAAGTCCTTGGAATCGTTTTTCTCGGCAAGCACTATGCCCGGAGGGTTGATGTGGGTGGCAGACTCGTTCTTCAGCCAGTTGCCGTTTTCGTCGGTTCCAGCCGGGAAAGTGGGGTTTTGGCAGGCTGCGGAGTAAAACAGCATCTGCGTGTCAAAGATGTCATGGTTTTTGAAAGACGAGCCGAATACACCGAAATCTCCCGTCAGTCGGTCGTCGAAGGCTTTCTGCGTGACATCCACCTTGGCGACAAACACGCCGTAGTCCATGTTCTTGATGATGGTGTTGTGGTCCATCACGCCAAACGAGGCGCGATAGTTTGACTGCGGCGTTCCACCGCTGAACGCAAGGTAGTGGTTGTTCACCAGACCTGTGCGTGTTATCACCTTGTAGGAGTTGGTGTTGAAGCCTCCGTTGTTGCAATACACGCCCAACGCCTTTGCCGTGGCAACGTATTCCGTGGCATCGAGCATATTGAGGTGCTTGTACATCTGCTCAAAGCCGACATTGCCTTCGTAGGAGATTTGGAAGCCGCGTCCCGTGCCTTTCTTTGTCTTCACCTCAATCACGCCTGATGCGCCTCTGGAGCCATACATGGCAGTCTCAGCCGCATTTTTCAAGATGTGGAAACTCTCTATGTCGGCAGGATATATTGTTGAAAGCGTCAGTACGTCAGAAGTCACGCCGTCTATCAGTACCAAAGGATCGTTACCTCCCATTATGGATGTCGTGCCACGTACACGCACGCTGTTGAGCATGGCCATTCGGTTCTGGCCGTCGGATGTCACGTTGACACCTGCCGCCTGACCGCTCAGCACGTCAAGGGCGTTGTTGGCAGTCCCCTTTCCTGAATGGTTTCCTGCCATTTTTATTATGTTATTGCCGTTGTCAATGGAATCCTTCTGCTCTGTAGGAACTTGCTTTTGTGCATGAGCCAGAGAACTGCAAAAGAGTGCAATGAAAAGAAATGTAAAGTCTTTTTTCCTCTTTGCCATATTCTATTTGTCTTTATTGTGGTTGTAGTGAATTATATTGGCAAAGATAAGGGAGCAAGGGCTAAAATTGTACCTGTGACATGGAGAATTTATACAATATTAACTATTTCTATTCCGATTTTTTATTTAAAGATTACCCCCTACTTTCAAGATTGTACCTCTATCTTGAAAGTAGGGGTAAAAGCATACAAACATCAAGGAACTCAAAGGAGGTATGTCTTTATTGTTTCCTTGATGGCAGCTTCCGCCTTGTCTATTCCTACTAAGGCTACGAGTTTGTTGTAGTCCTCAATCTCGTCGCCAGTGAATGTTAGTATAATCTGCCTCTCATGCCTGTCGGCGATGTGAGTGTAGTGCTCGGGATTAGCCCAAAAGCAACTCATGCAAAACAACTTGTCTTTCTTCTGCCAGTTAGAGCAATGCTCGCACGTCCATGACTTGGCTCTATTGGCAGACGGACTGAGCAGCATGTATTGTTCGATGTCATCATGGTTTTCCTCACCGCCAATCTCGTATGGTATGCGGTGGTCAATCTGAAGTAGGCTTCGTCCATAGGCTGTAAGTAGATGAAGCATTGCAATCCGTATTTCTCGGCGAGAGCTTTCTTCAAAGCCTTTGATAATGCGGTGCGCCCGAGGGCTTTTGAGTGGTTGGTGCCCATCTTGGTAAGATCACCGAACTTGTATGCTGTTATAGTCCTGCCATCGGATGATTTCACGTTATAGCTGTCAAGTGGAATGCCAAGTTCGCGTACGTCACGAGCTGCTCTTGGAGCATGCTTGTAGCCATATTGGTTTTCCAGTTCTTCCGTTGTTATATATCCATGCTTTAGGATGTGCTGGATGACTGTACGTGGGCGCTTTTGCGTTGAGCTTATCAAGGATTTTCTCACTGTATTTTGTCATACTGCAAGCTGTTCAAATAGTAAAGGCTGGTGTATTGCCTCTGGCATGTATTCCCATAGACCGCGACTGACGTAAAGAGCTTCGTAAGTTGTTTTCTTATCGCCAAGGAGGATGGCTTGGCTCGACAGCCCGGCTCTGAGCATTACTTTGCGAAGGTTCAGGAAGTCTGGCAAGTCTCGCCCGTATTTTTTGTCGCCGCAAACACCGTCGTAACTGATGAGAAAGTCAACTCCTCTCTGATTCATGGCATCGATGGCATCCACAAACTCATCGAAAGAGACACCTGCGAGATATCGGGAATCCCTTACATTGGTAACACCTTGGTAGGGCGGATCCATGTAAACCAGATCGCCCTGTCTCGTGTTGGCAATCACTTCACGGTAATCGGCCGACATGAATTCTGCCTTGCCTTGCAGATAATGGGATATGGTGGTAATGTTCTCTTTTAGCGTTTTGGGAGAGGTTCCGTTTCTGCGCTTGTCAGGCGACTGATTGAACTCGCCGTATGCGCTATATCTGACTGAACCTTTTACACAACGAGCTGTCAGATAGAGCATCCTTGCGGCATCGCGCTGACCCTTGTTGAAGTCGTTACGTATTTTGTAGAAGTGGGCTACGCTACCATCAGGATAGCTGAATTGCTCATTCCAAATCTCCGAATATTCTTGCAATAGCTTGTCAGGAGTCTCTATGGCCGACTTAAGTATCTCAACTATTGGTGTGTTGATATCGTTAATCAGGAATGTATTAGCCCTTTTGTATTTAGCTACGGCTATGGATATGGCAGCCATACCAGAAAACGGCTCGACAAGCCTTTCGAAATGGCGAGGCATATATTGCAATATCTGAGGGGCGAGTATTCGTTTTGACCCTTGGTATTGAACTATATGTGGGGTACTTCCGTTCATAATCTATTTTACCTTTTCGTTTTGCAAATATACGAAGCTTTTTCCGAACATCCAAGCCTTGTGCTGGAAAATGTATGTGCTTATTTAACAGCTCTTTTCCCTTTGCGGTACAAAAGCATTATGGTTACGGCGTAAAGGCAACGTGATTGCGCCGTAAAGACAATACGATTACGGCGTAAAGGGAATGCCTTTACGCCGTAATCATTTTGGTGGTATTGCGAGAATGTTTCTCGCTGTGGGCAAGCCACTACTTGTTAAGGAATTTCTCTGCTTCCATTGCCGCCTTGGCTCCGCTGCCTGCGGCTATTATTGCCTGGCGATAGGTGGGGTCGGCGCAGTCGCCTGCGGCAAACACTCCCTCGACGTTGGTGCGAGGCGAGTTGCCGTCGGTTTTTATGTAGCCCGTCTCGTCCATGTCAAGCTTGCCACGGAAAATCTCTGTGTTGGGCCTGTGCCCGATGGCAAGGAAGAAGCCGTCTATGGGAAGGTCGTATTCCTTCTCGTCGGGCTGGCCTTTGTGCCATACAAGATGCGCTCCCTCTACGCCGTTGTCGCCATAGAGGCCAAGGGTGTTGGTCTCGTAGAGGATTTCAATCTTCGGATTCTCCTCAACACGTTTCTTCATTATCTCTGACGCGCGGAGATAAGGCTTGCGCACTATCATGTATGCCTTTTTTGCGAGTCCTGCAAGGTATATGGCTTCCTCGCATGCGGTGTCGCCGCCACCCACCACTGCCACGACCTTCTTGCGGTAGAAGAACCCGTCGCATGTGGCGCAGGCTGACACGCCTTGCCCATTATATTTCTGCTCATCTGACAGGCCAAGATATTTGGCGGATGCGCCTGTTGCAACGATTATCGTGTCAGCTTCAATCTGGTCACCATTGTCTATTGTCACGACGTATGGCTTTTTCGAAAGGTCAACGTCTGTCACGATGCCGTCGCGTATGTCTGCCCCAAACCTTTCGGCCTGCTGGCGTATCTCCATCATCATCTGGTTTGCGTCAACGCCATCGGGGTAGCCTGGGAAGTTTTCCACTATTGTGGTTTGCGTGAGCTGGCCTCCCATTTGCAACCCGCAATATTCTATCGGGTTCAGGTTTGCGCGTCCGGCGTATATGGCGGCAGTGTATCCGGCGGGACCGCTACCGATGATAAGGCATTTTGTGTGTTCCATGTTTATAATAACTCCTCTATGTCTTTAGCAATGTTTTCGATTTTCTCCGTCGGCTCGTAGCGTTTCACCACTTGCCCTTTCTTGTTGATGAGGAACTTGGTGAAGTTCCATTTGATGTCCGCACTATCCTTGTAGTTGGGGTCTGCTTCGGAGAGTATTTTGTCAAGGATGGGGTATATTGGGTGTGTCTCGTCCCATCCGGCAAAGCCCTTCTGCTCTTTGAGGAACTGGTATAGTGGCGCGGCATCGTCGCCGTTGACTTTTATTTTCTTGAACCTCGGAAATTCCGTGCCGTAGTTCAGCTTGCAGAACTGATGAATGCTTTCGTCGGTGCCGGGGGCTTGTTGGCCGAACTGGTTGCATGGGAAGTCAAGTATTTCGAAACCCTTGTTGTGGTATTTCTTGTAGAGGTTTTCAAGCTCCTCGTATTGTGGGGTGAAGCCACATTTTGTTGCGGTGTTTACAATGAGTAAAACTTCGTTTGCATACTCTTTCAGCGATACATCGCCTCCCTTGCGGTCTTTCACTGAGAATTCATATACGGTTCTCATCTTTGTTTTCCTTTTTATGTAATTGAATGGTTTTATTTGCAAAAATACAAAAAAGATGCCATACGGCAAGTTTGTCAGACATTATTTTGTTTTTTTAAGTAGTTGGCGTTTTTTGTGACGAATAGGGAAAATCCTCTGCCGAATAGGAAAATGTCCTTGGAAGCTACAATATAAATGTGTATTTTTGCAGCAGAAAACAAAAACATACGATTATGAAAAAGTTAAGCATTATTATTGCTATGGCATTTGTGGTGGCTGTGCCTATGCTTTTTACAAGTTGCGACGACGAACCCTGGGACGAGTATTGGTATTATGACGAATATGGCGATGCCGGCCCATGGTGGTTTGATTATGGCAATGGGGGCTGGAACTGGGATAACAATTATTGGAACAACGGAGGCGATTACAATGGCGGTGGCAATCAGGGCAATTCTGTTCTTGACGAGGCAGAGGTGTTGGAAGGTGAATGGGATGGCATTATGACTTACACTAATGGTGACAATGGTGCTGTCAGTCGTTTTTATGCCAATATGACATTTGTCCGTAACAACAGCAGGGCCATAAAAGGCACGGGAACGGAAGTTGACTATACATTAAACAGCAGCAACCAGGTGGATTCTCAGCAGACGTTGAAATTCAATTGGTATATTGATGAAAAGACTGGTGACATACATATTCATTACCTTACGTCGAATGGCTCAACGTTCGTCATGGATGCGTCGGCTGGCTATCATGGTTTTAGTCTCGTTGAAAACGAGAGGCTTGAGGGCTATATGCTTGGAACCAATACCAATGACATGATTTACGTAAATCTCCATCCTGTGCAGAACAATGAGGCTAAAAAGGCAACCAGGGCTTCTGGTGTGCGCAGCTTTGGCGCAGACAGGCTTGAGAAAGTGAAGGGTGGAGTTGAGAAACTGACAAACAGAAGGTAACAGACTTTTCAATGACATCCCCCGTGTGTGGCCATCAGTGTCTTGTGATTGGTCATGCACGGGGGGATATTATAAGGAACTGTCAATGCAGTTCCTTCTTTTTTGTTAGTTGGCGAAAGCGTTTCTGATAGTCTTGCATGTGGTTATTGGAAGCCCCATGCCCTTTTCACGTTTTCAATGTTTAGTTCTTCTACGTGTTTTTCTATGTCGTCAGGAAGGTTGCAGAAGAAGTCGAGCCCGGTAAGCCGCTCCAGCTCGTCTATGTTGACGACGTATGGTGACAGGTTCGTGTCATTGTTTTCTTTGTGCTCTATCCAGAAGCCCATTGCCTTGTAACCTTGGCTGTTGCGCATCAGCACCGCCATGTAGTAGTATTTTGGCACAATCATGTTGCCACCGGTGCGTACAAGCGTCGTGTATTGGCTTGCGTTGTCGATGGTTCCTCCCTTTACTACAAACAGGGTGTCCTTGCTTGTGGTCTTTATTTGGTTGCGTACCCATGCCTCCATGGTTGCCCACACTTTCGCATTGAAACCGTTCACCTGCGGCATCATGTTTGTGAGGTAAAACGTTTGCATGTTTGCTTCTCGTGTGTTTAGGCGGTCGGCTGATGGACAGAGATGTCCGTGGTCATAGCCGCTGCGCCAGAATGGGTCGCTTTGCCAGCGGTATTGTTGTTCAAGCAGTGGGTCTTGCGGATATTGGTCTTCGCCCTCGCTGGCATACCATCGGTTAGTGTGCGTCTCGCGGTTTGAGCCATATAGCTCGTAGCAGCTCCAACGGGTGCTTTTCTTTTGCGTGTCATACTCCACGCTGTAGTTGACTTCGCCACTTGAGAGCGTGTGCACAAGGATTACGTTTGTGCCGTTTTTGAGTTTTGGAAACTCCATGCGATGGGTGGCAGGGTTGGCGCTTGAGAGATTTGAATTGGTGTTGTTGGGAGTGGTTTTGTTGCCTCCACCGTTGTCTTCGTTGTCGCTGCCGCATGAGGCGAGTGCAAGCAAGAGTAATAAAGGCAATGTTTTTATTTTCATGGTGGTTATTGTTGTATGGAGCTAAAAAAGTACGACAGATCGCATATGCAACTACGTTCTGCCGTACCTTTATTTATGTTTCCCAGTATTCATTTCCCCACTTGATAACATTTTGCGTGCTTCCTTTTGGGATAGCCACGCTGCCGTTAAGGAGGAAGGGGACTTTTTTACTTCTTCAACTTACCGTAACGGTTCATGAAGCGGTCAACGCGACCAGCCGTATCAACGAGCTTGCTCTTACCAGTATAGAACGGGTGTGAGCTGCTTGAGATTTCTACCTTTACCACTGGGTAAGTCTCGCCTTCAAACTCTACTGTATCTGTTGTCTTGCATGTAGACTTTGTAAGGAACATATCGCCGTTGGACATGTCCTTGAACACGACGGGGCGATAGTTTTCTGGATGAATACCTTTTTTCATTTTCTTGTTATGTTATTAATCGATTAATAATGTGCTGATAATAAAAGCGGATGCAAAGTTACGAATAAATTTTGCATCCGCCAAAAGAAAAGTGGATAATTTGTTAGTTTACTTGACGATAGTTGTGCTACCGGTGGTTATTGTCACGTCATCGATAAGCACATCCTTGCCAGGATTTTTTGAGTTCATTATCACAAACGAGTATGTGCCGTCGGCTGGAATCTCCAGCGTTTGCTCTACGAAAGTCCATTGGGAGTTTGAGAGATCGTTGACGTATGAACCGTATTTGTATCCTTGGCTGTCGGCGGTGCCACCGTTTACGGGAACGTAACCAGGACGCACGGAACCACCATCGGCTGTGGCAGCCTTGGCGTAGAAAGTGACTTTGTATGAGCCAGCCTTCAGTTCGAGTTCCTTGTAACCGATACGCTTGTTGGCGCTTGTGGCTCCGCCAACCCTGACAGAGTATTTGCCACTGTGAGCGTCGGTGCTTTGTGAGAGCGTTGCGTTTCCGGCAGACGATGCCGTCTTCCAGTTGTTTGGTATGTTGTTTACCCAAGTCTCAAAATCACCATTGGTGGTTGACGTGTCACCTGTGTTTCCGTCATTGCCTCCTGTATTGTCGATGTTATCTTCCTTGACGCTGAGGTCTTTGACCTCCCATGTGGCTGAAGATGTGGTGCAAGCATAATAGAGGGCGATGACTATGTTTTTCTTGCCCTTGTATGCAGACAGGTCGGCGGTGTATGTGAACCATGTTTTCCAATCTGTACCTTCCGTGAGTGAGCCTGTTATGTCAGTCCACTTGGTTGTCGTGGGGTTGCCGGTATAGTTGTCGGTGATGAGCACCTGGTTCTTGACACCGCTTACTGCCACGCCATCGCGTGTCACATAGCGCAACACGTATGAGAATTTAAGGCCTGGATTTTTCGCATTCGTGAGGTCGATGGCTTTTGAGACAATGTAGCTTTCCGATTCAGTTGTCGATGCTGATGCGTTGTCGTAGCCTGTAGCCTTGGCGTAGCCGTAGCTGTCGATGACCCACGGCGTTCCCTTTACCTTGGTGAGTGTGAAGTCGCCGAATGTGCTGGCGAAAGACTCGGCGAGGTAGCCGTCTGTTGGTGTCACGGGCGTGTCAGGTGTGTTGTCACCGCTTGTCTTGCCGTTGAGCGAGTGAATGTAGCTTGTGCCCTTGCCTATTGTCTCAGGTGTGTTGCCCATGTAGTTTACGAATCTGCCACGTATCACGACTGTATCGCCAATTTCCAGTTTGTCGTTGGCTGTGAACTTGCGGTTGCCGAGATAGTAGCTTTGGAAAATGTAAACCTGGTTGTTGCCGTCGTCGGTGATATAGTAGTTGGCGTTGCCATACTGCTCGGTCTCTATTTGCCTTATTTCCTTGACTGCGCCTTTTACGTAAACAACCTCAGTGGTGTCGCCGGTGAGGGCTTGTATGCGTTGCAGTATAGCCGCCACGTTGTACGGGTCGGCGGCAGTGCCCGTGCCGGAAGGAGTCACTTCTACGGTTGGCTCGTCTGGCGTTACCTCGGGCTGGTTGTACGGCATTGGAACGTCATCGCAGCCTGTAAGGGTCAGTGCCGCAAGGGCGATGACCATCAAAAAACGGAATGTTTTTTTCATATTGTAGTATTCTTTTTTTGTTCTTGTTTAAAAAATGTGGTTGTTGACAAGAGTAAGCTGGTCGGGTGTTTGTGCCGAACGCTTTGCGCTTATTCCATTATTCCAAAGGCATCGTTGCGCGAACGGGCGAGAACCTGCCATGTGGTGCGGTAGATGGTGAAAATGCCCATGACGGAAGTCTTGCCCTGCGGTATGGTGTCGGCGGCGAACTTGGCGTAAGTGCTTGTCCTGAATACAATCTTGCTGTCGCTCATGCCTACGAAGCCGCGGTTGGCGCAGTTGTTGCTCAGCGTCACGCTGCCGTCGTTGGTGGCGAACACCGTCTTGCCGTCACCGTTCTTGAAGGTCACGTCCTTGAGGCGCATTAGCTTGCCTTGGTTCTTCCAGATGTAGTCGCTATTTGCGGATTGGCTGTAGTCGAAATCCTCCATCAGAGCCGTTGCGTCGCTGCTGCTTCCTTTTGACATCAGCATGTAATGGTCGCCCCACGTGTAGCGATCCATGCCGCCTATGCTTGTGGCTCCGGTCTTGGCGTTGGTGTAAACTCCGCCAATCTCGGCCTGTGTGCCATAGCCGCCAATGTAAAGCCCCTTGAGGTTTATCGCTATTTTTGCTCCGACGGGCAGTGAGCCGTATAGTCCGCCTTGGCTTATGGCAACGATTATGGCTCCGCTTTCGTCTTGCAGTGATATCTGGTTGTAAATGTTACTGCCCTCGTCGTTGCCTGTCACGATGCCAACCACCTGTATGTCCTTATCGATTTGTGTCATCGAACTTCCCGTGATGTATGACTTGTAGGAGTCTTTAAGGTCTTGGATTGACATCACGTTTGACAACTCGAAAGAGCTTCCTGTGTAATCCTCGGTCGGGGTGTCGTAGCCGGAGTCCATGCACGAGGCGAGGAGCAAGGCCGTTATGGCTGTGAGAAATATTGAAATCTTTTTCATGGCTTAAAATCTATATGATACCTGGAACATGCCGTTTGTGCCGAATACATAATATTTCTTCGGGTTCTTTGAGAACTTGTATATGCGGTCGTTGTTGCGGGTTCCGTCGTTAGTGGTGGTGTAGTCGCTACGGCTCTGCTCGTATCCGCCTGTCACCATGTGCTGGTTGTTGAGGACGTTTGTCAGCGTGAGGTTGAAGTTGAGCTGGCCGCGGCGCAGGCGTATGCTTCTGCCTATCGATGCGTCAACCATCCAGCCTCCGTGTCCTTTGGCCTGCTCCGGTACGATGTAGTTGCCGTCGTTGTCAACGTTTCCGGCCGTTTTCAGCGTGCTCTCATAGCGTATGCATGGCGAGTAGCTCAGGTAAATGCGGTCGTACCAGTTGGCATTGAGGTCAATGTACCATCCGCTTTGGTGATAGCTCAGCCCAAGGCTTGTTGCCGTGAGCGGCGTGCCGCTCTCGCGCATGCCCTTGTTCATCACTTTGTCAGCCTTGCCGTTGGTGGCGTCGTTGTAAGTGGCTTTCGTTGAGCTGAGGTAAATCAGGTCTGAGTTGTTGTTGTATTTTGAGTCTCCGATGGTGCCGAGAGCCTTGAAGTCGAGGAACGAGGCGAGCTTCACCTTTGCTCCGGCTTCCACGCCGT
>CAYLUI010000032.1:0-35019 GCA_964386825.1 uncultured Prevotella sp. | reverse complement strand
ATGGTGTTCCAGCTGTGGTGAAGACAATCGAGTACGATCCTAACCGTTCGGCTCGCATTGCACTTTTGTTCTACGCAGATGGTGAGAAACGTTACATCGTTGCTCCTAACGGACTGAAGGTCGGTGACAAGCTGATGTCAGGCGCAGAGGCTGCTCCTGAGGTTGGAAACAGCCTTCCTTTGGCAAACATTCCTGTAGGTACCGTGATTCACAACATTGAGTTGCGTCCTGGTCAGGGTGCTCTGCTTGTCCGTTCGGCTGGTAACTTTGCTCAGCTTACTTCTCGCGAAGGTGACTATTGCGTCATCAAGCTCCCCTCAGGTGAGACACGCAAGATCCTTTCAGCCTGCAAGGCTACTGTTGGAAGTGTTGGTAACTCAGATCACGCCCTTGAGCAGTCTGGTAAGGCTGGTCGCTCACGTTGGCTTGGTCGTCGTCCTCACAACCGTGGTGTTGTTATGAACCCAGTTGATCACCCGATGGGTGGTGGTGAAGGTCGCCAGAGTGGTGGTCACCCACGTTCACGTAAGGGTCTCTACGCTAAGGGTCTCAAGACGCGTTCACCGAAGAAGCTTTCCAACAAGTATATCATTGAGAGAGCTAACAAGAAGTAATCTTAAGTAAAACACAGAGCAAATTATGAGTCGTTCACTTAAAAAAGGTCCATATATTAACGTCAAGCTCGAAAACAAGATTCTTGCTATGAACGAGAGTGGCAAGAAGAGTGTCGTGAAGACATGGGCCAGAGCTTCAATGATATCCCCAGACTTCGTGGGACATACAGTTGCAGTTCATAACGGTAATAAATTTATCCCTGTTTACATTACCGAGAACATGGTCGGCCATCGCCTTGGAGAGTTCGCTCTCACACGTAGGTTTGGCGGTCACACCGGTAACAACAAGAAGTAATCGGGGACAAAACCATTTTTAAACAAGCATTACAATAATGGGAGCAAGAAAACATATAGCGGCTGAGAAAATAAAGGAAGCCCGCAAGAACCAGTACTTCGCCAAGCTCAAAGGCGTACCCTCCTCCCCTCGCAAGATGCGCTACGTTGTTGATATGATACGTGGCATGGAGGTTAACCGCGCTCTTGGTGTACTTAAGTTCTCTAAGAAACACGCCGCTCAGGATGTGGAGAAACTGTTGCGCTCGGCTATTGCCAACTGGGAGACCAAGAATGAGCGTAAGGCAGAGGAAGGAGAGCTGTATATAAGCAAGGTCTTCGTAGATGAAGGCGTAACGATGAAACGTATGAGACCGGCACCGCAGGGCCGTGGCTACAGAATCCGCAAGCGTTCTAATCATGTCACTCTGTTTGTTGATGCCAAAACTAACGACGATAAAGATTAAATAGAATGGGACAGAAAGTTAATCCAATAAGCAACCGTCTTGGTATTATCCGTGGTTGGGATTCTAATTGGTTCGGTGGCAAGAACTTTGGCGATAATCTCGTAGAGGATCAGAAGATACGCAAGTATCTTGAGAAGCGCCTTGAGAAAGCTCAGTTGTCGCGTATCGTCATCGAGCGTACTCTCAAACTCGTTACCATCACTATTTGCACTGCTCGTCCGGGTATTGTCATTGGCAAGGGAGGTCAGGATGTTGACAAGCTGAAAGAGGAACTCAAGAAGCTTTACAAGAAGGACATCCAAATCAACATCTTCGAGGTGAAGCGCCCTGAGCTTGACGCAAAGATCGTTGGTGAGAATATCGCAAGCCAGATAGAGCACCTCATGGCTTATCGCCGTGCCATCAAGATGGCTGTCCAGAACACTATGCGTGCTGGCGCTGAGGGTATAAAGGTGCAAATCAGTGGCCGTCTGAACGGTGCGGAGATCGCTCGTAAGGAGATGTTCAAGGAAGGTCGTACACCGCTTCACACATTCCGTGCAGATATCGACTATTGCCAGACAGAGGCTCTGACAAAGGTTGGTTTGCTTGGCATCAAGGTGTGGATTATGCGTGGCGAGGTGTATGGAAAGAAGGAGTTGGCTCCAAACTTCCAGCAAGAGCGCTCAAATGGCCCACGTCAGGGCGGAGATCGCCGTAATCGTGGTGGCCGCAGAAGAAACAATAATCGTTAAAGGAATCATCGACAATGTTACAGCCAAAAAGAGTAAAATATAGAAGGCCGCAGGACGGACGTGGCAACAAAGGCAACGCCCACCGCGGCACACAGCTGGCTTTCGGCTCATTTGGTATCAAGACTCTTGAGCGCAAATGGCTTGACAGCCGCCAGATAGAGGCAGCTCGTGTGGCAGTGAACCGCTACATGAACCGTGAGGGTCAGGTTTGGATCCGTATCTTCCCTGACAAGCCTATTACACGTAAGCCTGCTGACGTGCGTATGGGTAAGGGTAAAGGTGACCCCGCTGGATGGGTTGCTCCGGTGACACCGGGACGTATCCTTTTCGAGGTCGAGGGCGTAAGCTTTGATATCGCTAAGGAGGCTCTTCGCCTCGCTGCGCAGAAACTGCCTGTGAAGACAAAGTTCGTCGTAAGACGTGACTATGATAAAAACGCTTAATTATGAAGATTAAAGAAATTACAGAACTCGCCGACAAGGACTTGCGCGAGAAGCTGGAGCAGGCTGTGGAAGCTTACAATCAGATGAAGCTCAACCATCAGATCTCTCCGCTCGAGAATCCGTCACAGATTAAGTCTGCACGTCGCGACATTGCACGTATGAAAACCGTGCTTCGTGAAAGGGAACTTAACAAATAATGATTACCCAGATGGAAACAAGAAATTTAAGAAAGGTCAGACAGGGTGTTGTTATCAGCGACAAGATGGAGAAGACCATTGTTGTTGCGGCTAAGTTCAAGGAGAAGCACCCTATTTATGGTAAGTTCGTCCAGAAGACGAAGAAATATCATGTTCATGATGAGAAGCAGGAAGCCCATGTAGGCGATACTGTACAAATCATGGAGACACGTCCACTCTCGAAAACCAAGAGATGGAGATTAGTACAAATCGTAGAAAAGGCTAAGTAATTATGATACAGGCATTAACAAAACTTACAGTAGCTGATAACAGCGGCGCACGTGAGGCAAAGTGCATTCGTGTCCTTGGTGGTACTGGCCGCCGTTATGCAAGCGTTGGTGACGTTATCGTTGTAGCTGTCCAGAACG
This sequence comes from uncultured Prevotella sp., assembly GCA_964386825.1. Lineage (GTDB taxonomy): Bacteria > Bacteroidota > Bacteroidia > Bacteroidales > Bacteroidaceae > Prevotella. The sequence goes on along the minus strand of CAYLUI010000032.1, from coordinate 31,884 downwards.
TTCTGCCAAGTAGTGACCTTAAGAAAGGTGCGGTATCAAAGGCCTTGGTTGTACGCACCAAGAAGGAGATTCGTCGTCCGGACGGCTCTTACATTCGTTTCGACGATAACGCTTGCGTACTTCTCAACAATGCTGGTGAGATTCGTGGCAGCCGTATTTTCGGTCCTGTGGCTCGTGAGCTTCGTGCTGTGAATATGAAGGTTGTGTCCTTGGCTCCTGAGGTTCTTTAAACAATAAAACAGATTACAAGTAATGAGTAAGTTACATATCAGAAAAGACGACAACGTCATTGTCATTGCCGGAGCCGACAAGGGCAAGACGGGTAAAGTGCTCAAGGTGCTGGTGAAAGAGAACCGTGCCATTGTTGAAGGTGTCAACATGGTTTCAAAGAGCACTAAGCCTTCTGCCAAGAATCCTCAAGGGGGTATTGTAAAGCAGGAAGCTCCTATTCACATCTCAAACATTAGCCTTATCGATCCTAAGAGCGGCAAAGCTACCCGTGTCTCTATCAAGCACGACGGCAAGAATGTCATCCGTATCGCTAAAAAGTCAGGGGAGGAGATTAAGTAATGGATACAGCACAGTTAAAGAAACAGTATAAGGAGCAGATTGCCCCTGCACTGCAGAAGCAGTTCAACTATTCTTCGGCAATGCAAATTCCGGTGCTGAAGAAGATTGTCATTAATATGGGTCTTGGCGATGCCACTCAGGATAAGAAAATCATTGACGTGGCTATCAATGAGCTTACAACCATCTCTGGTCAGAAGGCTGTGGCTACATATTCCAAGAAGGATATCGCCAACTTCAAGCTTCGTAAGAAGATGCCGATTGGCGTTATGGTAACATTGCGTCGCGAGCGTATGTACGAGTTCTTGGAGCGCCTTGTTAAGATTGCTTTGCCACGTATCCGTGACTTTAAGGGTATCAACTCTAAGTTTGACGGACGTGGAAATTACACTCTTGGAATCGACGAGCAGATTATCTTCCCTGAGATTAACATTGATCAGGTGGATCGCATGCAGGGTATGAACATCACGTTTGTGACTTCTGCTCCAACCGATGAGGAGGGTTATGCATTGCTCAAGGCTTTCGGTCTCCCGTTCAAAAATGCTAAAAACGACTAAAGAGATATGGCAAAAGAATCAATGAAGGCACGTGAGGTGAAGCGTGCCAAGCTCATTGCCCGTTACGCCGAGAAGCGTGCGGCATTGAAGAAGATCATAGCTACTTCTGATGACCTGGCAGAGGCTTACGAGGCTGCTCGTAAGTTGCAGGCTATCCCAAAGAATGCTGATCCTATTCGCCTTCACAACCGTTGCAAGATTACTGGCCGTCCGCGTGGTTACATGCGTCAGTTTGGTCTTTCTCGCATACAGTTCCGTGAGATGGCTTCTCAGGGTCTTATTCCTGGAGTGAAGAAGGCAAGCTGGTAAGTTCTTTAAGTTAACAGGTTGTTAGGTCAAGGTTATGAGGCCTTTTGTTCCGAAGTGGGACACGGAACTTTTAAATGCTGAATAATGAAAATGGAGCTTGCAGCCTGACTAACTTCTAAGATAGCATTAAAAAGGAATCATATATTTAATATTGTCGGGGCAGTCCCGATTAATTAAACTTTATTTTTATGACAGATCCAATAGCAGATTATCTGACAAGACTCAGGAACGCTATAATGGCACATCATCGTGTTGTTGAAGTTCCTGCGTCCAACATGAAGAAGTCTATTACCAAGATTCTCTTCGAGAAGGGTTACATCCTGAACTATAAGTTCATAGAGGAAGGTCCCCAGGGTACTATCAAGGTTGCCTTGAAGTATGATCCCCAAACAAAGCAGAACGCTATCAAGTGTTTGAAGCGTGTGTCAACCCCAGGTCTTCGCCGTTATACGGGTTACAAGGACATGCCGAGAGTTATTAATGGACTGGGCATCGCCATTTTGTCTACGTCCAAGGGTGTAATGACTGACAAAGAGGCTGCCGAGCTCAAGATTGGCGGTGAGATTCTTTGCTTTATCTATTAATTGGAGGAAACGATATGTCAAGAATAGGAAAATTGCCAATAAGTGTTCCCGCTGGAGTCACTGTTACCTTCAATGAGAAAGATAATGTTGTCACCGCAAAGGGTCCTAAGGGTGAGCTTTCACAATATGTCAACCCTTCAATCAAGTTCAATCAGGAAGGTGGTCAGATAACTTTCGAGATTGACGAGAACAGTCCCGTTAACTATAAGCAGAAGCAGGCTTTCCATGGCCTTTACCGTTCGCTTGTCCACAACATGGTTGTTGGTGTGAGTGAGGGCTACAAGAAGCATATGGAGCTTGTTGGTGTCGGTTACCGCGTTTCCAACCAGGGTAATCTCATCGAGCTTTCGCTTGGTTATACTCACCCGATTTTCATTCAGCTTCCTGCTGAGGTGAAGGTTGAGACAAAGTCGGAGCGTAACCAAAACCCTCAAATTATTCTTGAGAGTGCCGACAAGCAGCTGCTTGGTCTTATTTGCGCAAAAATTCGTTCTTTCCGCAAGCCTGAGCCATATAAGGGCAAGGGTATCCTCTTCAAGGGTGAGGTCATCCGCAGAAAGTCTGGTAAGACAGCTGCAGCTAAGTAACTTTTTAAAGGTTAATCAAAGATCATGACAACAAAGAAAGTAGAAAGACGAATCAAGATAAAGTTCCGCATTCGTAAGAGTGTCAAGGGAACTGCCGAGCGTCCTCGCTTAAGCGTATTCCGCTCAAACAAACAGATTTACGCTCAGGTTATAAACGACATCGAGGGCAAGACTCTCGCTTCAGCTTCTTCGCTTGGCTTGGAGAAAATGCCAAAGATTCAGCAGGCTGAGAAAGTTGGTGAGATTGTGGCTGAAAAGGCCAAGGCAGCAGGTGTTGAGGCTGTGGTTTTCGACCGTAACGGTTATCTTTATCACGGTCGCGTGCAGGCTCTTGCCGATGCAGCTCGCAAGGGAGGACTTAATTTCTAAACGATAATGGCAATGAATAAAGTTAGAGTAAATAGTGACGCAGAATTGAAGGACCGTTTGGTTGCTATCAATCGTGTAACGAAGGTTACCAAAGGTGGTCGTACCTTTACGTTCGCTGCTATCGTCGTTGTTGGTGATGGCAAGGGTATCATCGGCTATGGCCTTGGTAAGGCTGGCGAGGTTACCGCAGCTATCCAGAAAGGTACAGACGCTGCCAAGAAGAATCTTTTCAAGGTTCCTGTTCTCAACGGTACTGTTCCCCATGAGATGGAGGTTAAGTTCGGTGGTGCTCAGGTGCTGTTGAAGCCAGCTGCTGCTGGTACTGGTCTTAAGGCTGGTGGTGCCATGCGTGCCGTATTGGAGAGCGTTGGCGTTTCCGACGTGATCGCAAAGTCGAAAGGCTCATCCAATGCTCACAACTTGGTGAAGGCAACAGTTCTTGCTTTGTCACAGATGCGTGATGCTTATCAGGTAGCTGCTGATCGTGGCATTGAATTGAATAAGGTGTTTAACGGTTAATGGGAATCAAGCAATGGCAACAATAAAAGTTAAGCAGGTAAGGAGCCGCATCGGCTCTCCGTTAGATCAGAAGAGAACTTTGCAGGCTCTTGGTCTTCGCAAAATCTCTCAGGTTGTTGAGATTGAGGATTCTCCTAGCAATCTTGGGATGGTTCGCAAGGTTCGTCACTTGGTAGAGATCGTTAAGTAACAACATTTGTGTATATCCGCAATGCAAATTGCGGATACACGTAAACACTTAAATTCAGATTTAATCATGAAGTTAAATAATTTGAAACCTGCAGCAGGCTCAACACATTCGCGTCGTCGCATTGGCCGTGGTCCAGGTTCAGGTCTGGGCGGTACTTCAACCCGTGGTCACAAGGGTGCCAAGTCACGTTCTGGATATAAGAGGAAGATTGGCTTTGAGGGTGGACAGATGCCTCTCCAGCGTCGTGTGCCGAAGGCTGGCTTCAAGAACATCAACCATCGCGAGTATTTTGCCGTGAACCTTTCCACTCTTCAGGATATTGCCGAGAGCAAGAACCTTGAGAAGATTGGAATAGCAGAGTTGGTGGCTGCCGGTATCACTAATGGCAAGAAGCTTGTTAAGGTTCTTGGAAATGGTGAGCTGAAGGTCAAGCTCGATGTTGAGGCACATGCTTTCTCTAAGACTGCCGAAGAGGCTATCAAGGCTGTTGGTGGTAACGCAACTAAGATCTAAAGATGAAAAAGCTAATTGAGACACTGAAGAACTGTTGGAGGGTGGAGGATCTTCGCCAGAGGCTTCTTATCACTCTTCTGTTTACGGCTATATACCGTTTTGGATCATTTGTCGTGCTTCCGGGTATTGACCCTGCTAAGCTCGACCAATTGCAGTCGCAAACCGCAGGTGGCCTTATGTCGCTGCTTGACATGTTCTCCGGTGGTGCATTTTCCAATGCGTCAATCTTCGCACTTGGAATTATGCCTTACATCTCAGCTTCCATTGTCATGCAGCTTCTTGCTGTTGCTGTACCTTATTTCCAGAAGATGCAGCGCGAAGGAGAAAGCGGACGTAAAAGAATACAGTGGTACACTCGTGTGCTTACGGTTGCAATACTGTTGTTCCAGGCACCGAGTTACCTCATAAACCTCAAGATGCAGGCTGGCCAGGCTTTGGCAAGTGGCATTTCTTGGAGTGTGTTCATGATACCGGCCACTATTATTCTTGCAGCAGGAAGTATGTTTATCCTTTGGTTGGGTGAACGTATTACAGACAAGGGAGTAGGAAATGGAATCTCACTCATTATTATGATTGGTATCATCGCACGCTTGCCCCAGGCTTTTGTTCAGGAGCTAAGCTCAAGGTTCACTGCCATTTCTGGTGGTGGACTTGTGATGTTTATCGCAGAGATTCTCATCCTTTATGCTGTCATCTGTGCTTCGATATTACTTGTGCAAGGTGTCCGCAAGGTGCCTGTACAGTATGCAAAGCGTCTAGTGGGTAACAAGCAGTATGGTGGTGCCCGTCAGTATATTCCTCTGAAGCTTTTTGCCGCAAACGTGATGCCGATTATCTTTGCTCAAGCATTGATGTTCATCCCGTTGGCAATAGTGCAGTATCAGAGCGACAATGCAAGTTGGGTGGTACGCAACCTCTTGGACAACCGTAGCTTGCTCTACAATGTTGTCTATGTGGTTCTTATAGTTGCCTTCACTTACTTTTATACTGCCATCACCATCAATCCTCAGCAGATGGCTGAAGACATGAAGCGCAACAATGGTTTCATCCCAGGCATCAAGCCTGGTCGTGACACTGCCGATTATATCGACGAAGTCATGTCTCGCCTTACATGGCCTGGATCATTGTTCATCGCTTTCATTGCCGTTATGCCCGCGCTTGCAGGATTGCTGAATGTGCAACAGGCATTTTCCCAATTCTTTGGTGGAACGTCGTTGCTCATCTCTGTTGGTGTTGTAATTGACACTTTGCAGCAGATTGAATCGTATCTGCTCATGCGTCACTATGATGGTTTGCTTAATTCGGGACATACCCGTAAGGCAGGTGCTGTAAGTGCATATTAATTTGGTCTTTTGAAGTGTCCATATTTCTTAAGACGGAAGACGAAATCAGCCTTATGCGCAAGGCCAACCAACTTGTTGGTGATACCTTGGCAGAGGTGGGGAAACATATAAAGCCAGGTGTTACGACCCTCCAATTGGATAAAATAGCAGAGGAATTTATCTTAGACAATGGTGCGATGCCTACGTTTCGGAATTTTCCCAATCCTTTTGGAGGGCCGTTTCCAGCGTCAATTTGTACGTCGGTAAACAATGTGGTCGTTCATGGGATACCATCTGAGAAGGAGGTGCTTAAGGAGGGTGACATTGTTTCTGTTGATTGTGGCGTGTCGCTGAATGGTTTTTGTGGTGATAGTTGTTATACTTTCAGAGTGGGCACGGTGTCCTCTGAACTGGACAAGTTGTTGAGGGTCACGGAGCAGTGCTTGTATGATGCGGTCGCCCAAGCTGTCGCTGGTAATCATCTTGGTGATATAGGCGCAGCGGTTCAGCTGCATGTCGAATCACATGGCTTTGCTGTGGTAAAGGGGCTTGGCGGTCATGGCATTGGAAAGGATATGCATGAGGAGCCTTTTATTCCCAACTATGGGAAGCAAGGTGACGGACTGATGCTGAAAGAAGGTATGTGCATTGCCATAGAGCCGATGATAGCGATGGGAAAACCTGGCATAGGGCTGTTGCCTGACAAATGGGGAATTGTTACCTTGGATGCCAAGCCTGCTGCTCATTATGAGCATACTATAGTAGTTAGGCGTGGAAGACCAGAGATTTTGTCAACCTTTGAGAATATAGAAAATAAGGAGAAATAATTATGTCAAAACAGTCAGCTATAGAGCAGGATGGCACAGTCATAGAGAGCCTGTCCAATGCTATGTTCCGTGTGGAGCTTGAAAATGGGGTGCAGATTATAGCCAATATCTCTGGCAAGATGCGTTTGCACTACATTAAGATACTTCCTGGGGATAAGGTGAAGGTGGCAATGAGCCCATATGACCTTACCAAGGGAAGAATAGAATTCCGATACAAGTAACTTTCAATTTATATATCTTACGGATATGAAAACAAGAACATCAATCAAGAAGCGTTCTGCCGACTGCAAGATTGTGCGTCGCAAGGGTCGCTTGTTCGTCATCAACAAGAAGAACCCTAAGATGAAGCTTCGTCAGGGCTAATGTTAAAATTGCATAAAGTGTGCACGGTTGGCTTCTTCCTACGTGGAATTATTGCTAACTTTGTATGCTTTTTAGCAATTTAAGACACTTAAGTATCATTTTTTCAATTTTATTCATTCAATTAAATGGCAATAAGAATTGTTGGAGTAGACTTGCCCCAGAATAAGCGTGGCGAGATCGCATTGACCTATATTTACGGTATAGGTCGAAGTAGTTCAGCAAAGATATTGGATAAAGCTGGCGTGAGCCGTGGCCTGAAGGTCAGTGAGTGGACTGACGATCAGGCAGCTAAGATCCGTGAGATTATCGGCGCTGAGTTCAAGGTGGAGGGTGACCTCCGTTCTGAAATACAGATGAACATTAAGCGCCTTATGGATATAGGTTGCTATCGTGGTGTTCGTCATCGTAATGGTCTTCCTGTTCGCGGACAGAGCACAAAGAACAATGCTCGCACCCGTAAGGGTAAGAAGAAGACTGTTGCTAACAAGAAGAAAGCTACTAAGTAATTTGGGGGAGGAAACGAATTATGGCAAAACAACAGAAAGCAACATCCAATAAGAAAAGAAATGTTCGTGTTGAGGCTACTGGTCAGCTCCATGTTCACAGCAGTTTCAACAATATCATTGTATCTCTTGCTAACAATGAGGGTCAAGTTATCTCTTGGTCGTCAGCTGGCAAGATGGGCTTCCGTGGTTCTAAAAAGAACACTCCTTATGCAGCCCAGATGGCAGCAGAAGATTGTGCTAAGGTTGCCTATGGCCTTGGTCTTCGTAAGGTAAAGGCATTTGTGAAGGGCCCGGGCAATGGTCGTGAAAGCGCCATTCGTGCCGTTCATGGTGCAGGCATTGAGGTGACTGAGATAGTCGACGTTACACCGCTACCGCACAATGGTTGCCGTCCTCCTAAGCGTCGTCGTGTATAAGTTAGAATCCAAAGATACAATCGAAAAAGCATTTTAATAATTATGGCAAGATATATAGGTCCAAAATCTCGAATTGCACGTCGTTTCGGCGAGCCCATCTTCGGAGCCGACAAGGTACTGTCAAAGCGTAACTTCCCTCCAGGGCAGCATGGCAATGACCGCCGCCGCAAGACTTCTGAGTATGGTTCGCAGCTTGCTGAAAAGCAGAAGGCAAAATATACATACGGAGTGTTGGAGCGTCAGTTCCACAATTTGTTCGATAAGGCAGCAAAGAGCGATGGTATCACTGGTGAGGTGCTCCTTCAGTTGCTTGAGAGCAGACTCGATAACATCGTGTTCCGTCTTGGCATTGCTCCTACGCGTGCAGCTGCTCGTCAGCTTGTAGGTCACAAGCATATTACAGTAGACGGACAAGTGGTTAGCATTCCTTCTTATTCAGTAAAGCCTGGTCAGGTGGTAGGTGTACGTGAGAAAGCAAAGTCACTTGAAGTGATAGATGCAGCTCTCGCAGGCTTCAACCACAGTAAGTATCCTTGGCTTGAGTGGGATCAAAACACAAAGAGCGGCAAGTATCTGCATGTGCCTGAGCGTGCCGACATCCCCGAGAACATTAAGGAGCAGTTAATCGTTGAGTTGTACTCAAAACAATAAAAATCATTAAATTAATGGCGATATTAGCATTTCAAAAACCTGATAAAGTTGTGATGCTGGAGGCTAACGACCACTACGGAAAGTTTGAGTTCCGCCCTCTCGAGCCTGGCTTCGGTGTTACCATTGGCAACGCCTTGCGCCGCATCCTTCTTTCATCGCTTGAGGGCTATGCCATCAACACTGTTCGCATTAGCGGTGTTGAGCACGAGTTTGCAACCGTGCCAGGCGTGAAGGAAGATGTCACCAACATCATTTTGAATCTCAAGCAAGTTCGATTCAAGCAAGTAGTAGACGAATTCGAGAACGAGAAAGTTAGTATCACCGTAGAGAATTCCACTGAATTCAAAGCAGGTGATATCGGTAAGTATCTGACTGGATTTGAAGTGTTAAACCCTGATTTGGTGATTTGTCATTTAGACTCCAAGGCATCGTTCCAGATTGACCTTACCATAAACAAGGGACGTGGTTACGTTCCTGCTGATGAGAATCGTCAATACTGCACAGATGTCAATGTACTTCCCATCGATTCAATCTACACCCCTATCCGCAATGTGAAATACAGTGTTGAGCCTACTCGTGTCGAGCAAAAGACCGACTACGACAATCTCATACTTGAGGTCACTACGGACGGTTCCATACATCCGAAGGATGCGCTGAAAGAGGCCGCAAAAATCCTCATCTATCACTTCATGCTGTTCTCTGATGAGAAGATCACGCTTGAGAATCCTGATCAGGACGGCAACCAGGAGTTTGACGAGGAGGTTCTGCACATGCGCCAACTGCTTAAGACCAAGCTTACCGACCTGAACCTCAGTGTCCGTGCGCTCAACTGTCTGAAGGCTGCCGATGTGGAGACTCTTGGCGACTTGGTTCAATACAACAAGACCGACCTCTTGAAGTTCCGCAACTTCGGTAAGAAATCGCTCTCAGAGCTTGATGATTTGCTTGAGAGTCTGAATCTTTCGTTTGGAATGGACACATCAAAGTATAAACTTGAAAAAGAGTAAAAAACAAAAATGAGACACAATAAAAAGTTCAACCATCTGGGTCGTACTGCATCACATCGCGCCAGCATGCTTGCAAACATGTCTGTCAGCTTGATCATGCACAAAAGAATCACTACGACCCTTCCAAAAGCCAAGGCTCTTAAGAAATATGTAGAGCCGCTGATCACTCGCTCAAAGAGCGACACAACAACGTCACGCCGTGTAGTTTTCCGTTATCTGCAGAACAAGTATGCAGTGAAGGAGCTTTTTGGCGAGGTTGCTGCGCGTGTTGCCGACCGTCCGGGTGGTTACACTCGTATCATAAAGCTTGGAAGTCGTCAGGGCGACGCCGCTGATATTGCTTTCATTGAGCTTGTTGATTTCGACGAGAACATGGCAAAGACAGCCAAGGCTGAGAAGAAGACCCGTCGTAGCCGCAAGAAGGCTGCTGAGGCTGCTCCTGAGGTAGAGGCTACCGCAGTAGAGGCAACTCCGGCAGAGGAGGCTACAGAGGCTCCTAAGGCTGAATAAGCGATATTTTAAGTCATCATACTTTAAGAAAGTCTCCCATCCTTGGAAATAGGGTGGGAGATTTTTTGTTTCCATGGGTCGGGACAACGCCAATGCCGCTTTGTGTTGGGCTTTTTTTCTATATGATTTTCGGCATGGCCAATGATTAGTGTTGTGAGTGGGTGGAAAGGCGTTGCTTGCCGTGTGGGAGTGTTACTGGGGCTTTGTAATGGGCTTACATCATTTTTGTAATTTTGTTACATAAGCTTTGTAATCCGTGTTACATGGATTTTGTAATTGCATGTTTTTTGTGTTATAGCGTAGGGTGGTTTTGCAACTGTGTCGCATGGCTTTTTAGGAGAGTGGGCGTTGCCACCGCTTGCGTATGCTTATGTGGGCTGTTGGAAAGGCTGCATGAAAAAAAATGGCTGGTGTTTTCTTGTTTTCATTGAAAATGGGTATTTTTGCAAGGAGAAACAGATGTAAAAATGTACAAGGAACAGGAAACAAGAGAATTCAGAGAGATTTTCGAAGCCCATTACACATGGATAGAGGGCTTTATGCGCAATGTGCGCCGCTATGCCGATAAGCAGGCAATGATCGATCCTGAGAAGAATCGTCTGTGGACTTACCGTGAACTTAATGCCGAGTGTAACCGCCTTGCCAACGCTTTGCGTAACGATGGTTTTGGCAAGGGGGACGTGCTGATGGTGATGACGCCCAACAGCCCGGAGTTTGCCTTTGCGTATATTGCCCCGCAGAAGTTGCGTGGGGTGATGTCTCCGGTTGGCTTCCGTCTCAGTCCTGGCGAGCTTGCCCAGAACTTGCGCGACTCTCGCCCTATGGCCATAATTTGCGACGCAGAGCGCAAGGATGTCGTTTTGCATGCGATGGAGATAGCCGGGTGCAAGCCTAAGCGTGTGATTGTGTCAGATGGGGCAAGCGATGGCGGTGTTGTTTCGTATGCTGACTATGTTGCCAACGCTGACGACGCAGAGCCTGATGTCGATGGCAGTTTCAACATTTACGATGAAACCACGCGCCTTTACACCTCGGGTACAACCGGGCGTCCCAAAGGGGTGCCTTTGACAAGCATCAACGAGGTGTTGTCGGCTCATGACATAATGATGCATTTCCCTATGAACTGCAGGGACATTACGATGAATACCACCCCGTGGTTCCATCGTGGGGGCGTGCATTGCGGTGGACCGTGTCCAACGTTTTATGCCGGGGCAACGCTGGTTGTTATGAGCAAGTTTGACGCTGACACTACGTTGCGTTACATTTCGCGCTACCACATAACGTTCGTCATAGGCGTTCCCACGGTGCTGGAGGAGCTGGCCGACGAGCAGGAAAAGAATGGCTACGACCTGGAGTCGCTTCATGGCATAATAACCATGGGCAGCCCTCTTGAAAGGGCGGCGTGCCTGCGTTACCAGCGTGTGCTGACTCCTAACATATACAATGGTTATGGCACCACAGAGACGTTGTGGAACACTTTCCTTAGACCTTTTGACCTGCCACAATACGCTGGCACAGCCGGAGCGTCGATGGTTGACGACGATGTGCGTGTGGTGAAGGTTTATGATGACCGTCGAGCCGAGCCTGACGACATGGTTGCCATGGACGGGAAGGAAAACGGTGAGGTGATAATTTGTTCGCCGGCAAAATCGCCATACAGGTATTTTGATAATCCTGAAGAGTCGGAGAGGAAGTATTACAAGGGCTTTATTTATACTGGGGATCTTGCAACGTGGAACGGGAGTCAATACATTACCATCCTTGGGCGCAAGGATGACATGATAATATCGTCGGGCGAGAACATTTACCCTGCCGAGATAGAGGAGGTACTCAACAAGCATCCGGAGGTAAAGGATTGCATTGTGACCTCGGTTCCCGACAAGATGCGCGGCCAGCTGGTTACGGCGTATATAGTAAGGAGCGACGCAAGCCTCACTCCCGAGGATCTTGACCATTGGTGCAAGAAATCGCCTGACATCGCAAACTTCAAGCGTCCGCGCCTTTACCGCTTTGTTGAGCAGATTCCACGCAACTCGACAGGAAAGAAACTGCATGTGCGCGTGAAGGCGATGGCCAAGGACGACTTGCGAAACGGATTGCTTTACAGGGTTTGAGGCGAATGCGTAAATAAATACGGACGGAAAATGAACACACAGGATATTGAGTTTCACCATACCATGCCAATACAGTTGCGCTGGATGGATGGAGATGCTTTCGGTCATGTCAACAACACGGTGTACATTCAGTACTATGACACGGCAAAGATGGACTATTTCCGCAAGGTGTGCCCCGCAATTATGGAACGTTGTGGCATAGCTACGGTGCATATTGACGCCGATTTCATGCACCAGGTTTACACCAAGGATGAAGTCGTCAATGTGCAGTCGGCGATAGTGCGCATTGGCAACAGCAGTTTTACGTTCCTGCAACGCCTTGTTGGTGTTAGCGACGGCGAGGTGAAATGCGTAGGCGAGACTGTGATGGTGCTTTATGATTTTGAGCGTGAATGCACCGTGAGTTTCACGCCCGAATGGCGCGAGGCAATATCAAGGTTTGAGGGTCGTCAGCTCTGACGGATGCCTTGCCCCCATGATGCGTATTGGCATGGTGGGAAAGGTTGGCATTAGGGATTTCCCTATGTTAAAATAGGAGAAAAAGCACGTGCTTGTGGCTTTTTTCTCCTATTTTTGCATGTGAAACGAAATGAGCATTATATTATGAGGAAGTCAATCGTAATTGGAATGTCTGCGTTGCTGCTTTTGGGCAGTTGCGATACTTATACCGGCATGGGGGCTTATACGGGCAGTACGCTTGGCAGCGTCTTTGGCTCTGCCATTGGTGGCATATCCGGAGGCCCGCGTGGCAGTGATGTCGGAACTATTGTTGGCATGGTGGGAGGTGCCGTTGCCGGTGCTGCCATTGGTCAGGCTGCTGACAGGAGACAGGCTGAGCAGCGTGCTGCTGATTGGGAACAGTATGAGCAGGACAGGGGTGACCGTGCGGCTGCGAGGGCGCGGAGGCATGGAAAGTCTGGAAGCTATGGCCAAAGGGATTATGGCTACAACAGCCAGTCGGATGCTTATGACAGTGGCTTTGACCCTAATAATGGTGGCGATGACCGTATTTATGACTTCAATGGGAGCGATTACACTGGCAACTACACCACACAGCATCCTGAGGTGACGATGCCTATGCAGTCGGGAGTGGAGAACCTTGCCGGAGACTTGAAGTACACGCCAAACATTGAGGTTAGGAACGCACGTTTTATTGATGCCAACCAGGATGGAAAGATTGGGCGTGGGGAAATGTGCAAGGTTATCTTTGAGGTTTACAATTGTGGCAATCAAACATTATACGATGTCGTGCCTACGGTAATCGAGGCCAATGGCAACCGTCATATCCGCATTTCGCCCAACATGCATGTCGAGCAGTTGCAACCTGGCAGGGGCATACGTTACACGGCGTTGGTTAAGGCTGGTAACAGGCTGGGCAATGGTTACGCCAGATTGTGCGTAAGCGTTGTGCATGGGGGGAAGGCTATAAGCAAGGTTAGCGAGTTTAACATTCCTACTGTTAAATAACAACAGGCTGTTGCTTCATAGTTCTTGCTCTGTCACTTCTTCTGCGTTTCCTTTTTGCTTGGAGACGCTTTTGCGGTGGTTTGCTTGTGGGCTGTTGTTTTCTTCTTCAGCCCATTTTCTTTTGGTTGAGGGATTATACTCTCTGGCTCGAATGGCTTAATGAAGTTGCCGCCAAGGTCGCTTATGCCAAATTCGAAGTCGGGCAATCCAATTTCCTTTGGTTCTGTCCTGAATGGAATTTTGATGTTCTCAACACGTTCCACTTCTACCATTGCTATGCCCTGCGTGAGCATTCCCAGTTCGCGTGCCGCGCCATAACTGAGGTCTATTATGCGGTTTCGTCGGTGGGGACCACGGTCGTTTACTCGCACAATGCACGATTTGCCATTACTGAGATTGGTTACTTTCAGCATGGTGCCGAAAGGGTATGTTAGGTGGGCGCACGTCAGGCTGTCGTGGTGAATGCGTTCTCCGCTCGAAGATTTTGCCCCTGTGGCTCTTTTTGAGTAAAAAGAAGCCTTGCCCCTGTGTGTTTGTGCATTCACGGGGGCGAGACTTCCTATTGATGAAATTGCCGCAGCAAAGGCTGCGATTATGTGTAATTTGTTTTTCACTCAATTTCAAGGATAAGGGAACGGTGTGGCAACAATCGCAAGTCAATCGGCTATCTTTTCTGCCACGCCTTTGCTTGTCCCCTTACCCCTTGTCGTTCTTTTTGTGTTTTTCTTATCAGACTATTCCCTGTGCGAGCATGGCGTTGGCAACCTTCATGAAGCCTGCAACGTTTGCGCCACGCACATAATCAATGTAACCGTCGGGCTGTGTGCCATACTTTGTGCATTGCTCGTGGATGGAGTGCATGATGGAGTGCAGACGCTCGTCAACCTCTTTTGCGCTCCAATGCAGACGCATGGAGTTTTGTGTCATTTCCAAACCTGAGGTTGCCACGCCACCTGCGTTTACGGCCTTGCCGGGAGCGAATAGTGCCTTGGCCTGTACAAACTTATCTACAGCCTCTGCAGTGCATCCCATGTTGCTGACCTCTGCCACGCAAAGCGGATTGTTGGCAAGTATGCGCTCGGCATCGTCGCCGTTGAGCTCGTTTTGCGTTGCGCAAGTGAGGTAAATGTCCGCCTTTTGCTCCCATGGTTTCTTGCCTGCGAAGAAATTGGAACCCTTGAACTCGTCCTCGTAAGGCTGGCAAACGTCGTTGCCGCTGGCACGCAACTCAAGCATGTATTCGTTCTTCTCGCCACAGATGCCTTCGGGGTCGTAAATGTAACCGTCGGGTCCACTGATGGTTATGACTTTCGCTCCAAGTTCGGTGGCCTTCTTCACGGCACCCCATGCCACGTTGCCGAAACCGGAAACTGCGACGGTCTTGCCCTTGATGTCAATGTCGTGGGTCTGTAGCATTTGGTTCACGAAGTACAGTGCGCCGAAGCCAGTTGCCTCTGGGCGGAGTATTGAGCCGCCCCATTCCATGCCCTTGCCCGTCAGTACGCCTTGGAACTGGTGGGTGAGTTTCTTGTATTCGCCAAAGAGATAACCAATCTCCCTGCCTCCAACGCCAATGTCGCCTGCTGGTACGTCCTCGTCTGGACCAATGTAACGGTACAATTCCTGCATGAACGACTGGCAGAAGCGCATCACTTCGTTGTCGGATCTGCCACGCAACGAGAAGTCGGCTCCACCCTTGGCACCGCCCATGGGCAATGTGGTGAGGGCATTCTTGAATGTCTGCTCGAAACCGAGGAACTTCATGATGCTGAGATTTACAGACGGGTGGAAACGCAGTCCGCCCTTGTATGGGCCGATGGCACTGTTAAACTGAACACGGTAACCTGTGTTTACATGCACTTCGCCCTTGTCGTCAACCCATGGCACGCGGAACATGTGGACGCGCTCCGGCTCTACGAGACGCTCTATTATATTTGCTTTCTCAAACTCCGGATGTTGGTTGTAAACATCCTTGATTGAGATTAGCACTTCTTTTACGGCTTGCAGGAACTCTGGCTCGTTGGCGTGTTTCCACATCAGCCCTTTCAATACTTGTTCAACTTCCATAGTAGTAAAAATGTTTTTAGTTGCAAAAGGTCTATTTTACGGTGGCAAATTTAGTTTTTTCTTTTGTACCTTGCAAATAAAAACATGACAAAAATCGCCCGTGAACTGACATTTTGTAAATTTTAAGGTTTCCCTATGGGTTCTTGCTTGTGTGTTGAAAATGTTATTGGTGTAACTTTTCGACCTTGAAATCACTCACGTCAATGCCTCTGGGAAGAATGTGTGCCACTTTGAGAACTTTATGTTTGCAACGCATACTTTTTTTGTTTTAAATAATGATTAACTATAATTTCTCCTTGTGAACCATTATGACTTTGTTTTTTGAATTGTTATAATAGTTTTTTTTGTTATTTTTGCCATAGGATAAAGTGGAACATTTTTTGTTATTGAATTAGTGCAAGACAAATGTGATGCAAGAGGACTGATGGTTAAAATTATAAATAACATAAGACTATGAAACAAACCTTTATTAAACATTGTGTTATCTTGGTCATTATGGCGATGCTCGTGCCATTGGCGACCATTGCTCAGGAAATACCTGTTGCCATTCTTGAAACCAATGACGATGGTGCCGCAAAGACATTGACATTCACGTATGCGGATAAAAATACGTTGCATCAACCAGGTGATGGCATGAATGGTACATACGAGTTGAATGACGAATATAGTTTCCCGGGATGGGTAAAACTCAATGGTGATAACGATTCCATAACAGCTGTGGTTTTTGAAGCCTCATTTGCTGAGGCAAGACCAACAAGTACCAGAGGTTGGTTCCGTAATATGCCGAATTTGGCAACTATAGAAGGATTGGAGTTTCTGAATACAGAGGAAGTTACTGACATGAGTGATATGTTTTATGGTTGCAAGAGCTTAAAGAAGCTTGACCTCATGGGGTTCAATACTACGAACGTCACGAATATGAGCGATATGTTCAGTCAGTGTGAAAAGTTGACGAGTCTTGATGTTTCTGGTTTCAATACGGTAAATGTTACAAGCATGAGTTCAATGTTTTATGACTGCGTTAAACTGGAAACTCTTGATGTCTCAGGTTTCAACACGTCAAATGTCAAATATATGGCTGGAATGTTTACGCAGTGCAGAAAGCTGACTAACATTGATGTCTCTAAGTTCAACACGTCAAATCTTCTTCAAATAGATGGAATGTTTCAATTCTGCAATAACCTCAAGAGCATTGATATGAGCAATTTTGACCTGTCTAAAGTTCAGAATGTCAGTCGGTTATTTTACTGTTGCGATTCTCTGAAGACTTTGAATGTTGGTGATATTGATTTTGGTAAGTTCGCTTTAAGTAAAATGGCATTTGGAAATGTGGGTGCCCTTTGGCCTTGCTACCTGATTACCGGTTCAGGCTTTAACGTTTCCGTGCTTGGTGAGAAAAATTACTTTGGGTGTTATGACTGGGAAGGCGGATGCTTTTCCTTATCAAGGACAGCTGCCATTCCTGTTGCCCAAGTGACGTTTAACGAAGACAATAAGACCAAGAACCTTAAGTTCCTGTGTAAGGAGGTGGATTTGCTGAAACGGGATGAGTGTTTAAACAGTGGTGTTTACCCACTGAATGCTTCGGCTGAGTTTCCCAAATGGATACCTGGAGATTATGATTATTGGTGGGAAGGAGACGAAACCTTTACGGTGGTTGAGTTTGATGAATCTTTCGCAAAAGTAAGACCAACTACGACTTGGTGCTGGTTTTATAAACTGACCAAGCTGGATACCATAAAGGGCATGGAATACTTGAATACGTCAGAGGTTATTTCGATGGATCAAATGTTTTATGGGTGCTCCAGCCTTAAGGGGATCAACCTGAAATGGTTTGACACTTCAAAAGTCATTGGTATGCACGGCATGTTCAATGGCTGTTCTGGTCTTGAGGAATTGGATGTTAGTGGATTTGACACAAGAAACGCTGTTCGTATAGGATATATGTTTAGCGGCTGTTCGTCTCTTGTCAAGCTTGATGTCAGTGGTTTTGTTACAGACAAGGTGACTGACATGGGCGGGATGTTCAAGGATTGTAGAAAGCTTGCGAGCATTGACGTTACTAATTTCAATACGGAGAATGTTACTGACATGAGTGGCATGTTCTCTGGGTGTAATGGCATTACGAGCCTTGATCTTAGTAGCTTCAAGACCGACAATGTAACAACGATGGACGATATGTTTGGATGTGCAAAACTTACGAGCCTTGATGTCAGTGGGTTCAATACGGCCAAGGTGACAACTATGCGTGAAATGTTCTCACATTGCAGCAGTCTTACAAGTCTTGATTTGAGCAATTTCAATACGTCAAATGTCACTGACATGCGTTATATGTTTCAGTATTGCAGTAAGATAACATCACTTGACATAAGCATGTTTGACTTGTCAAAAGTTACTCGTGACAATTTGGGTGCTCTGATAAAATATACTTCAGCCCTTTCACGGTTGAATTTGGGATCAAATGATTTTAAGGGTTTCTCTTTTGATAGGTTGCTGGGTGATTTTATCCCTTTCACAAACGTAGGCTCTCCCGAGAAGCCATGTGAGCTGATCGTGGATGAGAAATTTGACAGGAATGTCCTTGGAAGCAAGATAACAGATGGCAACTACAGTTATTATAAATGGTATGACGGTTATTTCAGCGAGCCGATTGTTGTTACTACCGGCATTGGCACGGCAAGTGCTGTCCTTGTTGGCAAGGACGCTCCTGCTTACAACTTGTCGGGACAGCGTGTTGGCAATGACTACAAGGGTGTGGTTGTCGTTAATGGCCGTAAATATGTGAGAAAATGATTGCTTGCCGTGTGGGCGGCTGCGCTTGTTCATCAACATCGCCGTCGCCCACGCACGGTTGTTTCCCATAATTTCTTTTTTTGTGCGTGGCAAGTGTTGCCTTTGGATGGGTTGTTTGTGTTAATTTGACAATTATTCTCGTCGTTTGTTATTGTTTATGACACTTTGTTGCTATCTTTGCATGCATAAACATAACGGAGGGAAGCCAATGGACAACAAGATACCCAAGGAGTGGACGAAGTTTATCCTGAAAGACGCCACGTTCCTCAACATCATGACGCGGCGCATCTTCAACGTGCTCATCGTTGCCAATCCTTATGATGCCTTCATGCTTGAGGATGACGGGCGCGTGGAGGAGAAGATTTACAACGAATACATGGAACTTGGCATACGTTATCCGCCGACGTTCACGCAGGTGTCAACCACGGCCGAGGCCGAGAAGGTTCTTGCCACGACAAAGATTGACCTCGTGATTTGCATGCCCGGCAATGCCGACAACGATGCCTTCACCGTGGCGAGGGGCATAAAAACCACGTTCCCCGACATTCACTGCATTGTGCTCACGCCTTTCTCGCATGGCATAACGCGGCGCATGGAAAACGAGGACCTTAGCATCTTCGATTATGTTTTCTGCTGGCTTGGCAACACCAACCTCATCCTGTCCATCATAAAGCTTATAGAGGACAAGATGAATCTTGACCACGACATCAGGGAGGCTGGCGTGCAAATGATTCTCCTCGTTGAGGACTCCATACGCTTTTACAGCAGCATTTTGCCAAACCTTTACAGTTACCTGTTGCAGCAGAGCCAGAATTTTGCCACCGAGGCGCTCAATCCGCACGCTGCCACGCTGCGTATGCGCGGCAGGCCAAAGGTCGTGCTGGCGCGCAACTACGAGGAAGCCATCGCGCTTTATGAACGATGCAAGGACAATTGCCTTGGCGTGATAAGCGATGTTCGTTTCCCGGTCAACAATGTCAAGGACGCTGAGGCTGGCTTCAAGTTGCTGGAGGCCATACGCTCGTCGGACGAATACGTGCCGTTAATAATGGAAAGCTCCGAGACTGCCAACGGCAAGCGTGCCGCCGCCGAGGGCTTCCATTTCGTCGATAAGAACTCGAAGATGCTGTCGGTGGAGTTGCGCCGTTTGCTGGAGGAGCACATGGGCTTTGGCGATTTCATATTCCGCGACCCAGCCACGCAGCGGGAAATAATGCGCATACGCTCGCTTAAGGAGTTGCAGGACAATATCTTCAAGATTCCAAGCGACTCCATGCTGTACCACGTTTCGCGAAACCACATCAGCCGCTGGCTCTGCGCCCGTGCCATCTTCCCCGTTAGCAACTTCCTGAAGCATGTCACGTGGCACAAGTTGCAGGACGTTGACGCACACCGCCAAATCATCTTCGATGCCATCGTGCAGTACCGCCACATGAAAAACCTTGGCATCGTGGCGGTGTTCGACCGTGGCAAGTTTGACCGCTACGCCCATTTCGCTCGCATCGGCGACGGCTCGCTTGGTGGCAAGGGGCGTGGCTTGGCGTTTCTCGACAACATAATAAAGACCCACCCGAACTTCAACCAGTTTCCGGGAGTCACGGTGCGCATACCCAAGACCGTGGTGTTGTGTACCGATGTTTTCGACCGATTTATGGAGCACAACGATTTGTACCCCATAGCCCTCAGCAACGCTCCCGACGAGGAAATCCTTGAGAGGTTCTTGCGGGCGCAGTTGCCCGACAGTTACATTGCCGACTTCCTCACGTTCTTCGATGCCACGAGCGGCCCCATAGCCATACGCTCCAGCTCGCTCCTTGAGGACAGCCACTACCAGCCTTTCGCCGGCATTTACTCAACTTACATGATACCCCGCCTTGCCGACAGGCTGGAGATGCTGCACATGCTCGTCGCGGCGATAAAGGGCGTTTACGCGTCGGTGTTCTACCACGACTCAAAGGCTTACATGACTGCCACGTCGAATGTCATCGACCAGGAAAAGATGGCCGTGATATTGCAGGAGGTCGTGGGCAAGGAGTATGACGGCAAGTTTTACCCGAACATATCGGGC
This sequence comes from uncultured Prevotella sp., assembly GCA_964386825.1. Lineage (GTDB taxonomy): Bacteria > Bacteroidota > Bacteroidia > Bacteroidales > Bacteroidaceae > Prevotella. Next base: position 11,578 of record CAYLUI010000032.1, on the reverse strand, counting down.
GTGTTGCGGTCGATAAACTATTACCCCATTGGCGACGAGAAGGCCGAGGAGGGCATTGCCTCGCTCGCCCTCGGGTTGGGCAAGTACATTGTCGATGGTGGCCAAACGCTGCGTGTGTCACCATACCATCCCGACCAGATATTGCAGCTGTCAGACATGGAGATTGCCCTTCGCGACACGCAAACACGCTTCTATGCCCTGGACATGAGCTGTGTGGGCACCGACTTCAAGGTCGATGACGGTTTCAACATATTGAACCTGCGCGTCAAGGAAGCCGACAAGGATGGCTCGCTTAATTACATAGCCTCGACATACGATCCTAACGACCAAGTCATACGCGAGGGGCTTTATCCCGGTGGTCGCAAGGTCATATCCTTTGCCGGGGTCATGAGCCAAGGAGTCGTGCCGTTGCCACAGTTGCTCAGGATGTCAATGAAGTATGGCTCTGAGGCGATGCGCCGTCCCGTGGAGATTGAGTTCGCTTGCAATGTCAACGCCGACCGCAGCGCCGACTTCTGCCTCTTGCAGATACGTCCCATCGTTGACACCAAGCAGGATCTCGTCGAGGATGTCGCCAAGGTGCCCGACGACGCTTGCCTGCTCAGGAGCCACAGTTCGCTGGGCCATGGCATCTCCGAAGACGTTACCGACGTGGTTTACGTGCGTTATGACGACAGTTTCAGTGCCGCCGCCAACTATGACGTGGCTGACGACATAGAGAGGATAAACAGGCGTTTCCTCGACGAGGGGCGCAACTATGTCCTCGTCGGGCCTGGGCGTTGGGGGTCAAGCGACAAGTGGCTTGGGGTGCCGGTCAAGTGGCCTGCCATCAGTGCGGCGCGCGTCATAGTCGAGGTTGCGTTGCCAGGCTACCGTGTTGACCCCAGCCAGGGCACCCATTTCTTCCAGAACCTCACGTCGTTTGGCGTGGGCTATTTCACTGTTGACACCAATCTTCCCGGAACCGGAGGCCTTGTGCGCAAGGACGTCCTCGATGCCATGCCTGCCGTCTTTGAGAACGAGCGTGTGCGCCATGTGCGCTTCGACAAGCCGCTGAAGATAATGATGGATGGTAGGAAACAGGACGGAGTGGTGGTGATGCAGTAAGTTGGCGTGAGCCGTAATGTAAGGAAACTTTACCGGAAAAACGCTTCCCGCCAGATGGCGATTTGGATTGTCGGCAGCCGTTTTTAGCCGTGTTTTTGCCCATGGCGCATGTGCCGTGCGTCGTCATGTTCATGCGTTTGCGGCGCGATGGGTTGGGCTTTGTGCCGTTGTCGTTGTGCGTTTGCGGTGTTATGGCGTGGTGCCTGCGCCGCAAACGCATTGCCTTTGTGGCGCAATCGCATTGTCTGAAGGCTGCTGTTGCGCCATTGTCTTAGCCTTGAATGTGGTGTTTTGTGCTAACGTGTTGTGTGTTAGTGAGTTTTGATGGTGGAGCGTGAGTGGCTTATTTCGGAGCGTGACACTTGTTCAAGGAAACCGGGATAACCGTGAAGACGGTTTTGTAAAATAGTTTCCGCCCGATGGTGCGTTATGCAAGCGCATTCAGTACTTTATGAGCATTCGCTTTATGTTGTCCCTGTATTCGGTTGGCGTTTGCTGTTTTTTCCTCTTGAAAAGGCGCAGGAAGTTTGACATGTTGTTGAACCCACACCCATAGCATATCTCGGCTATCGTCTGCGTGGTGTCGGTCATCAGCCGGCAAGCCTTGGCTATGCGCAACTCGTTCAGGTAGTCTATGAACCGCGTGTTGGTCTTGCTCTTGAAGAAATGGCTGAACGCCGATGGCGACATGCCTGTTATCGCCGCCACGTCGGCCAGCGATATGTCCTCTGAGTAGTGGCTCTCCATGTACTCGCAAACCTTGGCAATCCTTCGGCTTTTCGATGTCATTACCGTGTCGTGGGTGTCATATCGGTTGCTAACCAGTGCGTGGCGGTCGGCGTTGGCAAGGTCGTTGAGCAGCGAGAAAAACTCCAGTACCGTGCCAAAGCCCTGCATGTGCGTTATGTTTATTATTTTGTCCATCAGGTCTTGCGTCGCGTTGCCCGAGAAGCACAATCCTTTTCGCGACTCCTCCAGCAGCCTGCGTATCGGCGCGAACAGGCGTTTTTCCATGATGGGCATGTGCAGCAGCCTTTCCGAGAACTGTATGGTTATGACGTGGTTGCCCTTCACGGTGTCGCCCCTCCAGGCGTGTGGCAGGTTGGGTCCCGTCATCACGAGGTCGGTGTCGCGGAAGTCCTCTATCGAATCGCCTACAAACCGCTTGCCCGATGTTTTCATCACAAGGTTTATCTCATACTCGTCGTGGTAGTGTATGGCGTAGTCGAAGTCGGCGTTCGGGTGGTCGAGCACGATGAACAAGTCTTCCTTGCCGATGGGTATTATTTCCTTCTGGATGTCTTTCATGGGGTGTTGTACTTTATTGAACTAACCGTTGCAAATTTATGAAATAATTCTGATACGTGGCGTGGTGTTTCAAAAAAGTATAATCTTTCAGCCGAATAGTAAAATGCGTATCAGCAATTATTGCTTAATTTTGCAACCATCAAAACTTAAGACAAGATAAAGTAACGTTTATGGAGTTTTTTACAATCAGTTGGCTTGACATTGTGATAGTCGTTTTCTATATGGCTTTTATAATATGGTGGGGCTTGCGCCATGGCAAGAGCGCCGACTCGCAGTCGTATTTCCTCGCTGGGCGCAACATGCCCTGGTGGGTGGTTGGGCTGTCGCTTTTTGCTGCGAGCATTTCCAGCACCACGCTCATCGGGCAGTCGGGCGACGCTTACCATACCGGCCTTGCCGTGTTCAACTACAATCTCGCCGGTGGCGTGCTCGTCATGGTGTTCTTTGCCATCTTCATTCTGCCGCTTTACATCAAGAGCAGGATTTTCACCATCCCCGAGTTTCTTGAGAAACGCTTCGACAGCCGCTCGCGCTATTACTTCTCCGCCATCTGCATAATGGGCAACGTGTTTCTCGATGCCGCCGGTGCGCTTTATGCCGCGGCGTTGATCATAAAGCTTGTCTTCCCCGATGCCGACCTGCATCTCATCATTGCCGTGTTTGCCTTGGTATGTGCCTCTTACACCATCCCCGGCGGCTTGTCGTCGGCCATAAGCGCGGAGATTATACAGGCCGTCATCCTCATCCTTGGCTCCGTGATATTGGCGTTTTTCTGTTACCAGCGTGGCGGCGACTATTTTCTTGACCTCTTCGCCAACGGCGACACGCTCACGAGTCTTGTGCGACCTATGGACGACCCGGCTACGCCGTGGCTGGGACTCATCGTGGGGATGCCCATTACGGGGCTTTACTTCTGGGCCAACAACCAGACCCTCGTGCAGCGTGTGTTGAGCAGCCGCACCATCGACGAGGGGCGCAAGGGCGTGCTGTTTGCTGGTTTCCTCACGCTGCTGACCCTGTTTATAATAGCCATCCCCGGCATCATTGCCCGCAGTCTCTTCCCGGGGCTTCCAAAGCCCGACATGGTTTACCCGAACATGGTGATGCGCCTTATACCAACGGGGTTGCTGGGCATAATGCTCGCTGCGCTGTTGTCGGCTCTGACCTCTACGCTCAGTGCCATACTCAACTCAACGTCAACGCTGTTCACGATGGACTTTTACTCCAAGCTCATCCGCAATGCCGATGGCAGGCGACTGGTCGTGGTTGGAAAGGTGGCTTCGTGTGCCATCATTGTCATTGCGGCTTTGTGGGCTCCGCAGATAGGGCGTTTTGGCTCGCTGCTGAAGTATTATCAGGAAATGCTGTCTTATCTTGCGCCGCCCATCGTGGCAACGTTCCTGTTGGGCGTGTTCTCCAGGCGTGTCAACGGTCGTGGCGCTTTCCTTGGGTTGCTGTCGGGTCTGCTTATGGCGTTCCTCGCATATACGTTCAAGGCATCGCTTTTCGGCAATCTCCATTTCCTGCTCATAGTGCCTATACTGTTCGTGTGCAGTGGGGTGGTAACTTACGTCTCAAGCTTGTTCTCTGCTCCTCCGGAGCAGGCAAAGCTTGCCGACACCACTTTCCGCTGGCAGGACATGAGAAGCGAGGTGAGCCGAGCCTTTGCCTTGCCATGGCATAAAAACTATTTCGTGACGGCGTCGGCACTGGTTGCTTCCTGTATTGTTGTGTATATTGTATTTGCTTGATATTAAATTATTTATGAACCGTGCGTACTGCAGGGTTGCAGCCCTTGCTGTGCGCTGAAAACAGCAGTATATGAAATTGAAGAAGTATGAGGGTAACCCCATTTTGTATCCATGCAAGGCTCATGCTTGGGAGAGCCTTGTGACATGCAATCCGGGCGTTATTTATTCTGAGGGCATGTTTCACATGCTTTACCGTGCGGCAGGCGATGACGAACAGCATGTCATACGTTTTGGTCTTGCCGAGAGTCGCGATGGATTTCATTTTGAGCGTGTGAGCGACCAACCGGTTTTCGGTCCGAGCGAAGACGGACCCGACAGCGGCTGCGTGGAGGACCCGCGCATAATAAGGCTTGGTGGCGATTATTATGTGACCTATGCCTACCGTGCCATGTCGCCGGGGCGTTACTGGACGTTTCCACACGACGTTGTGCTTACGCCAAGTTGTGGCGACGACGCACCGCGCGCCTATCGTGAGAACTTGGGCAACACGGGGCTTGCCGTTACCCGCGACTTCAGGAACTTCCAGCGTTTGGGCCGCCTCACAAGTCCGGTGCTCGACGACCGTGACGTAATGTTCTTCCCAGAGAAGATTGGCGGCAAATACTGCATGATGCACCGCCCCAAGGAGTTCGTCGGTGAGGGGTATGGCGTAAAGTACCCGTCGATATGGTTGCAGTTTTCCGATGACCTGCTCGATTGGGAGAGCCGCGAGAACCACCTCTTGCTTACCGGCAGGGAAAACTCATGGGAGGAAAAGATTGGCGGCAGCGCGCCCCCCCTGCGTACCGACGAGGGATGGCTTATGCTTTACCATGGTGTCGGGCGTGGGGGCTGTGGACATTATTGTGTGGGGGCTTTGCTGCTTGACATTGACAATCCGCTGAAGATAATAGGGCGTACTCCCGAGCCGATACTTGAGCCTGAGGCCGACTATGAGATGGATGGCATGTATGATGGTTGCGTGTTCCCGACAGGCAACGTCATCGTTGGCGACACGCTTTATGTTTATTATGGTGCGGCTGACAAATACGTGGGCGTGGCAACGTGCGACGTAAGGGAACTGCTCGATTACCTTAAGGCTTCAAAATAATATAATCATAGGAATAGGAAAATATAATTAACTCTTTTTTTATCAAGGATTTTCTTTATATGGATAAACTTAAAAACTACAAATGCCATTGGTTCCTGCCACGCTTGTTGCTGTTGCATTGCATGTTGCTGTTAGCGGTGGCTGTGTTTGCCCAGCAAACCATAGATGTCCGGGGAACGGTTAGTGACGAGACAGGCGAGCCTCTTATCGGGGTTACTGTCAGGGAGAATGGCACGACTGCCGCTACGGTGACTGACATCAATGGCGCATTCGTGTTGAAGGGCGTGCGCAAAGGTGCGAGCCTTAGGTTCTCGTATGTTGGCATGGACGACGTTTCCGTGTCAGCGAGCGGAAAGATGAGCGTTACCATGAAGGCTGGCTCAAACTCGTTGGAGCAAGTTGTCGTGATAGGATATGGCAGTGTGAAGAAAAGCGATCTCACGGGTTCCGTGGCTACGGTTGACCTGGACGAGCTTAACAACCGCCCGGCAAACTCGGTGGAAGGCTTGCTGCAGGGACGTGCGGCCGGACTGTCTGTGGTGAACTCGTCGCAGGATCCTGGAGCGTCGTCAACGGTGCGCATACGTGGTGGAAGCTCGCTCAACGGGTCAAATTCTCCGCTCGTCGTTGTTGATGGCTTCCCATTGGGCGACGCTGGCGACTTGAAACAGATCAACCCTGCCGACATAGTGAACCTTGAGGTTCTGAAGGACGCTTCGGCAAGTGCCATCTATGGGTCGCGCGGTGCCAATGGCGTAATCATGGTGACGACACGCCGCGCCAAGAGTGGCACGACAACTGTCAAGTTGCGCCAACAGTTAACGTTTTCACAATTCAGCAGTAAGCTTGACATCTGGCGTGACCCTGTGCTTATGGCTCAGTTGAGCAACGAGGCACGCACCAATGGCGGATACGAGCCTATGTATGTTGGCAAGGTAAATTCCGCCGGTGTTTATTATCCAAGCGTGAGCGAGCTTATGACCACTTGGACGACACGCACCGATTGGGAGGACATTTGTTTCCGTGACGTTCCGGTTTCAAACAATACGACGGCCACGATTTCCAGTTCAAATGACCGCACCATGTTCAACCTCTCTGCCAACTATTACACGGACAAGGGCATGTACGTAAGGGACGATTACAAGAAGGGCGGCTACAACATGAGCGTTGACCATAATGTTTTCGACAACTTCAAGGTGCGCTTTTCGAATATCCTTTCGGTAGGCAACCGCAACTCCAACAATTGGCTGTCGTATTCGCGCAACCCTATTTATCCTGTTTACAATGAGGATGGCAGTTATTATCTGACGAACTCGCAAGACTATTATCATCCTGTGGCCATAACGGAGAATAGGGTTAACAAAAGCAAGAGCCTTGACGTGATTTCGTCGTTGGCGTTGGAGTGGCAAATCTTCCCGGAGCTGAGGCTTACCGAACAGCTCAATTATAAGTTCGGGAAATCAACTACCGACCGTTACTACCCGAAAAAATACACCGAGGCTGGCACGATGAACAATGGCCAGGGCGAAATCTCAAACTGGGAGGGCACAACCGTTGTCTCCGAGACATTCGCCAATTTCTCAAAGGAGTTTGGGGTGCACAGCATTGGTGCCATGGCTGGTTTCTCGTGGCAATATGACATGAGTCGCAGCAGTGATCTCGTGGCTCGTGGTTTTGTGAACGAGGCTCTTGGCAATGAGAACATGAGTGCCGGCAACCCAGAGACCAACAGTGTGTCAAACGGTTACGCAAAGAGCAAGATGCTCTCGTGGATGGCTCGTGTCAATTACTCTCTCATGGATCGTTACCTTGCCACTTTCACCGCACGTGCCGATGGCAGTTCTAAGTTTGGCGACAACAACAAGTGGGCTTTTTTCCCTTCGGGGGCATTGAGCTGGAAAGCCCACGAGGAGAGTTTCGTAAAGGATTGGAAAGTCTTCGATGAACTGAAGTTGCGCCTCTCTTATGGCATCTCCGGCAATCAGGGCATTAGCTCATACCAGACGTTGAGCCGCTATGGAACTGATAAGTATTATTACAATGGCTCGTGGGTAACGACCATTGGCCCTGGTTATGTGTCAGGCTGGACTGGGGAAGGCTGGATTTACCGTGTATGGAGTGGAATTCCGAACCCGAGCCTGAAGTGGGAAACGACGGCACAGACTGACTTTGGCATTGACATGGCTTTCTTCAGCCGCCGCCTCCGCGTCACGCTTGATCTTTATGACAAGCAGACTCACGACCTGTTGCGCCAGCGCAATCTCCCACTTTCCTCAAGTTACGACAAGATGTGGGTAAATGACGGCAAGATACAGAATCGTGGCTTTGAGTTGACGCTCGACGGCGACATCGTTTCAACACCCGATTGGCATCTCGGTGGAACGTTTATCTTCTCGATGAACCGCAACAAGGTAAAGGATCTCGGCAACACTCTTGAGTCGGGACTCATAACAGACCCAATGACGGGGATGTTGTTTGAATACTCGGGCAACTCTCTTGAGCAATATCGTGATTACACCAATATACTTGCCATAGGGCAGCCTGTGTATGTGTTTTATGGTTATAGGACCGACGGCATAATACAGAGTCTTAACGAGGGCATTGACGCAGGGCTTACAGGCGACTATGCACAGCCGGGAGAGTTTAAGTACATGGATCTTAATGGCGATGGTTTCATAAGCGAGGCTGACAAATGCGTGATAGGCGATCCTAACCCGGATTTCACGGCAAGCCTTAATCTTAGCCTTAGTTGGAAGAACCTTGATTTCAGCGTGTTCCTCAACGGGGTATTTGGCAACGATGTTCTTAACACCAAGAAGTTTGGTGAGCCAAGCAACAATCCTCTGCGTTGGACTCCCGACAATCCCACAAATAGTTATCCTCGGCTTCGTGATGGCAGGCAGACAAAGATGTCTGACTGGTGGATAGAGGACGGCTCTTTTGTCCGCATACAGGATTTGACACTTGGATATACTTTCAAGATGCCAAAGAAAATGTGGTTGTCTTCGGCTCGCGTGTACCTCAACGTGCAGAACCTTTACACGTTCACGGGCTTCGATGGCTATGACCCGGAGGTTGGACTCAATGGTGTTTACAGTGGGGGATACCCACGCTTGCGCAAATGGACCTTTGGCTTTGACCTGACTTTCTGACACCGCCCAAATCTTCTGATAAAATCTGCCAATCGAAAAACAAATACTGAGAAAAAATGAGAAAGACTATATTATCGTTGCTCGCTTGTTCATTGCTTGTGGGGGCGTGCGACTTAAAGGAAGAGCCATACGGCTTTTATTCGGAGAAGAATTTCTACAAGACGGCTGAGGACGCTGAGGCTTCGTTGATGTACGCCTACGGAACTCTTACATATCTGGAATACTCACGTGCGGTGTTCTTCCTTGGCGACATGCCAACCGAAGAGTTGACCACAAAGTCGGATGCCACTGCCGACAATCAGGATTTGAACCTGTGGAAGGTGGACAATTTCAAGACGAACACCACGCTGGAAAATTATTTCAAGTATGCCTTTATTGGGGTGAACAGGGCTAATGCCGTGATACAAAACGTGCAAGGGGCTACGTTTGACGAGACGAAGAAGAACCAACTGCTTGGTGAGGCTTACTTCTTGAGGGCTTGGAACTATTTCAATCTTGTGCGCAATTTCGGCCTTGTGCCAATGCACACCACGATGGTTGACCAGCTTGACGAGACTTCATCGCCTTTGGCAAGTAACCTTGACGAAGTTTATGACCTTATACTTGGCGATTGCCGTTCGGCTGCAAGCCTGTTGCCTGTGTATTCTGCTCCCGTGCTTGGACGAACCGACAGGGTTGCTGCGCAGTCTTTGGCAGCGAAAGCCTACCTTTACATAGCTTCGGCGAAGGAAAGTGGCGTGAAACTTTATACGGAAATGAAACGCCAGACAAAGGAAATGTATGACAGTGCGGCTTATTATTCCGGCGAGGTGATGAATGGGCAGACGACATACGGTTTCCAGGAAGAATTGCTTGACATTTATGATGTTGAGAATCCTAATGGGCGTGAGCATATTTTCACGATGGCAATGGATCGTACAGGCACTACGGAAGGACAGTATTCCAAAATATCAAAGATGTTCATTCCGTATATCGACGGTGCGACAATCTACTTGAAGCAGGGGGACACTGACGTGCTGATACCTTCTCATGACGGATGGAGTGAATACCGCGTAACGCCTACTTTCTATAATAGTTTCGATAACAGCGACAAACGCAAGACTCAACTCTTCGTCACCAAGGTGTACAAGGCTGATGGCAGCTTGAATGTAGAATATCCCGGCAGCTTGCCTTATCCTTTCTGCCGAAAATACGTTGACCCCAAATATGATGGCGACAAAACCAGCACGCGTCCTTTCCTGATACGTTATTCTGACGTTGCCCTTATTTATGCTGAGGCTGCGGGACCTACGGAGAAATCTTATGAATTGGTAAACTACATACGTAATCGTGCTGGGCTCGGCAATTTGGCACAAAACCTCAGTGTGGACGATTTCCGCAAGGCCGTAATACAGGAGCGTAAGTTTGAGCTTACTTGTGAGGGCGATTACATGTATGACTTACGTAGGACGAACAGGATACAGTCTGTGGCAGAGGCTCAGAGCCTTACGCAAGACCAGTGTGCATTTTATCCGATACCGCAGGCTGAGATAAACCTTAACGGTAGTTTGAGATGAGACGGTTTATGAGAACTAATAAAAAGGAAACGACAATGAGAAAAAGAATAAGTTGCGTTCTTTTCACGCTGTGTGCGCTTGTATTGCAGTCGTGCGTGAAAGATATGCAAGACGATATAAACAATGGAGGATGGAATCATGAGCGTTCCGTAATCTCCATATCTTTTGAGAATCAAATAGGCAACGCCACCATTGAGAATATTGACGACAAGACTGGTGAGATTGAATTGTCAATAAACGTTGGTGCTCAGCCCAGTATGGCAAGTGTCAGGCTTGACCAACTTGAGGTTTCATATCAGGCAAAGTCGTCCATTAAGGTTGGCGATGTTCTTGACCTAAGCTCTGGCTCGGCATCGTTTACGGTTGCTGCCACGACAGGCGAAACTCGCACTTACACCATTAAGGCGAATGAGTTTTCTGAGTCGTTGGAAGGCACATGGGCCATTAATGACTTGACCGTATATGGTGGCACGGGACCTGAATATGGTGGCGGAGCCGTTATGAGGCTCGCCGACAAGTCTTGGTGCTGGAGTTCGGCTTATGGTCCGACGACAGAGTGTGACAACACGCTTACTTTCAAGCTTACAGGAGTTTCTGCCAAGGGAAATCCTATGGGCACTTGTGTTAACGATGCCGGCAAGGATGGCAAGTATGCGAACTTTGTTTTCTTGGCCGCAATGAACAAGGAAGGTAATGATGACATTGACTTGAAGAAGTTTTATCGTCAGATTCCTGAAGGCGAGAGCGCATGGGAACGTGATTATTCTGCCGGTACTATAACGTTTACCGACAAGAATGGGCACCAGACAACCGGCAAGTTTTTGGATGCAGGAACCGTGAGTGTGGGTAATGGCAAGAGTTTTACGGTTGCCAACAATGCCTTCCAGTTTGACCTCAAGGGCACTGACGACTGGACAAACATTTATTCCGACTATGACAAGTTCGTGAAACGTCCGCGTGTTTTCTGGGTTTCAGTGACAAAACAAAAATAAGCGTGTGACGTTATAATACAAAATTCATGGGCGTAAGCGAGTGGCTGGGGTGGTAAAACAAAAGCATTCGCTTTACGCTTTGTACAATTGAAAATGACAAATCAAGATGAGAAAGAAAAATATAATGTACGCTTTGGCAATGGCGGTTATGGCATTGATTAGCTGTTCCGATGTCGATAAAATTGAGCCTGCTCCAAGTGCTATAGCCGTTCCGTCGGCAGATATGGATGGTTTGAAATTGGCCGACTCGCAAGCCACTGCCGAGACCAAGGCTTTGTACCGTAATCTTTGGGCGATACAGCAACGTGGTTTCATGTTTGGCCATCACGACGACCTTACCTACGGTCGTTATTGGTATGGAGAGGAAGGACAGTCGGATACCAAGCAGGTGTGTGGCGATTACCCTGCCGTTTACAGCGTTGACCTCGCTGAGGTAATGGACGATCGCAGCCAGACGGCCGACGCTCAGGCTGCAAATTCCATACGCAAACGTTGCATCGAGGAGGCGCGTAGCCGTGGCGAGGTTATCATTGCGTGCGCCCATCTCAACAATCCGCTCACGGGAGGCGATTCGTGGGACAACAGCAATAAGGAGGTTGTGGCGGAAATCCTGAAAACAGGC
>CAYLUI010000031.1:0-36392 GCA_964386825.1 uncultured Prevotella sp. | reverse complement strand
ATGAACAACCCATGGGCAAACTTCTGGTCGGTCGGCGGCAGCTGGGTATTCTCTGAGGAAGACTTCGTGGACCTGCCTTGGCTCGACTACGGTAAGTTGCGCGTCAGCTATGGTACCAACGGTAACCGCTCGTTGTCAAGCACTTATCTCGCTTACTCGAACCTTTCCAACAGAGGCGTTTACGCTTACTACGGCTACGGCAGCACCAACCAATCTACGGTGCAGGCTCTGAACATCTCACGCCTTGCCAACCCGAACCTTGAGTGGGAGAAAACCACGTCGTGGAACGTTGGTCTCGACTTCTCTATAATTGGCCAGCGCCTCTCGGGTAGCGTTGAGTGGTACACGAAGCGCACCCACGACATGATCATGTCGCAGCGATTGCCAAACTTCACAGGCTTCAGCAGCATCACCACGAACCTTGGTGAGGTGACCAACTCTGGTTTTGAGATTACGCTCAACTCGCAGAACATCAAGAACGAGAACTTCGAGTGGAGCTCAAGCCTTGGCTTCTCCTACAACAAGAACCGCATCAAGCACCTTTATTATGAGTATGACGAGAACGGCAAGGAGCTGGATGACACCAGCAACAGCTGGTTCATCGGCAAGCCCATTGGCGAGATTTGGTATTACAAGACCGACGGCATCTGGCAGCTTGACGAGGCCGAGGAGGCTGCAAAGGTGAACCAGAAGCCCGGTGACCCGAAGGTAGTGAACGTTTGCACCGACGACGACAAAATAAACGAGGACGGCAGCCGCACGCCCGTTTACAACGACAAGGACAAGTGCTATCTGGGAACAACCAATCCTCCTATCTACTGGACGCTGCGCAACGACTTCACGCTCTTCAAGAGCTTCACGTTCTCGTTCTCAATGTACTCGTACATGGGTCACAAGAGCCTTGCAGGCTACTGGCTCAACGGCGACAACTCGGGTTCAATGTTCACCAACGGTTGCAACACGTTTGAGAAGAACTACTGGACTCCCGAGAACCAGACCAACGACTACGCACGCCTGAACGCCGTGGGCCCATCGGGCGTTACCGGCATCAACAAGCTTTACAACCGCAACTTCGTGCGCCTTGACAACATTACCCTTGGCTACACTCTGCCCAAGAAGCTCACCATGAAGTGGGGCATTGACCGCGTGCACGTTTCGGCAGGCATCCACAATGTGTTCACAATCGACAGCTGGGAGTATGGAGATCCCGAGACGGGCAACTACTCGAACCGCCAGTTCCAGTTTGGTGTCAGCGTGACAATGTAATAATGTCGCCGGCCTGACAATATTAAATAGGTAGGAAAACCAAGGGGCAAGGGGCTGGAACCCCTCCCCCGAGGCTTAAAAACCCAAAACTCAAAAACAACAAACAATGAAAAGCAATATAAACAATATAGTTCGTGGGGGCTTTATCTTTGCCATTGCCGCATCAATGACGGCATGCTCTGACAGTTTCCTTGAGGAGAAGCCCCTGTCTTTCTATGAGCCAAGTGAAACTTACACCACCGAGGCTGGCCTTGAGTCGGCTATGGCGCAGTGTGACAAGCAGCTCAAGACTTACCGCATCGACAACAACTGGAACAACATCGGAATGTTCACCAACTATTACCTGTCAGACGTTGGCATGTACGCCAAGACTGACATGGGCGGTGGCTTCCAGGACAACTTTGACGCCAAGCTTACCCCAACGTCGGGCATGTCAGGCGGTGGCGACGGCAACTACATGCAGCGTTTCTGGGACGAGGGTTACCAGATGGTGAAGTACGCCAACTCAATACTTTCATACGTTGACCGCGTTGAGGGTCTCGACGACGCGACGCGCAACGCCTACAAGGGACGCGCCTATTTCCATCGCGCCTACGCCTACTACAACCTCTGCCTGCAGTTTGGCGACATCCCATTGGTGACCAAGCTGCTTGAGGTGCCAAAGCGCAGCTACGCCTCGACAAGCAAGGAGGCCGTCTTCCAGATGCTGGTGCACGACCTTGAGTTCGCCGTGCAGAACGTGCCAGCGCAGAGCAAGATGTCAAAGGTCGGCATGGTGAACCAGGAGGCCTGCATGCACCTGCTCGTAAAGTGCTACCTCGTGGTGGGCGAGTACGCCAAGGCCGAGGCCATGGCAACCGACCTCATTTCCAACCACGGCCTGCGCCTCATGACCGAGCCTTTCGGCACATGGCAGCCATCGGGCAACGAGAAAACATGGAAGGTTACGCGCAACGTGGTGTGGGACTTGCACCGCACGCCAAACATCGCCAACCCGGAGAACAAGGAGACCATCATGATGATTGTCAACTCCAACGACGAGGACTTCGCCACGTATAATGTCATGCGCGCCTGCTTCGCACACTGGAGCAACAGCGTGATACGCGACCCGCACGGCATGGCTACGCCGGCCAACAACATCGCACGCAACAACAAGTCTTACAATGACACGCTCGACTGGGTGCGCGCCATCGGCCGCGGCATCTCCGTGAACCGCACGAGCTACTTCTTCAACAAGACGATATGGAACTATGACGGCGAGACCGACTGGCAAGACCTGCGCCACAACCGCAAGGTGGGCAACTGGCTGGAGATGGAGGACATAAAGTACAACAACCCCAAATCCACCTGCTATGGCCAGAACTTCCAGCTCTACGCCACCGAGGATTACAAAGACAGCGACGGCAAGGTGCTCGTTCACAAGGGCGACCTGCTTTGCTCGGACACCATCCGCTCATGGTATCCTACGCCTCTCTACGCCTGCTACATCCTTGACACCCCCAACGAGAACAACGATGGCGCCAACCAGTTCCAGGGAGCGTCGGGCGTGGGCGCCAACGGCGACATGTACCTGTTCCGCCTCGCCGAGACCTACCTGCTGCGTGCCGAGGCTCGCTTCTACCAGGGCAAGGATGCCGCTGCCGCAGAGGATGTCAACGCCGTTCGCCGCCGTGCCAACGCCAAGAAGATGTTCACCACGGTCAACATAGGCGACATTATGGCAGAGCGTGCCCGCGAGCTTTACCTTGAGGAGTTCCGCCAGGCCGAGATGGTGCGCGTGTCATGGTGTCTCGCCCGCAGCGGCAAGCCCGACGAGTGGGGCAACACTTACAGTCTCAGCAACTGGGACAAGCAGGAGGGCACCGACCTCACGGGTGGCAGCTACTGGTATCGCCGTTGCACAACCTACAACGTGTTCAACCGCGAGTGCGGCCGTGGACAGCAGGGCAACCAGAGCTTCGAGTACAAGGTCAACAAGCACAACCTCTTCTGGCCTATCCCCAACAGTGCCATCACTGCCAACAACCAGGGCACGTTGCGCCAGAACTATGGCTACGACGGCTACGACGACAGCGTTCCTATGTGGACCAACTACGAGGATGCCATCGCCAACGAGGATGTGCAGTAAGGCTGCTCCGGGACTTGGCTCCCAATCTCAATAGGTATAACACATAATTTTTTACGCACAAGCAGTGACGGGTGGGCGGTTTTGCGCCCACCCTTTGCTGCTTGTGCCTTGTTTTTGGTAAATATTTACCATCTCTTCACGATTTTTTTACCGTCGAAAGTGTTAGGTTGGCTTAATTTTGCAGCTGTATAATTAATATGGCTCCTAAATTCTAATATGAAAAACCAAACACACGCTTTCGCGGCAATCATCTCCGCCGCAGCTCTCTTTCTCTCAACACAGCTGTCGGCATGCAACACCGCCGACACCACGCATGGCTCGCAGGACGATGCCGATGCGGCCATCGCCAACGCATACCCCGGCTACCGCCTCGTCTTCCACGACGAGTTTGACGGCGAGGGAACGCCCAACCCCGACTACTGGACATTCGACAACAGCCACCGCAACCACGAGGCGCAGCTTTACACCGACCGCAACGCTTGGCAGAGCGGCGGCAACCTGGTGATAGAGGCTCGCAAGGAGGACGTGACCGATGCCAACGGCAAGACGTGGCACTACACGTCGTCGTGCGTGGTGGGGCGTGGCAAGACCGGCGGCAGCCACGTCAGCGCATGGCGTTTCGGCCGCTTCGAGGTCAGGGCCAAGATACCCGCCTACCTGGGTTGCTGGCCGGCTATATGGCTGCTTGGAGCTGAGAGTGGCGAGTGGCCATGCAACGGCGAGATTGACGTGATGGAATATTACCCCAACCACCAGACGGGCGAGGAGCAGATACTTGCCAACGCCGCATGGGGCACGCAGCGCAGGTGGACGGCGCGCTGGAACAGCAAGACCAAGAGGCTTGCCGAGTTGGAGAAGGCCAACCCACGGTGGCGCGACGAGTTTCACGTGTGGCGCATGGACTGGGACGAGTCACACATATTATTATATGTGGATGGCGAGTTGCTCAACTCGATAGACCTTGACGAGACCGTCAACCCACGCGCCGACTTCTGGCCATACGACGGCAGCAACCCGTTCCGCGACCACCACATGTACCTGCTGCTCAACCTTGCGCTTGGCGGCGACAACGGCGGCTCGCTGGAGAACACGCCCTTCCCGTGCCGCTATCTCGTGGACTACGTGAGGGTTTACCAGAAGGTTGCCAAGTGACGGCGGAACCATTGCGGCGCGATGGCGTGGCGATTGCGCCGCAATGGCAACGTGATTACGCCGCAATGGCAATGCGTTCGCGGCGTAACGGCAACGCGGTTGCGCCGTTAAGGGCAAACCCGCTTGGCGAGGGTGGCTTTGCGCCACAACGCCCTCGTGTTGCGCCATGTGGCTTAAAATTAACGGAAATTGTTCTATTTCATGAATTTTTCCTCTACAATATCAGAAAATTCCATGCCGATTAACGGTTATTTCGGAATTTTGCACTGATTTAAAACAAAAACGGCTCCAAATCTTCATCTATGCCCCTTGTGAAGTTGAATGGTGAGGGGGCGCAATTGTGAGATAGTTAAAAATAAAATAAAGTAAAACTAAAAACTCAGATGTATGCAGTATTATCTAAGTAGGAAGCTTGCCGGCTTGACAACCTGCGCGGTAATGGGTCTCGTGCCCGTCGCCCTTTCGGGAGTGTCGCTCCAGGCTCGTGCCGCAGCGACGGCGCAGCAGCAAGCCAAGACTGTGAAAGGAACTGTCGTTGACTCTAAGGGCGAGCCTGTCATTGGCGCCACTGTGCAGACCCCTGACGGCAAGGCCATCGCCATTACCGATCTCGACGGTAAGTTCGCTGCCAACGTGGCTCCGGGCACCGAGCTTACCATCTCGTCCATCGGCTATGGCAGCAAGAAGGTGAAGGCCACCCAGAGGGAGATGATGGTCACCCTCGCCGACGACGCGAAGCAGTTGCAGGAGGTGCAGGTGGTGGCTTATGGCGCGCAGAAGAAGGTCACCGTCACGGGTGCCATCTCTGGCATCCAGGGCGCGGAGCTTTCGCAGGTGCCGACGGCTTCGGTCACCAACATGCTTTCGGGTTCTGTTCCCGGTATCTCCTCAATCCAGTATTCGGGTGAGCCTGGCGCCGACGCGGCGTCCATCTTCGTGCGCGGACAGGCCACGTGGGCAAACTCGGCTCCCCTCATCCAGGTGGACGGCGTTGAGCGTGAGTTCTCCGAGATTGACCCCAACGAAATCGAGAGCATCACCGTGCTCAAGGACGCTTCGGCAACGGCTGTGTTCGGTGTGCGTGGCGCAAACGGCGTTATCCTCGTAACCACCAAGCGAGGCAAGGAGGGCAAGGCCAAGATACAGATGTCAACCAACGCCAGCCTCGTGGTGCCGACAAACCTGCTTGAGCTTGCCGGCTCTTACGACTATGCGCTGTATTGCAACCAGATGCAGCTGAACGACGGCGCAACGCCCCGTTTCTCCGACGCTGTGCTGCAGAAGTTCAAGGATCACAGCGACCCGATACGCTTCCCCGACACCGACTGGATGGACTACATTCTGAAGGGCTCGGCGCTGCAGACGCAGCACAACGTGAACATAAGCGGCGGCACCGAGAAGGTGCGCTACTTCGTGTCGCTTGGAGCGTTCACGCAGGACGGTCTTTTCAAGCAGCAGTCGTTGCCATACGACTTCAACTTCAAGTACAAGCGTTTCAACTACCGTGCCAACCTCGACTACAATGCCACGAAGACCACGGTGCTGTCGCTTAACGTTGGCGGACGCGTTGACACCAAGAACACGCCTATCTCCAAGGAGGATGGCAACCAGCTGTTCCGCACGCTTTACAACACCACTCCGTTCTCATCGCCGGGCATCGTGAACGGCATGTACGTGCTGACGACCACCGACGTTGACGAGGATGGCAACTCGCTGCCATTCACCGGAACCGACGGTCTGTCGTCGTTCTACGGCAAGGGTTACACGTCTCGCAACACCAACGTGCTCAACATCGACGTGATAATCGACCAGAACCTCGATGCCCTCACCAAGGGACTGTCGTTCAAGCTCAAGGGCTCTTACAACAGCTCATACAGCACCACCAAGAGCCGCTCGGGTGGCGTGGCAACCTACAACCCCGTGTTCGTCGATGGCGAGATACAGTACCGCAAGGTGGGCCAGGACACGCAGCTCGGCTACGGCGAGGGCTTTGGCAAGGCACGCGACTGGTACATGGAGGCCAGCTTCAACTACGCCCGCGACTTTGGTCGCCACCACGTAGGCGCGCTTGTGCTCTACAACCAGTCGAAGAGTTACTACCCGGGCTCTTACAGCGACATTCCTCACGGATACGTGGGCATGGTGGGCCGCGTCACTTACGACTACGCCAGCAAGTACATGGCCGAGTTCAACATCGGTTACAACGGTTCCGAGAACTTTGCCCCCGACAAGCGCTACGGCACGTTCCCTGCCGGATCAATAGGCTGGATCGTGAGCGAGGAGAAGTTCTGGCAGCCCATCAAGAAATACGTCGATTACCTGAAGCTCCGCGCGTCGTGGGGTCTCGTGGGTAACGACCAGATCAACGGCCAGCGATTCATGTACACGGCCGATCCTTACTACCTTTCCACAGGTTGGGGGGGGTACAGTGGTTATCACGTTTATAACTTCGGTACCAACACAGGCGCATTCCAGCATGGTGCGGAGGAAGGCACCAAGCACAACGCCGACGTTACGTGGGAGAAATCCTTCAAGCAGGACTATGGCGTTGACGCATACTTCCTCGACAGCCGCCTCAAGGCAACCTTCGACTATTATCATGAGCGCCGTTGGGACATTTTGCTCAACTCCGCCGTGGCTCCGGGCATCCTTGGCTTCACCCTGCCGGCAGCTAACCTTGGTAAGGTTAACAGCTGGGGTTATGAGGTGTCGCTTAAGTGGCAGGACCGCATAAGCAACGACTTCCGTTACTGGGTCGAGGGCAACCTTTCCTATAACCAGAACGAGATTGTGGAGAAGATGGAAGCTCCGCAGAGCCACGACTGGCTCTACCAGAAGGGACACCGCATCGGCGCGCGCCTCATACGCCAGTTCTGGGGACTTTATGACAGCAAGACTTCCGACGACAAGTACATGGCAGAGTTTGGCCAGCACTTGCCGACCCACTCGGTGACGCTCCGCGACGGCGATGCCGTTTACGTTGACCTCAATGGCGACGGCGTTATCGACAACAGCGACTATTCTTACGCCCTTGGCTACACTGACGATCCTGAGTACACGGTAGGTTTCAACCTCGGCTTCCGCTGGAAGGCGTTGGAGTTCAACATGCGCTGGACAGGAGCATGGAACGTAAGCCGAATGCTCGAAGAGTGTTTCCGCCAGCCGCTTGGCGACCAGCAGGAGAAGGCTCTGCTGAAATACCAGTTTGACAACGTTTGGACTCCCGACAATCCCGACGCTAATGCCAAGTACCCACGCGCCACGAAGCTCAACGCTTCGAACAACTACGCCGCCTCAACTCTTTATGAGGTTGACGCCAAGTACTTGCGCCTGAAGAACGCTTACATTGCTTACCATTTCGACTTCCCATGGATGCACGCCATCAAGATGAACGACCTCACGTTGCAGCTCAGCGGCTACAACCTGCTGACCTTCACGCCGTTCAAGTGGGGCGACCCCGAGTCGCGCACCAGCTCGCGTCCTAACTATCCGTTGACCCGCTCGTTCGCGGCAACGCTTAAGCTTGGGTTCTAAAAATGGGAATATAGGGTTTGGGCTTTCTTGCCACGCGCCTTGTACCACGGGCGGCCAGGACGCTTCCGGGCTTGCCGTAGGCACCGGGCGGAGGGTGGCACGAGCTTTCCCGATGGCTCATAAATTCATAAAACAAGAAAACAATGAAAACGAAAAACATATTCAAGCACTTGGTCCTCGCTTTCGCGCTGATGGCAGGGATGAGCGCTTGCACGGATACGTGGAAGTTCGGCGACGCTTTCCTTGAGAAGGCTCCGGGCGGTGACATCACCAAGGACACCGTATTCAACAATGCCGAGTACACGAGAAACTTCCTCTGGTCTTGCTATTCCAAGTTGCGTTACGGCTTGCCGTTCATTTGGAGTGGCGAGAGGCAGGGAATGAACACCGGCATCATTGATGCCCTGTCTGACCAGGTTCACAGCCATTGCGACTGGGACGACGTGAACCGCCAGTATTATTCGGGCGCTTACTCAGCCCCGTCGGTCGGCACATCCGATCCCGGCCGCTTCCCCTACATGCGTTACAACGTGTGGGAGGCCGTGCGCTCCTGCTACATTTTCCTTGAGAGCGTTGACGGCTCACCGCTGGACGAAGCCGAGAAGACACGCCTGAAGGCTGAGGCCAAGTGCATCATCGCATCGCGTTACTTTGACCTCTTCCGCAACTTTGGCGGACTGCCCATCGTAAGGCAGTCTTACTATGGCACCGAGGCAAGCTATGAGTTGCCGCGTGGCACCGTGGAAGAGACGGTTAAGTTCATGACCGACCTGCTCGACGAGGCCGCTGCCGACCTGCCATGGTCGCTCGGGGCCGACGAGTCAAACTGGGAGGGTCGTTTCACCTCTGCCGGCGCCATGGGCTTGAAGGCCAAGATACTCGCCTTTGCCGCATCGCCGCTCTTCAACCACTCTGAGCCTTACTGCACGGAGGGCGACCAGACAGCCAACACCCAGCACCATACGTGGTATGGCGACTACCAGGAGAGCCGCTGGCAAGCCGTGGTTGATGCCTGCAAGGCTTTCTTTGACAATGTGAACAGCAAGGGCTGGTACGCTCTCGTGCAGCCCGATGGCAACACCCCTGGCGCATACCGTGCCGCTTTCCGTGCCGCTTACTCGGCTCGCGGAACCACGGAGATTGTCATCTCAACGCGCGACGGCGCAAGGAACACGGCAAACTGGGAGTTTGAGTGGCCTAATTGGAACGGCAACGGCGGTTACACTCCCACGTGCGAATACATGGAAGCCTTTGGCTGGAAAGACGGTCGCCCGTTCGATTACGAAGCCCTTGAGAAGGCTGGCGGGCTTGACACCATGTTCATAGCCAATGGAGATCCACGCGACTTGACCCGTGACCCGCGCCTTTACGAGACTATGATCGTGAACGGTACGCTGAACAGGATGGACGACAAGGGCAACATGAGCGGCCGTCAGGTTGAGTGCTGGGTTGGTGGCAATGAGAAGAGGGGCGACGTTGATAGCTGGGAGAGCGGACAGTACGCCACGGGCATGGCCAACAATAAGTTTTACATGAACAGCAGCGACTATTACTACAGTTACCTTTCATGGCCTTACCTGCGCATGGCTGAGATGTATCTCACTTATGCCGAGGCTCTTACACATACAGGTCATATTGACCAAGCCATTCCCTATGTTGATGCCGTTCGCGCACGTGTGGGCTTGAAGGGTCTTCGCGAGAGCGGAATAAACGTATCGTCGAAGGACAATATGATTGCTGCCATTCTCAACGAGCGCAACTGCGAGTTCGGCCTTGAGGAGTGCCGCCTGTATGACTTGGTGCGCTACCGTCGTGCCGACATCTTCAAGACTCCGCTCCATGGCCTGCGCATCCGTCGCCTTGACAAGGATGGTAAGCCATACGACCAGCCTTACTATGGCAGCCACGGCGATGGCGAAGCCTTCCCGACGAAGTTCAGCTACGAGCGCATCGTGCTCTCCAACAAGGGCCGTTCGTGGTGGACAAACTTCAGCACCAAGTGGTTCCTGTCAGCTTTCCCGACGGCTGAGATTAACAAAGGCTACGGCCTGACACAGAACCCAGGCTGGTGATAGGCGGTTGGGCGGCAGGCGTGCCCTGCCTTGCCCGGCGGTCACACACATCCCATAAACACCATTAAAAACAAAACAGTAAATTCGATGAAACGAAATATAATCTTCGCCCTGACACTGATGTCGGGTATCGTTGCCCAGGCGCAGACTGATACCACTGCGGTCTCCGACTACGCCTCGCAGCCCGTAAACATCGGTTTCGGCATTGAGCA
Organism: uncultured Prevotella sp.; assembly: GCA_964386825.1. Taxonomy (GTDB): domain Bacteria; phylum Bacteroidota; class Bacteroidia; order Bacteroidales; family Bacteroidaceae; genus Prevotella. The sequence goes on along the minus strand of CAYLUI010000031.1, from coordinate 26,028 downwards.
GCCGCTCTCTGAGAGCACGATGTCGGTTGCGATGAGTTCTGACGTGAACCGTCGCTCGGCCAAGAACATAGGCAACTCTCTCTATGGACAAATCCTCGGCCTTACGACATTGCAGGGCACTGGCGACTATTCGGCTTTCGAGCCAACATTTTACATCCGTGGCATGCAGGGACTGAACGGCTCGTCGCCACTTGTGCTCGTCGATGGAATTGAGCGCAACATCACCAACATCTCGCCCGAGGAGGTTGAGCGCGTGGTGGTGCTCAAGGACGCTCCCGCAACGGCTCTTTACGGCTACAAGGGCGCGAACGGCGCAATCAACATCGTGACGAAGCGTGGTAAGTACAACAGCCACGAGATAAAGTTCACCTACGACCACGCCATCAACTGGGAGGTGCGCCGTCCGGAGTTCGTTGACGCTTACGACTATGCGGTGGGTGTCAACGAGGCTTACGCCAACGACGGCCTTGGCGTGCGTTACAACGCCAACGAGCTTGCGGCTTTCAAGAGCGGCGAGTACTCTTACCTTTACCCCAACGTTGACTGGATTGCCGAGACATTCCGCAACCGTGGCGGCAGCGACATCTTCAACGTGAGCTTCCGTGGCGGCGGCTCTCGCGTGCGCTATTACACGCAGGCAAACCTCGTGAACAACGTGGGCTTCATCAAGCACGCCCACATGAACGAGGGCTATTCCACGCAGAACAAGTACCAGAAGGCAAACTTGCGCACCAATCTCGACATTGACCTCACCACGACAACGCAGCTCTCGCTCGACATCGACGGCGTGCTGCTTGAGGCTTCTCGCCCCGGCATGTCGAGCGACGGTCTCTGGGACAAGATTTACACGGTGCCATCGGCAGCCTTCCCCATCAAGACCGAGGATGGATTGTGGGGCGGAAACGCCACGTGGTCAGGTTATTACAACCCCGTTGCCTTGACGCAGGGACGTGCCTACAGCAAGGGTCACACCCGCGCCCTGTTTGCCAACGCAACCCTCACCCAGGATCTCGCGTCGGTGACAAAGGGACTGGAGGCGTGGACGCGCTTTGCCTACGACAACATCGCGGCTTACTGGGAGAACCACACGCAGAACTATGAGTATGGAATGGCTTCGGCAGGCTCGTGGACTAACGGCGTGCCCGGGGACATAACAAACTACAAGGCCGGCTCGACCAGCAGCATGAGCTCAGAATCTAAGCTCGACTGGCAGAACCGCAACTTCAACTGGGGCATCGGCCTGAATTATGACCGCACGTTCGACCAGCACGCATTGCAGTCGGTGCTGATGTGGAACTACGAGTTCCGCAACTCGAACGGCCAAAACAACACTTACTACCGCACCACCGCTTCGTGGTACAACCACTACGGTTACATGGGCAAGTACTTTGCCGACCTGTCGCTGACCCTCGCATCGAGCAACAAGCTCGCCCCTGGTCATCGCACGGCATTCGACCCGACGGTGTCTGTGGCATGGCTCGCCTCAAAGGAGGACTTCCTGAAGGACGTGTCTTGGATTGACTTCCTCAAGCTCCGCGCCTCGTGGGGTATCGTCAGCATCGACTACATTCCCGCCGAGGGCTACTGGAACAGCGTGTTCACTGGTGGCGGCGGCTATCCCCTTGGCTCAAACTACAATGGCTACAGTGGATGGCAGGAGGGACGCATAGCGTCGCTCAACAGCACCCACGAGAAGGCAGCCAAGTACAACATCGGTCTTGACGCTACGCTCTTCAAGGGCCTGAATGTCACCATCGACGGCTTCTACCAGCACCGTTACGACCAGTGGGTGGCTTCGTCGGGCAAGTACTCGTCGGTAGCCGGCGTGACTTATCCCTACATCAACGGCGGTGTCGTCGATAGCCATGGCGTTGAGATTGGCGCCCAATACAACAATGAGATTGCCCCCAACCTCGTGCTTACGGCAGGCGCCAATTACACCATCTCGAAGAATGAGATCAAGGAGCAGTATGAGGAGCCGCGCGCTTATTCGTACCTTGAGCGCACAGGCCAGCCCGTCGGCTCGATATTCGGATACCAGGCGATAGGCTTCTTCGCCGACCAGGCCGACATTGACAACAGTCCCGTGCAGCGTCTCGGCACAGAGCCGAAGGCCGGCGACCTTAAGTTCAAGGACCAGAACGGCGACGGTGTCATCGACGAGCAAGACCAGGTCCGCATGGGTTACAGCACCTATTGCCCCGAGGTTTACTATTCGTTCAACCTTGGCCTTGAGTGGAAGGGACTTGGTTTCTACGCCATGTTCCAGGGAGCCGCCAACTACACGGCTTACCTTGACACAAAGTCGATTTACCGTCCGTTGGTTGGCAACAACAACATCGGCCAGTATTACTTTGACAACCGCTGGACACCCGAGACTGCCAACACTGCCAAGTATCCTCGCCTGTCGTCGGAGAACAACCAGAACAACTACAACGTCAACTCCGTTTGGCTTGCCGACCGCTCGTTCCTCAAGCTGCGCAACGTGGAGGTTTACTACAACTTCCCCAAGAGCCTGCTTGCCCCGACGCGTTACATCAACAGCGCGAAGCTTTACGTGCGTGGCGTTGACCTGCTCTGCTTCGACCACATTGACCTCAGCGACCCAGAGTGCTACGGAGCCAACTATCCCGTTAACCGCTCGCTCAACATCGGCGTGGTGTTAGGATTCTAAACTCAATTCGAAAAAAACAAGATAACATGAAACTCAAGAACATAATACTGTTGGGGACAGTGGCGACCACAATGCTTGCGTCGTGTGGCGACGAGATGGACTACCACGAGTATTCCACCTACGACAAGGAGTATGTCTTCAACAACTTCGACAACACCGTTGGCTTCGTTACCAACATTTACAGCTACTTGAGCTACGACTACGGAGTGGTAGGCAACGGTATGCTGGCATCGGCGTGCGACGAGGCTGAGTTCTCGTGGCGCTCAAACCAGATCCACAACTTCACCAACGGATCGCTCAGCGCAAGCAACACACCGTCGTTCTTCGGACTGTATGGCGGCATACGCGAGGCAAACTACTTCCTCGCCAACCACGCCAACTGCGACTTCTCCGACTACAAGCTCAACAAGGACTACGAGAACCAGATGGTGCGTTTCAACCGCCTGCCTTACGAGGTGCGCCTTCTCCGCGCCTACTTCTACTTCCAGCTCGTGAGCTATTATGGCGACGTTCCATTCTACACCGACGTCATTAGCGAGGACGAGGCTACGGCTCTTGGCCGCACGCCTGCCGCCGAGGTGCTCGACTTCGTGCTGAAGGAGTGCGACGAGGTGGCTCCTGAGCTGCCCATAAGCTACGCCACCCTCAGCAACGACGCTGCTGCCGGCGAGACCGGCCGCGTGAACCGCATCGCAGCCCTTGCGCTGAAGGCTCGCGCAGCCCTGTACAAGGCAAGCCCGCTCTTCAATGCCGCCAACGACAAGGAGCTTTACCACAAGGCTGCCCTCGCCGCACAGGACGTTATTGACATGTGCGCCGCCAACGGCATCAAGCTCGGAAGCTACGAGGCCAACTGGGGCACTGACAACTGGCAGAACAGCGAGACCATTTTCGCGCGCCGCATTGGCGACCTCAACTGGCTGGAGAGTGCCAACTACCCGATGGGCGTTGAGAACGGCAACGGTGGCAACTGCCCCACGCAGACCCTCGTTGACGCTTACGACATGAAGAGCACCGGCTTGGCATGGGACGAGGAAGGCAGCGGATACAATGCGGAGAAGCCTTACGACAACCGTGACCCACGCCTGGGCAAGACCATTGCCGTGAATGGCGAGAAGAAGTGGCCGCAATACAACGCCAATGCGCTTGAGACTTACTATGGCGGTGCCAACGGCCTGCCCACGCAGGGCGCCACGCCTACGGGCTACTACCTGAAGAAGCTGCTCGACGGCTCGGTCAACGTGTCGTCGGTGGGCAGCAACTCGAAGCGCCACTCATGGATAATCTTCCGTCTTGGAGAGTTTTACCTCAACTACGCCGAGGCTGCGTTCCGTTATCTCGGAAGCGCCGACGCAACAAACCAGGACCTGAAGATGTCGGCTCGCGAGGCTCTCAACGTGACGCGCACACGAAGCGGCGTGGCCATGCCGGCGTTCCCCGAGGGAATGAGCAACGCCGACTTCTGGACCAAGTATGGCAAGGAGCGCATGGTTGAGCTTGCTTTCGAGGGACACCGCTACTTCGACGTTCGCCGCTGGAAAGAGGGCGCTGAGCACGCCAACATCGTGGAGATGAAAATCACCAAGAACCCCGACGGCTCACTCACCTACAAGCGCCAGACCGTGAAGCGCACATGGGACGACAAGCTTTACTTCCTCCCGATACCTCACTCGGAGATGATGAAGCACTCGAACCCCGACTTCAAGCAGAACCCTGGCTATTAAGAACAAAAGTAAATGAATGTCAGCCGCATGGCATGAGCACATGGCAGGCGTTTGCGGTGCAAAGGCATCGCCGCGACACCGCAAACGCAACGCCTTTGCCATTGCACCGCTAACGTGATGCCTTGGCGGCGCAATCGCAACGCCATTACGCCGCAATCGCGACACCGTTGCGCCACAATCGCGACACCGTTGCGCCGTAAACGCAATGCGGCCGGCAAAGCGTTGTGAACCAACGCCTTGCGATGCAGGCTGACATCACGGAAACAATAAAACACCAAAAACAATGAAAGCGATAAAATATCTAATGGGTGCTGTAATTGGCATCGCCTCGCTGACAGCTTGCGATGACAATTTCACGAACATGGAACCCGAAGGCTTTCTTGGCCAGCCCAAGACCGTAGAGGCTTCGGCAATAACATCCGAGGCTCTGCCGGGCGCCATAAAGCTGAAATGGACCGTGCCGTCCGACTCCAGCTTCTCTTACATGAAGGTATCGTATGTCAACCCCGCCGACGGGCAGACCGTGACCAACGTGGTCTCCGTCTATACGGACACGCTGCGCGTGAACAACACGCTGAAGAAGTATGGCGACTACACGTTCACCTTCCAGGCTTACAACGAGCAGGGCGACGCAGGCCAGCCCGTGCAGGTGAAGGCGCAGTCGGGATTGCTGCCTGCCACCATCAGCTATACCCGTGGCGACGAGGTTAAGCTCAGCGCCGACCAGCTCAGCACCGATGATCCCGAGCTGACCGAGGGCCCGATAAAGAACCTCGTGGATGGCAACGCCAACTCGTTCTTCCACACCAGCTGGCACAGCCCAGGGCCGTTGCCACACTACGTGCAGGTTGACTTCGCCGAGCCTCACCAGACGTTCATGGTATGGTACAAGAACCGCAGCGGCTCGCAGGCTCCACCTTCTGCCATCGAGTTCCAGGTGAGCAGCGACGGCACGTCGTGGGAGACGGTGCATGAGGTAACGGGCGGACTGCCCACAGGCTCGCAGAGCGAGTACACGTCGGCAGGCGTTGACGCAGGCAAGCCGTTCAAGCATTTCCGTTTCGTGGTTACGGCAACAGCCGGCAACACAAGGTACTTCAACCTCGCCGAGATGAAGTTCTACGAGGCGAACAAGCAGGTTTACGACCCGGAGAACGAATAAGCGTGGCGTGGGGCATCAGCCCCTGCCAACGCCTTGAAAATAGGGAAGGGCAGACTGTTTTTTGTTTACAGTCTGCCTTTTTTCACGAAAAATGCCCCTCTTTTCATTATCAGTGACGTGCCTGACGACAAAAACAGGATAACTTTGCAACACAGTGTTATTAACCCTCTAAGAACGTATTCATGAAAAAACTATTCGCGATTTTGTCGCTTGCCTTCGTCGCCACGCTTGGCGCAATGGCACAGGAACCTATGGACGGTGGCGTGTGGGAAGCCAACGATGGCAAGCACATCAACGCCCATGGTGGCAACATTTTCAATTATAAGGGAACTTACTATTGGTATGGCGAGACGCGCTCTGCCACGGGCAAGCCTTACTCGTCGCTTGGCGTGAGTCTTTACACGTCGAAGGACCTGCGCCGCTGGACCAACCGCGGCGTTGTGCTGCCCGTGAGCCAGGAGCCAGGCAGCGACATCGAGGGCGGCTGCATAATAGAGCGTCCGAAGGTACTTTACAATGCCAAGACGGGCAAGTTTGTCATGTGGTTCCACCTTGAGCTGAAGGGGCGTGGCTACGCCGCCGCACGCTATGGCATAGCCACAAGCGACACGCCCACGGGACCCTTCAAGTTCGTGCGCTCGGGCAGGGCTAACCCCGGGCTGTACCCCATAGGCTTCAGTATGCCTGACACCACCGACCTGCGCCACCAGCTGCTCTTCCCCGAGCTGAAGAAATGGTGGACGCCTGAGTGGCGCACGCAGATTGAGCGTGGCATGTTCTTCATGCGTGACCTCGACGGTGGACAGATGGCACGCGACATGACCATATTCGTTGACGACGACGGCAAGGCTTACCACATATTCTCGTCTGAGGACAACCTCACCCTGCACATTGCCCAGCTGACCGACGATTACATGGCACACAACGGCACCTTCGTGCGCGTTGCGCCGGGTGGACAAAACGAGGCTCCGACGATATTCAAGAAGGACGGCGTTTACTGGATGATAACAAGCGGATGCACGGGATGGGCGCCAAACGCGGCGCGCATGTTCACCGCCAAGAACATCTTCGGTCCCTGGAAGCAACTGCCAAACCCATGCCGTGGCGAGGGAGCCGACAAGACGTTTGGGGCGCAGGGCACTTACATTTACAATGTGGTTACGGAGAAGGAACGCAAGCTGTTTGGCGGTGCCGACTATGTTTTCATGGCCGACATGTGGAAACCCAACGAGCTGAGCGACAGCCGTCACCTGTGGATCCCCGTGACGTTTGAGAACGGCATGCCCGTGCTGAGGAAGAAATGACGCATACACGGGCGCCTGTGCGCCACGGCGTTGCGCCCCCGTGTTTGCCTTGGTTTTCACGCCCCGGTTCATGCCTTGTGCTTGGCCGGGGCGTTTGCTTTTTGGCGGTGCGCATGGCGGTTGGCCTTACGGTTCTGTTGCTCAGCGCATTTGCGCTTTTTCGTTGCCACGGTTCATGCCGTAAGTTTTCCGTAATAGAAATATTTTCGCTAATTTTGCGGAACGTTGCCGCTTGGCTTCCCCGTGACCGTGATGTGGAAACATGCCGCCCAAGGGCGGTCGCTCACGACCTTGATTTATTACCAAAACTCTATGATTTATATGAAACACTTTCTTTTACCCGTCTTCTTCATGCTCGCCATGCCTGTAGCGGCGGCGGAGAAGACTATCGCCTCGCCTGACGGCAACCTGGTTGTGACGGTGAATGACGACGGCGGACTGCTCACTTACAGTGCCACTCTTGGCGAGCGTCGCATGTTGTTGCCGTCGCGACTTGGAATAAGGAGCGACATCGGCGACCTGACACGCGACCTGTCAATAAAGTCGGCGCGCGACTATAAGGTCGAGAAGGAGTATGACATGGCAAACACCAAGCGTGCCCATATCAGCTTCAGAGCGAACGCCGCCGACATTGACGTGGAGACGGCTAAGGGACTCAAGATGACGGTGACGTTTGTCGTTGACAACAACAACATCGCCTTCCGTTACACCATCCCCAGGCAAAAGAACAACAACCCCAAGTGCGCCGTCATTGAGGGCGAGGCAAGCAGCTTCATGTTCCCCGACGGCACGACCACGTTCCTGACACCGCAGATAACGCCCATGACAGGGTGGGAGCGCACCAAGCCGTCATACGAAGAGGAGTATGGCACGGATGTCCCGATGGCGGAGAAGTCGAAGTATGGTGTCGGGTACACTTTCCCGTGCCTGTTCCATGTGGGAGGCAAGGACGGGCATGACAAGGACAATGCCGCCGAGGGATGGGCACTCGTGTCTGAGACGGGCGTTGACGGGCAGTATTGCGGCTCGCGCCTTTCCGACTTTGACCCACGTATGGGTTACACGGTGGCTTACCCACAGGCAGGCGAGAACAACGGCTTCGGCTCCACCACGGCTGCCATAGCACTGCCCGGCAGCACCCCGTGGCGCACTGTCACGCTCGGCACGACGCTCAAGCCCATCGTGGAGACCACGGTTCAGTTTGACGTTGTTGAGCCGTTGTATGAGCCTTCCACTGCATACAAGCCGGGACGCTACACGTGGAGCTGGCTGGTATGGCAGGACAACTCGATAAACTATGACGACCAGGTGCGTTTCGTGGACCTTGCGGCGCAGTTTGGCTACGAGGCGGTGCTCGTGGACGGCTTGTGGGACTCCAGCATTGGCAAGGCTGGCATTGAGCGGCTTGCGGCGTATGCCAAGGGCAAGGGCGTGAGCCTGATGTTGTGGTACAACAGCAACGGCGCCGAGAATGACGCTCCGCAGGGACCGCGTGGGATAATGAACAACGCCATAAGGCGCAAGGCGGAGATGCGCTGGATGAAGAGCGTCGGCGTGACGGGCATAAAGGTCGATTTCTTCGGGGGCGACAAGCAGGAGACCATGAGGCTTTACGAGGACATACTGAGCGACGCCAACGACCATGGGCTTGCCGTGGTGTTCCACGGTTGCACGATACCGCGTGGGTGGGAACGCATGTATCCCAACTACGTCTCGTCTGAGGCTGCGCTTGCGAGCGAGAATGTTTACTTCACCGATTACCACGCCAAGCGTGAGGGCTTCGAGATGACAATGTACCCGTTCACGCGCAACGTGGTGGGCAGTTTCGATTGGGGCGGCGTGATGATGAACGACTTCATGAGCAAGGACAACCGCAGCCGTCACCCACGTTACACGTCAAGGCTTTTCGAGCTTGCCACTGCAATCACCAATCAGACATCGGTAAACTGCGTTGAGGTGACTCCGCAGGCCGTGCCGACATTGAACGATGCCGAGATGGGCTTCCTTAGGCAGATACCGACGGTGTGGACGGAGACGAGTTTCGTTGACGGTTATCCGGGACGCTATTTCGTCGTGGCACGCAAGGACGCACAGACGGACAAGTGGTTTGTCGGCGGCATCAACGGCACCGACAAGCCTGTTGACGTGAGGCTCAGCCTGCCGATGCTTGCCGGGAAGACCGTGAGCATGTATTGTGAGGGCAGCAGCCGACGCACGCTCCTGAAGACGGTGAGGATTGGCAAGAAAGGCGAGCTGAAGACCACGCTTCCGCAGATGGGCGGACTGGTGTTGGTGGAATGACCCGTGCTTGGCGATGTCCCCACGGGGACTTGCCAAGCGCATGGCGCGCTGGATGCGGCGCAATGGCCTTGCGTTGACGCAGGGGAGGGGTCGTGACTTAAGTGTGGTGAAAACATCAAGGCGGCGTAAACGTTATGCGTTTACGCCGCCTTGATGTTTTGTTGCTTTGCTGTTGTGCCCGAGTCCGTTGGCTGTTGGGTGGTCGGGCACATTGTTTTTTTTATTGCTCGAACACGTAAACTGCGAAGCTCTTAGCCGGCAAGGTTACGCTGATGCTGTTTCCGTTGAGCGTCAGGCTGCTTGTTACGGGTTTCACTTTGTCGGGCTGGGCGAGGGTGTTCTCGTCGGTTAGGTTGTTGGCTTTCAGCAGTGTTTGCCTTGCCGAAGCAATCTTCTTGGCACCTTTCAGCGTCAGCGAGATTGACTGGCTGTTGTCGAGGCTGTTGCCGATTTTCACGATATACTGTTTCTTGTCCTTGTCGTAAACTGAGCTGGCGTACAAGCCGTTTTCGCCTTTCACGGCGTTGCCGTCCTCGGTCAGTTTAAGCACGTTGGTGCCCATGTGCGTCCCGTAGAGCATCTGCACGTACCAGTTGACTGACCTTACGCTCTTCAGGTTGTCAAACCAAATGAGGTCCGGCCTCCACTGCCAGCCATCGACGTGGGCGAAGAGCGGTGCGTAGGTGGCTTGGTGAACCACGTCGGCGTTGCGCTCAAGGCCTGTCATGAAGCAAGCCTCGGCAAGGGCGGCTTCCCAGCTGTTGGGCTGGTTCTTGGCGTGTGCGGCATATTCGCCGGCGAACACTTTCGGGCCTGTGCGGGGATAATTGTCGTAACGCCCGGCACTCTGCAGGAACCATTCGGGCGACTTGTAGTAATGCTCGTCAACGAGGTCAACGTTGAGCTTGCGCATCTGCTCCCAGCCGTAGTCGAAATTCTTGCCATCGGCCGACGGTCCCGACGATCCGCATATCTTTATGTTGGGGTATTTTGCGCGGATTTGCTTTATGAACTCGGCGAGACGCTCTGGGTACAGGGGACCCCATTGCTCGTTGCCGATGCCAATTTGTTTCAGGTTGAACGGCTCTGGGTGTCCCATCTCGGCGCGTAGCTTGCCCCATTTGGTGTCCTTGCCACCGTTGGCGAACTCGATAAGGTCAAGCGCGTCGTCGATGTAAGGCTGCAAGTCGTTCATCGAGGCGTGTGCGTTGGGGTCATTGTCATTGTTTTGGTATTGGCAGGCCAGTCCCACCGACAGCACTGGCAGTGGCTCTGCGCCGATTTTCTCCGACAGCAGGAAATACTCGTAGAAGCCGAGACCGTAGCTCTGGTAGTAGTTGGGAGCCAGGCGATGGGCGAAAGTGTAATTCCATCTGTTCTCGTTTATGGGACGGTTCTCGGGCGCGCCCACCGTGTTTTTCCATTGATAGCGGGTTGCCAAGTCGGTTCCCTCAACGATGCATCCGCCCGGGAAGCGGAAAATGCCGGGGTGCAAGTCGGCGAGGTCTTTTACCAGGTCGGCGCGCAATCCGTTCCAGTTGTCCTCGGGGAAGAGTGATATGAAATCAACGTCAACGGCCTCACCGCCGGCGTGGAAAATGCGCAGCAATCCCTTTTGCATGGTGGCGTTGGCCGTGAGCGTGAGGTTGAGCTTCTGCCATTTGTTGTTTTTCACGGTCAGCGTCTGCCTGTCCATCGGCGTGTTTGCCTCGTTTACGAGCTCCACGCGCAGCTTGGCTTCCTTGCCATTGAGGTTGTTGAGCCGGGCATATACGGTGAAGCCGTATTTCATGCCTTTCTTGAAGCCCATGCCGAAGAAACCGTTGTTCTCCAGTCCGCTGTTTTTCTCCTTGTGCCCGCTTGGGAAAATGGTCACGTAGTGTGGGTTGCGGCTGAAGGCCGGATCGTAGTCGTTGAGTGCCACCTTGCCAAAGGTGTTCCAGCCCATAAGGTGCTGTGGGAACTCGAAATTGCGGTTCTCGACCATCTCCGCATACAGTCCGCCGTCGGCTCCGAAGTTGATGTCCTCGAAGAAAACGCCGTACATCGTTGGCTGTATTGTGGCTCCAAGCTTGTTGGCCTCCACGGTAAGTTGGCGTGTTTGCGCCCCTGCCGTTGTCAGCGACAATGCCGCCGCGAGCAAGGCGCATAATGATTTGTTCCTTATCATTTCTGTTGGTTCTTGAAATTATTGATGTTTTAGGTAAAATGCCCAGTGTCGTGGGGGTGGCGTTGAATGTGTTGTTTGGGGGATTGAGGCTTGCCTGCTGGATTTCAAATGGCTGTGTGGGCGTGTCAAACGGCAGCCGGACATGTCAAATGGCTGTGTCAATGTCAAGCCCAACGGGACAATGGTCGCTGCCGTAAACCTGCGTGTGTATTGAGGCTTGGGTTATCTTGTCGCGCAGGCGTTCCGATGTGAGGAAATAGTCGATGCGCCAGCCCGTGTTCCTCTCTCGTGATTTGAAGCGGTAGCTCCACCACGAGTATGTGACCTCGTCGGGGTGAAGGGTGCGGAAAGTGTCAATGAAACCGCTGTCGAGCAACGTTGTCATCTTTGCCCTTTCCTCGTCGGTGAAGCCTGCGCTCAGGTGGTTTGTCTTTGGGTTCTTGATGTCAATTTCCTCGTGTGCGACGTTCATGTCGCCACAAACAATTACCGGTTTTGTCGCGTCAAGCCTGTGCAGGTACTCCCGGAAAGCGTCTTCCCACCGCATTCGGTACTCCAGCCTTCGAGGTTTGCCACCTTTTTCCAGGGCTTCCTGTGAGTTTGGCGTGTAAACGCATACGAGGTAAAAGCTTGGGTACTCCAGCGTCACGACGCGTCCCTCGTGGTCGTGTTCCTCCATGCCGATGCCGTTGGCGACGCTTAGCGGATGGTGTTTCGTGTAAATGGCGGTTCCGCTGTACCCCTTTCGCTCAGCGTAGTTCCAGTAAGATTCGTAACCGGGGAACTGCAAGTCTATTTGCCCGGCTTGTAGCTTGGTTTCCTGCAGGCAGAAGAAGTCGGCGTCAAGCTCGTTGAAGTAGGCTTCGAAGCCCTTGCTCTTCACGTTGCCGTCGTCGTCGGTCTTTACTTTCACGCATGCCCTCAGGCCGTTGACATTCCAGGAGATGAACTTCATGGTTTTGTGGATGTTTTTTATGGGTGGGAAAAATGTGGTTTTGCGAGTTTGTGTGGGCGGTGTCGTGGGCGTGGCGATTAAGCGTGTGTCAAATTCTTTTCGACTCGCCACGCAGCAGGCTCATGAACTCCTCGCGCACCCTTGCCGTCTCGAACACGCCGCTGTATGCGCTTGTGGTGGTAATGCTGTTTTGCTTTTCCACGCCCCTCATCTGCATGCACATGTGCTTTGCCTCCACGACCACCATGACGCCTTGCGGTTGCAACGTGTCGTTTATGCAGTTCATGATCTGCTCGGTGAGCCTTTCCTGCACTTGCAGGCGGTGCGAGAAGATGTCAACCACCCGGGCTATCTTGCTGAGTCCCGTGATGTGCCCGTTGGGAATGTATGCGACGTGCGCCTTGCCGTAAAACGGCAGTATGTGGTGCTCGCACATTGAGAAGAAGTCGATGTCCTTGACGATGACCATCTGGTTGTATTCTTCCTTGAACAGTGCGTCGTTTAGCACCTTGTGCGGATCCTGCGTGTAGCCACGCGTGAGTATTTGCATTGCCTTTGCCACGCGCGTGGGAGTCTTCAGCAGTCCTTCGCGCTCAGGGTCTTCGCCAAGCAGGCTCAGTATGGCTTTATAGTGTTCGGCGAGCTTGTCAAGCCCGTCTCGGAATTCTGTCTCTGGATTCATTTCGCTATTTTCAGGATTGGAGTTTTCGGGATGTTTGCCGATGTGTCTCGTCGGGCGCGGCGTTGTGGTGTCACCAACCGTTGCCTGAAGCCCTTGGTTTACGGCTGTCGTTCGGAGCGGGCGCGGCGTTTGCGTGTGGTCATTCGAATACCGTAATCTTGCCTTTCACGATTGTTGCGCCCTTGTATCCCATTTTCTTTACGGCATTGAGCATGTTGGCGGCTTCGGCGTATGTCCTGTAGTTGCCAACCCTGCAAATCCACCTTGGCGTGTAAAAGTGCACGTAAACGGGTTGGTCGGGGTGTTTCATCTTTATGGCATCGCCAATCTGTTGGGCACGTTGCTTGTCCTCCCTTGTGTTTCCTCCGGCGAAAGCCTGCACCCTGTAGCCCGTGATTTTCCGTGCTGAACGCATGACCTTCTTTCTCATGTCAACCGTCGGTATGCTCATTTCCCCTTCGGCTTCCTGTGCGTTCGCTGCTTCGGCTCGTTTGCGCTCGGCCTCCCTTGCCGCCTCATTCCCCTTTTCCTTCAAGGCCTTTTCCCTTTCTGCGGAAGATGGGTCAGCGTCATGGTGCCTTGGTTGCCCAATGTAGTGGTTCGTGTCGGCTTTCTCTTTCCTTTGCGTTGTGGTTGCGGTCTTCTGCGTTACCGTTTTCTGTGTTGGAGTAGCCGGTGTGTTTTTCGCCTGTGCCACCTTGCCCTGTGTCGTTGGCGTGGCGGCGTTCTTGAGGCTCGTGCCATTCACGAGATCGTCAATCTCCTTGCTCTGTGTTATTTTCACAGTGCCCTTGTTGGTTATTTTCTGCTGTATGTGTTGCGTGTAAGTCTGGGCTTGCGCCTGCGCTACGAGGCAAGTGGCAGAAAACATCAGGATGGCGAGTCTCTTCATTTTGTGGGTTGTTTAAGTATGAAAGTGATGGGGTGGTGTGGGGTATAATAAGAATAAAAGAATAATCGCCAGGCCGCTTGTGGGGCGTTGCCATTGTTTTCGATGGCCGTTGCCCCGTGCCGTGCCATTATTCTTTTATTCCGTTTTTGTCACGGTTGTTGTTGGCCGTGCGTTTCGTCTTACTTCTTCCAAGCGTCAATGATGCCCTTGAAGTCGGCAACCTTCAGCGAAGCACCACCGATGAGTCCACCGTCGATGTTTGGCTTTGCGAAAAGCTCAGAGGCATTGCTTGGCTTGCAGCTTCCGCCGTAGAGGATGGTTGTGTCCTCGGCAACCTCGTTGCCATACTTCTCTGCCACGATGGCGCGGATGTAAGCCAGCATCTCCTCAGCCTGCTCGGCTGTTGCGGTCTTGCCTGTTCCGATGGCCCAGATCGGCTCGTATGCGAGCACGATGTTCTTCCACTCCTCTGCGGTGAGGTTGAACACGCTGCCCTCAAGCTCAGCCTTCACGACCTCCTCTTGCTTGTTGGCCTCGCGCTCCTCCAGTGTCTCGCCGCAGCAGAAGATCACCTTCAGGCCGTTGGCGAGAGCCAGCTGCACCTTTTCTTTCAGTATCTCCGGAGTCTCGTGGTAGTATTCGCGACGCTCTGAGTGGCCGAGGATGACATACTGTGCGCCGGTGCTCTTTACCATTGCGGCACTCACCTCGCCCGTGTATGCGCCCTTCTCCTTGTCGGCGCAGTCCTCTGCTCCCAGTGCCACGACCTCCTGGTCGATGACCTGTGCCACGCTTGCCAAGTGTATGAACGGTGTGCAGATGACCACACCGCAGTTAGGCTTGTCGGCTGTCAGGGCCTCGTTGATTTCCTTTGCCAGGGCAACGCCCTCTTGCAGGGTCTCGTTCATTTTCCAGTTGCCTGCTACGATTTTCTTTCTCATTGTTCCTTTGTTTTAAAACGTTGAAAATATCCTGAGTTATTCAGTTTGCTGTGTTTTTGCCTTTTCTTGCCGTTCCTGCCTGCGTCGCCTGGTTTTTGCCATGACAAACTTGGTCCATGCCCATGTGCGGTCGGCCAGTACCAGCGACATCAGCGGCACGAAGAACCACAGGCATACCTGCGCCAGCGTCTTGCCCATGCCGTCGGTTGGCATCTTGCCGATTTCGAGTTTCTCCATCGGAGCGTCCAGGCTTCTCGCGCTTGGCAGGTCGTTGTGGCTCCATTTCCTTATTATGGTGCCGTCTTTCATGAGCACAAGCCCCGGGTTGCTGCGTATGATGGTCTTCAGCGTGGTCTCGTCGGTCATGAAGAATGGGTACTCGGCGCCGGTTATGTTTTCCCAGTGCTGTATGTCCTTCTCGGTCGATGCCGTGAGGCAGTAGAACGGTATGCCCTGTTCCAGGCTGTACTCGTAAAGGCGGTCAATGTCGCCAAAGTTGGAGTCGTCGGCCTTGGCGAGGCTTGGCGCCACCAGCAGGAACGTGTACCCGCGCCTGTCGAGCACGCTGTCGGTGATGTCTTCGCCCTCAGCCTTTGATATGGAGAAGTCGTGTATCGGCGGCACGTACCCTTTCTTGGTCTGCACGGTCTTCGAGTCGATGAACTGCCACGTGGAGTCGGGATAGTTGTCGAGCGTGAATTCTTTCCGCTCTCCGTCCTTCTCCATTATGAATGTGGTTTCAAACTCTGGCTGCTCCGCGCCCTCGGGAATTTCCATGCCTTTCTTGATGTTCGCCCCGACGTGGTATGGCCTGAAGTCGAGTATTGGCAGGTGGTAGAGGCAGTGTGCGCTTAGTAGGAGGATGAAGAGCACGGTGTAGTTTACCGCTATCCACTGCGTCGATTGCGAAAGGAAACGGTAGTTGAGCAGCGGTTTCCATGCCACCACCACGGCGCAGCCCAGCAGGGCTATGTTCTTTAGCAGCGTCTGCACGTTGGTCAGCCGTATTGCGTCGCCGAAGCAGCCACAGTCTTCCACCGGGTCGAATGCGGCGATCCACATGGTGACGAGCGTCATCACTGCCATGAAGGTCACGGCGAGCCTCGATGCCGTGCGCCTGTGCATGGCAAGGAACACGAACACGCCGAGGCAGAACTCGACGGCCGCCAGCAGCACCGCTGCCACGAGTGTCAGCCAGTCGGGCAACGCTGTGGCGATGTTTGCAGCCGCAAGGTAGTCTTGTATCTTGTATTGTGTCCCCGTGGGGTCAATAGCCTTCACGAAGCCCGAGAACACGAATGTCGCGCCCAGCACGAAGCGGCACAGGTTTACCACTGCTGTCAGCAATATGTTCCTGCCCTTGGCGGAAGAAGTTGTCGTGTGTGCCATCCGTTATCTTTCCCCCTCTTCCGCGAGCCTTATCGCCCCGAACACGGCATAGTTTATTATGTCCATGTAGTTTGCGTCTATTCCTTCCGACACTATTGTCATGCCGTTTATGTCCTCAAGCTCCTTTATGCGCTCTATTTTCGTCAGTATGAAGTCGGTGTAACTGCTCACCCTCATGTCGCGCCATGCCTCGTGGTAGTCGTGGTTCTTGCGCAGCATCAGCTCGTATGCCTCCTTGGCGTGGCTGTCGTATGTCGCCACTGCCTCGTCGTTGCCCATGTCCACCCTGTCGGCGCATCCCTTCTCCAGCTGTATCAGGCCTATTATGCCGTAGTTGATAAGCCCTATGAACTCTGGGCGTATCCCCTCATCTACCATGGCCTTGCCCGTGGTTTCGAGCGAGCGTATGCGCTTTGCCTTTATGAAGAGCTGGTCGGTGAGCGACGATGGCCGCAATATGCGCCATGACGCGCCGTAGTCGTGCAGTTTCTTTGCGAAAAGCTCCCTGCACTCCGCCATCACGTCCTTGAATTCCTGTTGTGTGTCCTTCTCAGCCATATCATTTGCAAAGTTAGTTATTTCAAGTCAAAACTCAAAATGCAAACTATATAATTAATCCAAAATTCACTCATTCTGTCTCTTGTGTATCACCCTCACGGTGCCGCACAGCGCGTCGTATCGCACCTGCAGCGAGTCGCGCCTTACGCCCAGGCGGTTCCGGCGCCCAATGTCCTGCTCGGCCTCAAACTCCCTTGTGGTGGCTTGCAGCGCCGAGTCGGTTCGCCCGATGTCCTCCTGCGCCAGCTTGAGCGATGCCTCCTGCCATGTCTTCAGGGCTTGCTCCCGGCTTTTTATGGCCTTGGGGTGGTTGGTCCTTAGGCGTGTTATGGCGTTCAGCGTGCCACGGTAGTCGCCGGCGCGGTATAGCGAATCTATGCGCCGCATCTCCGGCGCTGCCTTCTCGTCCTCGCTCTGGCCACATGCCACGAGACATGCCGCTGCGAGCAGTGAAACTATTATTTTTCTCATTTCCCGATTGTTGCGTGTGTTTAAGCTGTGTGCAAAATTAATGTTTTCCCTTGATTTGGCAAAACTTATCATGGTTTATTTGCCTGTCGCGGCCCTTGCGGCGCGGCGGTGTTGCCCTTGCGGCGCAACGGGCGCGTGTTTACGCCGCGATCACGATGCGTTTACGGCGCAATGGCGATGCGTTTGCGCCGTGACCACGTAGCCGTTGCGCCGCGAGGGGTCGAAAAAAAAAAGTCGCGAACGTTTTGCGGTTTATGTATTTTTGAATAACTTTGCACCCGAAAGGCAAAATGCTTTTTAAGGGGTGCTGCGGTTGTTGCCGTGGCTGAGATCATACCCGATAACCTGATCCGGATAATGCCGGCGTAGGTAAAAGGATACTCCCTTTGGTGATTTATTTTATTAAACAAAAGGTATCAATGAAAAGTAGCATTTTCATTAGTTCCCTTGCCGTGACGGCAATGGGGGCGATTCCTGTGGGCGTGTGTGCGCAGGCCGGTGGCGACTCGCTGCGCCTGGCTGAGCTGCAGGAAATCGTGGTGAAGGGCGTGCGCGCCGGTCATGACGCGCCGTTCGCGGTGTCTGACATCAGCAAGCAGGAGCTTGGCACTTTTTCCAAGACAGGACGCGAGCTGCCGTTCCTCTTCGCCAACACGCCGGGCGTGGTGGCATGGGGCGAGAACGGGCTTGGCACGGGAACCACTTACATGCGCGTTCGCGGCGCGGCGGGTAGCCGCCTGAACGTCACGCTCGACGGCGTGGCGCTCAACTCGCCTGAGGACCAGACGGTGTTCTGGGCCAACATGAACTCTTACGCCGCGCTGCTCGGCTCGGCGCAGATACAGCGTGGCATTGGCACGTCAACCAACGGCGACGGGGCGTTTGGCGGAACCATTTCGCTTGCCACGGCGGCGCCGTCTTACACGCCGTCGCTTGAGGTGAGCGGCTCGTATGGAACGTACAACACTTATAATGTGGGAGGAAAGTTCTCGACGGGCTTGCTGTGGGACGCACTGGTGCTTGAGGGGGCTTACCACCACACGGGCACTGACGGTTTCGTGCACGGCACGAGCGGCAAGTCGGGATCATATTATGGTGGGCTGACGTGGATGGGTGACAATTTCCAGCTGCGATACAAAAACATAGGCAACTACGAGCACACGGGACAGGCATGGAACGGGGTGACGGCGGGCAACGACGACTACAGCATGAACAGCTACCTCGGCGTGAAGACTTACAAGGATCTGTACGAGATGGGGCTGGGACGTTACAACAGCCTGTACGAGTGCTTCACTCCCGACTGGGAGGGCGGATGGACCGTGACACGCTATAAGATGGACGACGGGAGCCTGTGGGAGAAGACCACCGACAACTTCACGCAGAACCACAACATCATGTCGCTGGCATGGCAACCGTCGGAGCACTGGTCGCACAACGCCGCGCTGCATTACACCTACGGGCATGGATATTACAAGGAGCTGAAACACGACTACAAGTTCTCCAAGTTTGGGCTTTACGCCACCGACAAGGATGGCAACTTCGTGAAAAAGAGCGACTTCGTGCGCCGCAAGGGACTTACGCAGCACACATACGGCGTAGTTTACAACGCCAACTACAAGGACCAGCTTTGGGATGTCATCGGGGGGCTGAACCTGCAGCAGTTTCGTGGCAACCACTACGGCTTCATTGACTATGTGGCAAACCGTGGCACGCTGAACATAAGGAAACCATCGACGTGGGCGGACGACTGGAAATACTACGACTCCGACGCGCGCAAGTTCGACTATTCGGCTTTCGCCAAGGCCACGATGCACGCCCTGCCGTGGATGGACATCTTCCTTGATCTGCAATACCGCCACGTGCATTTCAAGACCGACGGCGTGAACGACAAGTTCGTGGCACTGACCGATGACACTTACGCCAACCAACGCCTTGACATACACGAGGATTACAACTTCTTCAACCCCAAGGCGGGCTTCAACTTCCACTTCGGCAACCACAGGGCTTATGCCTCGGTGGCTTATGCCGGACGCGAGCCCGAGCGAAACAACTTCACCGACAACGGCTCTTACCCTGCGCCGAAGGCGGAGCACCTGCTTGACACGGAGGTGGGATACGAATTTGACGGCGGCAACTGGCACGTGGGGGCAAACTTCTATTACATGGATTATGATGACCAGTTTGTGCAGACGGGCGAGCAGAGTGACATTGGCGAGAGCCTTACCACCAACATCAAGAAGAGCTACCGCATGGGCGTGGAGCTGACCGCCGACTGGAGTCCGCTGGCGTGGCTCACGCTGGCAGGAAACGCAGCCCTATCGAAGAACAATATAAAGGATTTCGACGAGGTTATAGAAACTTACGATGACGACTGGAACCCCTTGCCATCGACCAAGAAGCATTACGACAACTCGACGCTCGCGTTCTCGCCATCGGCAATACTCAACGGGTTTGTCAACTTCCACTACAGGGGCTTCAGCGCCGTGTGGCACACCAACTACGTTAGCCGCCAGTACATGGACAACACCGAGAACCGTGACCGCTCGCTGCCATGCTACAGCCAGAGCAACGTGAACCTGCGTTACGTCATGCCCGTGAGGCGCGGGCTGAAGGAGATGGCTTTCGGGCTTAGCCTGAACAACGTCTTCAACCGCCACTACGCCGTCAGCGGATGGTGCTACTCGTCCATTGTGGGCAAGGCTTATCCCGAGCAGAACCGCTATTACCAGCTTGGCTACGTGCCGATGGCGGGCTTTGCCATGATGGGCAATGTTACGCTCAAGTTCTGAAACGGAAAAATTTGATATACATGAGTTTCGAGTTTAATTGGCTTGACATCACTACCACGGCTCTCGGGCTCGCCTATATTGTATTGGAATACAAGGCGAGCGCGTGGCTGTGGCTCGTGGGCTTTGTCATGCAGGCACTGGGCATAGTGCTTTATTATCAGAAGGGACTTTACGGCGACTGCGCCATGGAGTTTTATTACATCGCCATGACGCTCTACGGCGTGTGGGCGTGGAAGTTTGGCAGGAAGCGCAACCAGGCGCAGGGCGAGGAACTGCCCATAACCCACTTCAAGGCGCGGCTCATATTGCCGTGGGCGGTTGGCACGCTCGCCATCTGGGGCGCGCTGTGGTACTGGCTCACGCAGGTGGGGTCAACGGTGCCGGTGGCCGACTCTTTCACCACCGCGCTCAGCATCG
The DNA here is from genome assembly GCA_964386825.1 of uncultured Prevotella sp. Taxonomy (GTDB): domain Bacteria; phylum Bacteroidota; class Bacteroidia; order Bacteroidales; family Bacteroidaceae; genus Prevotella. Next base: position 5,599 of record CAYLUI010000031.1, on the reverse strand, counting down.
TGGGCATTTGGGCTTTGGCTCGCAAGTATCTGGAACAGTGGCTGATATGGATTGCGGTTGACGTGGTGACCTGTGGGCTTTACTTTTACAAGGGCATCCCCTTCAAGGCCTCGCTTTATGGCCTTTACGTTGTCATAGCTGTGATGGGATACTTGAGGTGGAAAAAAAAGTGCGTGCCTTCTCATTGAGAAAAGAATAAAAATATTACCTTTGCAGCCGAAAATTATTTATCTACTATTTACTTTAATGAAAATGAAGAAATCAGGAATTTTTAAGGCTGTGTTTGTGCCGGTGTCAGCGGCGTTGTTGCTGACTTCATGTGCCACAATTGTTTCGGGAGGAAGCCCGAAGGTTACCATCGATGGGGATGTTGGCGAGCCGGTGACCATCGTGACGGAAAAGCAAACTTACGAGAACGTGATGTTGCCCTGCATGGTGAAGGTCAACCGCCACAAGCTGGACGGACAACGCATCAAGGTAAGTTCGGCAACCACGAAGTACAAGGACATCATTCTTGAGAAGAGCGTCAACCCGTGGGCCTTTGGCAACATACTGTTTGGTGGCGTGATAGGCTGGGGAATTGACCTTGGAACCAACTGCGTGAGCGTGCCGTCGAGAAAGCACTTTTATGTCAGCGCTGACGACGCGCGCGGAGCGGTGAAGGAAAACGGTTTCGTGAATTTCTGAGCACAGCCACGAAACTTGGCTTTTGGCTTGCGTGTGGGCTTCTTGCCTGTGGCAACAGCCCATTGACCTTGGTGGCATCCCTGCGCTGGCGTGGGGACACCATTCGTCCGCTTGGCGGAAACTTTTAGTGTTATTTATGATAAAAACAACCTTTAACAAGCGCGAAGCGATAGTCTTCAAGCATTTCAGCCGCAAGGGCTACAGCCTTTTTGCCGCGTTGGGCAAGGTGGTTGTCATTGGCGTGCTTGCCGTGCCGACCTTGACGCATGCCAAGGCCGACGGCATTGCCGTGAAGCCCATGGCAAACGATGCCGACTCGCTCTCTTTTGGCGAGCAGCAGCTGGATGACATTGTGGTGACAGGCTCGCGCGCACCGCTGACGGCAGCTCAGTCGGCGAAAATCGTCGAGGTGATCTCGTGCGATGACATTCATCGTGCTGAGGCGCAGACCATCGACGACGTTTTGAAGTTGGCCATAGGCGTGGATGTCCGTCAGCGTGGTGGCTTTGGCGTGCAGACGGACATGTCAATCAATGGTGGCACCTTTGACCAGATTGCCATCCTCCTTAATGGCATTCCCATTTCTTCACCTCAGACAGGCCACAACTCTTCCGACTTTCCCGTTTCGCTTGATGACATTGACCGCATAGAGGTCGTGGAAGGCGCGGCTTCCCGTGTCTTTGGCTTGTCGGCGTTCTGTGGGGCGATAAATATCGTGACGGGACATGCTGGCGCGAAGCCGTCGGTGGCGAATGTTGGCATGGGGCGTGGCGCCATTGACGTGTGGCTGAGGGGCGAGGGTGGTTCCTTTGGTACGTTTAGCGGCAATGGCGGCGTGTTTTCTTCTGTCGGGCTGGGGAAGGGCTTGTGCGGCGGGACGTTGCGCTCGCTTCTGTCGGGCGGTTACGCACGTAGTGACGGCGGCACTGACAACTCTGGCTTCAGCATTTGGCGAGGCTATTATCGTGGTGGTTACGGCTCGGGTGGCGTGAGCGTGGATTGGCAGGCTGGCATCACGTCGAAGGACTATGGGGCAAGCACGTTCTATTCGGCTCGTTTCCCGAATCAGTATGAGTGGACGAGAAGGTTCGTCGCCTCCGTGTCGGCAAGTTTCCGCCCGTTTCTTGCCCGAGGGTGGGATGGCTTTGTCGTTGCGCCAGCAATCTACGGGCATCGTGACGTTGACCATTACCAGCTTACGAGGGACAGTGTTGGAGCCGTGAATGGCGAGAATTACCATCGCGTTGACGTTTATGGGGCTTCGGTTGACGTTAGGGTTGACTGGCGGCTTGGCAAGACCGCCGTCGGTGCCGACGTGCGAAAGGAGCATATCCTCTCGACGGCTTATGGCGACGTGCTTCCGGTGGAGGAATGGGTGGGGATAAGCCATTCGGGTCGCCATTATGACCATGAGGGCAACCGCACCAATTCGTCATTGTACCTTGAGCATAACGTCATCGTGGGGCTGCTGACGGTTTCGGCAGGTGTCATGGCGAACAAGAACACCGCCCTTGGCGACGCTTTCCGTTTTTATCCAGGCATTGACGTGAGTTGCCGTCTTGGCAGCGGCTGGAAGTTGTATGCCGGTTGGAACAAGGCGATGCGCCTGCCTACGTTCACGGATCTTTATGCGGACAACGCCGTCCAGATTGGCGACATCAACCTGAAGCCGGAGAAAAACTCGGCTTTCAGGCTTGCGGCACGTTTCGGGGCGGTTGGCATCAAGGCCATGGCGAGTGCGTTTTACAGCCATGGCACGGATATGATAGACTGGGTTTACAAAACTGCCGAAGCCAAGCAATACCATGCGATGAACATTGGCAAGCTTGACAATGTGGGTTACAGCGTTGAGACCACCATCGATTTCCGTGAGCTGCTTGGGGCTTCGTCGTCTCGTGGCGCGTCGCCTGTCGGAACTTCCGCTCATGGCGGCACGGCTGGCTCGCAGGCGTGCCCCGTAACGTTGAAGTTGGCATACGCTTACATTCACCAGTCGCATTCGTTTTCGCCATCCGGCGATCGTGGCGGTTCTTCCGATGAGCGTGGCTTAGCTGCCAGCGAGCAGGACTTTACTGCCAATGGACATGGCTTGATTGCTGGAGATCTGGGTTTTGCTGTTGGCAAGCAGTGCTTTACTGCCAATGGACATAGGCACCCTGCCAGTGAGCATAGGCTTCCAGCCAGTCGGCAGGGAGCTTCTTCTGCCGGGCTTGCCGACAGTTATCGCTCGCTTTATGCGTTGGAGTATCTTCGCCATAAGTTTGTTGCCACGCTTTCACACCCAGTTTTCGGCCGTCTTTCCGCATCGTGGTCGTTGCGTTGGCAACAGCGCATGAATGGTTTTCATCCATACGCGAAGCTTGACGGGAAACTGCAATGGGCGTGGACAAAATGCCAACTGTACTTGAAGGCGGACAACATGACGTGCCACCGCTATCGTGACCTTGGCGAGGTGGTGCAGCCGGGACTGTGGCTGATGGCCGGAGCAAAGGTAAACTTATGAAGTCTTATCAATGAAACTTATGAAGTCTTGCCAATAGACTTGTGAAATTTTATCAATAAGCCAATGAGGTCTTATAAATAAAAACTTATGAAATCTTATCAAGACGACTACTTTTGAATGCTTAATGTAGTGAGGAGGTCACGTTGTGAAACGTCTGACCTTGGTGTCGTCATCGGAAACGGTGGCGGCACCTTTTTTTTCTTTTGCAAGGTATTGGTTCGGGTCTCGTGCCTGCTTTTTGCCGTCGTAACGGTATTTTGTTTGCGGCATCTTTTGGTCGGTAACCTTTTTATTTGTAAATTTGCGGCTGTGGCATGGCCAAGGGAGCTTGCAAGGTTGCGTGACGCACCGTGGGCTGAAGGCGACATGCCATGGAAGGAACACTGTTGTTATAACGACCGACGATTGATTATTACCATGACAGACGATTATGAGGACATAATGGACTTGCCGCATCCTGAGCCTAAGAGGCACAAGCGCATGAGCATGCAAAAGCGTGCCGCGCAGTTCAGGCCTTTCATACCGCTCAAGGGGTACGACGAGGCGTTGAGGCAGGCGGAGCGCAATGTTGAGGAGAGGGTGAGGAAGCGCAACGAGCTTGTTTATGACCCGTAGGCGGCAGCCGCAACGGGGAGTGGGGGCTTAGCGTCCGCCGCCTCCGCCACCACCGCTGAATCCTCCGCCACCGCCGAAGCTCGTGCCACCGCTTGCGTGTAATGACGCCGCCTGCGAGTTGGCTATGCTGTTTGACCACATGAGCAGGAGCATGGGGTTGTGCCTGTTGATGCGAAGCACATCGTTGGCGAAGGGTGATTGCTCAAAATACTTGGGGAAGGCGTTGCGCAGGTCGTCGCCGAGCCTCTTGGCGAAGCCGAAAAGTTGGGCGTACACGAGCAGCCCGTCCCAAACACGTATGTCGCCGATGCCCTTGTCGGTGGTCTTGCCGAAGTCGTCAAGGAAGTTTCTCAGTCCGAACAACCGTCGGTTGTCCTCGTCGGTCATCGCCACCTTGTCCTTGTCGGGGTGTGTGGCCTTGTGGAAGTCGGCCAGCGTCTCCGTGTGTTTGGTGGTCCACTCCTCAAGTCTCTCGGGTCTCACCCTCCTGTCATCGTCGGCTATTTGCGACATTATGTAAAGCAGAAATCCGCAAATGTAATCGTCTGAATACTTTGCCGCCGTGGGCATCTCCACGTTCTCCGGCACAATCCTTAGCACCTTCTTGGCGTTGCCTTCCTTGTCAGTCTCGTCGTCGTTGACAACCTCCAGCTTCCGTTGGCTCATTAGCCTAAGTATCATTGCCGGTATAAGGTTCCTGTCGTTGAACCATTGGTAATCGGTCAGCACGGCTGCTGCGCCAAGTAAGCTCCACGATGGCGATACCTCCTTGAAATAAGGCAGGTTGCGGCTCTCGCGCCTCATGCGCCTGAGGCGTAGCCAGTATGCGAGCATCGTGATTAGTAAGCCACCGAGGATGGATGCCAGTGTTATCCAGAACCAGATGGGGAGCGGCTCCTCTTCCGAGCCGCCACCAAAGTCGCTTCCCTCGAAAGCCTTGTCCTTCAGTTCGGCAAAGGTGCCGTTGCCCTTTGCGACAGGGGTAAACAGCCCTTTCTTGAACGACATGAGCAAGCCAATCTTGCTTACGTTGCCGTCCGACTGTGCCGTGGCGATGCCGTTCCTTATCTTTGTGTCACCGTCGTAGCCGAAGCCCCACAGCCGGCAGTTGTCGGCGGTTAGCGGCACCGGAGCCGCCACGCTTAGCCTGAACTTCCTAATCTTCACGTCCTTGTTCAGGTCGGCAAACCAATGCCCAAAGCCGTCGTTGTCAGGAAATTGCAGTACAAGCCCCTGTATGTCATAGTCGGTCGTGTAAATGTGGTTGTCCCACGACGACACGCCCCAGCAAATCTCGTATCCTCCGCCTTGGGGCTTTATGCCGCACTTGCCAATCTTGTCCTCGTGGTCGGCATCAACGTCCCATTCTCCGGGCAATGTCACGAGCCTCTTGCCATTGTCGGTCATCTCCAGGTTGGCAATCACGCGTTCGCCCATGTTGTAGTGGGCGACGTACCATTCGGTTTTTACGTCGTCGCCGATGTCAATGTTCCAAACCTCGTGCACGTGCGCCCCGCCGTCGCCCTTCAGCGTCACGGATATGTCAAGGCTTCTCACCACGCTCTGCGACATGGCGTAGAGCGAGAGCAAGACTGTCGCTATCAATAAAACTGTCCTTTTCATGTGAAAATGTTTGTTTTCTTCGTGCGTTGCGTGCAAAATTACGGTTTTATTTTAGAAATGCAAACATTTTGTCCGTAAAATGAAGGGAGGACGCAAAAAAAGAAATCCCAAGCCATGTAAGGCTCGGGATTTGTAAGTAGTCGATAGGGGAATCGAACCCCTATGCCAAGA
>CAYLUI010000030.1:0-37394 GCA_964386825.1 uncultured Prevotella sp. | reverse complement strand
GATGATGCCGGCCATGGCTATGCCGCCGATGCCTATCGAGCGGGCGTATGCCTTGAAGATTTCCTCCGGTGACATGGCACCCACGGTGGCTGTTATGGTGGGATCCCACATGTTGAGAACCTGGTCGTGGAATATTATTGACATGCCCGGCACAATGAGCCACCACACGGCAAGCGAGCCAAGGGTGATGTAAAGGGCGTATTTCAGGCCGACGATATAACCGAGACCCAGCACTGCGGCGCCGGTATTGATCTTGAACACAAGCTTCGCCTTGTCGGCAAGATCCTGGCCAAGGCCTATGACACGCGAGGTGAAATTCTCGTTCCACCACCCGAACGTCGAAACGATGAAATCATAAAGTCCGCCCACAACGCCGGCCATGAGCAACGGCTTGGCCTGGTCGCCGCCTTTCTCGCCGGAAACCAGCACCTGCGTGGTGGCGGTAGCCTCGGGGAAGGGATACTTGCCGTGCATGTCGCTGACAAAGTACTTGCGGAACGGTATGAGGAAAAGAATGCCCAGAATGCCGCCGAGAGCCGACGCAAGGAACATCTTGAAGAACGAGGCGGTCATCTCCGGATACTTGGCCTGCAGGATGTAGATTGCCGGCAGGGTGAAAATGGCACCCGCCACGACGGCTCCCGAACAAGCGCCGATGCTCTGTATGATGACGTTCTCGCCCAAGGCCTTGTTGCGCTTGGCCGCGGTCGAAACGCCTACGGCTATGATGGCTATTGGTATGGCAGCCTCGAACACCTGCCCGACCTTCAGCCCGAGATAGGCTGCCGCTGCCGAGAACACCATCGCCATGACGATGCCCCACGTCACCGACCACATATTCACCTCCGGGTATGTGTTTTCCGGTTTCATGATTGGGACGTATTGCTCGTCCTCTTTCAACTCGCGGAATGCGTTGTCGGGCAACTGAACCGCTTCTTTTTCTTTCTCGCTCATTTTGTTTAGTTTAGATTTTCTCCGCAAAGATACATAATAAAATGTAAATACAGGTAAAGCTTTTGCTTTTTTCTGAAAAATATTGAAAAAAGCCATCGTTGCACTTGGGAGGCAGGCTTGCAGGCAGGGTAAAGCCCAAGCGTGCCATGCCACTAAAGAAACGCCTTCGCCATTGCGGCGTAATGGTGTTGCGATTACGGCGTAACGGCGTTGCGATTACGGCGTAATCACAATGCGTTTGCGGCGCAAAGGCAATGCCTTTACGCCGCAAACGTTTTTCGAGTGTTATCACGCGGTTGCCACAAGGCTGTCGCGATACCATTGGTACAGCCTCCTGACACCATCCTCAATCTCCACGCTGTGAGTCCATCCAAGACCGTGCAGCTTGCTCACGTCGATGAGCTTGCGCGGTGTGCCGTTGGGCTTTGACGCGTCCCATATTATCTCTCCGCCAAAGCCAACAGTCTCTTTCACCAAACCTGCGAGAGCCTTGATGGTCAATTCCTTGCCCGTGCCGACATTGATATGGCAATTGCGTATCTCGCCAAGCGACGGAATGGCCCCTCCACGTCCTTCGGAGTTGTTGCGGTCAACCTCGCCATCGGTCTTCGCCCCATAGAAAACGCTTGAGTATTTCTCAATGCCGATTATGTCCTTGAAGTCAACGTTGAGCAGCACGTAAACCGATGCGTCAGCCATGTCCTCGCTCCACAGGAACTCGCGCAGCGGCGAGCCGTCGCCCCAGAGGGTGACCTTGTTGTCCTCTATGCCATAGAAGGCAAGCGTTTTCAGAATGCGCTCCTTGGTGTTGCCACCGTCAACATTGCCCTCGCCAATGATGGCGCGCAGCTTGTCGGTCGGGTTCACCGGGCGTTTGTCCATGTCGGCACGAATGGCATCCCATGCGTTCTCGTGCAACAGCTTGGCGAGGTAAACCTTTCGCATCATGGCCGGCATCACGTGTGAGTTCTCAAGGTGGAAGTTGTCGTTGGGACCATAGAGGTTGGTGGGCATCACGGCGATGTAATTGGTGCCATACTGCAGGTTATAGCTTTCGCACATTTTCAGTCCGGCAATCTTGGCTATCGCATATTCCTCGTTGGTGTATTCGAGCGGCGATGTAAGGAGAGCGTCCTCCCTCATAGGCTGCGGGGCGTTCTTGGGGTATATGCACGTGGACCCGAGGAACAGGAGCTTCTTCACATTGTGCCTGTAAGCCTGCTCGATGACGTTGCACTGCATCTTCATGTTCTGCATTATGAAGTCGGCGCGGTAAAGCGAGTTTGCCATGATGCCGCCAACAAAAGCCGCCGCCAGCACCACGGCATCGGGTCGCTCGTCGTCGAAAAAGCGCTTCACGGCGACCTGGTCGGTGAGGTCAAGCTCCTTGTGCGTGCGTCCGACGAGGTTGTGGTAGCCACGCTTCTCAAGGTTGTTCCATATTGCCGACCCCACCAGCCCATGGTGCCCGGCTACGTAAATCTTGCTGTCTTTGCTTAACATGTTGTTTGTCTTGAAATATGAACTTTTTGCAAAGATAGTTTTTTTTCATGAATTGGCAATCTCTCGGCGTGGATTTTTGGGGAAATGGACACGTTTGGTGTTTTTCCATTGCGAATGTTGTGCGCCTTGCCGTTTTTTTAATAAATTTGCAGTAGATTTGAAGCAACGTGAAAAAGAAGATTACAAAACGCGAGTTCATATTATGTTTCTTCGCCACCACGGCATTCCTGGCGTTGGTGCGACTGGCTTTCCCATCGGTAGCCGCTGACACGGCTGCCAAGCCTGTGGCCATTGCCGACAACGATGGCGAATGCGACAACCAAAACAGCGAGGGCGCAGAAAGCGGCATGGAGCATCATGCGTGCCTTGGCGACGACATGCAAACGGTTTTCCATGGCAGGGATGGCAAGGAGGTGGAAAACCGCATATACAGCGTGCCGGGATTTGAGAGGACATTCCCTGACCAAAACGACGTGCAACTGCTGGCTGCGCAGAAATGGGGCGTAAAGCCCGTGGCTGACAGCGCGGCTGCGGCGAAGAGCAAGAAAAGCCTGGTTTATGTCGGCTCAAACCCTTACTTCCATGTGGATCGCCTACGTGAAAGCTCGCCTTACCTTGTGCCACGGGCTTCGGTGCTCTTGCAGGACATAGGGCGCAACTTTTTCGACTCGTTGCAGGTAAAGCGCATTCCGCTGCACAAGATAATAGTGACAAGCGTGCTGAGGACAAAGGCCGATGTGGCGAGGCTGCAACGGAAAAACCTAAATGCCACCGAGAACAGTTGCCACCTGTATGGCACGACCTTCGACGTGTGCTATAACAGGTACAAGACCGTTGAGGCTCCAGGGGAACGCCGCCGCGAGGTGAGAAACGACACGCTGAAATGGGTGCTGGCTGAGGTGCTGAGGGACCTTAGGGAACGCAACCGGTGCTATGTGAAATATGAGGTGAAGCAAGGTTGCTGGCACATCACCACCCGATGAGACCTTAGATGTCGAGTATCTGGCGTGGTGTCTCCACGAAAGTCGTGGCACCGTGCCTCGTGAGGAAATCCTTGTCGCGAAATCCCCATAGCACGCTTATGCATGGCATGCCACAGTTGCGCGCGGTTTCTATGTCAACGTCGCTGTCGCCTATGTAAACAGCCGTGGAGCGTGGCATGCCAAGCTGTAGCAGAGCCTCGTCAACGGTGTCGGGGGCTGGTTTCTTGCGTATGCTGGGACTCTCGCCAATGGCAACTTTCACCCTGTCACCGAAGAAATGAGCCACGAGCGCACGCGTGGCCTCATGAAACTTGTTGCTTACCACGGCGACGTGCTTGCCGTTGGCGTTCAGCGCATCCAGCGTTTCGAGAATGCCATCATAGGGTGCCGTGGTGTCAAGGTTGTGGAGCATGTAATGCTGCCTGAACGTGCGGTAAGCCTCTTCAAATCGTGGGTTGGCGGCTCCGCCCGGCACGGCACGCTCCATGAGCAACCGAACACCGTTGCCCACGAAACGGCGTATGTCGTCGATGCCGTGCTCCGGCATTCCGCAACCGGACAGGGCGTAATTGCAACTGGCGGCAAGGTCGCCCAGCGTGTCAAGGAGCGTGCCGTCCAAATCGAAAATGTAACTCTCGTATTTCATGTCTGCAAAGTAGCTTGTTCTGAACACGTCTGCAAAGTTACTTATTTTGGAAAGAAAACACCAAACTTTTTTGCCATATCCATAAAATAAGACTACCTTTGCATTGGTTTACCAACACACATCAAAAGATGAAAAAGCAATTGAGCAAAGGATACCTTTTCCTGGCGGGAGCGTGCGTCGCCATTCTCCTCGGCATGGCTTATTTTTACTTCATGACTTCGTTCACCGGCAAGAATACCACGATATATGTCTTTGTGGATCAGGATGATAACTACGATTCGCTGATGTATAAGCTGAAGCCTGTCGGCAAGAAGCATTGCCTGGATGCCTTTGGCATACTTGCGCGCCACAGCGACCTCGCCGGGCATGTGCGCACGGGGCGTTACGCCATAAAGCCATCCATGGGTTCGTACAATGTGTTCCGCCACTTCAAGAATGGCATGCAAGAGTCGGTTGGCGTTGTGGTGCCAAGCGTGCGCACCTTGCAGGACATGGCAGGGGCGTTGGGCAAGCGGCTCATGATGGACAGTGCCTCGCTGGCGAAAGCCCTGGCCGACGCGGACGTGTGTGGCAAATACGGATATGACACGACCACGATGGCCGCCCTCTTCATCCCCAACACATACGACATGTATTGGGACACCACGGTAGAAGGACTCCTTGACCGCATGCAAAAGGAAAATCGCAGGTTTTGGAACTCTGACCGTATGGAGAAGGCAACACGGCTGAACCTCACGCCAATACAGGTGACCACGCTCGCAAGCATAGTGGACGAGGAAACCGCCAATAACGAAGAGAAACCCATGATAGCCGGCATGTACTATAACCGACTGACATTGCGCAATGGCGAGTATCCAAACGGAATGCCGCTGCAAGCGGATCCTACCATAAAGTTTGCGTGGAAAGACTTTTCGCTGAAACGGATTTACAACAAGCTGCTGCGCATTGAAAGTCCGTTCAACACTTACGTCAACCCGGGACTGCCACCAGGGCCAATACGCGTGCCGTCGATAGCCGGCATTGACGCTGTGCTGAACATGGTTCACCACAATTATCTTTACATGTGTGCCAAGGAGGATTTCAGCGGCACGCACAATTTTGCGGTAACATACCAGGAGCACATGGCAAACGCCCGGCGTTATGCTGATGCGCTGAACAAGCGGGGGATAAAGTGATGTGGCTGTTCTTGGCGTTTCTTTCAGCTGCCCTGCTCGGCTTTTATGACACTTTCAAGAAGAAGTCGCTTGCAGGCAATGCTGTCGTTCCAGTCTTGTTTCTCAACACGTTATTCTGCTCGCTTATCTTCTTGCCGCTCATAGTGCTATCGGCCGGCACCAGTCTGCTTGACGGCAGCGTCTTCCACGTCGGGGGCGGTGGATGGGAGATGCACAAGTTCATTTTGCTTAAAAGCGTAATAGTGCTGTCAAGCTGGCTGTTCGGGTACATTGGCATGAAACACCTGCCGCTTACCATTGTAGGTCCCATCAATGCCACACGTCCCGTAATGGTGCTTGTGGGTGCGTTGCTCGTGTTTGGAGAACGCCTTAATGTCTGGCAGTGGGCGGGAGTCTTGGTCGCTGTCGTCTCCTTCTTCATGCTCAGCCGTTCCGGCAAAAAGGAAGGCATCAGGTTCGGACACAACAAATGGATAGCCTGCATAGTTGCGGCGGCAGTGCTTGGAGCCATAAGTGGGCTTTACGACAAGTTCTTGATGGCAGGGCCACAGGATGGTGGCGTTGGGCTTGACCGCATGGCGGTGCAGTCGTGGTACAACATTTACCAGACGGGCTTGATGGCAATCATGCTTATCGTCTTTTGGTGGCCACGCAGGCGTGAGCAACCATTACGTTGGCAATGGTCAATACTGTGCATAAGCGTTTTCCTTAGCATGGCCGACTTTGTGTATTTTTACGCCCTCAGCATACCCGATGCCATGATTTCAATAGTGTCAATGGTGAGGCGTGGCAGCGTGCTGGTAAGCTTCCTCTTTGGTGCCTTGCTTTTTCATGAGCATAATCTAAAGGCTAAGACCATCGACTTGTCACTCGTGCTCTTGAGCATGATACTGCTGTTCATAGGCAGCAGGTGAGAAACTCTCCAAAGACAAGAGTGCAGCTCGCTTTGATTAATGCAATAGAAGCATTATTAGCAAATCAAAGGGCAAATTGACATGTTTTGCCATATTTTCTTTGCATTTTAAAAGTTATTTGTTAACTTTGCATCAACAACAAAAGTGATAAACACGTAACGTTTTCAGAGACAACATTGTTTTATGGCACAAAATATTTTCAAGGGGTTGGGCGTTGCGCTCGTCACTCCGTTTACAGCAGAAGGAGAAGTTGACTACCAAGCACTTACACGATTGGTAGAATTTCAGATTGAGAACAATGCAGACTTCCTTTGCATTCTGGCGACAACTGCCGAGACTCCATGCCTCACACGTGAGGAAAAAGACAAGATTACGGAAGTAATAAAGCAAGTGAACAAAGGCAGGATACCTCTTTTAAAATATTGTGGCGGCAACAACACTCGCGCCGTAATAGAGGAGATGGAAAATACCGACTGGAGTGGCATAGACGGCATTTTGAGCATTTGCCCTTACTACAACAAGCCATCGCAGGAAGGTCTTTACCAACACTTCAAGGCCATAGCGGCAAAGAGTCCGTTGCCTTTGGTTTTATATAATGTGCCGGGACGTACAGGCGTGAACATGAAGGCACAAACCACTGTTCGCCTTGCGAAAGATTGCCCCAACATTGTAGCCATAAAGGAAGCGAGTGGCAGTCTGGAGCAGATAGACGAAATATTGAAACACAAGCCCAAGAACTTCGATGTCATAAGTGGCGATGACGCACTTACGTTCTCCATGATTGCAAGTGGTGCAGTTGGCGTGATTTCCGTCATCGGCAACGCCTTGCCCAAGGCTTTCTCAAGGATGATAAGGCTGGAGTTCAATGGCGAGTATGAGGCGGCACGCAAAATACACCACATGTTTACTGACCTTTACAGCCTTCTGTTTGTGGATGGCAACCCCGCCGGTGTCAAAGCATTGCTGAACGACATGGGATTCATTGAGAACGTGCTTCGCCTACCACTTGTCCCAACGAAGATTGAGACAAAGCAGAAAATGGCAAATATATTGAAAGACTTGCGTATTTAACTATATTCAATGCCTTGTCCTGTATTGTCGCGCAATACGTTTTGAACTATAGTTGACACCTGCTCTTTCAGTTCGTTTATGAATTGGGCAGGGTCATACTTATGGTGTTCAATGTCACGCAACTTCTTCTCCCATATCCCTGTAAGCTCAACGCTTGTCAGCAGCTTTTCGTGTATTGTGTCAATGAGTTGTGTGCCCGTCGGAGTTGCTATAAGGTTTTTACGCTCACGTCTTATATAGTGGCGTTTGAACAGCGTCTCTATTATGCCGGCACGCGACGACGGTCGCCCAATGCCATTCTCCTTCATTGCCGCACGCAACTCTTCATCATCAACCAGCTTTCCAGCCGTCTCCATTGCCCGCAGCAATGTGGCTTCCGTGTAGTGCTTTGGCGGCGTTGTTGCCTTCTCGGTCAACGTAGGCTCATGCGTGCCCGACTCGCCTTTGGCGAAAGACGGCAAAAGCCTTTCGCCTTGCCCTTCGGCCTCTTGTTTTTCATCATTATATACTCTGTGCCATCCAGGGTCGAGTATTTCCTTTCCCGTCGCCTTGAACTCAACACATGCTCCATTGCCAGATCCCACATTCACATGATCAAGACCGTTTGCGTTGCTCACCTCGCCCAGCACGGTTGTCGTTGAGAACTTGCAGTCTGGATAAAAAGCTGCGATAAAACGGCGTGCCACCAAGTCGTATATCTTCTGCTCAAAATCAGAAAGCCCATTGGGAGTTTGTCCCGTAGGTATGATGGCATGGTGGTCAGTGACCTTCGAAGTGTCAAATACGCGCTTCGGTTTTGGCAACTTCTTGCTTATGGCAGCCAACGCCTTTATTACCTGGAGGTATGGCTTATTCCCATTCACGTAACATTGGCTCACGCCGTTAAGGATGCCTGCGCATTTGGGGTAAATGTCATCGGAGAGATATTGGGTATCAACACGAGGATAAGTTGTGAGTTTTTTCTCATAAAGCCCTTGAATTAGCTTCAGCGTCATGTCAGCCGAGAAGCCGAACTTGCGATTGCAGTCAACTTGCAATGACGTAAGGTCGTAAAGCTGGCGTGGAGCCTCCCTTCCCTGTTTCTTCTGCACATCGGTCACGACAAAAGGCTTCCCTTCGATGGTCTTGAAAGCCTTTTCTCCTTCGTCCTTGGATGCGAACTTTCCCTTTGTAGCGGTGAAAAGCGTGTCACGGTAAACCGTCGATAACACCCAGTAAGGCTCAGGCTTGAAATTGGCAATTTCCTTGTCACGATTCACTATCAACGCAAGCGTTGGTGTTTGCACACGTCCAATCGACAATACCTGTCCACGCTCACTGCGGTACATCAGCGTATAGAGACGCGTGCAATTCATGCCAAGCAGCCAGTCGCCTATGGCCCTGCTCAGTCCGGCAAGATACAGACTCTCGTAATCCTTTTGATCCTTCAGGTTGTTAAAGCCTTCCCTTATAGCCTCGTCTGTCATCGACGATATCCAAAGCCTTTTGACAGGACAATGCGCCTTTGCCAATTGCATTACCCAACGCTGTATCAACTCACCCTCTTGACCGGCATCACCACAGTTCACTATCATGTCGGCTTCGCTGTAAAGCTTGACGATAGTATTGAATTGCTTCTCGAACCCCTGGTTTGGTATCAGCTTAATGCCGAAGCGCATTGGTATCATCGGCAGTGCGGCCAGCGTCCAGAAACGCCAGTTCAACTCATAATCGTTGGGTTCCTTCAACTCGCAAAGGTGACCGAAAGTCCAAGTTACCTGATACCCGTTGCCCTCCATGTAACCGTCCCTTGAGGTGTTGGCCCCAAGAATCCGCGCTATGTCGCGAGCCACGCTTGGTTTCTCAGCAATGCAAACTATCATCTGTCTTCAAAATCGCTAAATTACAAATGCAAAGGTACAAAAAAATATTGAAAAGCAGAACTGCGCAACAATGCAGCCTTGTCAGCAATCCCTATGCCAGCAACGTTTTCTCCCGCCGGCTTTTGCCATTACATCGCATATAATAATATGTGTGGGGGACAATACCGCAAAATGACTTTACCCACAACGGATGCCCAATATGAATTATAGGCGTGAAGATGCGATAAAACATAAGCGGGAAAGGCGTTACTGCACGCATTGCATACATTCTCGCCATTACTGTATACAGTTTTGACACTATTTGTTTTAGACAGAAAATGATAACATTGGTTCCTCAAAAAAAACTAATTTTACAATCGAAATTAAATCAATATTAGTCAAACCTCAAAAACAGGCGCATGAAAAAACATATTTTCTCACCGTGTGCGTTGCAATGGACCAAAGTTCCAATACGCATGAAGTCCCTTTCCTTTGCGATGACAGACGGGCTACTTTAAATTGAAATTATGCGAAAATTAATCCTCGTTTAAGCAGTAAAGCACGTGTTTTTTATTCCTCCCACTTTAACTTTGCAATAAAACAACCTTTATCTCCACAATCAGGCGAGCTTAATTGCGCAACTTGCCATGATAGCGACAAAAAATGTCAGATTTGTTGAAAAATGCAACATAACGAACAAAAAATGGCACGCTGGGGAAAAAAGGCATACGTTGAAAAAGCTTACCTTTGCATCGTATAAGAAGCCTCGCCGCCCACATTCCATGGCAAACTTATGGGTAGCATAAGAAAACGGTTGGCTGCGGCTGTATGCAAAGGCAACCGTCCTTTCTTCAGCAAAAAAGCTTATTTGAGAATTAATATAAACCTATATAAGAATGAACAATCAACAAACGGGCAGCAAAACATACCTTGCCGCCATCGTCATGGTCGCAGTATTGGGCGGCTTGCTTTTCGGTTACGACACGGCAGTGATTTCCGGCGCGGAGAAAGGCCTTCAGGCTTTCTTCCTTGGTGCTTCAGATTTCAAGTACACTGATTTCATGCACGGCTTCACGTCGTCGTCAGCACTTATCGGTTGCATAATCGGTTCTGCGCTGTCGGGCATTTTCGCCAGTAAATTTGGCAGGAAACGTTCGCTGGTCTTCGCCGGAGTTTGTTTTTTCATATCAGCATGGGGAAGCATGGAGCCAGAGACTTTCGGTTTACTGCCCTATGGCAAACCCTCATGGCATTTGCTCGTGGTGTTCAATCTTTACCGCATACTCGGCGGCATTGGCGTAGGAATGGCATCTGCCATCTGCCCAATGTACATTGGCGAGATTGCCCCAAGCAACATTCGCGGAATGCTCGTAAGCTTCAACCAGTTTGCCATAATCTTTGGACAGCTTGTGGTTTACTTTGTCAACTTCCTGATACTTGGCGACCACACCAACCCCGTCATCGAGTCAATCGGGCAAGGCTTCTCCGCCGTCATGCCAAACAGTGATCCTTGGACGATAAGCACGGGATGGAGGTACATGTTCGGGTCAGAGTGCATACCCGCAGGCCTGTTCACCATCCTTATATGCCTTGTCCCTGAGACACCGCGCTACCTCATGATGGTAGGGCGCGAGGAGAAGGCACTGGGCATCCTCACGCGCATAAACGGCTACGACGTGGCACGCCGCACAATAGAAGACATAAAGAACACCATGACGGAGAAAAGCGAAAAACTGTTCTCGTTCGGTTTCATGTGCGTTTTTGTCGGCATCATGCTCTCCGTCTTCCAGCAAACGGTAGGCATCAACGCCGTCCTTTATTATGCCCCACGCATTTTCTCAGACATGGGAATGTCAAACCCAATGATGCAAACCGTAATCATGGGCATTGTCAACATCAGTTTCACCCTCGTAGCCGTCTTCACGGTGGAGAAACTCGGACGAAAGCCTCTCCTCGTCAGCGGTTCAATAGGCATGGCCATTGGTGCGTTTGGCGTGGCACTTACATTTGGCAACGATGCCCTCAGCACTATCACCATGCTTTCCATAATGGTTTACTCGGCAAGCTTCATGTTCTCATGGGGTCCGATATGCTGGGTTTACATGGCCGAACTGTTCCCCAATACCATACGCAGCTCAGCCACGGCCATAGCGGTTGCTTTCCAGTGGATTTTCAATTTCATAGTGTCATCCACATTCGTGCCCATGTTCAACATGCATCTTGTAAAAGGCGACGACTTCGGTCACTGGTTCACATACGGGCTTTATGGGTCAATATGCGTTGTCGCTGCCATATTCGTGTGGAAGCTTGTGCCTGAGACAAAGGGCAAGACCCTTGAGGAGATGACGAAGCTTTGGAGAAGAAACAAGTAAGCTATTGAAAGCCAATGGCATGAGTGCCATTGGCTTCACTAATACATCAATATGAAACAATATCTTTTAGGATTGGACATTGGCAGCAGCAGCGTCAAGGCCTCCCTTGTGGAAGTTGACAGCGGCAAGACTGCCGCCTCGGCGTTTTTCCCAAAAAGCGAGGCTCCCATAAAGGCAGTAAAGGCCGGATGGGCTGAGCAAGACCCGCAGATGTGGTGGGACAACGCAAAGCTGTCACTTGCAAAGGTAATGGACGAGACTGGAGCCAAGGGCGAAGACATCAAGGCAATAGGAATCTCATACCAAATGCACGGACTCGTATGCGTTGACAAACAGCAGAGGGTTTTGCGCGACAGTATAATATGGTGCGACTCACGTGCCGTGCCATACGGCGAAAGGGCGTTTGACCATATTGGGCATGAAAAATGCCTCTCACACCTGCTCAACTCCCCTGGCAACTTCACGGCATCCAAGCTTGCGTGGGTAAGGGAAAATGAGCCTTCCACCTATGAGAGCATTGACAAAATCATGTTGCCGGGCGATTACATTGCCATGAGGCTCAGCAGAACGGTCAACACCACCGTCGAGGGGCTTTCCGAGGGCATGTTCTGGGATTTCAAGGAGAAGCAGCCTGCGGCTTTCCTGCTCGACCATTACGGCATCGACGGGCAATTGCTTGCCGACACCGTTCCGACATTCTCCATACAAAGTGAGGTGTCACGTGTGGCGGCAGCCGAAACAGGACTCAAGGAGGGCACCCCGATAAGCTACCGTGCCGGAGATCAACCAAACAACGCCGTGAGCCTCAACGTCTTCAACCCAGGCGAGATTGCCTCAACGGCTGGCACGAGTGGCGTGGTTTACGGTGTCCTCGGCGAGGTCAACTATGACCCCAAGAGCCGTGTGAACACGTTTGCCCATGTCAACTACAGCCCCGAACTCACTCGCCTTGGCGTGTTGCTTTGCATAAACGGCACCGGCATACTAAACTCATGGGTTCACCGCAACGTGGCAGAAGGCTTGTCGTATCCCGACATGAACGCCCTGGCGGCAACGGCACCCATTGGCAGCGATGGCATAACAATCATCCCGTTCGGCAACGGTGCCGAGCGAGTGATGGAGAACCGCGACCTCGGCTGTTCCATACATGGCATAAACTTCAACAAGCACTCGCGCGAGCACATCATCCGAGCCGAGCAAGAGGGCATTGTCTTCAGCTTCTGCTACGGCATGGAGATTATGCGTGAGATGGGCATGGACATAAGCACCATACACGCCGGGCACGCCAACATGTTCCTTAGCGGCATTTTCCGCGACACGCTCGCCTCCACGAGCGGAGCCACCATCGAGTTGTACGAGACCGACGGAAGCGTCGGCGCGGCAAAGGGCGCAGGCATGGGCGCAGGCATTTACCACAGCCACGACGAGGCCTTTGCCACGTTGAAAAAGCTTGCGGTAATAGAGCCTGACCATGGGCGAGAGGCCGAATACAAGGCTGCGTATGAACGTTGGAAAGGCATTTTAAACAAGTGACCCACCGCAACGTTGAAGCCCAGCCTGCTTGACAACACACGAGTTAGATAATCAGAAACATAAAAACACAAAATCATTATGAACAGCAAAAACATTCCCACTGTGAAGCTCGGCATAATAGCCGTCAGCCGCGACTGTTTCCCCATCAAGCTGTCAACCCAGCGCCGTGAAAACATCGTAAAGGCATACAAGGGTGACATTTACGATTGCCAGACCACGGTCGAGAACGAGCAGGACATGCTCAAGGCCGTAGCCGACGTAAAGGAGCAAGGATGCAACGCCCTCGTAGTGTTCCTCGGCAATTTCGGTCCCGAGACACCTGAGACGCAGATAGCGCAAATGTTTGACGGTCCCGTGATGTTCGTGGCTGCCGCCGAAGGCGACGGCGACATGATCAACGGCCGTGGCGACGCTTATTGCGGTATGCTCAACTGCTCGTACAATCTCGGTATGCGCCACCTTAAGAGCTACATTCCGTCGTACCCCGTGGGCACTGCCGACGACATCGCAAGAATGATAGCCGACTTCGTGCCCGTGGCACGCACTGTCATTGGTCTCAAGGGGTTGAAAATCATAACCTTCGGTCCTCGCCCACAGGATTTCTTCGCCTGCAACGCTCCCATCAAGGGTCTCTACGAGCTTGGCGTTGAGATAGAGGAGAACTCTGAGCTTGACCTGCTTGTGGCCTACCGCCAGCACAAGGACGACGAGCGCATACCAGCCGTTTGCGACGACATGGCAAAGGAGATGGGCGAAGGACGTTATTACAAAGAGCTGTTGCCGCGCATGGCACAGTTTGAGCTTACGTTGCTCGACTGGGCTGAGCAGCACAAGGGCAGCCGCCAGTATGTGGCGTTTGCCGACAAGTGCTGGCCGGCTTTCCCCAAGGAGTTTGGCTTTGAGCCTTGCTACGTCAACTCACGCCTTGCCTCACGCGGCATTCCCGTGGCTTGCGAGGTTGACATTTACGGTGCCCTGTCAGAGTATGTCGGGATGTGCGCAAGCGGCGACACCGTGACCTTGCTCGACATCAACAACTCCACGCCACAGTATATTTTCGACGAGGACATCGTGCCCAAGTATAGCGACAAGTACCGCCTCAGCGATACGTTCATGGCGTTCCACTGCGGCAACACGCCGTCGTGCAAGATGTGCGCCAACCGTGCCATCAAGTACCAGCTCATCCAGAACCGTCTGCTTGAGTGTGGCGGCACGCCCGACTTTACCCGTGGCACCCTTGAGGGCGACATCGCCGCAAGCCCCATCACCTTCTTCCGCCTGCAATGCGACAGCGAGGGTCAGTTGCGCTCATACATAGCCCAGGGCGAGGTGCTCGACGTGCCAACACGCTCGTTTGGTGGCATAGGCATCTTTGCCATACCCGAGATGGGACGCTTCTACCGCCATGTGCTCATCGAGAAACGTTATCCACACCATGGCGCCGTGGCGTTCTCGCATATCGGCAAGACACTCTACGAGGTGTTCCGCTACCTTGGCATAGGCGACGTGCAGTACAACCGCCCACAGAGCCTGCCTTACCCCACGGAGAACCCGTTTGAGTAAGGCTGCTGCTTACTTTTTATGCAGGCAAGAGCCACTGCCTTCATGCCCATTTTGGAAGTGTGGAGAAAATCATAAAGCGTGATTTGTGGGCATGACGGATGGCTTGGAGCATCATCCTATCCTATAGCGAAAGCGTCGCAAAGGCAATGCCTTTGTGACGCAATTATTTTTGGTTTCGCCTTGGCGGCGCAATCGCGTTCCCTTTACGGCGCAATCACCATGCGTTTACGCCGTAAACGTGTTGCCATTACGCCTTAAACGCCGAGCCATTACGCCGCAATGGCAAACGCTGTTTTCCGCTGGCGCACCATGCTTGGGTTTCCCATCCACAGCAGGCGTGCATCAATCGGATAGTATGCCCATGTAAAACGCCCTCACGTCCTTCCACTTATAATAAGGAAAGTTGCTCGTGGCCACAGGTATGTGAACTTCACGCTCATTGTGCATGAACTTCACCAACACGTCATCGGCATCTTGCGCAAGGGGCTTTTCGCCAGCCCTCCCTGTCGTGCCGCGCCTTTTGGTCATGACGCTTGCGGTTGGCCTGTAGAACACCATCTGCACGTTTGCCGCCATGGGCACGGCCTTGAAGTCGGCCCATGCCTTGTAAGTTTCCTCAGGTCTTGACACGGCGACATTGAAGTTGTCGATGCGCAGGATGGCGAGCAAGGGAATAACGTTGCCGTCGTGCCCGAAACGCAGGGTCGCCGCAATGCCGCCATCGCTTATGGCCTCGTCGGCACTGGCAATTATGTTCCGCAACAGGTTCTTGGCATTTGCCACCACGATGCCATTGCCGTCGGCATGGTTTGCGTTGCCCACGTAGAAGCGATAGTTGACACATTGCCACAGGTCGAAAAGCTCGTCGGGCGTGAAAATGTCGTAGAACGCAATGTCGGTGTCAATGTCCTGCATGTCAACGGCAATCCAGTAAAGTCCCCACATGAGGCTTGCGGCATCAATGTGGCGGCGGACGTAAGCCGTGTCGCCCAGCAGCGAGCCTACCAACCGCCCGGGTCTCACGAGGCTTGCCTCAAACCGCTTGTACTCGCCCACCCATGGCCCGTTGTTGCCATCGGTGAACCTGTTTGACAGTGCGGTGTGATAGTTGAGATAATCCATGTATTTCTCGCTTGA
The DNA here is from genome assembly GCA_964386825.1 of uncultured Prevotella sp. GTDB lineage: Bacteria > Bacteroidota > Bacteroidia > Bacteroidales > Bacteroidaceae > Prevotella. Next base: position 21,702 of record CAYLUI010000030.1, on the reverse strand, counting down.
CTCATAGCTGATGTCAAGCTGCGGAGCCAATCCCTTCAGGCAGTCGCCAAACGCCGCCATGCTCATGGCGCAGCGCATCACGATCGTTGACCGTGCCGAAACCTTGCGCTGTCCCCTGAACACCTCGGGGTGGTTCTCGAACATCCTTCGGGCAATGCCACGGTGCTGCCTCACGCCTACCGGCGACAAGTCGCCGCCACGTCCCTCCACGGTTGGCCAAAGCCTTGTGAGCCTTGCGAGCACGTCCTTGCCCAGCGGCAACAATGCACCTGCAGAGTCGGCACGTGACAGCGCATCCAACACCCACCTGTAGTCGCGGTCGCTTATGAGATAGCGTGATCCGTGGCGGGCGTAGTGGCTAATGTAGAAGGGGCTGTAGCCCTTGGGAGCCGGCGTGGGTGCCACCGTAGGCTCGCGGTAGGCAAGGTAAACGCCGCCGGCCTTGTCAATGTCGGCACAAACCTCCTCGCGTGAGGTCTGCGCCAGCGATGTGGTCGCGAGCAGCAACGCAGCTGCCATGAGCAGTGTTTTCTTCATGTCCGTATGCTTCATTGCCTGTATCCGTCGTTTTGCTTAAGGTTGGGGTTGTTTGTAAGTTCCGTCTCGGGTATTGGGAACATCACACGCCAATCGTCCACGTCAGCGCCAAGGCGTTGGGCAGCCTTCCAATCCCAGTTGTTGCCCTTGGTGTATTTGCCAAAGCGTATGAGGTCGGTTCGTCGCACAAGCTCAGATGCCAGTTCGCGTTGCCTCTCGGCAAGTATGAAGTCGAGCGTCAGCTGGCTGTCGTCAATGGTTCCCGCCACGTCTGAGCGCACACCGGCCTTGGCATACTTGCCACTCATGTACGCCCTCTCGCGAATCTCGTTGACATAAGCCAACGCCTCGGTGCGAGTGCCTTGTGCGCCACGCAGTATGGCCTCTGCCGCAATGAGGTAAGCCTCGCCCGTGCGGAACATTGGGAAGTCGATGGACGTGTACGCCTCGCCCTGTGCCGGCAGTTTGTCGTCCTTGGTGACGTTGCGCCATTTTATGTAACCATAGCCGCAGGTGTAAGTGCTCGTCATCTGTTCCTTGTCGTCCCATGTTTCCTTCTTCTGGTTGGGCAACGCCGTCATGAACTGCGCACGCTTGTCTTTCTTGTTGTCGCCCCACGTGTCGTTTGCGTCAAATGCCACGTCGGCAGCATCGAATGCGTCAACCAGTGTTGTCTTGGAACGCACGTTGCCCCATCCCCTTGAGCCTACGCCGGTGTTGTAAAGCTCGTCCATGGGGCCGTTGACGAATGCCTTGACGTAAAAGTTGGTGCCGGCTGAGCTTTGGGCTTTCTCGCCGTCTTGGCAAAGCGGCCATATTATTTCCGTACACTGATCGTTGTCGGCAAGGAAAATCTGGCGGTAGTCGGGGGCGAGAACGTAACCGCCCTCGTTGATGACACGCTTGGCGTATGTTAGGGCTTCGTCGTACCTGTTTTCGCCAATCCACGTCTGGGCGTTAAGGTACATGCGTGCCAGCAGGAACCAACTTGCCACCCTGTCCACACGCCCATATTCGTTCTCGTGTGGCGCGCGCAGGCTGTTCTCGATGTCCTTCAGTTCGCTCTCGGCATATTCGAAGATTTCCTTGCGCGTTTTTTGCTCGGGAATGTCCTTCACGCCAGTGTTCTCGTCTATTATGGGCACGTTGCCAAAGAGGTCGCAAAGCATGGCGTAACAATAGGCTCGCAGGAAGCGTGCCTCAGCGCGATAGTAGGGAATTTCCTTGCCAAGTTGCTCGTAAAGTCCTCTGCCGCTGACCTTTTCATCGGTACACTCACGCAACACTTCATCGCAGTAGGCTATCGTCATGTAAAGGCGTTGGTATGTCCACGTCACGACGGGAGCGTTTGACGCATCCCACGTAAGGTTGAGGCAATGGCGCAAGCCGTTTGAGGAAGAGGGCATTATGAAGTTGTCGGTGGGAAGCTCCTGAAGGTAAAACAGCAGTCGCACGTATCCCGAGTACCCCTCGTTGGCACCTTGCAGGTCGCCGTCGCCACCGTCGCCGCCGCGTTGCCCCGTCAGTATCAGCGAGGCGTAGCATTTTGCGAGCATTCCCTTGTAACCGTCAACGGTGGAATACACTTGCTCGTCCACGAGATTGTTGTCGTCGAGAGACATCGTGTCAAGGTCGCCAAAGCATGACGCCAGCCCGCTGCATATAAGAAACGCTATGATAAGACGATATGTTTTTTTCATTGTTTTCATTTTTTGAAGCTTAGAAATTTAGGTTCGCGCTGATTGAGAAAGTGCGTGGACGCGGATAAACCTCACGGTCAATGCCATTGGAGAGTTCCGGATCGATGCCGTCGTAGACAGTCATGGTGAATACGTTCTGCACGGTGAAGGCAAGGCGCAGCTTGCTTGAGGTGTTCCACAGGTGGTTGAAGGTGTATGCCAACGTTATGTTGTCAAGCCTGAAAAAGTCGCCTTTCTCCAGGAAAATGTCCGAGTAAAGCTGCTGTGTGTCGAAGCCGAGGTCGCGAGTGGAGGGCAGGATGTTTGAGAAGTTGCCCTGATCGCTGTAAACCGACTGCAGATATTGGTCGGCCTTTACGTAGTTGTAAACGTAATTGCCAAACGCCCCGTGGCCGTTCATGCCAAGGTACCAATTGCGGTAGGTGAGCGACGTGTTGAAGCCGAAATACCGCTTTGGCAGTGCGCTCTTGTCGGTGGCATAACGTGTTTCCGTGGAAGAAACCGATCCGTCGGGCTGGACATACATTCCCTCAAGCGCCTTGCCGTTTTCGTCGTATGCCTGCTTGGCAAGGTAAAACGTGTAAGGACGCTTGCCTACCATGAACACTTGGACGTATTTGCCCGTACCGGAGATTGCGCCAGTCTGCACGAAGTTTGACTCAGAGTCGAGTACGTTTAGCGTGGTTATCTTTTACGTGTTCCACGTATAGTTTACGCCGATGTCCCATTTGAAATCCTTTGTCTGCACGGGTACGGCGTTGACGGAAAACTCTATGCCCTTGTTGTCCATCTCGCCAATGTTCGTGGTAAGCACCGAAGAGAAATTGGTGCCTGATATTACGTTGATGGTGTTGAGCAGATCCTTTGTGTGTCGCTTGTATATGTCAAGGGAACCGTATATGCGGTTGCCAAGGAACCCATAGTCGATGCCGGCGTTCCAGGTAGTGGTCGTTTCCCACTTGATGTCCGTGTCGTAGGCGTTGGGCCTGTAAGTACGAAGCCATGTGTCACCAAAACGGTAAGTTGATTCTGGGTACGACATCGTGAAGGTTGTCATGTACGGGTAATCGTTTATGATGTCCTGCTGGCCGGTCTCGCCATAGCTGAGGCGCAGCTTAAGGTTTGAGACCGCCCGGCTGTTCTTTAGGAAAGCCTCGTCGGAAATGCGCCAGCTCAATGCCACAGATGGGAAATAGCCCCAACGGTTTCCCTTGGCAAAACGCGATGAAGCGTCGGCGCGCAGCGTGGCCGTGATCATGTAACGGCTGTCATAGGCGTAATTGGCTCGGCCGTAAAGCGACAAAAGATAATATTCCGTCTCATAATGGTATGGCGAGAACAGTTCCTTGCCTTCGGGCGAGAGCGTCGTGTCATCATATTTTTTCCAGAAGTGTTGCCATCCGTATCCTGCCATTGCGCTGAAGTCGTGTTTCTTGCCAAACACATGCTGGTAGTTTGCGTAAAGGTCAATCAGCGAGTTGCGTTTCTTCTGCTTGCCGTCATAGTCGAGTCCGGTTCCGTCTTTCATGTTTGACGTGAACATTGTCCCAGCCAAGTCGGGCACGTCGCGCTTGTAATCGCTCTCAAGATAGTCGAGTCCGAAATTGGCGTTAAGCAGCAAGTCTTCAAGACCGTGTATCTTATAGGTCAAGGTTGCATTGCCAATGAAACGGTTAATGGCATTGCGGAAATCCTGAAGCTCAAGTTGCGCCACGGGGTTATCGGTCTGGATTGCCATCGGCGAGTTGCCGTTCATCCAGATGAAGTAGCCCAGTCCGGGGGCGTTGGCTGCCGTGTCGTCGGCCGTCCTAACAGGGCGCGTGGGATCATAGCGCAGCGCATTGTTCACGACACTGCCATCCACAATCTGGTTTTTCTCATTGGAAAACTTGGCATTGAGCGCAACCGTCAGGTGATCGTTGAGGAACGATGGGGTTATGCCACCATCGAAGGTGAAACGGTTGTATTTGTTTGTACGGATAATTCCCTGCTGGTCAGTGTATCCGACAGATGCACGAAACGGGGCTTTCTTCAGGGCATTGCCTGATACGGAGAAGTTGTGCTCCGTACCAATTGCCGTGCGGTATATTTCGTCTTGCCAATCGGTATTGCATGTTCCGAGCTTGACATCTGATGGCACGCCTGTCACCGTAGGCACGACCTGCCGAAACTCGTCCGCACTCAATACCTTGAGACGTTTCGCCACTGAGCCAACCGAGAAGTTTCCGTTGTAGTTGAATTTCAGTCCGCCATCCGTGCCTTTCTTGGTTGTTATCACAATGACACCGTTGCTGGCTCGCGAACCATAAATAGCAGTGGCTGAGGCATCTTTCAAGACGGTAAAGGTCTCAATGTCGCTTGGGTTAATGGCACCGATGACGTTGCCGCCACCTTCTATCTCGGAATTGTCAACGGGCACGCCGTCGATGACAATGAGCGGGTCATTCGAGGCAGACAATGAGGCTCCACTGCGTATGCGAATGGTGGCACTGGCTCCCGGAGCACCTGAGTTTGTCACGACGTTGACACCGGCAATCTTGCCGACAAGGGCATCCTGAGCCGTGTTTTGCACTCCCTTGTTTAGCTCATCGGGCTTTATTGCCGCAACAGAGCCCGTGAGGTCGTTTTTCCTTACTTGCCCATACCCGATGACAACAAGTTCGTTGAGCATGTTGTCGTCTTCCGACAAGTTTACGGCAATGCTTCTTTGGCTGCCAACCCTTATTTCCTTAGGGTTGAAGCCAACGTAGCTCACCACTATTGTCGCATCGGCAGGAATGTCAAGCGAAAACTTGCCATCGATGTCGGTCACGGTGCCTTGGCTGCTGCCTTTCACCATGACCGTGGCTCCTGTACGCGGCTCACCGTTGGCCTCGCGTATGGTTCCCGAGACGTTGCGTGCTGTGGGACGTTGCTGCTGAGCCTGTTCACCGTTTGGTTGCGTCCCGTTCTTTACCAGCACTTGCTTGCCTGAAATGCTGTAACGAAGCCCTTCGTTGCGGCAAAGTTCGCTGACGATGGCCTCAACGGACTTGCCCTTTAGCGACAGGCTGACTTCCTCGTTCAGACGGCGGCGAACGTCGTTGTCGTAGGCGAACACGTAATCGCTTTGCTTTTCAATGTAATTGAACACTTCCTTGATGGTGGTTCGCTGCGCTTGCAACACCATCATTCCCTCCACATGGGTCAGGTAAACACTTGGCTCGCCAAACGCTTGCAGAGGATTTGACAGCATGCCAGCGAGCAATAGAAAGGCTGCGCCCTTCCAAGCCTTTGAGATAGGTTTTGCCATGTTTTGCTTGGTTTTAATAATTGTAATGAATGGTTCAAATCAATGGCATGTTTCATCAGAAACTCGTATGCCATCGTATAGTGTGAATTGTCAGATACCTTTATCTTTTGATCTTGAATATGGCTCCTTGGCGGATGCAACGTGAGTTTGACAGGAATGTCACATACCTAAGCGTTTTATTGTAATCGGCATTGAGGTACATTTTGCCGTACAGCCTGACGTTTGCCACGTTTGGCGAGCACAGGATGCTTATGCCATAAAAGTCCTCAAGCTTTGATGTCACCTGCTCCACGGTTTGCCCATAAAGGTTTATGAATCCCTCTGTCCATGAGGTGTGTTCGGCTGCGGCGGTATGCACCAGCTCACTTACGGCACCCGACTTTATGCTGACAAGATTATCGGGATGTAACCTCACCGCGTCGGCATCGTGCGTTTTCACTTCCACAGCCCCTTCAAGCAAAGCGACCGTTGAGGTTTTGCCCTCGTATGTGTTGACATTAAACTTGGTGCCAAGTACCTTGAGGCTGAAGCCGTTGCCATGCACTATAAACGGATGGCTACTGTCGTGGGCAACCTCAATGTAAGCCTCCCCATTGACGCTGATTTCGCGCACTTTTCCGCCAAACTTCTTAGGATAGCTTATACAGGTTCTTGAGTTGGCTATTATTTTGGTCCCGTCAGGCAGTACCAGCGTCCTTACCTCTCCCACGGGAACAACAAAGCGCTTTGGCTTCTGAGCCTGTTGGCAAGTGCTTTGCCTTTCAAGCCCCTTGTCTTGGACAATGCGCTGGCCGTTGTCGAATGGCAGACTCAAAACGAGAAGCAGTGATATGCTGGCGGCAATGGCAAGCAAGCATAATCCGGCGACACGGCGACGGCGCTGGCGCGCTATCTTGAGATGCGTTTTCAGTTTTATGTCGTCGGTGGCAATGGCGCATGGCAAGCATCGGTCCAGAAAGAACTTAAGCTTCATGTCGTCAGCCGAACCGTCGAAATAATCATTGTTTATAAAATCATTCATCCTTAATTGTTTATAATGGTCATCAACTTCCCATTGCTCTCATCACATCGCCTTTCTCAACAGATTCCTTAGCGACGAAATTGCGAATGTGATATGGTAGTTGACCGTAGATTTTGAGATTTGGAGCAGTTTCGCTATTTCCTCATACGACATTTGTTCGACCTTTGCCAGAAAAAACACATGCTTGCATTTTGGCGGCAAAGCTTTAATGGCATCGTTAAGGCGTTGCCTTTCTTCTTCCGAGATAATGCCATCAAGAGGCGACTGCATCTCGGGGAAGTGGAAATCGGGCACTTCGTCTATGGGAATGTTGTTGTGCCGCCGCTCCTTGCGGTAAACACTTATTGCCTTATGGTATGCTATGGTGTTAAGCCAATTGAGCACGTTTCCCACAGAAGGCAGCCGTTTGCGCTGCTGCCATACCGTAAGGAAAATGTCACTGACAGTTTCCTCTGCCAACTCATGGTCGCCAAGTATGCCAAAGATATGGTAATAAACTTTGGCAGAGTAACGTTCCATGAAATTGTCAAAAGCAAGCTCGTTGCCTTGCGATATGAGGTAAAGCTCTGTTTTGTCAGTTTCTTGCATAGGTTTCCTAAACTCGTATTCTTTCCTAAACTCGTACTCTTTTTGAGAAGTCGTCTATAATAAAAGACGCTTTTTGACGGAAAACCAACAGGTCACCAACTGCTTTTTTTTTGAAAAAAACGTAGGTTAGTAATTATATCATGCTGGGAAACGGCAATTATGCCATGTCAGGAAACGGCTTATCCGAGCAGTAAAAAGAAAAGATGAAATTTCCAATGACAAATGCACTATAAAAAAGAAAGACGGGAAGATGACGCTTCCCAACCGTCACCCTTCCCGTCTTCCCTTTATTCGTTATTTTTGCTTAAGCAAACTCTTCCTTTATTTCTTCGAGGCACGGACGGCATCCTCCATCCTCCGTTTCCATTGTCGGCGACGCTCTTCCTGGCGTTGCTTACGCTTGCGAATATCATTACGATATTTTGCGCCTGCCCATACGAGAATGACCATCATAATGGCGAACACGGCTATGAGAACGTATATTTCTGACTTGTCCATTTTGTTGTTTGTTTTTGTAAATCCTCGTTAACATGCGGCAAAGCCACAAAGTTAGCCAAGGTACTGCTTTAATATTTTCGCGGCAGGACTGTGTTTAATCTTCCTGAGCGACTTCTCGCGAACCTGCCGTATGCGCTCGCGTGTCATGCCCATATCCGTGGCAATCTCCTCAAGGCTCTTTTCCACACAACCTATTCCAAACGATTGTTTCACAATGGTTTGTTCCCGTTCGCTCAATACCTCCTTGAGCAGGTCGTTGATGAACATGTTCATGGATTCGCGATCAACGGTATTGTCAGACTGGAACATGTTATCATCAGACGAAAGCGTGTCCCCTATGGTGTTGTCTGAGTCATCCTGGCCAAGCGGTGCGTCAATGCTCGTGGCATGGCTGTTGACATCTTTTGCCGATTCTATGGCTTCCTCGTCAATACCCGTCATAACCGAAAGCTCGTTTATCGACGGTATTCGCCCATTCTGCTGCATGAAGTCGTCAATGGCGCGGTTTATCTTAAGGGCAACGCCCATCTGGTTAAGCGGCACGCGCACTATCCTACTTTTCACCGCCAAGGCTTCCATTATGCTTTGGCGTATCCACCATACGGCATACGATATGAACTTGAAGCCACGTGTCTCGTCAAACTTCTCGGCGGCTTTCACCAAGCCCATGTTTCCCTCATTTATAAGGTCGGTCAATGGTATGCCCTGATGCTGGTACTGCTTCGCCACAGAGACCACGAAGCGCAAGTTGGCACGCACAAGCTTGTCCCTGGCCCGCTCTCCGGCCTTGCCCCCCATGTGAACCTGCGCCGCAAGCGCAGCTTCCTCTTCCGGGGTCAGCATTGGTTCTCGCGCAATCTCCGTGAGATAGCGATCCAGCGACTCGTTGTTACGGCTTGTTATGGCTTTAGTTATTTTCAGTTGTCTCATGCGTCGGTTTCTTGTCTGTATAATTGATATTAGGTTTTACAAAAATACAGCCTTTTTATGAGAAAACAAAGAAAATGAAAGATTTTCTTCGAAAAACATGCGATAACGGTTGCCTTTTGTTGGTTTCATCATTGCTTACCCATCTCGCCAAGGTTGCTGTCCTTGAAACCAAGAAAATACAGCACGCCGTCAAGCCCCATGGTGTTGATGCTTTGGCGGGCGTTTGCCACGACACGCGGCTTGGCATGGAACGCAATGCCCAGACCTGCCTCGGAAAGCATTGGCAGGTCATTGGCTCCGTCGCCGACGGCAATGGTCTGCGCCAGGTTCACGTGCTCCACCTGTGCTATGAGCTTCAGTAGCTCAGCCTTGCGGTGTCCGTCAACAATCTCACCAACATAGCGACCGGTAAGCTTGCCATCCTCGCCAACCTCAAGCTCATTGGCGTAAACATAATCGAAACCGAACTTTTGCCTCAGATATTCGCCAAAATAAGTGAATCCACCACTCAGTATTGCAATCTTGTAACCGCACGTCTTCAGCACTTTCATAAGCCTCGGCACGCCCTCGGTTATCGGCAGTTTCTCGGCAATGTCTTGCATCACGCTGACATCCAACCCCTTGAGCAGTGCCACACGCTCCGTGAAACTTTCCTTGAAGTCAATTTCACCACGCATTGCCCTTGCCGTGATTTCCCGCACCTTGTCGCCTACTCCGGCACGCTCGGCCATCTCGTCAATACATTCGGTCTGTATGAGCGTTGAGTCCATGTCAAAGCATATCAGCCTGCGCATTCGGCGAAACATGGTGTCCTTCTGGAAAGAGAAGTCAATGTCCTCCTCGTGTGCCATCCTCATCAGTTCGCCCTGCATCGCCTGCCTGTCGTGCGGAGTGCCACGCAGCGAAAACTCTATGCAGGCGCGTCGGTTACGGTCAGGATGCTGTATGCTCATGCGTCCGGTCAGACGCAGTATGGAATCGATGTTAAGCCCCTGCGCCGCCACCACCTTGGCCGCGCCCTCGATGTTTTGCGCCGAGAGCGACCGCCCAATTATGGTCAGTATGTAACGGTTCTTTCCCTGCCGTGACACCCACTCTTCGTAGTCGTCATCGCTCACGGGCTGGAAGCCAATGTTCACGCCAAGCTCGGTGGCCTTGAAGAGCAGTTCTTTCATCACCTGCCCCGAGCTTATGTCATCGGTACGTATCAGTATGCCAAGGCATAGCGTGGAGTGGATGTCAGACTGGCCGATGTCGAGAATCTCGGCATTGTAGCGTGCCAGGATAGCCATCACCGAGGCTGTGAGACCCGGATGGTCCTGCCCGGTGATGCTGATGAGTATTTGTTCTTTCATTGTGTGTTTATCAGAGGTCGTTACGCAGTTCCCAGCCCGTCATTGCCGCCACCTGCGGTATGAGCGTCATGGCAATCTTCTGCTGTCCCTTCCAGTTGGGGTGCGTGTCAGAGCCGAGGTCGGTGTCATTGAGCACAATGCCCGGCATGGGCTGAGCCACACGCACGCCTTTCATGCCTGCCACACGACCTTTCAGTTCCTGCAAAGCAGCCAAGAGGAACGTGTTTGCCGAATGGGGGATGACGCAGAGTATTGGCACATTATTAAAATGTGAGCGCACGGTGCCTATCATTTTAACATAGTCGTTGACATATTCGGCTGGGGAAACCTGCACGGAGAAGTCGTTTGTGCCAAGGTTTATGATCACCAAGTCGGGGGTGTATCCCTTGAAGTCGTATGCCACGTCGTCATGGTCGTCGAACAGCTTGGGGTAACGGTCAGTCATGTTGGGACGCTTGGCACCGTTGTAGTTGCGTGTCATGCCCATGCCCGAGTGAGCCACGAGACTGTAGTCAGCGTCAAAATATCGCGCCACGATGCACCCGTAAGCCTTGTTGCAATTCTCGGTGCTGAGCTTAAATCGCTCGGTGCCGCTTGCACCCTCCGTGCCATAGCCACAGGTGTAAGAATCGCCTATCACCTCAATCATGCGCTGGCGTGGCTTCACGGCCTTAAACTGAGCCTTGCCCTTTGCCGTGAGCGAATACAGGCGCACAAGCCCAAACTCGCCCTCTGTGCACTTTTGCAACATCAGGCTGTGCGTACCCTTGCCAAGCCCTTCGGCAAGCACCACGTCGTGTGGTTCCTTGCCCTTTATCTGTATCTTGCCCTTCAGTGTTCCGTCGATGAAAACGTTGTGCCAGCTCTCGCCTTCCTCCGCCACGCGGATGGAGATTGCCGAGCCAGTGAACTCGGTCCTGAGATATGTGCCAACCCAGTCGTAGCGCACGCTGCCGTCGTCCATGCGCTGTATGCGCCCCGTGATGTTTATGCCGGGTCGGTGGCCTTCACCGTGGTGTCAGCCATCGCAGTTAGCGAAAGTAGGAGTGTCAGTGTCAAGGTGAGAATATTCTTCATCTTTTCAAGTTATTAATAGGTATTATTTGATTTATTTTCGGCAAAGGTACAACAATTTCGTTCAATAATGGCAGGGTTTCTTGCTAAAAGTTTGCCAATGTTGGATAAATTATGTAGATTTGCAGAATTGTAAAGGAACTGAAATATTCAAAAACCCATTTATGTCATGAAGAAAATCACAATCTTATTATCGTGCCTCATGCTGTCGGCGATCACCGTCACGGCGCAGACTTCCAGACAGGAGATAAAGGCAAAGGTGACGCTTGCGACCAACAATTACCAAGACTACCCGGTACCGACGAAGAAACTCACCGCCTCGCCCCGCGGATACGAGCCGTTTTACATAAGCCACTATGGCCGCCATGGCTCACGCTGGCTCATCGGCAAGGGTGCCTTCGACAATCCCTACCGCACGCTGCACACCGCCGACTCGCTGGGCAAGCTCACCGAGAGGGGCAAGTATGTGCTGGAGGTTGTCAAGGCGATGCGTGACGAGGGACGCAGCCGCGACGGCGAGCTGACACCGCTCGGGGCACAGCAACACCGTGGCATTGCCAAGCGCATGTTTGAGCGTTTCCCACAGGTGTTCGCGGGCAAGACGCACGTTGACGCAAAATCAACGGTGGTGATACGCTGCATCCTGTCAATGGAGAACGAGATGCAGCAGCTCATGGCCATGAACCCACAGATTGACATCACCCACGATGCCAGCTACCACGACATGTACTACATGAACGACGGGCAAAGCCCATACGACAAGATGGTGAGGACAAAGGAGGCCATGGACAGCCTGAAGGCATTCAACAGCCGCCACGCCGACTTCTCGCACCTCATGACGGTACTGTTCAACGACCCCGAATATGCCAAGACCCTAAACCAAGGCTCCGTGGCAACGCAAGTGTTCAACATGGCAAAGGATCTCACAAACACTGAGTTGAGGCACAAGTACGAGAACTTCTGGGATGTCTTCACCGATGACGAGATTTATGACATCTGGCTTCAAAGCAACGCCTACTGGTACACTTACAAGGGACCTTGCAGCTACAATGGCGGAGCCGGAATGTACACGCAGCTGAACCTTGTGCAGAACATCGTCGAGACCGCCGACACGTGCCTGCGCCTCGACCACCCCGGAGCCACCATGCGATTTGGCCATGAGGTGAACGTGTTGCCGCTGGTGTGCCTGCTCAACCTCAACGGATACGGCAACCCACGCACCGACCTGGAGCGTCTCGACGACGAGGGATGGTACTCGTACAACATCTTCCCGATGGCTTGCAACGTGCAGTTCGTGTTCTACAAGCCTACCAAGAAGTCGAAAGCCAACGCCTCGGGCACTGCCGACGCTGACATCCTCGTCAAGGTGCTGCTCAACGAGAACGAAGCCACGCTGCCCGTGAAGACCGACCGCGCGCCCTATTATCATTGGAAAGACGTGCGTGCCTACCTGAACGACCTGCTGAAACGCAAGGTCATCTAAAAAAAACTTCCCGTTCGCGGCGCAACGGTGTTGCCGTTACGGCGCAAACGCAAAGCCATTACGGCGTAATCGCATTGCCATTGCGCCGTAATCATGATGCCTTTGCGCCGCAATGGCAAGACTGCCATGCGGCGACATAAAAACAAACTTGCGGAAACATGCGAAAAATAACATTTTATGCCATAACGGCCATGGCGGCAGCGCTGACGCTCTCGTGCACGGAGTCGCCAAGGAACCTGCGTGCCACGGCAGGTGGGAACATTGGCAAGCCGACCGTTGAGACCCAGGCGGGCACACCAGAAAACAATCGCGACAGCGGCGACAAGCAGGATGGCAACGACGGCGACGATGCCCACAAGCGGCAATCAGCCATCGACGACCTGACCATGGCGGTGGCTACGCCGGGTGGCACGCCTGCGCAGATACTTGCAAACGATGCGTATGTGAGCAGCTTCAACAACACAACGCTCATGCCCAACTGGGTGGCGTGGAAACTCACCGGCGCACATGCCAAAGGCGATGCCGACAGGAAAAATCAAGCTTTCACCGCAGACGAACGCGTGGGCGAGGCGTATCGTGTCACGACATACGATTACGTAAGGTCGGGTTACGACCGTGGACACATGTGCCCGGCAGCCGACAACAAGTGGAGCGACGCGGCAATGGCCCAGAGTTTTCTCATGACCAACATTTGCCCACAGGACCACGGGCTGAACGTTGGCGACTGGAACGAGATGGAAAACCAATGCCGCAGGTGGGCAGTCAAGTACGGCGAGGTTTACGTAGTCTGCGGCCCGATACTGCTAAAGGGCAAGCACAAGCGCATAGGAAAGGAGCACAAGGTCACCGTGCCCGAGGCTTTCTTCAAGGTGGTGCTCTGCCTGAAAGGCACGCCCAAAGCCATTGGTTTCATTTACCGCAACGAGGACGGCAACCGCCCCAAGGGCGATTACGTCAACTCCATTGACCAAGTAGAGCGCATAACGGGATTTGACTTCTTCCCGTCGTTGCCCGACGACATCGAGCGGACGGTGGAGGCACGTGCCGACCTTGCCGAGTGGTAACATGCCAGCCGGGCTTCGTACCCCACCGCGACATACGAAAAATCCCATCGGGCTGTCTGCCCGATGGGATTTCACATTTTTATATTACCGTTATTTTGTCAGCACATACATCTTGGCTGTCTCGCCTTCAGGCTCAGTTCCCGTGGAGTCGGTCATGATGACAGAGCTTGCATCCTTCACCTTATAATAACTCTTCTCTCCCGACGATGGCGTTACAAGCTCAATGACGTTGCCTTCCCTCATGTGGTACACGCCACTCACCTCAAAATGTCCGTTCTCTTGGTCAATGTAATCGCTGGTGAGCTTGTAGGTGCTATCCGCCTTGATGGTGAGCACAGTCTTTATTCCCGGGCAGTCGGCAGCAGGCAGTATCCCGCTGTATGTTCCGCAAAACGACGTGTCAGCCTCGGCTTGGTTGTTCATCTCTGCGTTAGTCGAATCCTTGGCGGCACCCTTTCTCGTGCTGTTGCCACCACAGGCTGCGCCAAGCAATGCTATGCCAAGCGCAAGAATGATAGTTTTTTTTCTCATGTCCTTCGTGTTTTGAATAATACACTCTCTAACTGCGGGCAAAATTACATAATATTTTTCATCCGCAATGTTTTTCCCAATATATTTGCTTGCAAGCCACCATTTTTAACAGTGGCAAACATTAGGGGTGTGACCAATTAGGACACGATGGCACATAATTGAACGATTGTCATGGGTCGTTGCCACAAAAAAGCTGTTATTTTGCGGCGGAAAAAACTAAAGACAACTTTTTCACATGAGCATCAGAAACATAGTGGCGGCACTGACGCTTGCCACAATGACTTTACCAGCAAACGCCCAAACAGGAGACACAAAAGTTTACGTGGCAAGGTTCCTGGACGACAAGGCCGCCGCCATAAGCTACACGTTCGACGACGGACTGCTTGACCAATACACCGTGTTGTTCCCGAAACTGAAAGAGCATGGCATCCGCGGATCATTCTGCGTAAACGGGAACACCATAAACCGCAACGAGGCAAAGCTCGCCGCAAACGGCACGAGCACCGACTCGCTCGTCATAAAGAAGCCGCGCATGACGTGGGCGATGATAAAGGAAATGAGCGACCAAGGGCAGGAAATGACATCGCACGGATGGGCACACACAAACCTGAAGAAGATTGAGGGCGAAGCCCTGCGCTACGAGGTGCAACACAACGATACCGTCATCTGGCAACACACCGGCAAGTTTCCACGCACCTTCTTCTATCCCGGCAATGCCAAGAGTCCTGAGAAGATAGCCTACGCCGAGCGCGACCGCGTGGGCAGCCGCACCTTCCAGGTAAGCATAGGCTCAAAGCGAGATGACAAGTGGCTGCGCGAATGGGTCAGGCGGCTCATTGCCGAACGCGAGTGGGGCGTGGGCATGACCCACGGCATCGTGACCGGATACGACCATTTCAGCGACCCGGAAATACTGTGGCGGCACTTCGAGGATGTCAACACGCTGCGCGACAGCCTGTGGATTGGCACGTTCCACGACGTTTGCGCATACACCAAGGAGCGCGATGCCGTGAAACTGACCGTAAGGACATCCAGGAAACGAATAAAGGTGACACCGAGGCTAAGCCTCAACCCTGCCATCTTCAGCCATCCGCTGACACTTGTCGTGGAACGTGGCGTGAAGGAAGCGCGTCAGGGAGGGAAGGCGCTGAAAGTGGCAACCATCGGTGGCAAGAGCCTCGTGACGTTTGACCCACACGGTGGCTGCGTGACATTGCGCCTGAGCGGAAAGGCGTTGAAGCTTTAAGGGCAAGGCGGCAAAACTTTTATCGCCATGCGGCAAAAGCTTCATCGCCATGCGATAAAAGCTTCATGGCAACAGGCACAAACTTCCATGGCAACGAGGCAAAAGCCGAGACGTGCCTTCCCCACCCGACCGCGACCAGCACCATGTGGCGGCAAGTGGCAAACAAGCCTGACAATCAACGACAAACAAATGGCGTATTCAGATTTTCATGCCTTTGTAACAATAATTTTTACGCAAACCAACAACTTTTCGGTCGAAAAGCAGTAAATTTGCATTCAAGGAAAACTTAAACTATTTATTTTGACATGAAAAGAAAACTTTTGTCACTCGCAGCCGCCGCATTGCTTGCGCTGCCATCCATGGGTCAAGTGGAAAGACCAAAACTCGTAGTGGGACTCGTGGTTGACCAAATGCGCTGGGATTACCTATATTATTACTACGACCAATATCGCAACGACGGCCTGCGCAGGCTTGTTGACAAGGGTTTCTCTTTCGAGAACTGCCTGATACCCTACGTTCCCACAGTGACCGCCGTGGGGCACAGCATCGTTTACACGGGCAGCATACCGGCACTGACAGGCATAGCCGGCAACGACTTTTACATTGACGGCAAGAAGGTTTACTGCTGCGACGACGAGTCGGTTCAGAGCGTAGGCTCGGACAGCAAGGAGGGCAAAATGTCGCCACGCAACCTGCTGGCATCGGGCATTGGCGACGTACTCAAGATTGCCACCGACTTCAAGGGCAAGGTCATCGGCGTGTCACTGAAGGACCGCGCAGCCATAATGCCGGCAGGCCATGGTGCCGACGCCGCATACTGGTGGGACAACTCTGCCGGACATTTCATCTCGTCAACATACTACATGAAGGAACTGCCCGAATGGGTGAAAAAGACCAACAAGCAGATTGCCGTAAAGCCACGCACCGACGTGAAGACCTCTGTGGTGGGCGTGACGAAGACTTTCCAAATGGCCGAGGCGGCACTCGTGAACGAGCAGATGGGACAAGACGACATCACTGACCTGCTGGCCATAAGCGTGTCGTCAACCGATGCCATAGGGCACACTTTCGGCACACGAGGCAAGGAGAACATTGACGTTTACATGGAGCTGGACCGCCAGGTGGCAAACTTCCTCAACGTGCTTGACGAGAAGGTTGGCAAAGGCAACTATCTCGTGTTCCTGACGGCAGACCATGGTGGCGCTCACAACCCCAACTTCCTGAAACAGCACAACATGCCGGCAGGAGGACTGGAAACATGGAACTGCTTCAAGCCCATCGAGGCACAACTCGAAAAGGAATTTGGCTTTGCGCCTGTGATAAAGGACGAGGATGCCGGACGAATTTACCTCAACCACGAGGGCATAAGCAAGGCCGGGGCTGACTTGGACAAAGTGAAGGAGCGCGTATGCAAACTGCTGGAAGAAAACGAGAACATACTTTACGCCGTGGATTACGACAAGGTGCTGACCACCTCAATACCACAGCCCATGCGTGAGATGATCGTGAACGGATACAACAAGAAACGCAGTGGCGACCTGTTCTACGTAGCAAAGGCCAACTGGGAGAATGTTTCCGACAAGCCCGACTACCGTGGCACGACCCACGGACAGTGGAACCCATACGATGCCCACATACCGTTCGTGCTCTACGGATGGAACGTCGGTCACGGCGAGTCTTCGGCAGCAGTCCACATGAACGACATCGCGCCTACGGTTTGTGCCATGCTCCACATACAAATGCCAAGTGCATGCGTCGGCACATCACGCTCTGACCTCATTGCCCCTGTACGCTAACACAAAACATCCGTAATGCCACAAGAAGTGAATGACATCGGATGGTATGTGTTCAGCGTAAGCTACAAAAAAGAACTTGACATACGCGACGAACTCCTCGTTAGGGGCTTCGACGCGTATGTGCCCATGCACCATGTGCTGCAAACCGTGCATGGCAGAAAGGTGCGCCGACATTTGCCCAGCGTTTACGGACTTGTGTTCGCAAGGGGAAGCAAGGACGACTTGCTGTCTTTCCGCGAAGCAAGCCCACTGAAGCAATACATTTTCCTGAAAAGCAACAGGCTGGGCGACGGCTCATTGAGATATGTCCGCATAAGGGATGACGAAATGGGCAACTTCAGAAAACTGAACGAGGTGGAAGAGGCGAAACTCACCTTCTACAAACCGGAGGAGTTGAGGCTGGAGAAAGGCGGACTGGTGAAAATAATGGACGGACCGTTCGCCGGCATAACCGGCATCGTGCAAAAGCTGCCGCACAAGCATGGGCAGTACCTTGTGGTGAACCTCCCCGACGTGGCGATAGCGGCCGTCAGCCTAAAGCCCGAATACATCCGGCCACTGTCGGGAAAGGTTGCCAAATCCACCGATGTGGAAAAAGACAGCAAGCGACTTGCATTTTTGGCGTTGGAGATAATAGCCAACGACAGCATACGCGACAAGTCGGCGATACTTGACGAGATAAGCCAGATTGAGCAATCTCTGCATGGCTGCAAGGTGTTCTTGCCCAACGACAAGGCAAACTTCCATTTTGCTTTCTACGCCTCGGCAATAGCCACAGGCAAACCGTCGGCCGGGCACAAGGAAAACCTCGAAAAGGTTTTGCCAAGGCTGAAAGGCAACAACCTGCTGTTGCCAACCGCCCACCTGCTATTCTTCCACGATACGAAAGACGATGCCGAATGGCAAATTGCCAACGGCATGATAGGAAAATGGGACAACACGAAATTCACTGATGGACAAAGGCGCATAATGAGGTTGCGGCGTATGCTGGGCTACGGGCACAAGCATACGGATAACGGCGCACCCTCTCAATAAACGCAAAGCATAAGCCCATGAATGAAAAGACATGCTTCCATGGTTGAGAACATTTTCTCTCACGCATGGAAGCATGTCTTTTCATAAATGCGAATGCCATTTTTCACGGATGCCGCCGTGTCTTTTTACGGGCGACAATGATTTTCTTCATAATCAGCTTCCTCACGGATGCCAATGCCGGAGGCAAAGGCTCTTGCCCAAGCAGGTCAAGCGCCATTTCCAGTTCCATCACCAACTCAGGGAAATGCCTGCACTGGCTGTAGGCAAGCTTGATGCACAAAGTCCTTATGGCACAAGGCCAACGGCAATCAGCCATCCTGGCCAGGCAGAAATCAACGAAATCGGCACGCACGCTTTCCATTTCGAAAGGCTGTCCCAAAAGCATCGAGAGCATCAATCGGCACTTGGTGGCATTTGTTTCACGCATCACCCTGTCAATAAGCTCGTCCTGCTTGCCACACAGCCACGCATCATCGCAAGCCAAATGGGTAAATACCCAAAGGGCGTTTGTGGCAACACGGTCTTCCGCATCAAAAGTAAACTCATACAGAAGCTTCCGCCCGTATTCGCCACCATTGTCGCGCACGATGTGGCACAAGCACATTATCTCATCCTTGGAAAGCCTTTCGAGAAGCTTCTCTCGCCACTGCTCAGCATCCATACATGGCATAATCTTCTATTCCTTAATCCTGATTAGGGCGTTGGACACCATGGCGGCAAGCCCACCTGTGGTTATCCCACTGCGGAATATGCTCTGTATCACGTCGGGCATCTTGGAAAGAATTTCCGGCACAAGCTCCACGCTCATGCCAAGCGAAAAACTTATCGCCATAACGAGCACTGCCTTGCGCGTTATCGCCGTTGCCGCAATGATGCGGATGCCTGCCGCAGCCACCGTGCCAAACATCAGGAGTGTGGCTCCGCCAAGCACGCAATCGGGAATGAGCGAGAACACCTGCCCCACGACAGGAAACAAGCCGAGGACAAACAACGCTGCCGCAACGAAATAGCCAACATACCGGCTCGCCACACCCGTAAGCTGTATCATGCCGTTGTTCTGGGCAAAAATGGAGTTGGGGAAACTGTTGAATATAGCGGCAATGAAAGAGTTGAAGCCATCCGCGAGTATTCCTCCCTGCGCCCTCTTCATGAAAACTGGTCCCTCGACAGGCTCGCCCGAAATGAGCGAGTTGGCGGTTATGTCGCCAAAGGCCTCCACCGCCGTGACAAGGTAAATAAGCCCAAGACCTATGATTGTGCCCAAGTCGAACCTGAGACCATACTTGAACGGCATGGGAAGGTTAAGATGGCTCTCGACGCTGATGCCGGAAAAGTCCATCATGCCCAGGCACCAAGCCGCGGCGCAACCCACGAGCAGACCTATGACAATGGAACCCATGCGCAGGTACTGGTTGCGTGAGCGATTGAAGAAAATGATGGTAAGCAACACCAGCAATGCCAACCCGAGATAGCGCAGTGAGCCGAAAGAGCCATCGTCGATGGCTGCCTGCCCACCGCCACAAGAGTTGATGCCCGCCTTGATAAGGCACAAGCCAATGAGCGTAACCACAACCCCTGCAACAAGAGGGGTGATGACCTTTCGGGCGTATGGCAACACACGGCTGACCGCCATTTCTACGACGGATGCCACCATGCAGCCACCGAAAATATAGCTAAGCCCTGCCTCGACATCCATTTTGCCCCCCACCATGCCAAGCATACCGGCACCGATGATGGGGCTTATGAACGAGAACGACGTGCCCTGTATGCACAGCAAGCCCGTGCCCAAGGGGCCAAGGCGATGACACTGTATGAACGTTGCAAGCCCCGACACGAACAGCGACATTGAGACAAGGAAGCCCGTGGTCTCAATGTCAAACCGCAAGGCCGAACTGATGATGAGCGGAGGGGTGATGATGGCAGCGAAAACAGCAAGCAAATGCTGCAATGCCGCAAAAAGGGTCTCGCGCATTGGCGGACGGTCGTTAAGCCCATATATCAAATCCCTCTGCCTTTCCTCCCCTTGTCTGCTATTTGCCACGGCTTACTTCTCCCTTATCTTTATCTCGCAATTGTCAAGCGAATCAATTATGGCGAGGCTCTCACAGCGCACGCCCTCACGCTCAATCTCCTCACGTCCGTGCTGGAAAGCCTTCTCTATGATGAAGCCCATGCCAACAAGCTCCGCCCCACCCTGCCGGCAAAGGTCTATTATACCCTTGGCGGCGTTGCCGTAGGCGAGGAAGTCGTCAATGAACAGCACCTTGTCTTTTGGCGTGAGGTATTCCTTTGATATGACAACGTTGTATTCCCTTTGCTTCGTGAATGAAACCACCTTGGTTGACAGCATGTCTTCCATCGTGGACGGCTTCTTCTTTTTTGCGAACACCACCGGCAGGTCGAGCAAGAAACCCATCATTATGGCAGGGGCAATGCCGCTCGCCTCAATGGTCAGTATCTTGTTTATCTCAGTTGAGGCATAGCGGCGGATCAGCTCCACGGCTATCTGCTTCATAAGGTTTGGGTCAAGCTGATGGTTGATAAACTTGTCCACCTTCAATATCCCACCGGGGAAACACTTGCCATCTTTCAGAATGCGGTCACGCAATAACTTCATATTATCGTATTTTAGTTTTTACCAATGATTGACTTTAAATTCGGTATCCGAATGCAAAGGTACAAAATTGTCCTCGAAAACACAAGGGCTTTGGCACCTCACAATGACAGGTCTGGCTGTTTTGCGCCGTCACGCAAAGCCCTCCTCATCGACAGGCGACTTACGACCGTGCATCAAGCAGCCCCTCCAACAGTTCACAGGCATCAGACACGCACATCGGGCACTGGCGCAACACCACATGCGTGTCAACACCCTTGAGCACCCTGCACTGCGTGGCATGGTTGCGCTCCTGAAAACCTGCCATCAGCTCACGCATCTGCCTCAATGTCTTGCGCTTGTCGCAGTTTGCCATGCCAAGCACCAGCCCAGCCCCGACAAGTGCCCCACACGTGCCCTCCATGTTTGCCATGCCTGCGGCAAAGCCATCGGCAAGGCACATGGCCGTGTCCTCATCAAGCCCCGTCAGATCGGCATACGTGGTCAGGACCGCTTGCGCACAGTTGCATTTCCCGGTCGCCTTCTTCTCGGCTGCAATGCCTTTTCTCGATTCCATATCAAACTTTTTGTCATGAATGCCCATGCGACCGGCACCATTTGCCGATGGAGCCGGAACGCTTTGACAAATTTGCCCACAAAAATACAAATATTTAATTGGTTTAACGAAAAAGATGCCGTAAATTTGCAGCATGAACTCGAAATTGCAGACATACCAGGAAATAGTGCCGCAGGTGGCGAGCATGATAGAAGGCGTTGGCAACCGCACAGGGGCACTTGCCAACGTGTCATCGTTGCTGAAAGGAGCTTTCAGCCATTACTTTTGGGTTGGTTTCTACATCGTCAATGGCGACGCACTTGAGCTTGGCCCTTTCCAGGGCGACCCTGCCTGCTACTCCATAGGCAAGGGCAAGGGCGTATGCGGAACGGCATGGGCAGAG
>CAYLUI010000029.1:0-40540 GCA_964386825.1 uncultured Prevotella sp. | reverse complement strand
GCGTGAATTGGATACGTTTTGTGAGATTCTGCCTTACAACAAGTTCCCCAAGGATGATCCTTCAGTGATAGGAGTTATTCTTAGTGGAAGTCCTTATTCCGTACATGATAAGGAGGCGTTCAAGGTTGACCTCGCTGAGATTATAGGCAAATATCCTGTGCTTGGCATTTGTTATGGAGCGCAGTTTATCAGCAATACACTTGGTGGGCGTGTTGAACAGACAGGCACACGTGAGTATGGCAGGGCTAATTTGGAGACATTGGACGTGTCGTCGCCTATATTTAATGGCTTCGAAAAAGGCTCGCAGGTATGGATGAGCCATGGTGACACCATTACGGCGATTCCTGACAGCTATCATGTCATTGGTTCTACGGCAGATGTAAAGTATGCTGCTTTTGCTAATGACAGCGATCGAGTTTGGTGCGTACAGTTTCATCCGGAGGTTTATCATTCGTTGCAGGGAACACTGCTTTTGAAAAACTTTGTTGTTGATATTTGTGGAAGTCGTCAGGAGTGGAGTCCTGCCTCTTTTGTTGACAGTACGGTAAAGGAACTGAGAGAGCAAATCGGTGATGACCGTGTGATTTTAGGATTGTCAGGTGGCGTTGATTCATCGGTTTGTGCCACATTGTTGAATAAGGCAATTGGCAAGAACCTTACTTGCATATTTGTTGATCATGGCATGCTTCGGAAGAATGAGTTCGAGAAGGTCATGGAAGCTTATAATGGCTTGGGGCTTAATGTTATAGGTGTGGATGCCTCTGAAAAGTTTTTCAAGGACTTGGAAGGTGTTACCGATCCTGAGAAGAAGCGCAAGATAATAGGTCGTGATTTTGTGGAGGTATTCAATGCAGAGGCAAAGAAGATAACAGATGCCAAATGGCTTGCCCAGGGCACCATTTACCCAGATCGCATAGAGAGTTTGAGCATCACAGGAATGACGATCAAGAGCCATCATAATGTTGGTGGTCTTCCAAAGGAAATGAAGTTGCGTTTGTGTGAGCCATTGCAGTGGCTTTTCAAGGACGAGGTGCGTCGTGTTGGGTATGAGCTAAATATGCCTGAGCGCCTTATCAAACGTCATCCGTTCCCAGGTCCAGGACTTGCCGTTCGTATATTGGGGGACATAACTCGTGAAAAAGTACGTATATTGCAAGATGCTGATGACATTTATATAGAGAAGATGCACGGATATGTAATGCCGGATGGCACTTCCCTGTATGACAATGTATGGCAAGCTGGTACTGTACTGCTTTCTACTATTCGTTCTGTTGGAGTTATGGGCGATGAGCGAACATACGAGCATCCTGTAGCTTTGCGTGCGGTGACATCCATGGATGCCATGACGGCAGATTGGGCACGTCTGCCTTATGATTTCATTGCCGATGTCTCAAATGAAATAATCCGCAAGGTTAAGGGAGTGAACCGTGTGTGCTATGATGTTTCATCAAAACCACCATCGACCATAGAGTGGGAGTGACATGTGGTGTGATGTATAGTGCATTATGAAAGTATTCACACATTTTGGCAACGATGATGTTGCTCGGCGCGACGAGTTGATACGTGTCATAGAGCACAGTGTGGAGAAGTTGACCCTTGGAGAACTGGAATCTCTGTACTACGATTTGGTGTCAAAAGATTATATTAGAAAATAAAAGGAAGGAGGTGAGTTGTGATGAACAGATTCTGTTCTTTGTCACGCTCACCTCCTTTGAATTTTTCGGATTTTATTTCCCTTCTTTTAGCAAATCCCTTATTTCTGTTAGCAGTTTTTCTTCAGCAGAAGGTGGTGGTGGGGTCGCATCGTCTGCTTTCTTTTCCTTTTTAGCTAATTTGCTAATACCTTTTACCAATAAGAATACACATAATGCGATGATAGTGAAGTCGATTATGGTTTGGACAAAGTTGCCATAATTAATAGTGGCAGCTTGCATCTCTATGCCTTCTGTGATTTTTCTTGCGGGTAGTGTGACTTTTAGGTCAGAGAAATTGACACCTCCAATTAGCCAGCCTATCGGCGGCATTATTATGTCATTCACTATGCTGCTCACAATCTTACCAAAGGCTCCGCCTATTATAACGCCAACAGCCATGTCCACAGCATTGCCCTTGACGGCGAATGCTTTAAAATCGTCTAAAAATTTTCTCATACTTTTTAGTTTATATATTTTGTTTATGTGACAAAAATGCGGTTTTGCAAACTCTGTGTTGCATCGGTAAAACTTCAAAGGCGTGTTTTGGGGGCTTCGCTCTGAAACATTCCTTTTTTGTATTATTTAATACTCTTACCAACTGCAAAATTAGAAAATATTTTGTATCTTTGCAACGCAAAACAAAGAAAGTTAAGAGAATTCATTTTATAAACCTTTATAAAAAATAAGTAAAATGGCAAATGTTAAAGTAGCTATCAATGGTTTTGGCCGTATCGGCCGCCTTGCTTTCCGTCAGATGTTCGGAGCTGAGGGCTTCGAGGTTGTTGCTATCAACGACCTTACTTCTCCTAAAATGCTTGCTCACCTGCTGAAGTATGACTCAACTCAGGGCAATTACGCAGCTCAGGGTCATGTTGTTGAGGCTGGCGAGGATCATATCGTTGTTGACGGCAAGAAGATTACCATCTATGCTAAGGCTAACGCTGCTGAGTTGCCTTGGGGTGAGCTTGGTGTTGATGTTGTCTTGGAGTGCACAGGTTTCTATACTTCTAAGGCAAAGGCTCAGGCTCATATCGATGCTGGTGCTAAGAAGGTAGTTATTTCTGCTCCTGCTGGCAATGACCTGCCCACTATCGTTTACAATGTTAACCATGAGACTCTGACAAAGGACGACCACATCATTTCTGCTGCTTCTTGCACCACAAACTGCTTGGCTCCTATGGCTAAGGCTCTGAATGACTTGGCTTCAATCGAGTCTGGTATCATGTGCACAATTCACGCTTATACTGGCGACCAGATGATACTTGATGGTCCTCAGCGTAAGGGCGATCTCCGTCGTAGCCGTGCTGGTGCTGTGAACATTGTTCCTAACTCAACAGGTGCTGCAAAGGCTATCGGTTTGGTAATTCCTGAGTTGAATGGTAAGCTGATTGGTGCTGCACAGCGTGTTCCGACTCCAACAGGTTCTACCACAATATTGAATGCTGTTTGCGCAAAGGCTGTTACCGTTGACGAGATTAACGCTGCTATGAAGGCTGCTACAACTGAGTCTTTTGGCTACAATACTGACGAGATTGTTTCTTCTGACATTGTTGGTATGCGTTTCGGTTCTCTGTTTGACGCAACTCAGACGATGGTATGCGCATTGCCTGATGGCAAGACTCAGGTTCAGGTTGTTTCTTGGTACGACAATGAGAACTCTTATGTTTCTCAGATGGTTCGTACAATCAAGCACTTCTCAACACTCCTTTAATAGAGTTGCTCAGTAGATAAGATAAAAGGCGTCTGGCAAAAATGTCAGATGCCTTTTTGTTTGTGGATGTGCGAAATTTATTATAAGGATGTTGGTATGGATGTGCGAGGTATTTTGTTTTTATAATAAAGTGGTTACCTTTGTATTCAGATATTTATATTAATTAGAAATAATAATGATTACAATACTTGGTCCAACAGCATCAGGCAAGACAGATTTGGCAGCGCACTTGGCTAATGCTATAGGTGGTGAGATAATAAGTGCGGATTCACGACAGGTGTATCGGGGGATGGATATTGGTACAGGCAAGGATCTTTACGATTATGTTGTCAAAGGCAGGCAAGTGCCATACCATCTTATAGATATTGTAGAAGCAGGAACGAAATATAACCTTTATCGTTATCAACAAGATTTCAATATAGTTTATAAGGATATTGAAAGTAGAGGGAAAATTCCTGTCCTTTGTGGGGGGACGGGTTTGTATATAGAGGCAGTTCTGCATGGATATGCCCTTTCAACTGTTCCCCAAAATCAAGAGTTGCGCTTGCGTCTTGAGCATTGTTCGCTTGATGAACTGGCAGCCATGTTGGTGGATTTAAAACGACGTACTGGTTCGAATATGCATAACAGGACAGATGTTGACACTGCTCAGCGTGCGATACGTGCTATTGAGATTGAGACTTATAATTTGGAACATTATTCAGAATTAAGGAAGATGCAACCTGTTGATTCGTTGGTTGTTGGTGTAAGTATTGGGCGGGATGAGCGTCGCCGAAAAATAACAGACAGACTGTTATGTCGTTTGGAAAACGGTATGGTTGAGGAAGTGAGGGGATTGTTGGAAAGTGGCATCCCGCCAGAAAATCTTATATATTATGGTTTGGAGTATAAGTATGTTACGGAGTATGTTGTTGGTCGTTTGTCATATAGTGATATGGTCCGACAGCTTGAGATTGCTATCCATCAGTTTGCCAAACGACAGATGACATGGTTTCGTGGGATGGAACGCCGTGGTGTGAAAATTCATTGGATAGATGCAAATATTTCAATGGAAGAGAAAGTTGGTCTGATACTTGAGCTATATAAAAAGCGTCATTGTTAGACTTGAAATCTTAAAAAAACACAAAAAGATATCAAAGTTTGATTAATGTTTTGCTAAGCGCTTTTTTTTTGTTATTTTTGGACATAAAATAGGGGAGTGCGATGTTGCTTCCCATCTATCTGATCGTAGAACCTATATATAAAGCCTTTACTATGAGCTATCTCAAATTTGAAAGGGCATCCATGATAAACCTGCAGGATTCGCTACAGAAGGAACTTCTGCGGACAAATCGTTCTGGTGCCTATTCATGCTCAAGCATTGTAGATTGTAACACGAGGAAGTATCATGGCTTATTGGTTGTTCCTGTTCCAGAGTTGGACAATGACAACCATGTGCTTCTTTCTTCACTCGATTGTTCGGTAATACAGCATGGTGCTGCATTTAATCTTGGTCTTCATAAGTATCAAGGAAATGTATTCAGTCCAAATGGGCATAAGTACATTCAGGAATTTGATTGTGCTAAGGTGCCCACGACGTTGTATCGTGTGGGGGGTGTAGTGCTGAAGCGCGAAGTCGTTTTTCAGCATTACGAGGATCGCATTCTCATTCGGTATACGCTTGTCGAGGCTCATTCGGCAACTACGTTGCAGTTCAGACCTTTCCTTGCATTTCGGAGTGTGCGTCAGTTTACACATGAAAATTCAAGAGTTTGTCGTGATTATGAAGAGGTGGATAATGGCATACGCACACGTATGTATGACGGATATCCTTTCCTTTACATGCAATTTTCAAAAAAAGGAGAATTTGTATTCTGCCCAGATTGGTATCGTGGTCTTGAATATCCGAAAGAACAGGAACGTGGATACTCTTCTAATGAAGATCTTTATGTCCCAGGATATTTTTCCATAGATATCAAAAAGGGGGAGAGTATTGTATTTGCGGCATCAACGTCTGAGTCGAAGACTCGTTCGTTGAAAGCTCTTTTTGAAAAAGAGGCTCTTGAACGTACTCCTCGTGATAATTTTGCCCATTGCCTTATAAATGCTGCTCATCAGTTTCATGTTCACAATAAGGAAGGCAAGAGGTATATTCTTGCAGGGTATCCATGGTTTAAATGCCGTGCACGTGATACGTTTATCTCTTTGCCAGGCTTGACTTTGTCAATAGACGAGGTTGATTATTTTGAAGACTCAATGGCAACTGCGGAAAAACAGTTGCGTGAATTTATGGAAGGCAGACCTCAGACGGGGATGATTTCAGAAATAGACAAGCCAGATGTTCCATTATGGGCTATTTGGTCTGTGCAGCAATATGCGAATAAAGTGGGTTTGTCTATTTGTGCGAAACGCTATTCCAAGCTTGTTTTGGACATAGTTGCTTATATAAAATCAGGTAGGCATCCTAATCTTGTGCTTGACGATTGTGGTTTGCTAAGGACTGATGGTAAAAGGACTGCCGTTACGTGGATGAACTCTACTGTAAACGGTTTGCCTGTAGTGCCTCGTACTGGATATATTGTTGAATTCAATGCGTTGTGGTATAATGCCTTGGAGTTTGCATCCTTGTTGGCCACAGAGATTGATGATGCGGATCGAGCTTCTGGTTTACAGGCAATGGTTGTAAAATGTGCCGATGCTTTCCAGCATACGTTTGTCAATGATGTGGGTTATCTTTTTGATTATGTTGATGGTGACAAACCGAGTTGGTCAGTGCGTCCTAATATGATTTTTGCAGCAGCATTTGACTTTTCGCCACTTACCCGTGAGCAGAAACGTAATGTTATAGATATGTGTACGCGTGAGCTGCTTACTCCAAAAGGTTTACGATCCCTGTCACCTAAGAGCTCTGGATATAATCCAATGTATGTTGGTCCACAGTCTCAGCGTGATTATGCGTATCATCAAGGTACAGCTTGGCCTTGGCTGGAAGGATTTTACATGGAGGCTTGTCTGAAACTTTACAAGCGCTCACGTTTGAGTTTTATAGAGAGGCAGATGATTGGCTTTGAAGGGGAAATGTTTGGGCATTGTATAGGCACATTGCCTGAACTTTTTGATGGAAATCCGCCTTTCCAAGGACGTGGCGCCATATCTTTTGCTGTCAATGTGGCAGAAATTCTCAGGGCTGGAGAACTTATAATAAAATACAAGGACTAATAATAGGGAGGATCTGCAAATGAAAGTTTTAATGTTTGGTTGGGAGTATCCTCCCCACGTGTATGGAGGTCTTGCTACTGCTAATTTTGGCATATCTGAGGGACTTCATGCGCAAGGTGATATTGATATAACTCTTTGTCTGCCCAAGCCATGGGGAGATGAGGATCATACGTATGCGCATATTGTTGCCATGAACTGTGTCCCTATTGTATATAGGGATGTGGATTATGAGTATGTTAAGTCGCGTGTTGGAAATCTTATGGATCCAAACGATTATTACCGTTATCGTGACCACCTTTATGCAGACTTTAGTTATATGAATGTTAACGATCTCGGCTGCATGGAGTTTGCTGGTGGTTATCCATCAAATCTTACAGATGAGATAAACAATTATTCGATAATAGCTGGAGTGGTGGCGCGTTCAGAGCAATTTGACATTATTCATGCTCATGATTGGCTTACATATCCTGCAGGTATCTTTGCGAAGCAGGTGAGTGGAAAACCTTTGTGCATACATGTCCATGCAACAGACTGGGATCGCTCACGTGGTCATGTCAATCCAACTGTATATGGTATTGAAAAGGATGGTATGGATCATGCTGACTGTATAATGTGTGTTTCTGAACTTACGCGCCAGACGGTTATAAACCATTATCATCAAGATCCACGTAAGGTTTTTACCGTTCACAATGCCGTATATCCGTTGAGTGCGGAGAATCAGGCTATACCACGTGCTGATCATAAGGGTAGGGAAAAGGTTGTTACATTCCTTGGTCGCATAACAATGCAGAAGGGACCAGAGTATTTTGTAGAGGCTGCAAATATGGTACTCCATCGTACTAATAATATTCGCTTTTGCATGGCAGGCTCAGGTGACATGATGGATCAAATGATTTATCTTGCAGCAGAACGTGGCATTGCCGATCGTTTCCATTTTCCGGGTTTTATGCGAGGTAAGCAAGTGTATGAGTGCTTGAAAAATTCCGATGTTTACGTAATGCCATCTGTCAGTGAGCCTTTTGGCATATCGCCTCTTGAAGCAATGCAGTGTGGGACACCAACCATAATCTCAAAATCGAGTGGCTGTGGTGAAATATTGACAAATTGTTTCAAGATTGATTATTGGGACATTAATGCAATGGCAGATGCCATATACGGCATCTGCCATAACGAAAGTCTTTTCAGGTATCTTCAGGAAGAAGGACAGAAAGAAGTTGCTCAAATAACATGGGAAAAGGTTGGCAGTTGGATTCGTGAACTTTACCTTAAGACGTTACATTGGAAGCAGTAAATCTTATTCAAATTATATATAAATAAAAAAGGCTTTGGATTTAGGCTTTGTAAGCCCAAAGTCCTAAAATTAACGCATAAACTTCAAAGAGGATGAAGACTATTTGTTTATATTTTGAGATACATCAGATTGTGCATCTGAAGCGATATCGTTTTTTTGATATAGGAACAGATCATTATTATTATGATGATTATGAGAACGAGCGTACCATTACTGACATAGCAGAGCGGTCGTACATGCCAGCATTGAATACGATTGCTGACATGATAAAGGAGAATGGGCAATATTTTCGTGTGGCGTTTTCGTTGTCTGGTGTTGGCATGGAGCAATTGGAATTGTATGCTCCTCAAGTAATAGAAAAATTGCAAGAGTTAGCCCAGACAGGGTGCGTTGAGTTTATAGCTGAACCATATTCGCATGGATTGGCTGCATTGAAGGATCCTGCAGTGTTTGCTACGAATGTTAAAAAGCAGGTGGAGAAAATGCAGGAGGCTTTTGGTCAGAAACCTACTGTTTTGCGTAATTCTTCGCTTATTTATAGTGACGACATTGGTTCGCAGGCTGCTGCCCTTGGTTTTAAGGGAATGCTTACTGAAGGAGCCAAGCATGTTCTTGGGTGGAAATCACCACATTATGTTTATAATTGTGCCATAGCTCCAAATCTAAAACTGTTGCTTCGCGACATTACTCTGAGTGATGATATCTGTTTGCGTTTTAATAATAAGGATTGGGAAGGGTATCCACTTTTTGCAGACCAGTATGTTGCACGTATTGCCAATCTTCCTGAAGAGGAAAGGGTGATAAACATTTTCATGGAGTTGTCGGCTTTTGGAATATCCCAGCCTTTGTCAAGCAACATTCTTGATTTCTTCCATGCTTTGCCTCAGTTTGCAAGACGGCAAAATATAACATTTTCTACTCCGAGTGAAGTTTGTGACAATTTCTCCAGTGTTGGCGAATTGAATGTGCCGGATACGCTTTCTTGGGTCGATGAGGAGCGTGATGTTAGTAGCTGGCTTGGAAATCCCATGCAGCGCGAGGCTTTCAATAAACTTTACAGTGTGGCTGATCGTGTACGCATTGCCAATGATCCTAAGATAAACCTTGATTGGATGTATCTTCAGGCAAGCAATAATTTCCGATTTATGTCAACCAAGCCTTCCCATGTTGGCATTGATCGTGGAATATACAGTAGCCCGTTTGATGCGTTTACAAATTATATGAATATTTTGGGTGATTTCATTAATAGGGTAAATGCTTTGTATCCTTCGGAAATTGATAATGACCAATTAAACTCATTGCTTACCACCATAAAGAATGAGGGGGATGAAATTGAGATGAAGGACAAGGAAATTGAGCGTTTGAAAGCGCGTATAGAAAAAATAGAAGCTTCAGAGGCTAAACTTCGTGAAAAAATGGAAACCAAGAAGAAAACAAGGGTCAAGAAGGATGTTGAGAAATAAACAGTAGAAATAAGTATGTAAAATATATTGCTTGCAGGGTATTTCTGTCGAATAGAATGTCCTGCAAGTTTTTTAGATATAATATTGGGATACATTAATAATGATATTTTTTGGAGTAAGGTAAAATAAAATAGGTATTGTTGCGTTTAATGTGTAAAGTGGAAATTTATAAATACAGTGCCTATGAATGTTATTTTACTCAAGGAAGTTAAACCTTCGGAACAAACATTGTATATTATCCGTCAGGTGGCTTATAAATACTATAGCCAAAATAAGTCTTGTAAGTCAAGCAAGCTCTTTAGCTAAGTTCTTGACATTTGCTTTGTGTTTAAAACTTTTAAGGACAGATTATGAAAACTCCTTTGGTATCTCCTTCTATTCTCGCTGCTGATTTTGCGAATTTGGAAGACGATATAAAAATGCTGAATGCAAGTCGAGCCGATTGGATTCATTGCGATGTTATGGACGGCGTATTTGTGCCAAACATATCTTTTGGCTTTCCTGTTATAAAGGCGGTGAAGGCAATAACCAATAAGCCACTTGATGTCCATCTTATGATAGTCAAGCCAGAACGATATGTGAAAATGGCGGTTGATGCTGGTGCGTCAATTCTTACGGTGCATCAGGAAGCTGTTACCCACCTTGATCGGCTGATTGGGGAGATTCATGACGCTGGCATGAAGGCCAGTGTTGCTCTCAATCCCGCAACTCCTATTTGGGTATTGGAGGATGTGATTGCTGATTTGGACATGGTTTTGTTGATGAGTGTAAATCCAGGTTTTGGTGGACAGAAATTTATCGGCAATACTATTAAGAAGCTCAATAGGTTAAGAACAATGATAGAGGAGAGTGGCTCTAAGGCTTTAATAGAGATTGATGGTGGAGTTAACGGGGACACAGCTGCTTGCCTTTGGCAAGCAGGGGCAGATGTCCTTGTAAGTGGCAATTATATCTTCAAATCCGAGAATCCTGAAGCAGCAATATTGGGGCTGAAGAATCTCTAAGTTTCTTTATTCGCTTTGTGCGCTGTAGATGCCATTGGGGGGCGCTTTTATTGAGTATGGTTGTTAGTTTAGCTCAAGGTGGATATTATGTTCTTTCGCCATGCGTCTCATGTTAAGTATTGCATAACGCATGCGTCCAAGAGCTGTGTTGATGCTAACATTGGTGACTTCGGATATTTCCTTGAATGACATTTGCTGATAAAAGCGCATGTAAACGACCTCCCTTTGCGGATTGGGCAATTTGTTCATCATCTTCCTTACATCTTTTAAAATTTGGTCATTGATGTACGTTTGCTCAATATTTATGTCCTGTAGGCATTCTGGTGGTATGTTTGATATGTCATTGTCGTCATTGGTTTCAACGATATGTTCGTTTTTCCTGCTTCTGTAAAGATCCATTATGACGTTGTGTGCAATGCGCATACACCATGCTCCAAACTTTCCTGTAGGTGCGTAAAGTCCATTGCGGAGTTTGGATATGATTTTTATGAACGTGTCTTGGAAAACGTCATTTGCCGTATCTTCATCGTGAACGACAAAGAGAATGTATGAGAAAAGGGGTGACTGATTATGAGCCAATAAAAGGTCAAAAGCCTTGTTGTTGCCTTCCATATAGCACAAAGCCAACTCCTCATCACTCATGTCGGAGAGTTTCTTCATTGTTCTATTTCTATTCTGTTTTTGAAGTAGAAGTATGTCGATAGGCTGTCGTTTTAAAATGTATATGAACTTTTTGTAGTGCAAAAATAAGCTTTTTTACTTTATTGACCAAATTTTTAGTGTGTAAAATGCAATAAAAAGGAAAAGAGGTTGGTGCAGGATGCTACCAACCTCACAAGAGATTTCAGTAAAAACGTATGAAATCTCTCTAAAACAGTTACAAAAATAAACTATCTTTTTGATAAAAGCAAATGTTTTGGCCTGTTTTTCTTTGAATTAACATATTTGGCTTTCTGAAATGTTAAAAAATAGATTATATGAAATTTTCTTAGCTAAAAAATTTGCAGATTGAAATATTTCTATTAACTTTGCTGCCAATCTAAAATCATTCAAGATGAATAATTTCGTATTTGCATATTGGTGGTGGCGTAACTCAAGATTGAAAAAGTCGTGAGTCGCTTTGCCATAGTGGATACTCTTAATATTGAGTTATACAAAAGGCCTGCCGTAATTCACGACAGGCCTTTTTTCAATTAGTGTAGAGTTCTGCCATTTCATGAAATATATAAAGAACGTAAAATTATGGACATAACAAGTATTTTTAACAGGCTTTTAAGTCATGAGGAGTTAGAACGGGAGGAAACGAAGCAGTTGCTTGTTGCCATTACTCATGGTGAACTTTCGGATCCAGAGATTACGGCATTGCTTACGGCTATACAAATGCGTGGGATTTCTGTTGACGAACTGCTTGGCTTTCGTGATGGCATTCTGGAAACAGGCGTGGCTGTGCCACTTGACTGTGACCGGTATATTGATGTTGTTGGTACAGGTGGTGATCGGAAGAATACGTTCAATATTTCCACAACATCATGCTTTGTAATAGCAGGTGCTGGCTATAAAGTTGCTAAGCATGGCAATTATGCCGCAACGAGCGTGAGTGGAGCATCAAATGTGATAAAAAGCCATGGAGTTATGTTTACGGATGACATTGGTAAATTGAATCGTTCCATAAACGAATGTGGTATTGTTTATCTTCATGCCCAACTTTTTGCAAAAGCCATGAAGTTTGTCGGTGCCATACGTAAGGCATTGCCTTTCCCAACCTTCTTCAATCTGTTGGGACCCATAATAAACCCTTCTAAGCCTCAGTGTCAACTATTGGGCACCGCAACGCTTGGACAGATGCGCCTTTATCAACAAGTTTGCCAGAAGATAGGCATAGACTATGGTATTGTGAATAGTATTGATGGCTATGACGAAATCTCACTGACCAGCGATTTCAAGGTTGTTACTAACACCTATGAGAGAATGTTTAAGCCTGCAGATCTTGGTTTTGACATAGCAAAGGCGGAAGAACTCGTTGGTGGTGCTACAGAGGAAGAGGCAAAGGAGATTTTCGACAATGTACTTGCGAATACAGCTTTGCCTGCGCAGAAGAATATAGTACTTGCCAATGCGGCTTTTGGCATACAGGTATTGGAACAAGGCAAGAAGCCTATTGACGAATGCATTGCCATTGCAAGGGAAAGCATTGATAGTGGTTCGGCCATGAGATGCTTTAGTAAATTCATAGAAATTAACAGTTAGTCATTATGGGGGATATATTGGAAGATATTGTAGCTTACAAGCGACAGGAAATAGCGGAGCGTAGTCGTTATGTGCCTATAAGGCAGTTTATGGGCGATGTGCAAAAGCTTGTTGATGCAGGGAAACCAGTTTCAATGCGTGAGGCTTTGATGCAATCGGACACTGGCATCATAGCGGAGTTTAAGCGTAAGAGTCCGTCGAAAGGTTGGATAAATAAAGACGCAAAGCCAGAGGATGTTACGCCATTATATCAGAAAAATGGAGCGGCAGCGTTGAGTATTCTCACTGACACGGAATTTTTTGGTGGTTATGATGAGTTCATACAGAGGTCTCGTGTTGCGGGAGTAACAATTCCTATATTATATAAAAACTTTATACTAACTGAATACCAGCTTTTCCAGGCACGATATTGTGGGGCTTCTGCGGTGTTGCTCATTGCCGCATGTCTTAAAAAGGAAGAGTGTTTGCGTTTGCAAAAATTGGCGCATTCTCTTGGAATGGAGACGCTGTTGGAGATGCACAGCGAGCGCGACTTGGAGTATGCGGAAATTGAACCGGATATGTATGGCATTAACAATCGCAATCTTGGTACATTTGTCACAGATGTCAATAACAGTTTCAAGCTTGCCGAGTGTCTTCCGCAAGACGTATGTAAGGTAAGCGAAAGTGGCATTGAGCATGCCAGGACTGTTCGTGAACTGAGAGAGGTTGGTTTTCGTGGTTTCCTCATGGGTGAGCATTTTATGAAAACAGGTGCTCCTGGGGAAGCTTTGGGTGAATTTGTAAAAGCATTGCTATGTTAATTAAGGTTTGTGGTATGCGCGATGCAAAAAACATTCGCGAGGTGTCAGAGCTTGAAGTTGACATGATGGGTTTTAACTTTTGGAAGGGGAGTGAGCGTTTTGTCAAAATGATCAGCTCGAATGCCGGTATAATACCTGATTACAGTCCAGAGAAACTTGATGTTGCTCTAAACAAAGAAGGTTCTTTTCGTTATGCATTCCCTAAAAGAGTAAAGAGAGTAGGAGTTTTCGTTGATGAGATGCCACAGACAATAGTTACGAGTGTTTACAATTATTCACTCGATTATGTTCAGTTGCATGGTTCAGAATTGCCTATTATGATAGATAATTTGCGCCATACGCTCATTCCGGATATTGCTCCTTCTGTCAAATTCATTAAAGCATTTGGTGTTTCATGCGAGGAGGATCTGGAACAAACGTCTGTTTACGATGGTTTAGTGGATATGTTTTTGTTCGACTATAAGACATCAAGGAAAGGTGGTAGCGGAAAACATTTTGATTGGTCATTGCTCGATGCCTATCATGGCAATACTCCTTTCTTGATTAGCGGAGGCGTTGGGCCTGATGATGTTGAAGCCATAAAGGCTTTGAGGCATCCGATGTTTGTTGGCGTGGATGTTAACAGTAGGTTTGAGGTTGCACCAGCCTTGAAGGATGTTGAGAAGCTTAGGAGTTTTGTCAATGCCTTGAAAGGATAGGAATGTTCAATGGTATTTAAAATACAGGAAGATGAATAAGATAAATCAACTTTTCTCTTGCATGGGCAATCGTAAGTTGCTAAGCCTTTACTTTTGTGCAGGTTGCCCTACGCTTGATGGTACAGGAGATGTTATAAAGGCCATGGAACGGCATGGCATAGATTTTGTGGAAGTTGGTATGCCTTTCAGTGACCCTCTTGCTGATGGTCCGGTAATACAGTCGGCAGGGACGGTTGCGTTAAGGAATGGTATGACTACGAAAGTTTTACTGTCGCAATTGAAGGCGATAAAAAATGAGGTTAGTATTCCCATTATATTTATGGGGTATCTTAATCCAATTATGCATTATGGCTATGAGTCCTTCTTTAGTGATTGTTTTGACAGTGGAGTTTCAGGAGTCATAATTCCCGACTTGCCATTTGATGATTACCAGAAGGTTATCAAACCAATTGCAGATAAATATGACATACGTGTGATAATGATGATAACGCCAGAAACCAGTGACGAGCGCATACGTTTTATAGATGATAATACAAACGGTTTTATTTATATGGTTTCGTCAGCAAGTGTGACAGGGGCGCAGACGAGTTTTGATGCCAAGAAGATTGCTTATTTCAATCATATCAATTCTCTGAATTTGCGTAATCAGCGTATGATAGGTTTTGGCATAAGCAACAGGCAAACGTTGGAGAGTGCTCAGGCCAATGCCGCTGGGGCAATAATAGGCAGTAAGTTTGTTACGTTGCTTAATGAGACAAGAGATGCCGACAGGGCTTTGGAAGAGTTGGAAAAAGCATTGGAGAAATAGATTATAAGCATTATGGAACCGGATAAGAAAGGATTTTTTGGGCAATTTGGAGGAGCGTATGTGCCTGAGATTTTATACAAATGTGTGCATGACTTACAAGGGCAATATAAACAAATACTGGAATCCAGGGACTTTCAGGAAGAATATTATGCCCTTTTGAAAGATTATGTTGGGCGTCCTTCGCCATTGTACCATGCCAAGCGCATGAGTGAGAAGTATGGTTGCCAAATATACTTGAAGCGCGAGGATCTCAATCATACGGGAGCACACAAAATCAATAATACTGTCGGGCAGATCCTTATGGCCAAGAAGATGGGCAAGACGCGCATAATAGCCGAGACAGGAGCTGGGCAGCATGGTGTGGCAACGGCAACGGTATGTGCCTTGTTTGACATGGAGTGTGAGGTGTTCATGGGTAAAACGGATGTTGAGCGTCAGCATACCAATGTTGAGCGTATGCGTATGTTGGGTGCGAAAGTTACCCCCGTGACTACTGGCAATATGACGCTCAGCGACGCTTGCTCACAGGCCATACGCGATTGGTGTTGTCATCCAGAGGATACGTTTTATATAGTTGGCTCAACCATGGGACCACATCCATACCCAGATATCGTGGCAAAGTTGCAGAGTATAATTTCGAAAGAGATAAAGTGGCAATTGGAGGAAAAAGTAGGTCGCGATTATCCTGACTTCCTCGTGGCGTGTGTTGGAGGGGGAAGCAATGCTGCCGGTACAATTTATCATTATGTTGATGATAAGCGAGTGAGAATTGTGCTTGCTGAGGCTGGCGGCCATGGGGTTGACACTGATTATACAGCGGCCACGATACATTGTGGTACGGAGGGCATCATACATGGTGCACGCTCACTGGTTATGCAGACTGGGGATGGACAGATAAAGGAAGCGTTTACAATATCGGCAGGTCTCGATTATCCAGGCATCGGTCCCATGCATGCCCATCTTGCAAAGACAGGACGCGAACAGGTGCTTGCCATCAATGACGACGAGGCGGTAAAGGCTGGTTATGAACTGACGCGCATGGAAGGCATTATACCTGCCATTGAGAGTGCTCACGCTGTGGCTGCACTGGGCAAGTTGCAGTTTAAGCCGGATGACGTGGTGGTGCTTACAGTCTCAGGGCGTGGAGACAAGGATATTGAAACTTATCTGAGTAATAAGGATATGGCTGGTGAATATGGGAAGTTTTAATTATGTCACTAAAAGCAGAAAGGTGCTTGGTGACCTTTACACTCCTGTTGGGCTTTATATGCGGTTGCGCGATGTTTGCCCACAGTCCATGCTTATGGAAAGCAGCGATTATCATGGCAATGACAATGCGCGTAGTTTCATAGGCATTCACCCCATGGCAAGCATACAGGTTGGTCATGGCGTTATAACGATGTGTTTCCCGGATGGCTCGTCGGAGGAGAGGATGGTTCCCGTGGTGAAAAATGGGGACAAGCCAAAGCTGGCAGTGGCAAAGGCCATGAATGATTTTCTTGACACTTTCCATATAGAGGGTGAGGGCAGCCAGTATTATGGCATATATGGTTTCACGTCAGCTAATGCCGTGCGATATTTTGAAAATATACCGGTAAATGACACGGCAATGGAGCGTAACGACGCTCCTGACATTTTTTACATCCTTTTCCGTGACATCGTTGTTTTCGACCATTTCAACAATATGGTGGATTTTATGACACTTGGGACAGAAGAGGACTTGCAGGATTTGTTGTTGGCGGTCAATAGGGAAAACGTGAAGCCATACGGTTTCTACCATGTTGGTGAACCAACATCAACTATTACTGACGAAGAGCATAAAGCAAATGTGCGCCGCTGTGTAAGCCATTGCCTACGTGGAGACGTTTTCCAGATAGTGATAAGTCGCCGTTTCGTTCAGAAGTATGAGGGAGACGACTTTAAGTTATATCGGGCATTGCGGTCTATTAATCCAAGTCCTTACCTGTTTTATTTTGATTTCGGTGGTTTCCGCATATTTGGCTCGTCCCCGGAGACCCATAACCGCATAGTTGGCAACAAGGCTTTTATTGACCCGATAGCCGGTACTACGAAACGATCAGGTGATGAGGTTCAAGACAGGATGAATGCCGAATTTTTGCGTAATGATCCAAAGGAGAATGCGGAGCATGTCATGCTTGTGGATCTTGCCCGTAACGACTTGAGCCGCAATTGCCATGACGTGAAGGTTGATTTCTTTAAGGACATGCAATTTTACAGCCATGTAATTCATCTTGTTAGCCGTGTCTGTGGTGAGCTTAATGACAAGTCGGATCACGTCCTGGAGTTTATTGACACGTTTCCGGCAGGAACTCTCAGTGGTGCGCCCAAGATTCGTGCATTGCAGCTCATCAATGAAATTGAGCCTCATACACGTGGGGCATACGGTGGTTGCATAGGTTCGTTCAACTTCAATGGAGACCTTAATCAGGCTATTGTCATACGCACGTTCATCAGTCGTAATGGTGAGCTTTGGTTTCAGGCAGGTTCAGGCATTACTGCAAAGAGTGATGACGAATATGAATTGCAAGAGTGCAACAACAAGCTTGGGGCACTTGTAAAAGCGATAAAAGTAGCGGAACATCTTTAAAATCTTGGGAAATGAAAATAGTCATAATAGACAATTACGATTCGTTCACCTATAATCTTGTTCACCTTGTAAGTGAATTGGGGCGGAAGTTGTCGTGATGAGGAATGATTGTTTTGAGATGTCTCAGCTTGAGCCATACGATAAGATAATACTCTCGCCAGGTCCAGGCATCCCTGCCGAGGCAGGCTTGTTGCTTGATGTTATTCGTGCGTATGCGGGCAAGAAGCCTGTTCTTGGTGTTTGCCTCGGACATCAAGCTATCGCAGAGGTTTTTGGCGCAAAGCTCATAAATCTAAAGGAGGTTTATCATGGGGTAGCTACTGATTGTGAGTGCATTGCCAATGATTATGTTTTCGATGGCATGCAACGCCATTTCGTGGTTGGCAGGTATCACAGTTGGGTTGTTGAGAAAAACAGCTTGCCAGAATGTCTTGAAGTTGTTGCGGTGAGTCAGGATGGGGAAATAATGGCGTTGAGGCACAGGTGTTTAGATGTCCATGGCATACAGTTTCATCCTGAAAGTGTTCTTACCCCACAGGGTAAGAATATGATGTCAAATTGGTTGAACCATAAATGATACTTGGAAATGATTACGAT
The DNA here is from genome assembly GCA_964386825.1 of uncultured Prevotella sp. Classification (GTDB taxonomy): domain Bacteria; phylum Bacteroidota; class Bacteroidia; order Bacteroidales; family Bacteroidaceae; genus Prevotella. The sequence continues at coordinate 22,418 of CAYLUI010000029.1, read as the reverse complement.
GTTTGTAATGAAAACTTGCCCACATTGTGAATACGTGGAGCGGCAAGTGGTGGAAAATCCGGAATTTGAGGTGGTTGACATTGGCGCTCATGTGAGAAATCTTAAGCGATTTCTTGATTTGCGTGACCATAGTGCGGTTTTCGACGAGGCTAAGAGGGTTGGCGATATAGGAGTTCCTTGTTATGTTTGCGAGGATGGCGTGGTGACTTTGAACTCTGAGGATGTGGGGCTTCAGCCTATGCCAGACGGACCTGTTTGCAGCATGGATGGAAAAGGTTGCTGAAACTTGACTCCCTTGCAATTTGCATGCCCTCGCGACAAAACTTTTAAGGCAAGCCCATTATTATTGTATGGGCTTGCCTTAAAAGTTTTGTCGCAATGACGTTCTTGTATAAAAGAGAGTGGCGGACTTCGTTTCCCCTTGCAATGTGCTATGGCTGGTGTGAGCCTTAGAACTCGCTGGTAAAATGGAATTTGATTTGCTTGAAATCTTCCTCGGCCATGGACAGCACATAGCTTGAGTCGGCGAGGAACACGTCGCGTCCTTCTATGTCTTTTGCCATGTACTGGTATTTGCGTTTCTTGAAATTTTCAAGTTCTGCGGCATCGTCGCTCTCTATCCAGCAAGCCTTGTAAAGGTGGACAGGTTCCCATCGGCATTTGGCATTGTATTCATGTTCAAGGCGGTATTGTATGACCTCGAATTGCAGTTGTCCTACCGTACCGATGATGCGGCGATTATTGAATTGGTTGACAAACATCTGTGCGACACCTTCGTTCATGAGTTGCTCTATTCCCTTTTGGAATTGCTTGCTCTTCATGGGGTCATCGTTTTCGATGTATTTGAAAAGCTCTGGCGAGAAGGAAGGCAAGCCGCGGAAATGCAAGTGTTCGCCTTCGGTGAGAGTGTCGCCAATCTTGAATATGCCATTGTCCGGCAAGCCAACAATGTCTCCGGGCCATGCTTCATCGACGGTGCTTTTGCGCTGGGCCATGAACTGTGTTGGCGATGAGAAACGTACTGTTTTGTCCAAACGCACATGGTAGTAAGGTTGGTTGCGCAAGAACTTGCCGGAACAGACTTTGCAAAAAGCAATGCACGAGCGATGGTTGGGGTCAATGTTTGCCGTAATCTTGAAGATGAAGCCTGTGAATTTGGGTTCGTCAGGATTTACCATGTGCTCTTCTGCCTTGGTGGATTGGGGATATGGCGCAATCTGCACGAAGCAATCGAGCAATTCCTGAACGCCAAAGTTGTTTAGCGCAGAGCCGAAAAACACGGGGGCAACCTCTGCTGAACGGTAGTCTTCAACATTGAAGTCCGGATAAACTCCGTCAATGAGGTCAAGATCATCGCGAAGACTCGTGGCAAAATCTTCTCCAACGTGTTGTTCAAGGCTTTCTGACTGTATGTCAACCTCCACCTTCTGGGTTTTGCGTTGCTTGTCAGGCGTAAAAAGGTTGAGGTTGTTCTCGTATATGTTATAAACGCCCTTGAACTTCATTCCTTGTCCTATGGGCCATGACAGAGGCCTTACGTGTATGCGCAATTCCTGCTCCAATTCGTCAAGGATGTCGAATGGGTCACGTCCCTCTCGATCCATCTTGTTGATGAATATTATGACTGGAGTGTTTCTCATGCGGCATACTTCCATGAGTTTGCGTGTTTGTGCCTCCACGCCTTTTGCGGAATCTACGACTATAATCGCAGAGTCAACGGCAGTCAGTGTTCGGTAAGTGTCTTCGGCGAAGTCTTGGTGACCAGGGGTGTCAAGGATATTCACTTTATATGGTTCCCCCTCCTGTTTTTCCGGCAGGTAGTCGAATTCCATTACGGATGTAGATACTGATATTCCACGCTGTTTCTCGATGTCCATCCAGTCAGACGTGGCAGTCTTGCGTATTTTGTTGTTTTTCACGGCTCCGGCAACTTGTATCTGGCCACCAAAGAGCAGGAATTTCTCTGTCAGCGTTGTCTTACCGGCATCGGGGTGTGATATGATGGCGAATGTTCGCCTACGTGATATTTCTTTGTTCATAAGAGCTTAAAACCAAGCCTTTGCAACTTAATGGTTTCTCTTGCGGAGAAACGATGGGCGTTTCTTGGGATTGGGTATCTGTTATTTTGTTGTTTGCAGTTTTATTTGTTGCTTTACACTTTGGGGGCGTGCGAAGCCATGAGAGGCGAGGCAAGGCATTTTTCAAGGCTGTCCAGCCAATATGGTATTTTTATGCCAAAGGTGTTTTTGATTTTTGTCTTGTCGAGTACCGAATAAGCGGGACGCTTTACGGAAGTGGGAAACTCGGAACTGTGACATGGCATGATGTCGCAATTTTTATGTCCTGATAGCAATGCTATCATTTTGGTGAAGTCGTACCAACTGCATACCCCCTCGTTGCTGAAATGATAAATGCCGGAGTTCCCTTCGAATTTGCGGTTCTCGACAATGTGGAATATGGCATCGGCAAGATCGCCTGCGTATGTTGGAGTGCCTGTTTGGTCGAAGACGACTTTTATTTGCGGCTTGGTAGCGGTGAGAGAGAGCATGGTTTTTACGAAGTTGTTTCCAAATTCGGAATAGAGCCATGCCGTGCGTATTATGATATGCTTGCAGTTGGTTGCCTGTATTCTTTGTTCTCCGTGAAGTTTTGTGAGACCGTAAACGCCTGTTGGCGTTCCTTTTTGGTCTTCATGACAAGGAGTGTTGTAAGGGTCTCCGCCAAATACATAATCGGTACTGATATGTATGAGTAGTCCGTCGCGCTCTTTCATGACCTTGGCGAGGTTCTCGGGTGCGGTGGCATTGAGAGTCTCAACGATGTCGCCAGCGGTTTCTGCTTTCTCAACGTTTGTCCATGCCGCACAGTTGATTATGCAGTCTATGGCGTTGTCTTTCACATATTTGCGTACACAATCAATGTCTGTTATGTCCAGTTTTTCATATCCTTCGCATACGTCCGTGAAGAGATATTTGTCTTTGGATGAGTGTGTGCTTGCCATTTGGACTTCATTTCCAAGTTGTCCGTTGGCACCTGTGACGAGAATGTTCATAAAGTTTAAAATTCTAATCCCTCGTTCTTGTCTTTTATGTAGTAGTCGCTGAGCATTCCTATGAATGTGGAAAACTCTTTGATGGCGTGTTCTGTCTCTTGTGAAATTTCCTTGCCTTTCAAGCGCAAAATCATGATGCCATAAAGTGCGTCAAGGCAGGTCTCAATCTCGCCGACATTGTTTTCGCCTTTATTGCGCAGTTCTACGATGTATGGCAACACCTTGTAGTATTCTGCGTTGTAGAAAGGGAAATTGCTGGATTCTAATAGTTGCTCGTGGAGATCGGACACGTCTTGCAATATTATTTTGTTTATGTTTAGGTGTCCGTGCTCGCGTTTCCCCTCCTCGTTCATCATGCGTATGAGGTTGCCAAACCAGTCGGCTTCTTCTTCTTTCTGCTCGTCTGTGTAGTTGGTGAATTTACTGATATATTCATTGCGTATGCGTGACAGGGAACAGCCGTATGCGCGTATGAGATCTTCCATCTGCCACATGTATAGCAGGTATTCGGCAATGGATTCTTTGCGTATTTTCTGTGCGACGTACATTGTGTTATTGTAATGTGAAAAATGGCAAATTAATTATGTATTGATTGTGGCTAACGTACAGTCGTGACTTGATTTTGTTGACTATTGTTGTTGCAGTTCCGGGAAGAGGTAAATGTTGAACAGTGTCCCGATGAGGCTGATCAATGAGAAGAATATAACGCATCCGCCTATTATGCGGTTTATTATTACAACGCCCATTTGGTCGAATCTCTCTCGTATCTTGTCAATTGCCCACGTAAGTCCGTACCACCACATCAAGGCTCCTGCAACCATTGACGCATAACCTACAACCATTAAGGCAGGATGGGATGGTATGATGAAGTTGAGTTGGGCGTACAAGGCAATGAAGAGCAGTATTATTAGGGGGTTGGAAAATGTTATGAAAAAGGCTGTTATGCAGTTGTGCAATAACGTCCCTTTCTCTTTTTGCCCACCTTCACGAGCGTTTTTCAGTGGGTTGCTGAAAAAGCTTATCAACCCAAACGCAAGGAGCATAATGCCTCCTGCAAGTTGCAGGTAAAACTTATATACGGGATTATTGATGAAATCGACAATGAACGACATGCCAGCTCCTGCTACGAGGGCGTAAAGCAAGTCGCTTATGGAAGCTCCAACTCCTGTGGCGAATCCATACCATCGTCCTTTCTTCTGCGTGCGTTGCACGCAGAGAATGCCGACGGGACCCATGGGGGCAGAGGCTGCAATCCCGATTATGATTCCCTTGAGGATTAGTTCTAAAATATCTATTTGTATTGGAAATGGCATAACAGTCTGCAAAGTTACGTAATTATTTTAACATAATGTTTTATTTAGATATAATTAATATCCAATCTCATGTCAGAAACACTTCGTATGCTTGGCATGTTAAAGGTAATGTAGTTGCCATGTTATATGTAATGGGGACAAATTACTCTGCCGAATAGTCGGCCACCATTTTTCTGTAAGTGTTATAGAGGTGTGTGCGTGAAATGTATCCGATGAGATTGTTGTTGATGTCCACGACAGGCAAGGCCTCAGAGTTTGTTTTCTCGAATTTCCTCATTACGCTCTCCATGGGTTCGTTGTTGTATAGGATTGCAGGAACCGGTGTCATTAGTTGAGCGGCATGGTATCGGTTGTAAAGTTCGGTGCGAAATATTATGTGCCGTATTTTAATCATGTCTATTTCTCCGAGCAAACGCCCGGAGTCGTCAAGTACTGGCAGAAAGTCGAAATCGCTGTTTGATAGCACGTTGATGAGTTTGCCCAGTTTGAGGTCGGGCTTAACGCTTGTGACGTTTTCCTCAATCATGGCATTCATGTTCATCAGCGTCAGTACGCTGCGATCAGTGTGGTGTGTTAGGAGCTTTCCCTCGCGTGCGAGACGCATGGCGTAAATGCTGTGTGGCTCAAAAATGCTTATCACCATGACGCTAACCACTGCAACGATGAGCAATGGTACAAAAAGTTGATAGCCGCCAGTGATTTCTGCTATGAGGAAGATTCCTGTCAATGGGGCGTGCATTACGCCTGACATAACGCCGGCCATGCCGAGTAGCACAAAGTTTTTTTCTGGAAGATAAACTCCAATCTGCTCCATGTTCCAGATATGCGAGAAAAAGAAACCTGCAAAACCACCAACGAACAATGATGGTGCGAATGTTCCGCCACAACCTCCTGCGCCGTTGGTGGATGATGTGGCAACAATCTTAGCTACGACCACCATGCCAATGTAGGCCACAAGGAGTTCGGAGTGTCCGTAGAAAAGTGACCCATCCATTACTTGGTTCCAATCATTTTGTGTTTTTCCGCTGAGCAGTATGTTGAGTCCGTTCCAGCCCTCACCGTAAAGTGATGGGAAGAAAAATATCAGTACGCTTAGTAACAAACCGCCTGCCATTAGTTTTATGTAAGGGTGTTTTCGCATTTTGGCATATTGGCTTTCGCACCATGTCATGCCGCGCATAAAGTAGAGGCTGACGAAGCCGCAAAACACGCCAAGCATCATGGTTCCTGGTATGCGTTCCACGCTCCATGCACTGTCAAGCTGAAAAGTGAACATCGTAGATGTGCCTGCCAAAACATAACTGAGGACATCTGCGGTTATGGTTGCTATCATTATGGGCACAATCGAAGCCATGTTCATGTCTATCATGAGGACTTCAAGGGTGAACACCATCCCTGCAATCGGCGCTTTGTAGATTCCTGCCACTGCGGCTGCGGCTCCGCAACCGACAAGTACCATCAGTTGGCGTTTGTTAAGCTTGAACAGCTGACCGAGGTTGGAGCCAATTGCCGAACCTGTGAGAACTATTGGTGCTTCGGCTCCTACTGAGCCTCCAAAGCCAATGGTGAGAGCAGAGGCTACTATTGAAGTCCAGCTGTTATGGGCTTTTAGTTTCGACTGCTTCGTGGATATGGCGTAAAGTACGCGTGTTATGCCGTGTGAGATGTTGTCGCGCACCACGTATTTGATAAATAACATGGTGAGCAAAATGCCTATGACAGGAAAAACGAGGTACAGCCAGTTGGCTCTATTGGTAACGAAATCTTCTGTCAGTAGCCTTTGTATCAAAGCTATGAGTGAGTGGAGTAGGTAGGCAGCCAATGATGCCAGTATCCCAATGAAGAATGCGAGAACGGAAGTTGCCTGTTTGTCAGTCAGGTTCCGTTCTCTCCATGCTATGATTCTTGCCAACATGTTCAATGCGTCTTTTTTCACCAGATCACGTAATTGCTACTTCCTTATTATTGTAACTTCTCCGTTTGGCTTGAGGCGGACTATTGAACTTGGAGTGTGCGGTTTGTGTTCTTGCCGTCGTGACCAGCAAACATAATCAACACTGTCAATCAGTTCTTGGCTGATGTCACGGTAGTTTTGTGCAGCTGGCTCTCCACTGATATTTGCGCTTGTGGATACCAAAGCTTTTTGGAAACGGTAGCAAAGTTCTTTGGAGAAGGGTTCTTTGGTTATGCGCATTGCAATGCTTCCGTCTTCTGCTATGAGGTTTGGCGCAAGGTTGACTGCATTGTCAAGAATTACCGTGGTTGGCTTGACGGCTGCGTCGAGCAAGTCCCATGCGATGCTGGGTACGTTTCGAACATAGCGTTGCAGCCTTGCGTCAGAATCGACAAGGCAAATCAATGCTTTTGAGTCATCGCGTTTTTTTATCTTATATACTTTGGCTACGGCTTCGGCATTTGTGGCATCACAACCAATGCCCCATACAGTATCAGTTGGATAAAGGATAATTCCACCGTTTCGCAGTACGTTGACGGCTTGTTTAATGTCTTCTTCTTTCGTCATAATTAAATTAATATATTCGCAAAGATAGCAAAAAAAAAGTTTCTGCACAAATCTTTCTAAAAAAAACACGTTTCTTTTATCACTTCTCAAATATTTTATTAACTTTGCAAAATAAAAGAGGATGTCTCTTTGAGTAACTAAAAACATAAAACATATGGATGAACCAGTATTGAAGCAGTATGTCATAGGTTTGGATCTTGGTGGCACAAACTCTGTGTTTGGTATAGTGGATGCTCGTGGTGAGATAAAAGCTACTACGGCCATTAAGACGGGTGCCTACGACAATGTGGATGATTATGTAAAAGCAAGTGTTGAAGCTTTGCAGCCTGTCATTGATCAGGTTGGTGGTATTGACAAGATTAAGGCGATGGGCATCGGTGCGCCTAATGGCAATTATTATACGGGGACGATAGAGTTTGCTCCTAATTTGCCTTGGGCTCATGATGGAATTGTTCCATTGGCTGACATGTTCTCTAAGAAATTGGGCATTCCTGTTGCCATGACCAATGATGCCAATGCTGCTGCGATGGGTGAAATGGCTTATGGTGCAGCTCGTGGCATGAAGAATTTCATAGAGATTACTCTTGGCACAGGTGTCGGTTCTGGTATCGTGATTAATGGGCAGGTCGTTTATGGATGTGATGGATTTGCCGGTGAGCTTGGACATGTTGTTGTTGTTAGGGGTGAGAATGGACGTCCGTGTGGATGTGGACGTACAGGATGCCTTGAGGCTTATTGTTCTGCTACTGGTGTTGCTCGCACTGCGCGTGAAATGTTACAGAAAACCAATCGCCCTTCGTTGTTGCGTGAATTGGAACCGGAAAAGATCACTTCGCTTGATGTGAGTATTGCTGCAGGAAAGGGTGACGAGCTTGCTAAGGAGATATATGAATTTACAGGTAAAATGCTTGGAGAAGCTTGCGCTGACTTTGCGGCATTCTCTTCTCCAGAGGCTTTCATCATCTTTGGTGGTATGGCCAAGGCTGGCGATTTGCTTATGACACCGTTGAAGAAGAGCTATGATGAGCACGTTCTTAAGATTTTCAAGGGTAGGGCTAAATTCTTGACAAGTAGTCTTGATGGTAGTTCGGCTGCTGTGCTTGGAGCATCTGCTGTAGGTTGGGATCTTTAATTGAATGATATGATAAAAACAAAGGGAGGGGACTGATACTGTCCCCTCCCTTTGTTTTTATCATTAAATGTGAAGCATTACATAAAATTTTAGATGCCTGTGATAACGGAGTGTTGGTCTGATTAGCCTACGAAAAAATCTTCAATGTTTCTATTTCCATTGAGGAAGTCGTGGGCTGGCATACGCTTTTTGCCTGATATTTGCAGTTCTTTTATTTCAAGCCATTGGTCTGCGCAGGCAACATAAAGATGGCTTTGTTGCTTCGTATGTCACCAGGTTTTGCGTTGATTGTATTTTCGTCTGTTTTTGCAGACTTGAAAATCTTTAACACGCTTTTCTTGGCATTATCAGTTGAGTCTTGACATTTGATAGTTGTCCACGTTCCTGGATAAGGAGATAAACCTCTGATGAAATCATACACTTTTTTCGCATTCTGATTCCAGTTTATTTCACATGTCTCTTTGAAAATCTTAGGTGCGTTACGTAATTCTTCTGCGTTGTGGGAAATAAACATTGCTTGGTCTATAGCGTTTACATTTCCGTTGCCTTGTAGTATTAGATTGATGGTTTCTTCGGCAATTTCTGCGCCCAACCTCATCAATCCGTTGTAAACAAACTCTGCGTCGGCATCATCTGGAATGCAGAAGTGCTTTTGTAAGATGATTCTTCCAGTGTCAATATCTTTGTCGAGGAAAAATGTTGTTACCCCGGTTTCTTTTTCACCGTTGATTATGGCCCAATTGATAGGGGCTGCTCCGCGGTATTGTGGTAGTAATGCGGCATGTACGTTGAACGTGCCAAATCTCGGCATTGCCCATACAATCTCCGGAAGCATACGAAATGCCACCACAACTTGGATATCGGCATTGTAAGAGGCCAATTCCTTTATGAAAGCAGGGTCTTTCATTTTTACGGGTTGCAATACAGGTATGCCGTGCTCCAGAGCATACTGCTTGACCTCAGATGGCTGTAGGTGGTCTTGGTGACGTCCTACAGGCTTGTCTGGTTGTGTTACGACTGCGACTACATTGTAACCGTTGTCAACAAGCCTGCTGAGAGTGCCTATTGCAAACTCAGGCGTACCCATAAAAACTATCCTAAGATCTTTTTTGTCCATGTTTTTTATTTAAAAGTCAGGACGGTCAACCTGTTATTGACCGTCCTTTGTGTTCAGAAATTCCACCAATGCCTTTTCTTGTGGTTTTCATCGTGGTGCCCGTATCTTTCACGCATTATTTCCGTATATGTTTTATGGTCGTGAATGATATGGTATATTTGCCCCCAATCAGGCAGTCCGCCGACATTGCGATCGTCGATGAAGTAATCGGCTTTCAATTTGCGGCTCCAATGGTTATTATTGCTTTTTTCTTCTTCGGGATAGTCGCGGTTTACTGCCCAGAAATCAACACCGTGATCGTGACACCAATCTACGGCATCTTGCAGTAATTTACCCTCGCGTACTGTCCATAGGATAAGTTGATGGTTGTCTTTTATAAGCATACGTAGGGTTTCCGTGGCAAAAGGGATTTCTTCCCCAATGTCCGGGTAACGGTGGGTTACGATTGTTCCATCAAAGTCAACTGCTATTCTTGCCATTATCTTTTCACAGATTTGTCGTTTTTATCTCCGTAGCTGCTTTGGCTGTATGTGCCATAGTTGCCGTAGTGCCCATAATAACCGTAGCTGTTCTTGCCACGTCCATACTTACCGTATTTGCCATAGCGTCCATAGCCATAGTAGTATCCGTACTTCTTTTTTGAAAGGTCAATGCCATTTAGCACGATGCTGACTTTGGGGAGTTTGTTTTGGTTTGCAAAGTCGTTTACAACATCAATGCTGTCTTTGGGAGTATAATCGGCACGGCACATGTAAATGGTCATGTCGCAGGTGCGTGCTATTGCGATGGTATCAGTTACAATACCAGCAGGAGCAGAGTCAACTATTATGTAGTCGAAGTTATCGCGTAGCACTTTGAAAATATCATCAAGGCTTTGCCTTGCCACAAGCTCTGCTGGGTTTGGAGGAATTGGACCTGATGGCAACAGGCATAGATTGTTGTTTATGCCAGACGGGAGGATTTGGCTCTCTATCTGTTCCCACGATGGATTGTCTTTCAGTAGCAGGTTTGTTATGCCATGTGACTCGTCATTGATTCCAAAAAGGTGGGCGAGGCGAGGCTTGCGTATGTCAAGACCTACGAGCAGGACGCTTTTGCCTAATAAGGCAAATGACATGGCAAGGTTTGAGGCCGTAAACGTTTTTCCTTCGCCAGATGTTGTTGACGTGCAAAGAATGACTTTTTGGTTTTCTTCAAGCATGAATTGGAGATTGGTGCGCATTGAGCGGAAAATCTCCTCCATTATATTGTTCTTATTTTCATGTACGACAATGTCGGCTTTTGTCTTTGCCACATCGGAAGCCACCGCTACGTCTGCAAGGATTGGCAATTTCGTGAGTTTTGCCAAGTCGTCATGGTTTTCCACCTTATAGTGGAAGAATCTTGAAATGTAGATAAACAATGCGGGGATGAGTATGCCGAGGAGCAGTCCGGCAAGCATTATTGCTTTTCGGTCAGGGCTGACTTTACCCATGAACGAAGGACCATCGATGATTTTCCCCTTGTCTGCTGTTGCGGCAAGCGATATGGAGGTCTCTTCTCGTTTTTGCAGCCGCATTAGGTAAAGTCCTGACTTGACCTCTTGTTGCCTTCCAATTTGTGTTAGAATGCGCTCTTGTTCCGGTGTCTCACCAACTTGGCCTTGGTAACGTCCAAATTCGGACGCTACAGAGTTGCGCTGTATGTCCATTTGCCTGCGAGCTTGGGCGAGTGCTCTTTGTATTGCACCCATGAGTTGATCAAGTTGTGTGGTCAATGGAATTACTGCCGGTGAAGTCTCACTTGCACTTTGCAGCAGCAAGTTGCGCTTTTGTACTATGACATTATAGTTGTTGATTAAGGAAGAGGCTGCCTCGCTGCTAATGCCAATGTTGACGGGCAATGGTTGGTATTTGTTATTTGGATTGTTGATGAAAGATGTCATCTCGTCCAGTAATGTTACTTGCGTGTTTGCCTCATTCAACTTTTGCTGGTAAGAATCAGCGTTACCGAATGCTTGTCCAGCGTTCATTTTCAATTCAACCATGCCATTGCGCTTCTTGTAATTCTCAAGTGCGCCTTCGGTGTTACCAAGCTCGGCATTGATCTTTTCAAGGCGTCCGTTTATGAAGTTTTCAGTGCGTACGGCGATTTCGTTTTTATCTTCGTTGGCTTGGCGATTGTAGCACACCACAAGCTGTTGGAGATAATCTATGGAGCGTTGTGGGCTTTCATCATTCATTATGAGGCGTGCGATGGTGGTGGTTTTTGACGTAAGCCCAACGCCAACTTCGCCTACATACTTATATGAAGCGATGGCTGGTGATTGAATGACCACCCTCATTTGCTGGCCATTTGCCATAGGGTTGGGGCTGTTCGGACTCAATTTCAGAACTCCGGCCTTTGTGCCTATCGTACTTGGCAGTGATGATACAAGCTTGTTGATGGCATACGGTCCTTCGATTTGGCTCTCACCTTTTGGAACATAATAAGTGCCCGTAACGTGATACCTTTTGCCAATGCGTTCTATAAGCAAGTTGACGGGAGCATTTAGTTTGTCAAGGTGGGTGGCATCCATGTCAACTGATATGGGTTGTGTCTTGTAGAGCAAGATGTCTTTCACCTTGCCTACCGAATAGTAGTTGACATACAATTTTAGGTCTCTTACCGTTTGGGTGGCAAGGGAATGTGATGTCAAAATTTCCATCTCGTTATCGATGCCATCGGTGTTTGATAACATACCGAGGGTTGACGAGTTCATTATGCTGCGGCTTCTGCCAGAGTTCTCATTGCTCTTGATGAGCATTTTCGCCGAAGACTTGTAGATGGGAGTCGTATATCTTAAGTATATTGCAGCAGAGCCAACGCAGATAATGATTGACAGCAGAAACCATTTCCAGTTGAGTATCAGTGCTGTGTAAATGGCTCCTGTGTCGAAAAGTGTGTTTTGCTTCGAAGGCTGCTTGTCATCTATTTGGACCTTCGCATCTTTTCTCTTATTCTCTTCCATATACTATAAAATAATAATGTGTGTTTGCTATTCTTGGCCAGCTAACTGCAACAGATACTGTCCGTATCCGTTCTTGATCATGGGTTCAGCATTCCTTATCAGCATGTCTCTTGTTATCCAGCCTTGCTTGAAGGCAATTTCCTCAAGGCATGCCACTTTCAGTCCTTGGCGTTTCTCAATTACCTCTATAAAGGTACTTGCTTCCGAAAGGCTGTCGTGTGTGCCTGTGTCAAGCCATGCAAAACCACGTTGCAGCACTTGTACTTTCAGGTTCTTGTGTTTAAGGTATTCTTGGTTTACTGACGTAATCTCCAGTTCTCCACGTGCGCTTGGCTTTATGTTCTTTGCGATTTCCACAACGCTGTTGGGGTAAAAATAAAGTCCGACGACAGCGTAATTGCTTTTTGGCTGCTTGGGTTTTTCTTCTATGCTTAGGCAATTGCCGTCGTTGTCAAATTCGGCAACACCATAGCGTTCCGGGTCGTTGACGTAATAGCCAAAAACCGATGCCATGTTTCTTTCATCGGCAAGGCGTACGCTTTCGCATAACATGCCACTGAACCCCGCCCCGTGAAAAATGTTGTCGCCCAATACGAGGCATACGCTGTCGTTGCCAATGAATTTTTCCCCTATGATGAATGCCTGCGCCAAGCCGTCCGGGCTGGGTTGCTCAGCGTACTCGAACCTAACCCCAAGCTCTTCGCCGTTGCCAAGAAGGCGTTTGAACGCCGGCAGGTCGTGAGGGGTGGAAATTATGAGTATGTCGCGGATGCCGGCAAGCATCAATGCCGATATGGGATAGTATATCATCGGTTTGTCGAAAATGGGTATGAGCTGTTTGCTTATGCCCTTGGTTATTGGGTATAAGCGAGTGCCAGAACCTCCAGCTAAAACGATGCCTTTCATTTCTGTTTTACTTTATTTCGTTCTTGACCTTAAAATTGGCAGTAATGCAGTTTGCCAAACTGCCTTTAAACTCTCCGCAAAGATACAAAATATTCTTCATACGCAACTTTTATCTATATGAAAATGTTTGTTTAATGTGTTTTTTCAGTACATTCTTTTGTTCTGTCATAATAAAATTGTATTTTTGCAATGTTTTTTCATATAATCAATCAAGAAGAATATTTTAAAGTTTATTATGGGATTATTATCAAGGATATTCAATAGGAAGCCCAAGGATGAGGTCGCAGGCGGAATGCAAGATTACATGACCCTTGTGAGGGTTTACTTTCAAGCTTCCATTGCCACTCAGGTTGGCGTTACCAACATTGCCATGTTGCCGGATCTCCGTATGTTCAAGGCAACATTGCATGTTCCTACGCTTAATAACAAGCTTGGCGTTGGCGAGAAAAGCCACTGCAAGAAAATGATGAAGGAAATTTACAACACTGATGACAATTTCTTCAAGGAGATAGATCAGAGTGTGAAACGTAATTGCAAACGGTTGCCTGACGTACAGATTTACCTCATACAATTCCAGAATTTCTCGCAGGATCTCATGATGCTCATGGGCAATCTCATGAAGTTCAAGTTGCGTGTGCCGTCTTTCTTTAAAAAGACGATTTACGCCATGACCGAAAAGACCGTGGCGGACATTTTCACGAAGAACAGCTATAAGGATCCGAGCGTGGTCAAGTGCGTTTTCAACGTTCGCAAATACAATACAAAGCTTAATTTCTCCCAGAGGTGGGTAACCGATTTTGTTTATCAGGTTGTGATGCTTGCCAAGAAAGAGCCTTCTCCATCGCAAGAGGAGGCAGAGGCTGTTGAGAGGAAGATGGGCAAAAGGTAACAGAATGACGTGTAAAAAAGAGATTTAAGCTGAAAAATTTGCAAATATCGCAATAAAAACTTAAATTTGCAGAAATTTGTGCGGGAATGGAAGCCAACGAGAAACTTATCAACACATTTGCCACGCGTGTGAGGCAGATGATTCTCCAATATAAGGAAGTGCGCAAGGAGAATCAGGAGCTTTATGCGATGGTTGATGAGAGAGATGAGAGGATTAGGGAGCTGCAGGCTCAGTTGGCACACATCCAGCACGAATATGACACCCTGAAGATGGCAAGGATGTTGCAAGTGACCGACGGAGACTTAGAGACGGCACGTAAGCGCATCAACAAACTTGTCAGGGATGTCAACAAATGTATCACGTTGCTAAGCGAAAGCTAAGGTGGACGATGACAGAAGCGGGACAGAAAACCAGGAACATACGATTGCATATCTACGATACCGACATCAACGTGACGGTGCCGCAGGAGGATGAGCCTCTTTATCGCAAGGATGCGGAACTCATAAACGAGCTCCTCAATGCATATTTTGCCACATACAAGGGCAGGAAAGGCGATAAGGAAATCACTTATTTTGCAATGATTGACATTGGGTTGAGATTGCAACGGGAATTGTTGCGTAACAACACAAAGCCATACGATGATATTCTCTCGCAGCTGACTTCTGAGATTGAAACGGAGCTTAGGCAGAAGTGATAAGGCTAATTGGGAATATTAATTCATAACATAAAAATACATTATAATGGGGAGTATTATTATCGCAGCCATAATCGCGCTAATCATAGGCGGTCTTGTCGGCTATGCTATTTTCCGCTATGTGATAAAGGGAAAATATAATGAGATGATTGAGGCGGCCAAGAAAGAAGCCGATGTAATCAAGGAAAAGAAATTGCTTGAGGTAAAGGAGAAATTTCTCAACAAGAAGAACGAGCTTGACAAGGAGGTTCAGTTACGTAACCAAAAAATACAGGCCAACGAAAACAGGCTTAAGCAACGCGAACTCACACTTAACCAGCGTCAGGAAGAACTGACCCGCGCAAAGCAGGACGTGGAGCGTGAGCAGCAGCGCATGGAGGGTGAGAAGAACCTCATTGCCGCAAAACAGCAAGATCTCGACAAAATGCAGGAGCAGGAGCGAGCAAAGCTGGAGGAACTGTCTGGATTGTCGGCTGAGGAGGCAAAGAACCGTCTTGTGGAGAGCATGAAGGACAAGGCTAAGATGGATGCGGCAAGCTACATCAACGAGGTGGTTGACCAAGCCAAGCTTGATGCGAACATGAAAGCGAAGAAGATAGTCATTCAGACCATCCAACGTGTGGCCACTGAGACTGCTATCGAAAATTCTGTTAGCGTTTTCCATATTGACAATGACGAGGTAAAAGGACGCATCATTGGTCGTGAGGGACGCAACATCCGTGCGTTGGAGGCTGCATGTGGCGTGGAAATAGTCGTTGACGACACTCCGGAGAGCATCGTCATATCCGCCTTTGACCCAATACGCCGTGAGGTCTGCCGTCTGGCCTTGCACCAGCTGGTTGCCGACGGGCGTATCCACCCTGCGCGTATTGAGGAAGTCGTGGCAAAGGTAAAGAAGCAACTTGACAATGAGATAATAGAGACAGGCAAGCGCACGGCCATTGACCTTGGCATACACGGTTTGCATCCTGAGCTTATACGTATCATAGGCAAGATGAAATACCGTTCTTCGTATGGTCAGAACCTTTTGCAGCACGCTCGCGAGACGGCAAACCTGTGCTCTGTTATGGCTTCTGAGCTGGGACTTAATCCCAAGAAGGCAAAGCGTGCAGGCCTGCTCCATGATATAGGCAAGGTGCCTGACGAGGAAAGTGAGTTGCCGCATGCGTTGCTCGGTGCTAAAATAGCTGAGAAATACAAGGAGAAACCAGACATCGCAAATGCCATCGGGGCGCACCACGATGAGCTTGAGATGAAAACTCTTCTTGCTCCTATTGTGCAGGTATGCGATGCCATTTCGGGTGCCCGCCCAGGTGCCCGCCGTGAGATTGTCGAGGCTTATATAAAGAGGTTGAACGATCTTGAGGCTATTGCTATGAGTTACCCCGGCGTTACCAAGACCTATGCCATCCAGGCAGGTCGTGAGTTGCGTGTGATAGTGGGTGCCGACAAGATGACCGATGACGAGAGCACAAAGCTCAGCTCTGAGATTGCAGAGAAGATACAGAACGAGATGACTTACCCTGGACAGGTAAAGATTACAGTCATTCGTGAAACTCGTTCTGTTGCATACGCAAAATAACCTTGAAGTTTTTTCAATTTCCGTTTGCGGCGTAATCACTTGGTGGTTACGCCGTAAACGTTTTGCGATTGCACTGTAAACGCATTGCCATTATGCCGCAAAGGCCTTGCGTTTACAGTGCAAAGACAAGACCGTTGAAGCAAAAGACCTGTTAAATATGAAATTTATATGTGCAATAGACAGTTTCAAGGGGTGCATGACATCGCATGATGCCAATGAGGCTGCAAGGGAGGGGCTGAAAGAAGCCTTTCCTGATGCCGTGGTGAAATGTTATGACGTGAGTGATGGGGGCGAGGGCTTCCTTGAAGCCATGTGTCCTGACGAAATTGTGGAGTGCCAGGCGCATGATGCCTTGATGCGTCCTGTCGTTTCTCGTTTCGGGGTAAAGGATGGCAAGGCCATAGTGGAGGTAGCCAACGTTGTTGGTCTCACGATGATAGAACGTGAACTTAGAAATCCTTTGATTGCAACGAGTTATGGCATCGGAGAAGTTATGCTGCAAGCTTATTCGCATGGTTGTCGCGAGTTTGTTATAGGGCTTGGGGGCAGTGCTACGAGTGATTGTGGTCTTGGAATGTTGCGATGCCTCATGCAGGCATGTAGGAAAAGTGGAAATGAGACTTGGCGTGACCTTTGTGAAACCTCTTTCTTAAAGGACATTAGAGTCACTCTTGCGACGGATGTGCAGAATCCTTTGTGTGGCGTGGATGGCGCTGCGCATGTTTTCGCACCACAAAAAGGGGCTGATACTGGCATGGTGGAAATGCTTGAAAGGCGTGCGAAGAGTTTTGCCTCAATGGCTTTCAGGCATTTGGGTTTTGACAAGAGCCATGTTCCTGGAGCCGGTGCGGCAGGAGGTCTTGGGTATGCTTTCTTGGAGTTTATGGATGCTACTGTTGCGAGTGGCGCAGAGATCGTGATGAAGGCGGCGGGGCTTGCCGATGCGTTGACGATTGGTGGTCATGTGGATTTCTCCGTGTGTGAAAATGGGAGGGGGGAAGAAACTGTCGTTATTACAGGAGAAGGAAGTGCTGACCGTCAGACTCTTATGGGTAAATGGCCGGCTGTGGTGCTTGCCCATGCACGGCAAGCGGGGATACCGGTGGTTTTGCTTGCTGGCAGGGTTTCTGGTGAGGATGATTTGCTAAGTGCAGGTTTCGCCAAAGTGATATGCATAAACGATGGCAAAAGCAGTGCTGAAGACGTTTTGCGGAAGAGTGTGGCTATAAAAAGAGTAAAAAATGCGTGCTCGGGTTTTGATTTTTTTGAAAAATCTGCAAAAAAACAATGAAGTTATCGTTAAACGTGTATAAAAAGCGGAAGGTGGCTTGCTGGTTTATAATTTATTTTTTACCTTTGCGAATGATAATAAAGGTTGTCTAATACAAAAATAAAAATAGGTAAAGCAACATGGCAAAGATAAAGACTATTGGGGTGCTGACTTCTGGAGGCGATGCTCCCGGAATGAACGCCGCCATAAGGGCTGTCACCAGGGCTGGTATATGCAATGGCTTTAATGTCAAAGGTATATACCGTGGGTATGACGGTCTTATAGAAGGCGATATCAAGCCTTTTACCACAGAAAACGTGTCTGGCATAATCATGCAGGGTGGTACGGTTCTGAAAACGGCGCGCTCCAAGGCTTTCACTACAAAGGAAGGACGTGAGAAGGCTTATGAGAACCTCAAGAAGGAAGGAATAGACGCTTTGGTCGTGATTGGTGGTAATGGCTCGTTGACAGGTGCCATGCAGTTTGCCAGTGATTACGACATCTGTTGCATAGGTTTGCCGGGAACCATTGACAATGACCTTTATGGTACGGACACCACTATAGGTTACGATACCACTCTTAACACTATTGTCGATTGCGTGGATCGCATACGTGATACGGCGCAGAGCCATCAGCGTATTTTTTTCGTTGAGGTGATGGGACGCGACGCAGGTTATTTGGCCCAGAATTCGGCGATTGCGAGTGGGGCTGAGGCTGCTATCATTCCGGAGGACTCAACGGATGTTGACCAGTTGGCGAAATTCATGGAGCGTGGCATACGTAAGTCAAAGAAGAGTTGCATAGTCATCGTGTCTGAAAGCCCTAAGTGTGGTGCCATGTATTATGCACAACGTGTGCGTAAGGAATTTCCTGAGTTTGACGTGCGCGTGTCCATTCTCGGATATTTGCAGCGTGGAGGGCGTCCTTCGGCTCATGATCGCATATTGGCAAGTCGCACGGGTGCGGCAGCGGTTGAGGCCATAATGCAAGGCCAGCGTAACATTATGGTTGGTATGCGCCACAGCGAGATTGTTTACGTGCCGCTGTCAGAGGCAATACGCTCTGATAAACCTTTCGATAGGAAACTTATCAAGGTGCTTGACGAACTGTCTATTTGACAAATGATAGGGGGCATGACTTTGGTTGACTTCCATTGGCATGACAAGCATGTGTAGAAATCGGAAGACTTGCCGTTATAAAAGAAGAAACTATTATATATAAAAAATGTAAGGGTTGGTGATTTGCTTTTGATATATGACAATCCCAAACCTCAAAACTAAAGATTTATGGCACAGATTATCGGACATATCTCTCAGATTATCGGACCTGTAATTGACGTGTTCTTTGACACGCAGGGGCAAGACGCTGAGAAAGTGTTGCCTAAGATTTACGAGGCTTTGAAAGTGAAGTGCCTTGATGGTCGGGATTTGGTCATCGAGGTTGAGCAGCATATTGGTGAGGATACCGTTCGCTGCATTGCCATGGACAGTACCGACGGACTTGAGCGTGGACTTGAGGTTGTACCTACGGGCGATGCCATACAAATGCCTTCGGGCAATCAGATTCGTGGTCGTATGATGAATGTCATAGGCGATCCTATTGATGGCATGAAACCTCTTGATATGAATGGCAGTTACCCCATCCATCGTCCTGCGCCAAAGTTTGAGGAGCTTTCAACCCATAAGGAGATGCTTCCTACTGGAATAAAGGTGATTGACTTGCTTGAGCCTTACATGAAAGGAGGAAAAATCGGTCTGTTTGGTGGTGCCGGTGTTGGCAAGACGGTGCTTATCATGGAGCTTATAAACAACATTGCAAAAGGACATGATGGCTTCTCGGTGTTTGCCGGCGTTGGTGAGCGCACGCGTGAGGGTAACGACCTTATCCGTGACATGCTTGAGTCTGGTGTCATACGTTATGGAGAGAAGTTCAGGAAAGCTATGGAAGAGGGCAAGTGGGACTTGTCCCTTGTTGATCCGGCAGAGGTTGAGAAATCTCAGGCAACACTTGTCTATGGGCAGATGAATGAACCTCCTGGGGCACGTGCCCGAGTTGCTCTTTCCGGTTTGACTGTGGCAGAGGAGTTCCGTGATCATGGCGGAAAGAACGGTGAGCCTGCCGACATTATGTTCTTCATAGATAACATATTCCGTTTCACCCAGGCTGGTTCAGAGGTGTCGGCTCTTCTTGGTCGTATGCCTTCTGCTGTAGGTTATCAGCCCACGTTGGCAAGTGAGATGGGTGCCATGCAGGAACGTATCACTTCCACCAAGCGTGGTTCCATCACTTCCGTACAGGCGGTTTATGTGCCTGCTGACGACCTTACTGACCCTGCACCTGCCACAACGTTCTCGCATCTTGATGCCACTACGGTGCTTGACCGTAAAATCACCGCTCTTGGTATTTATCCTGCAGTTGATCCTTTGGCAAGTACATCACGTATTCTTGATCCGCTGATTGTTGGTAAGGAACATTATGATTGTGCCCAGCGAGTGAAAGAGACTTTACAGCACTATCAGGAGTTGCAGGATATCATAGCCATTCTTGGTATGGATGAACTTTCCGATGAGGACAAGTTGGTGGTAAACCGTGCTCGTCGTGTGCAGCGCTTCCTTTCGCAACCGTTTGCCGTGGCTGAGCAGTTTACGGGAGTCCCTGGAGTTATGGTCAGCATTGCGGATACAATCAAGGGATTCAATGCGATTCTTGATGGTGAGGTTGATGATCTTCCCGAGCAGGCATTCATGAATGTTGGTACTATTGAGGACGCAATTGCTAAGGGTAAGAAACTGATGGAGGCGGCTAAGGCGTAGCCTTTATATTGGGGATTGAGAATGAATACTTTAATTCTTCTTTAACAGAAGTCATAAGAAGGAAGTCTTGGCAGAAGGCTGTGGTTGTCTTGTCCCCAAAATCCTCAACCCTTAAATTAAAGATTATGTTGAAGTTGAAAATCATATCTCCTGAAAAAATCATTTATGACGGCGAGGTGAAGAGTGTTACGGTGCCTGGGACACTTGGCAGTTTTGAGATACTCAACAACCATGCTCCAATTATCTCGGCGCTCACTGGTGGTAAGGTGGAATATATCACGGAGAACAATTCGCACAGTGTAAATGTGGAGGGCGGCTTCGTTGAGGTTAAGAAGAACGAGGTAAGTATCTGCGTTGAAATGGGAGAGAAACGTTGACTGTTTTATAGGTAAGCAAATTGAAAAGTGGCATGAATGTCAGACGCATTAGAAAGATAGGCTTGTGGATTATAGTGGGTTTTACGCTTGTGGTGTTGCTTGCTTTGAATGTCCTTGATCTGGTGCGGTATTCTGAAGTTGTCACCATTGCTTCCTTGACAGTTCTTGTGGTATGGCTTTTGGTTATGGCAATATGCTCTCGATTCAAGCGATAGTTGTTTGTGCAGTGGTCTTTGCCTTTTTGGGCGTTGGCTGGGTAAAAGGATGTGACTTTGTCAAATCAAGAAATCCAGACGGTTTTGTCAGGTTTTATTTGGCATATGCGGTTTTCAGAACACTTATGGTGTTGCTTGTCGCAAGTGTTTACATCTTTTTCCTGTCGGGTAGCTTGGCTGAGTCGAAAACTTTTGTGGTTATGCTGTTTGTCATGTATTCCATAATGATGGCTTTGACATTGAAAATGAAACATTAAAAGTCTTGGTTTAAATGAGACATTTGAGACTAATATTATGCTTGATGATGACAATACTGTTGTCTGTTCAGGGTAGGGCGGATGATGGTGGCAAGCTCAATACTTCTGATGTTGTGCTTGGTCATATCAAAGATTCTTATGATTGGCATGTCACCGATATTGGGGATAGGCATGTTGTTATCAACTTGCCGGTAATTGTAAGAAGTTCGACAGGTTGGCATGTCTTCAGTACTGCGAGGTTTGATGAAGATGCTGATGCGAAAGGTTATCGGCATGGACCTTTTGACCTTGCCATTGCTACTGTTGGCAATAATGCAGGCAAGATAGTGGAACTTAGTGATGGTGCAGAATTGCTTCCGTTTGACATCTCAATAACGAAGACCGTTGCGGTATTGTTTATTGATGCGGCTATACTTTTATTGTGTGTCTTGATCCCGGCCAGATGGTATCGCAAGCGTAAAGCGAGCGACAAAGCTCCTGGTGGATTTACGGGGTTGGTTGAAATGTTGGTGTCGTGGGTTGAAGAGAATGTCGTAAAGCCTGGTGTTGGAGATGGTTACGAGAAATATTCTCCATATCTCCTTACGTGTTTTTTCTTCATCTTCGTGTGTAATATAATGGGAGTCATGCCATTCCCTCCTGGTGGTGGAAACGTTACAGGCAATATTGCCGTTACGTTTTTCCTCGCTCTTTGCACGTTTGTCGTGACACAGTTCAGTGGTTCTAAACACTACTGGAAGGATATCTTTTGGTCTGATGTGCCATTGGCATTGAAAGCTCCAGTCCCTCTGATTCCGTTTATAGAGTTTATTGGTATTTTTACCAAACCGTTTGCCTTGATGATCCGACTTTTTGCAAACATGATGGCTGGCCATGCCATTGCCATTTCGTTGAGTTGCATAATATTCGTGGTTGCTACAATGGGCATGGGCGTTGCCATAGGCATGTCATCGCTGAGCGTTTTTATGAGTGTGTTCATGATGGTGCTTGAGTTTCTTGTGTGCTTTGTTCATGCAATGGTGTTTACTATGCTTAGTTCTATTTTTATTGGTTTGGCAAGAACTAAGGGATGAACTTTGTCTTGTGAAGAAGGAGGAAAGATTACATAGATAATTTTAAAGGAAAACAAATAAAAAACTTAAAACATTACAACTATGATTTCAGCATTATTATTGCAAGCCGCAGCAGCAGGCATCGCTAAGTTAGGCGCAGGTTTGGGCGCAGGTATCGCAGCCGTTGGCGCAGGTATTGGTATTGGTCGCATTGGTGGTCAGGCTATGGACGCCATGGC
>CAYLUI010000028.1:0-41421 GCA_964386825.1 uncultured Prevotella sp. | reverse complement strand
TTCCTGTCTGGCTTCACAGCCAAGCTCGCAGGTACAGAGCGTGGCATCACTGAGCCAACTCCGACATTCTCGGCTTGCTTCGGTCAGGCATTCCTTGAGCTGCACCCGACAAAGTACGCTCAGGAGCTTGTCAAGAAGATGAACATGTCTGGCGCAAAGGCATATCTCGTAAACACAGGTTGGAACGGCACAGGCAAGCGCATCTCCATCCCTGACACACGCGGTATCATTGACGCAATCCTCGATGGCTCAATCCTGAAGGCTGAGACAAAGAAGATTCCTATGTTCGACTTCGAGGTTCCGACATCATTGCCAAACGTTAATCCTGCAATCCTCGACCCACGCGACACATACGCTGACGCTGCACAGTGGGAGGAGAAGGCAAAGGATCTTGCCGCACGCTTCATCAAGAACTTCGGCAAGTACACAAGCAACGAGGCTGGTAAGGCTCTCGTAGCTGCTGGCCCACAGCTCTAAGCAAATATCTGCAACCCGTTTTCCCTGTCAACATGGCAGGGCAGACGGTTGGCAACAGAAAATAGCATTGAACCCTGCTCGGCATTTTACCGGGCAGGGTTTCTTGCTTCCCGCCAACTCCCGGCACGCAATGCCGTTTTAGCATGGAGGTTTTCCCCCCTCAATAATGAAAATGTTATGGCAATGCGATAAAGCTTCAGACGCATAGCCATAAAACTTTCATCGCCATGCGTTGCAATTTGCGCCGCATGGCGATGAAAGTTTCAACATAAAAACCTAAAATCCTAATGCCGAGGCATTAAAGCGTCAAGGGGTGGCAATGAAAGTGCCAAAGGCTTCTAACTACAAGACAATCGGTAAATTACTCCACAGTAATCGACAAATTACTACAAGGCAACCGGCAAATAGCCTTGTGGCAATCAAAGAGCTAAAGCCTTGGCATCACACGTCATCTTCGGTGGAAAGCGGGACTTGCGGTTGCTCCTCCTTTGTCACGTACCTCTTCCAATAGGCTATGATGAGCGTGGTGAGCGGCAATGCTATTATCAAGCCTATGAAGCCAAGCACGGCTCCCCATACAGAAAGCGACAAAAGCAATATCGCTGGGTTCAGCCCCATGGCCTTGCCCATTATCTTGGGCGTGACAACCATGTCCGTTATAATCTGCACAACGATGAAAAGCCCCACAGCCATGGCGAAGACAAGCCAGAAGTCCTGTCCCGAGTCAGCGGACTTAAGCATGGCAAGGAAAGCCGTCGGTATGAGAGCAAAAGTATGGAGATAAGGCACCAAATCAAGTATTCCGATCAGTATGCCCAAGCCTATCGCCATTGGGAAATCCATGATGGTGAAGCCAATACAGAACATCACGCCCATGCAGAAAGCCACAGAGCCTTGCCCGCGTATGTAATTGTTCAGCTCACGTTCCACGTCAGTGGCAAGCTCGCGCCAGAAAGGGCGGTTCTTTTTGGGGAATATGCGAATCCAGTTGTTTGTCAACAGCTCATAGTCGAGCAAGATGAAGAATGCGTACAGCAAGGTAATGAGCGACGCTATGACGCTAATCACCACATTTGCCGTTTGCCCCAACACATTGAACACCTTTGGAGCTGCCGCCTTCAAGGCATCGGCAAAGTCGCGGCTCTTAAGGAAATTGTGAATGTCGTCCTGGTTTTCCATTATTCGCTGCGAGAGCCATGCCGTAAGGTCGTTGGTGTGGGTTGTGCGCATCAGCCAATGCGTCAGTATCTCCGACAATTTAGCGAACTGCCCTATCATGGGCGGTATTATGAGATAAACCACCAACCCTATGACGGCTGTGACGAAAATGAATGTCAGGATAATGGACAACGCGCGAACCCTGACACGCATCTTGTTCTCCACGAACTTCACGATGGGGTAGAGCAGGTAGGCGAAAAGCCACGCAACGAAAAAAGGTATCAGCACCGCACTGAGATAATTTATCATGTACAGCACCACCACTATTATGAGTATGACACCAACACGGCGTATAAACTTATCGAACGTAATTTCCTTTCCCATCTCTCGTATATTATTGGTTGTCGAATATGCCATGCGAGCGTGAGTTGCGCTCATCCTCCTCAAGCGCTTTCCTGAAGCAGTCGCGGCAGAGCGGTTCATACTCCTCTTTCTCGCCAAGCATCACCTGCGACGAGTTTTTCACAAGCCTGTGGCTTGAGTAGGCAAGAGAGCCGCACTTCACGCAAATGGCATGAACCTTTGTCACCTCGTCTGCCACGGCGCACAGGTTTGGCATGGGGCCGAAAGGCTGTCCACGGAAATCCATGTCGAGTCCTGCCACAATAACCCTTACTCCATTGTAAGCCAAGCGATTGCACACGTCCACCATTCCATCGTCAAGAAACTGCGCCTCGTCTATGCCAATAACGTCATATCCCATGCCACCCTTCAGTATTTCCTGCGAGTTGCGCACGGGAGTCGAGCTTATGCTGTTATGGTCGTGGCTCACCACGTCCATGTCCGAATAGCGGGTGTCAAAAGCCGGCTTGAAAATCATGACACGCTGGCGCGCTATCTTGGCGCGCTTCAGGCGGCGTATCAGTTCCTCGGTCTTTCCCGAGAACATGGAGCCGCAAACCACCTCTATTCTGCCGGGACGGTGGCTCTCCCCAGTGAAATTGTCAATCATAGCAGTTGCAAAGTTAAAAGATTTTCCGCTCAATCTATTAAAAAAAGCAAAGAATATCGTTGACCATTGTGAGGTTACAAAAAAAATATTTATTTTTGTTGACTAATATGGGCATATTGTATATTGTACCTACTCCGGTGGGAAACATGGAGGACATCACGCTCAGGGCGCTCCGCATATTGAAGGAGGCAGACTTGGTGTTGGCAGAGGATACTCGCACGTCGGGCATCCTGCTGAAGCATTTCGACATCAAGAATCACCTCATGTCACACCACAAGTTTAACGAGCACGGCACAACGGCCGGCATAATAGACAGGCTGAAAGCCGGCATGACGGTTGCCTTGATAAGCGATGCTGGCACCCCGGGCATCAGCGACCCGGGCTTTTTCCTCGCACGGGAGGCAGCGCGAGAGGGCATAACCGTGCAGACCCTGCCCGGAGCCACGGCGTGCATTCCTGCCATAGTGTCCTCGGGATTGCCATGCGACCGCTTTTGCTTTGAGGGATTCCTACCGCAAAAGAAGGGCAGGCAAACCTTCATTGAGCGTCTCAAGGACGAGACGCGCACCATGGTTTTCTACGAATCGCCATACCGCACACTGAAAACCCTCAAGCAGTTCAGGGATGCCTTTGGCGGCGACAGGCTCGTGAGCGTGGCACGCGAAATAAGCAAGCTGCACGAGGAACATGCGCGTGGAACGCTCGACGAGGTGATAAAACACTTCGAGGAAACTGAGCCACGTGGCGAAATCGTGATCGTGCTTGCTGGAAAGGAAAAGACCACGGAGAAGAAACCTAAAGAGAAAAACTGCAATGAAAACAGCTAAACTACTGTTAGCCTTGATGATAACCATGTCGCTGTCGTGCTGCGTAGAACGCAAGATGGCACCCGTGACCGTGCGTGCCACCGTCAACGAAGACTCTATTGAGAAAATAATAGAGCAGCGCGACAACCAGATCAACGACATGATGGCGACGATGAACGAGATACAGGAAGGGCTGAACGAAATAAGCGAGGCCGAGAACCGCGTGAACCTGATACAAAACGGTGAACGCTCTGACAAGGCAGCGCAGATTAAGGAGAACATCAAGTTCATTGCCGACCGTATGCAGCTAAACCGCGAACTGGTGAAGAAAATACAAAAGCAGCTACGCGAGAGCGACTTCAAGAGCGTGGAGCTGAAGAAGATGATAACCAACATGATGCGGCAACTGGGCGAGAAAGACGAACAGCTGCAGCAACTGAGGGCTGAGCTTGCGACCAAGGACATTCACATCGCTGAACTTGACCAAACGATTGACAACCTAAACGCCAACGTGACCGACCTGCAGACTGAGAGTGCGCAGAAGACGCAAACCATCAACAACCAGGATGCGCAGCTCAACACGGCATGGTTCGTTTACGGCACCAAGCGAGAGCTGAAAGACCAGCGCATACTGGAAAATGGCAAGGCTCTGCAGTCGTCATTCAACCGCAACTATTTCACGAAGATTGACATACGAGTCACAAAGGAGATAAAATTCTACTCAAAGTCGGCAAAGCTCATCACCATGCACCCTGCTGGGAGCTACGAGCTGGCACAAGACAACAACAAACAATATCGCCTCATAATCAGCAACCCACAATTGTTCTGGAGCACAAGCAAGTTCCTCGTCGTATTGGTCAAGTAAAACCATTACGGCGCAAACGCTCCGCCATTATGGCGTAAACGCCACACGATTACGCCGCAAACGCAACGCCTTTACGGCGCAAACGCAACTCGATTGTGCCGTAAACGCCAATCCCTTGGCACGGTATGGCGCAAGGAGGTAAAAGGCTTCAGCCTTTACGGCGGCTGGCAAAGAAATCGCGCATAAGTTTTTGGCACTCGTCCCTAAGCACGCCAACAGTAACACTCGCCTTGGGATGCAAAGCCCGTGGCGCAAAAACAGAGTAGCCACGCTTGTCGTCGCCCGTGCCATACACAATCCTCGACACCTGCGCCCAGCCTATCGCCCCAGCGCACATTATGCAAGGCTCAACCGTGACATACAACGTGCAGTCGCACAGGTATTTGCCCCCAAGCAAGTTGGCGGCTGACGTTATGGCAAGCATCTCGGCATGAGCCGTGACATCGCCCAATGTCTCCGTCTGGTTATGGGCACGCGCAATGACACGCCCTTGGCTCACCACCACCGCGCCCACCGGCACCTCTCCCTCGGCGAAAGCCTCTTGAGCCTCGGCGAGCGCAAGACGCATGAAACGTTCGTCACGCGACAAGTTTTCGTCTATCATATAGATTGCGTTTTATTTGAAACAAAGGTAGGCTTTTTTTTTGACGTGTGAAAGAAAAACCGTATTTTTGCAATCACTAAACAGCAAAGGCATGTCAAAGTTCTCATTACGCTCACTCTTCAGGAAAAAAGAGGAGTCGCAAAACGATGTCCATTACATAGAAATCGATGAAACCGACTCTACGAGCAACTACCTGAAATCGCTCCTCGCCACGCTCGACGGCGTACAGAGGGAGCCACGCCTCACCGTAGCCCATGCCGACTTCCAGAGAGCGGGACGGGGGCAGGGAAGCAACTCATGGGAAAGCGAGCGTGGCAAGAACCTGCTCTTCTCCGTCTCGTGCCACCCCACGTGGGTTCCGGTGAGGTCACAGTTTCTCATTTCCGAGTCGGTGGCACTGGCACTATGCGATGCCCTTTCGGCACACACCGACGGCATAAGCATAAAGTGGCCAAACGACATCTACTGGAATGACCGCAAGATAAGTGGCACGATAATAGAGAACACGCTGAACGGCGGACACATAAACGACTGCATAATAGGCACCGGGGTAAACGTGAACCAGCAAGAGTTTCGTGGCGACGCGCCAAACCCCGTTTCGCTTTGCCAAATTGTCGGTCATGAGATTGACCGCATGCCGCTGCTCCACGACATCATAAAACGCCTTGACACATACCTCACCGACTTGCGCAATGGTAATTACGACAAGATTGCCGCCCTCTACATGTCGCGCCTGTACCGTGGGCATGGCTTCTTCCCATTCCGCGACAAGGACGGCGACTTTGAGGCTGCAATAGTGGAGGTTGAGGACGACGGGCACCTCATACTGCGCGACCGTGACGAACAGATACGCAGCTATGCGTTCAAGGAAGTTGAGTTCATGCTCTGACCGGCTCAACGGCAGTGCTTCATTTACGAAAACCAAAACAAAAGAAACAATATGTCTCGATTCAATCGCATTCTATTAAAGCTTTCAGGCGAGAGCCTGATGGGCAACCAAGGTCACGGCATCGACCCGGACAGGCTGGCTGACTATGCCGCACAGATAAAGCAAATTCACGAAATGGGCGTGCAAATTGGCATCGTCATTGGCGGTGGCAACATTTTCAGGGGGCTTAGCGGCTCGCAGAAAGGTTTCGACCGTGTGAAGGGCGACCAGATGGGCATGTGCGCCACGGTAATAAACTCACTCGCTCTCAGCTCGGCTCTCGAAGCCATCGGCGTGAAAAACAAGGTGCTGACGGCAATAAGGATGGAACCCATCGGCGAGTTTTACAGCAAGTGGAAAGCCATGGAGGCGTTGGAGCAAGGCTACGTCTGCATATTCTCCGCAGGCACGGGCAGCCCTTATTTCACCACGGACACTGGCTCGTCGCTTCGCGGCATTGAAATAGAGGCTGACGTGATGCTTAAGGGCACTCGCGTTGACGGAGTTTACACGGCAGACCCAGAGAAGGATCCAACGGCAACAAAATACAGGGAAATCAGTTACCACGAGGTGCTGGAGCGTGGCCTGAAAGTGATGGATCTCACGGCTATCTGCATGTGCCAGGACAACAACCTGCCAATCTACGTCTTCAACATGGATATTGTAGGCAACCTGAAAAAGGTCATCGACGGCGAGGAAATTGGCACGTTGGTGCACCCTTAAAGCAAGGACTAACAGAAAAGGATAAAGCAAAGGGAAATGGAAACCGCCACATAACGGCGTATTTCATTTCCCTTTGCCTCTTCTTATAGCAACGGATGCCAACCCGTTTGCCCTTTGGTCATTTATTTTTCCTGAAAGTCAACATACTCCCCGTCGTCCTTGCCGAAAATCTTTTGGTTTGCATGTTCACGGTCGCGAGTGTCTATTATAGTGTCTCCTCCGGCAGTGGTCGTTGAGCGATGCCGCACATTTTCATGGCGTGTGTTTCCGCCCATGCCACCCATGCCGTCGCGAAAGCTTTTCTTGGCACCTCGCACGACCCGGAAAACCTTCCATGCCATCCCCATGGCAACAAACAGCAGCACAAGGAGCAGCAATATAATAAAGGATAAAAACTTTAATATTATCATTTTTACTGTGTTTGCAGCGGTTTTCGTTTACGCCCTCTTCACCTTACAACACGCCACTGCCGACAGCACAACATAGAGGAGGATGATAATCCACCACGAACCGAGGAAACCCATAAGGGCACCCCTGCCTGAAATGATGCCAACGACAACGCTTGCTGCCATGACAATGGCCGACAAGCCCATGAAGCCATAACGCATCTCGTTGCCTTTCCATCCCCACTGCTTAAACTTAAGGGCGAACATCGGGATGTCGCTTATGAGCAGCCAGGAGCTTACGAACATCATCAACAGCATGAGTAGCAAACCACCGTGAATGGAATTGAACCAGTCCTGCATGCTCAAGACGATGGAACCCCAAAAAAGTGCATTGGCAGGCGTTGGCAAGCCCATGAAGCCCATTCGCTGACGCTCGTCGAGGTTGAACTTGGCAAGCCTCAATGCCGAGAACGCCGCCATGACGTAAGCCACAAACGGCAAACAGGCTGACATGCAGCCAAGCCACGACGGCCAGTCCATCACGCAGAACTGCGAGAAAAGTATTGTGGATGGTGCCGCGCCAAAGGTTATCACGTCGGCAAGCGAGTCCATCTCCTTGCCTATGGGCGAGGAGATGTGCAGGGCACGTGCGCTCATGCCATCGAAAAAATCGAAGAACGCACCCATTATAATCCAAAGCAAAGCCAATTCGGGGCTGTGCAAGAATGCGAAATAAATGGCAACACAACCCGAGATGAGATTGCAGCAAGTAAGTGCATTGGGAAAAGTGATAAGCCTTAAAGACTTGTCTTGCTTAGAATTTTCACTCATTGTAAGTATTTCTTTAGAACGTAAAAGCCCACGAAACGGAGCTATTTACCTTCCGTCATTTCTTGTCGCTATCTGGGGCACTGTGCAATTTAGCTACGACCGTAAGGTCGCCGGTGGTTTTTTGCCCCAACTTCACGCAAATCTCCGAGTCCAAAGGCAGGAAGAGGTCAACTCGCGAGCCGAGCTTTATGAAACCGAGATGCTCGTCAATGAAGCATTCCTCACCTTCCTTGGCGTAGGTCACGATACGGCGAGCCACCGCACCGGCAATCTGGCGGCACAAAATGTCCGTACCATCTTCGGTGGTAATCATTATGTCGGCATGTTCGTTCTCCTCGCTTGCCTTGGGAAGCCAAGCCTTATGGTAGTTGCCGTCGAAATGCTTTACGAACTTAACCTTGCCATCCACGGGAAACCAATTGGCGTGGACATTGGTAAGGCTCATGAATATTGACAGCTGTATGCGACGATCGTGGAAATACTTGTCCTCGTACACTTCCTCCACCACCACGACCTTGCCGTCTGCCGGAGCCACAACAATCCCTTCCGTGTTCTCGATGTTGAGATAACGGATGGGGCATTGGTAAAAGTTGAGCACAATGGCGTATATTATGCCTGAAACAACGAGGAAAGACCAAAAAGGCAACGGCGAAGCCACAAAATGCCATAACAGGCCTGCCACTGCAATAATAAGAACGAGACCGACGGTCAGCTGGTCAGTACCTTCACGATGTATGCGTATTTTCTTTAGTTTCTTTAATTTTTTCCCCATGAACTTTCAGATGCTTGATTGTTTAAATCCGATTTGAGAGTGATGTGCATTTCTGTGCAAAGGTAAAGCTTTTTTATTTAATCCACAAATTTTTCATGCGCTTCTTTTGGGCATTTCGTTTTTTCGCCGTAACTTTACACCTCCAAACTGATATTTTTCATGGAAGATTTTGTTCACCTGCACGTACACACCCATTATTCCATACTCGATGGCCAGTCAAAGGTTTCGCATTTGGTTGACAAGGCCATCAGCGACGGCATGAAGGGCATGGCCATCACTGACCATGGCGTAATGTATGGCATAAAGGAGTTTGCTGATTACTGCGCATCGGTCAACAAGAAGCGTAAGAAAGAGGGGCTGGAACCTTTCAAGCCGGTCTTCGGATGCGAAATGTACGTGGCGCATCACCACAAGGAAGACAAGAACAAGGAGGCAGGAGACGGCTCAGGATACCACCTGATAGTGCTGGCGAAGAACCACAACGGATACAAGAACCTCATCAAGCTCGTTAGCCGTTCGTGGACTGACGGCTACTATTACAAACCCCGCACCGACCGCAATGACCTTGAGAAATATCACGAAGACCTCATCGTAAGCTCAGCGTGCCTTGGCGGCGAGATACCGCAGAAGATAATGAAGGGTGACATGCAGGGGGCGCGAGAGGCTGTGGAATGGTATCACAACCTGTTTGGCGACGACTTTTACCTTGAGCTGCAAAGCCACCAAGTCACAGACCCGAACATCAGAGCCAACCGCGAAACGTATCCCTTGCAGCAGAAAGTGAACAAGGTCCTGATAAAGCTCGCGAAGGAGTATGGCATAAAACTGATATGCACCAACGACTGCCACTTTGAGGATCAGGACACCGCAGAGGCGCACGACCACCTGCTGTGCCTTTCCACGGCCAAGGATCTTGACGATCCCACACGCATGCTTTACACCAAACAGGAATGGTTCAAGACACGCGCCGAGATGAACGACGTGTTCAGCGACGTGCCCGAGGCTCTGAGCAACACCATCGAGATATTAAACAAGGTTGAGCACTACAGCATTGACCATGGACCCATAATGCCGTTTTTCCCCATTCCTGAAAGTTTTGGCACCGAGGAAGAATGGCGCAAGAAATTCAGCGAACAGGATCTCTTCAAGGAGTTTACCACCGACGAGAACGGCAACAACCCATTGCCGGACGACAAGGCACAAGAGGTGATTGAACGCCTTGGCGGATACGACAAGATTTACCGAATAAAGTTTGAGGCCGACTATCTTGCGAAACTGGCATACGACGGAGCAGCAAAATGCTATGGCACACCGGTTCCCGATGACGTGAAGGAACACATAAAGTTTGAGCTTCACGTAATGAAGACAATGGGCTTCCCAGGCTACTTCCTCATCGTGCAAGACTTCATAAACGCGGCACGAAACGAACTTGGCGTGTGGGTTGGCCCCGGCCGTGGTTCCGCGGCAGGCTCCGTGGTGGCATACTGCTTAGGCATCACAAGGGTTGACCCCCTGAAATACGACCTGCTGTTTGAGCGTTTCCTGAACCCAGACCGCGTGAACCTGCCCGATATTGACACCGACTTCGATGACATCGGGCGCGGAAAGGTACTGCGATGGGTAATGGACAAGTACGGGCACGAAAACTGCGCGCACATCATAACATACGGCTCCATGGCGACGAAAAACTCAATAGCCGACGTGGCGCGAGTGGAAAAGCTGCCCCTTGAGCGTTCAAACGCCCTGAAAAAAGCCATACCCGACCGCTTGCCTGACGGGATGAAGATGAATCTCGCCAACGCCATCAAGTGTGTGCCTGAATTGCGAGAGGCAGAGGCTTCGCCAGACCCGAAGGAGCGCAACACCATAAAATATGCCAGGATGCTGGAGGGAACCATTCGTGGAACAGGCTTGCACGCATGTGGTTTCATAATATGCCGCAACCCAATAAGCGACTGGGTGCCAATAGCCACCGCCGACGACCCCGACTTCGACGGGCTGAAATGTGCGGTAACGCAATATGACGGGCACGTCATTGAATCGACCGGGCTCATCAAGATGGACTTCCTTGGCCTGAAGACGCTCTCGGAGCTTAAAGAGGCGGTGAAGGTAATAAAGCAGACCACGGGCGACATCGTTGACATTGACAACATTCCGCTCGACGACGAACTGACATACAAGCTTTACCAGGAGGGACGCACCATTGGCACGTTCCAGTTTGAGTCGCCGGGTATGCAAAAGTACCTGAAGGATCTCCACCCTACGGTGTTCGAGGATCTCATAGCCATGAACGCCCTTTACAGGCCCGGCCCCATGGAGTACATTCCCGAGTTCATCGCCCGAAAGAAAGATCCCAGCCGCATAAAGTATGACATCCCTTGCATGGAGAAGTACTTGAAGGACACTTACGGCATCACCGTTTACCAGGAGCAGGTTATGCTACTGAGCCGTCAGCTTGCCAACTTCACGCGCGGCGAGAGTGACGCGTTGCGCAAGGCCATGGGTAAGAAGAAGAAAGCCATTGTTGACGCAATGAAGCCACAGTTCCTGAAACAGGGACAGGAAAACGGGCATGACCCAAAAGTGCTGGAGAAGATATGGGGCGACTGGGAAAAATTCGCCTCATACGCCTTCAACAAGTCGCACGCCACATGCTACTCGTGGGTGGCATACCAGACCGCATACCTCAAGGCTCACTACCCGGCAGAATACATGGCCGCACTCATGACACGCCGCTTCAAGGACATCGGCGAGATAACCAAGCTCATGGAAGAATGCAAGTCGCTGAAGATTCCAACGCTTGGTCCCGACGTAAACGAGAGCTACGTGGAGTTTGGCGTAAACAAGAAAGGGGAAATAAGGTTCGGGCTTTCTGCCATAAGCGGCATGGGTCCCGCCGCAGCCGAGGCGATAGTGCGCGAGCGGCAAGCCAACGGACCATACCGCAGCGTATATGACTTTGCCGAGCGAGTGAACCTGAAAGACCTCAACCGCAAGGCGTTTGAGGTTCTTGCCCTCAGCGGAGCCTTCGACGGGTTCGGCTTCATGCGCGAGCAATACCTGGCTACCAACGCCAAAGGCGAGGCGTTTCTCGACAGCTTGGTGCGCTTCGGGCAACAATACCAACTCGACAAGCAAGCCGCGGCGAACTCACTGTTCGGTGACATGGGCACAGAAGTTGCGATTGCGCTGCCACCGGCGCCAAAGGCGGAGCCGTGGAGCAACATCGAGAAGCTAGGACGCGAAAAGAAGCTCGTTGGCATTTACCTGTCGGCACACCCTCTCGACGACTATGCGCTCGTGCTCAACAACATGTGCAACACCAAGTGCCACGAGGTTGGAGACCGGAGCCTGCAAGATGAGCTTGCCCAACGCAGCGAGGTCACGTTCGGCGGCATTGTCACCAAGGTGGTGAAGCGTTTCAACCGCCAAGGCGAGCCTTTCGGCATCGTCACGATAGAAGACTTCGACGGGTCGGGCGAGATTGCCCTTTTCGGAAAGGAGTGGGCCAAGTGGAACGGTAACCTGTCGGAGGGCTACTCGGTTTACGTCAAGGCAAAACTCGCAAAGCGTTTCCAGACAAGCCAAAACTACTCGCTGGTAATACAAAGCATCGAATACCTGCAAACGGTGCGCGACCAACGCATTGAACGTTTCACAATCAACACCACAAGCGAGGCCATAAACGACGTTGTCGCCAACGACATACTCACGATGGTAAGCGACTGCCCTGGGCACACGGACCTGTACTTCAACATAATGGACAAGGAATGCCGCACAAACGTGCTACTGCATGCGCGCAACAGGCAAATAGAAGTAAGGAAGGAACTTGTGAAATATGTGGATGCCAACCCACAGATGTCATACACGCTAAACTAACACACAACAAACAAGGACAAACAAATGAAAATAACCATTTCATCCATTGACACCATACGCCAGGCTGCCCGCCAGTTCATCGAGAACATGGGGCAGGGGCACGTGTTCGCTTTCTACGGCAAGATGGGTGGCGGCAAGACCACCTTCATAAAGGCCATTTGCGAAGAGATGGGCGTTGACGACGTAATAACGTCGCCCACATTCGCCATCGTCAACGAGTACCATTCGTCGAAGACGGATGACGCCATTTACCACTTCGACTTCTACCGCATCAAGAAACTTGAGGAAGTGTATGACATGGGGTATGAGGACTACTTTTACAGCGGCGCACACTGCTTCCTTGAGTGGCCCGAGCTGGTGGAGGAAATATTGCCTGACGACACTGTAAAAGTGAGAATTACGGAGCAGGAAGACGGTTCCAGGCTTGTGGAGTTCTAACTTTTTGGCATAAAGTTTGCCATTCTCAGACTATTTGCTTACTTTTGCACAAAATATTACATTTATAATAAAAAAGACATTCATTATGACAGTAGAAATCACAGCCGACAACTTTGAGCAGTACAAGAACGGCGAACTGCCTTTGGTGGTAGATCTTTGGGCAACATGGTGTGGTCCTTGCCGCTTGGTGGGTCCTATCATGGAGGAACTTTCCAACGAGTACGACGGCAAGATTGTTGTCGGCAAGTGCGACGTTGAGGACAACGACGACATAGCCATGGAGTTTGGTGTCCGCAACATCCCCACTGTACTCTTCTTCAAGAACGGTCAGCTGGTGGACAAGTTTGTCGGCGCAGCTGCCAAGGGTAAATTCCAGGAGAAGTTTGACAAACTGATAGAGGCATAAAGCGTCAATACTGCCAAGGCATATTGGCAACCAAGCCTCCAACCATCAGGGCTTGCCTCGCATAAGGGTAAGCCTTAATGCCAAGCGAGCCATGCCGCATAATTGCGGCATGGCTCGCTTGCTTATTTTCAAGGCTGCATCAAGCGGCATGGCAAACAGCCTCATCCCATGCAATGACAGCGTGCAAGGCACACGCCAAAAGCTGGCGGAAAATGATTGCGGCGCAACGGTGTTGCTATTACGCCGTCATGGCAAAGCGATTACGCCGCAATCGCATTGCCATTGCGGCGTAAACGGAACGGCATTACAGCCTTGCGCATAAACAACTGTTTTACAGCTGATCATGCAAGCCAAACATCAATTGAAGTAATAAAGGAACTGAGCCTCGCCCTTCAAGGCTGGCTTGCGCTGTCCCTCAATCTCAATGGCAAATTCTATATATGCCTTGCAAATGCCACGCAGGTTCTCAAGGTTCGAGAGCTTGGCAGTCATGCGTATGCGGCTGCCCGTTATCACCGGAACGCCAAAGCGCATCTTGTCCATGCCATAGTTGACCATCATTTTCAGGTTGTTCACTTCCACTATCTGATCCCACAGGTGTGGCAACAGCGAGAGGGTGAGATAGCCGTGGGCAATGGTGCTCTTGTACTGGCTCTCGGCCTTTGCGCGATCCACGTCAACGTGAATCCACTGATGGTCGAGGGTAGCGTCGGCAAACGCGTTGATACGATCCTGATCCACTTGCAGCCACTCAGAAATGCCAAGTGGTTTACCAATGTAAGAAGCAAACTCTTCGTATGAGTTGATAACAGTCTTTTCCATAATGCTTTGTTTTATTACTTTCGCACTGCAAAATTAGTCATTTTTTTGCACATTGGAGCAATAAATGTGCGATTATTGCGCTAAGTTTTCCAATAGCATTTCTTTCTTGAGCACAAAATCGCCACCCCAACCGTCATCGCCGTGAGCAACAAGCCACGGGCAAAGCCAAGCCATGGCGTTGACGTAGCTGCCACAAATGGCTGCCACAAATGAAGCAACGACAGCACCGGTATCACGACCATCGAACCTGCCACGTAAGCCACCATGGGGTTCTTGCCCGTAAGTTCCAGCGGCAACGAGACCCACCGCACGTGCCAGTGGTCGCAAACGATGGTGAAGAAAAGCAGGGCGAAAACCGCCAATGCGGCGGTGACAAACATGTAACTGAACGTGACGTTGTCCTTGCGTATGCCGCCCTCGTAAGCCTCAAGGCAAAGGCCAAGCACCAACAGGTAAGAGCCCATCACGACGAGTTGCCGCCAATAAGCCTTGTCGCCGCCACCACGAGTCAGCAGCAGCAACGCCATCATGGCAGCGGCACTTATGGCTACGTTGGCAACCAGCCAGCGATTGTAAAGGCACACCACGTTGGCGACAATAATCGTGAGCGACAGCAACGCCTCGCCGATGCCGGGCAGCATGGCAGTTGCCCGTGGCTGCTCGCCCACGGCAGCATGGTTGCCATTGAGGTTGTCCCACAGCAAGTCACCTGCCAACGTGCCGATAATAATCACAATCAGGTATTTCTGGAAGCTCCATTGCCAAAGCCACGGCAGGGGAGAAGAGTGTATAAACCACTGCTGCCAGCTGCCATCGGTGCCAGCCGACATGAACAATCCCATTATCACGGGGATGATGGCAGCACGCCACCACCTGCGGTCTATGGTGAGAAGATAAACGACACTGCCCGTCACGGCGACCTGTGCGAGTATCAGCATTATTATGTCCGCCGTATGCAGCGAGAACCCCTGTCCGCCCGAATATGGCTGGAGCAGCAGCCATGCCACCGCCACGGCGTATGCCCCACAGTTCACGACACGCTCCCACATGCGGGGCAGGTGGAACGGGTTGCGCATGAAGAGCACGAACATGAGCAGGAATGCCATTATCGGCACCAAGGAGCAGAGCACCGGCGACGAGTAACCCATCATGAACGGGTACATGTGAATGCAGTAGATGGCGAAGAAGGTAAGCTTCATCCACCTCACGACGCTCTTCCATGCCAGCTTCCCACGCGACACGCCCCTTCCCATTTGCCTGCGGAAAGACAAGGGGATGGCGGCTCCCATGGAGAAGAGGAAGAACGGGAAAATGAGGTCAACCCACGTTATGCCAAATATCGACGGGTTGAAAACATGGTCGGGAGGCGGCACCTGCGCATGGTACATCCACGCCGGGAGCACTTGGAAAATCTCCATCGCCGACAGCACCATAGTCATGATGGCATAGCCGCGGAGGGCATCAAGGGCGTGTGAGCGCCTGTTGTTTTCATTATTCATAATCAACTTCCATAAAAAAGGCAGCGGAACCAATGGTTCCGCCACCCAATCAACGTTTCATAGCCGCCATGCCTTTCTCCACTTCCTTCCACAGCTCGGGACGGGCAATGAGGTGGCAAATGTCAAACACCATCAAGCCGTCGCTCTCGCGAATGTTCATCTCGATGGACTCGGAGAGTTTCTCGGGGTGGGCGTAAAGCTGGTCAACGAGCAGTCCGCCATAGAACGGATGGCCGCCAAGGATGGAGCGCAACTTCCGGCAAGAGCCTTCCACGCAATACCAGTCGCCCGTCTGTGGGCGAGAGTCAGTTTCGTTCCAAACCAGGTTGTTGTTCAGCCTGCGCTCCTTCACGGTTATGTCAGTGTAATAATTGCCCGTGGCATAAAGGTCAAGCAACTCCATGTAACCGGTGTTCTTGTATTCGGGCAGCACCCAGTCCTTGTACTCGGCAACCGCCGACAGGTCATAATCCTTGCTTGCGAAGTTTACGCCAACCTCATAATAAGAAGGATACCAAGCTCCAGTATAAGTGCCAAACGAGCACGACTCGCGCACGCTCTTGACGGCATCGCGCAGCTCCTTCATGGCGTTGTATATGTTTTGCGAACGCCATAGCACCCACTGCTTGAAGAGCGGACCTTGGCTCACTTGGTACCTGCCACCGTTACCTTTCTTCCACTCGTAAATGTCTGTTGGGAAGTGCTTCACCTTCTTGCCAATAAACGCCTCGAAAAGGCGGCGCGAATTGTCGGAGAAATCAGCCTCTATGCCGTCGTAGCGCACACGGTCAAGCATCACGCCGTCAAGTTCGGGATACTGGCTCACCAAGTCTTTCAGCAGCAGGATATACTGGCGACGGAAATCCTGGTTCATGGGGTCAACCATCGCCGAGTATTTCCTTTTCTGCTCAGTGATGGGCTTCAACCCCTCAGGTGTGTAAACCACGGAAGCCCATTCTGGCTTGCTGTCATAAATGACACCACGGTCAAAATAGTTGTGCCCAGCCACGAAGCAGTTCATTGACGCTTGCACCTTCATGCCATACTTGTGGGCCTGGGTGATGAAATGGCCAAGATAATCGAAGTCTGGACGCTTAAAGCCATGCCATTCGGTCATCAATGGCGCATACTTTGTCTTGAAAAACACCTCACCCGTAATGGGGCGCACGTCAACCACGAGGTCGGTAAAGCCCAGCTCGTGCAGTTTTTTCACATAGAAATCAATGCTGTCAGTCGAGGAGAAACGGCGGAAATTGGCCTCGCCGTCAATCCACATCAGCGCACGTTTGCCAGCCTGCGACTGTGCATGGGCGGAAACGGAATGTCCGCCAATGCACAGCGCCAGCAACATGTAAAGGAAATATTTCATCTTCATTTCTTGCCTTTTGTCCAATATCTCTCAATGTCCTCAAGCGACATGCCTGCCGTCTCGGGCACGCACTTCCACATTATAAGTACGTAGGGCACGCACATGACGGCGAACAGCAGGAACGTGCCGGCAGGCTGCAACGACGAAAGCATCAGCGGCGTGAGCTGGCCTATGAGGTATGTGCCAACCCAAAGGGCAAACCCAGCAACCGACATGGCGAGTCCGCGCACGTTGTTCGGGTACATCTCAGACAAAAGAACAAACACCACGGCTGAGATGCTGATGGCGGTCGAGAAAACATAAAGCAGGAAGAACACGAGCATGAAGACATAACTTATGCCCAGACTTTCGTGGCACATGAAGTAGAACGCAATGGCGAGCAGGCACACTATCATGGACGAAACGCCCCAATAGATAAGCTTTTTGCGCCCCACACGGTCAATGATAAACATGGCGATGATGGTCGTGAGCGTGTTCACGATGCCAACCAAGACCTGAGCGAAGAGAGGATCGCTGAAGCCTGCGTCCTTGAAAATGCTCGGACCATAATACAACACCGCATTCACGCCCATGAACTGGCCGAGGATGGCGATGGCCGAGCCGATGATGACGGCTTTCAGGATGCCCGGCTTGAGCAGCGCGCTCCACTCCGACTTCACCTCGCCGGCTATCATCGACTTGGTCTCCGCAACCTGCTCCCTCACGGCAACAGAGGTCGTGTAAATCTTGGAAAGGATGCCGGCGGCCTGCGTATCGTTGCCCCTGACGATGAGCCAGCGCGGACTCTCGGGGATGAAGAATATTATCACGAAGAAGAACACCGATGGCAACACGCCCATGCCAAGCATGGAACGCCACACCTCAGTTACGAAAAGCTGGTTGAGGAACGCCGACTCGTAATGAGCCGTATGCGAGTTGTTGAGCAGCATGTAATTGATGAGGTAAGCCGCAAGGAAGCCGATGGTGACGGCAAGCTGGTAAAGCGAGACCAGCTGACCACGGTAACGGGTTATGGAAATCTCACTGATATAGATTGGTGCGACAATGGAAACCACGCCAATGCCGATGCCACCGATGATGCGGGCACAAACAAGCATGGTGAACGAAGACGCGACGGCGCACCACAATGAGGCTGTTATGAACAGCACCGCCGCTATGAGCATGGTGGGTTTGCGCCCAAGGCGGTCGCTCATCATGCCTGCCACGGCAACGCCGAAAATGGAGCCGATGAGGGCACAGCCCACATACCAGCCCTCCATCTGCACGGAGAGTCCAAACTGGTCAACAACCTGGTCAATGGTGCCGCTGATGACCGCTGCGTCGTAGCCGAAGAGCAATCCGCCCAATGCGGCAACGATGGCAAGGAAAAACACGTATCCTAAACGATAATTCATGATCTTTGTATGGTTATGTTATTATGAAATGACTGACTTAGGCAGAGACAATGGCTGCCCCAACCATGGGACAGCCATCCAATCTCCTTGCGCCACACATTATTTTATGTCAAAATATTCCTTGTAACGATCATAAAGATGACCGGCCTGAAGGTATGCCGACTGTGGCGACATGAAGTGTGAGAACTCGAAGGTTATCGCCTTGTCGTAATTGCAACGCTTGGCGGCCTCAAGCTTCATGCGCAGCTTGTCAAACTTTATCGGCAGGAACTTTATGGGCATGTCACGGTCGAAAGTCTCGGCGTTGGTCCAGCACTGCATGCCATACCGGTCAGCGAGCTTCTTGTTCACCGAGAAGAAAGCGTCAAGCTCGTCGTAATCGATGTGCCCGTCCTGGAAAGCGCAGCAGTTCACCACGTCGTGTATCCCGTCGAAAATCTCGTTCCACTCCTTCTCGTGCTGCTGCACGCTCACGGCATCCTTCTTCGACAAGTCGCCCGAAGCCGCGTCAACAGCCTTCTTGCCGTCAATCCACGGCGATATGAAAACCGGCTTGTCATATCCGGAAACTTCCTTGCACTGCTTGCCCATGTCGTGGAAAGCGGGGATGGCCCACTTGGTGCCACGGCTTATCTCCGTACTGATATACCAACCATGGAAGCTCTTGTGGTGGCCGTAACGCTTCCACGCTTCCTCAATGACATACTTGTTGTCCTCAATCTCCCACGACATGTCGCCCGTCTCCCAGTAGTGGCCAGAGTCGTAGAGTCCGAAGTAAAACTTCATGTCATACTTGTCGGCAAGCGAGCAGAACATCTCAATCAGGTCCACCGACGGCATGTAGCAGCCGTGCTTCTTCATGAGGTATTCAGACGGGTAGGTTATGAACTTGCGGTATCCGCAACGTATGTCAATCACCGTGTCAATGCCAATGGCCTTCATGTGCCTGAAGTCGCGGTCCCACTCTTGCAGCCCCCAGTTCTGGTGAGGGATGTCGTGCGAAATCTCGTCGA
Organism: uncultured Prevotella sp.; assembly: GCA_964386825.1. GTDB lineage: Bacteria > Bacteroidota > Bacteroidia > Bacteroidales > Bacteroidaceae > Prevotella. Next base: position 22,039 of record CAYLUI010000028.1, on the reverse strand, counting down.
GGAAAGTACCGGTGATGCGCAGCCCCTTGTTCTTGGGCACAATCAGGCTGCCGGCCTTCGACACGGCAGGAGCGGCGGATGCCGTCTCGCCAATCACCCTCACGTTCTCAGCCTTTGTCACCAAAGGAGTGGCTGCGGCGGCAAGTCCGGCGGCAGTAATTTGTTTTAGAAAATCTCTTCTGCTTGACATATAAATAGTTTATTCTTTTAAATTTTATTGTTACATTTTTCAAATAGTCTGCAATTTACAAAATATTTTACGAACAACAGCCCACTTCGTGACAAACTTGCCATAATTTTGTATAATTTAAGGATTAATGTGGCAAGCCAAGGCTCACAAGCTTCGCATCGTCCAAAACAATGGCAAGACGTTTACGGCGTAACGGCGTTGCGATTGTGGCGCAATCATACAGCCCTTACGCCGCAATGGCAAAGTGCCTCCACGGGCATTGCGTCTCACTTGGGGTTGACAAACACTTCGTCGAGAGCAGTCTTCGTCGGAGAGCTGAACGCCAATCGCAGGAAACGGCACTTGGCACGCAGGTTCTTGAAAAGTATGTTGTCAATCCACACGTCAAGGTGCTTGTTCGGAAACTGCGGCTTGTCCTTCACGGCAATGAGCGAATAGGTCAGCCCGTCGTCCGACCCGTAAAGGCAAACCTTGCCCGGAAGCGACACCTTGTGCCCGCTATCCTGAAGCCCTCGCAGCATTACCGCGTCAACGTCCGTGGCAGAGCCGAGGTCGAAGGTTATGGAATGGTCGCCGGGTTGCAGCACCAGCCATCTCTTGTCCGCACTGGTTTCCATGGCAAGGCGGTTATCAACAAGCTTTTCGTGGGCATCATCGGTTTTCAAGCGCAGCCCCTTCAGCTTGCCTTCGCCAAGGAACGTGGTGCCGAGCAAAACGTTGTCGCCACGTCCGGCCTTCCAAGTAATGTAGTCGCGCCATGCAACATTGCTCCACAACGGCTGGCCAAGCTGGAACCTCGATGCCGGATTGTCCATGATGCCACACACGCTGAAGGCGATGATTTTGCTGACACCCGCCGCCGAAGCCATCGCCATCTGGTCGAGTAGGCGAGGGAACGCAGACGGTATGAGAGCCGAAGTGCGGCTGTTTGCATCGCGCTCCCACGCGAAACACTCGCAATTGGCCCACACGTCGATGCCTGCCTCACGGTGATACGCCACCAGTTTCTTCCAGTTGTCCCTCAGCCTCAGCATGGGCGTCGCCTCGCGCACGCAGCCTATCTCGTCCTGATATGCCACGATGTCAACCTTAAGTTTCTTCAGCTGCTCGCCAAACTTGGGATTGTCAAGCTCAGCCAAGTAAATGCCGTATGGCGATATAAGTATTTTCTTGCCGGGCGTGGCGCGCCGTGCCTCGGCCGCAAGCTCGTTCACCGCCTTTATTTCCTTGTCGGTGAACATGGGGCAGATGCATCCTTCCACGGGCAGGTACCATCCGTGGAACGACGGGCGGTCGCCATACTTCTCGGCAAGCTCGCGCATTATGGCAATCTGCCTCTGCCGGATGGCAGGCTTGCTTATGTCGTCGTCCTGGTCGTGTGCCCAGCCTATGCTCATGAAAACCTGCATACCGCGCGCGTCCGCCTCCGCCATTATTGCGTCAACAGGGCTTTCCTTTGCCGTAGCGGGATATGCCGGTGGCATTATGCGCGAAGGGTAGGCGGCACTGTCGTTGTTTGCCACTGCCATGAACACGAGCGTATTCATGCCCATGTTCGCCATCTCGGCTATTTTCTCGTGCCACATTGCCGACTGGTCGGTGGCGTTGCCGTAAGGGTTCATGTACTTGTTGCGCACGTCCTGATAAAACAGGTTGACGAACGTGCCCGTTATTGGCTTGATGTCCTGTCCGCGCGACACCACACACGAAACGAGCAGAAGCAGGGAAAAAATCAGTCTGGTCATGTTGCTTATTTCTTGTTTATGTCAGCCTCGTAAACGTTGCCAAACCTGTCGGTTGCCCTGACCGTAATCTTGGCATTGGGGTTCTTTGGCGTGGCGTGAAACATGTGGGAAGTCTTGACGGGCGAAATCCAGTCGTACTCAACGCGTTTCTTGTCGGCGCAAATGGCGGCAGCCTCCGGGTCAAAACCCGTGAACTGCTTCATCTTGCCCATCACCTTGCCGTTCTCAAGCCATTCCACTTTCCATTTCTTGTCATGGTTCCACACATTGGCTATTATGTCGCCGGGATGCTCCTTTGACGAGCCTGCGGCGTAGGCACGCAACTGGTACGACCTCGGCCTGCCAAAACTGTGGTAGTGCCACTTCACCTTGTCGCCGTCAACCTCATACACGCCACAGCCACGAGGCGTGCCGTCCATGCACACGTCAGCCTTCCACCAGATGCCGCAAACGGCTGCCGTGTTGTGCTCGTAAAGCGAATCGCCATAAACGATGTTCTGGTTCCAATGGGTGTGGCCGGACAGGATATGGGTGTCATAGCCCTTCAGCAGCTCCCAAAAGGCGGCGGCATTGCTCATGTTCTCCATGTCGTGCTTGTTGAAAACGAGCTTCTCGCCGTCGTTGCTTGGTATGTGCATTGCCACGAACACCAGGCTGCCCTTGCTCACATGGCTCAGGTCTTCCTCAAGCCAGCGGAACGTCTGCTCAGGCACGTAGCCGATATACTGGTAGTCGCGCCCCATGCAGAAACAGTCGTCTATCACGATGACATGCGCCTTGCCACGGTTGAACGAGTAGTTGACCGGACCAAAATAGCCCTCGAACGTCTTCATTGAGCCTTCATAGGTGCGTGCCGCAGGAATTTCCATGTCGGGGTTGCCGATGGCACGGTAAACCGGCATCTGTAGTGGGGCTATCGTCTTGATGTATTGTGGGTAAAGGCCTTGCACGTTGCCAACGATGTCGCCAAGGTCAATCGCTAACACGCTGCGACCGTCTTGCCTCAGCTCAGCGGCGAGCCGTGCCATGTCGGCGACATCCGCCGAAAAACTGTCGCGCAGCTCCTTCGCCTGCGTCACCTGCACGTCTGCCTGCGCTATAATGGCAAAGCGATTGTCGTCGCCACCTGTCGGCACAAGCTCAAAGTCGTACCGCTCACGGGGCGTGTCCCTGTCAAGCCGCTGGTAAAACTGCGGTATCGTGCCGTCCTTGCACTGAGCCGTGAAGCCCGACGGGGTTGACACAAACACGAAACGTGCGTCGTCGTCTGCCTCAAAAGTGTAATAACCATTAGCGTCGGTAGTGAAGCACTTGAAACCGTCGCTTACCACCACACCACCAAGAGCCTTGCCCCCGGCGGTCACCGTACCACTGACGACGAGATGCCCCGCCCAAGCGCTCACACCAAGGCAAAGCATTGCCACCACCAGGGACAGCCTAAGAATGTATCTCATCTGCTAAATATAATATGTCTGTTTTCTAATAGCCACTTTCCTTTGGCTCCCACCACATGCGATAAATTCTAACAAGCTGGGCAAGCACGAGAAAAATGGCGATGCGATTACGCCACAACGGCTACGTGATTACGCCGCAATGGCAATGTGATTACGCCGCAATGGCGATGTGATTACGCCGTAATGGCGATGCGATTACGGCGCAAAGAGAATGCCTTTACGCCGCAATCATCAGAAGGGTGTTGCTCAGTCATTGTTTGGCGACTCCCCCTTCACATAGCTGTCGGGGTAAGTGGTTGGGTAAACCACGGCACCACTCTTGCGCTCACGTATGTAAGTGTCAAAGCCACGCTTGCCCTCCTTCAGCACTATCACGCGCGCGCCGTTGGGCAAATGGTTGTACTCGGTGTTGCCGCCGCTGTAGCGTCCGTAGGCAAGCAGTATGCCATGATACATCACGCTGTAATCGTTGTCGTGGTCGTGCCCGGTGAACACGCCCATCACGTCGCCGCTCTCAAGCATCGCCGTGAACATGCCCGAGTTGAAGTCGGGCGAGCAGGCAGCCTCCATCCGTTCGCCTATCATAACGCAATTCTCGTCAGCGTTGGCATAGTGCCACTCGGGAAGTGGAATGTGGAAGAATGCCAGCGCAGGAAGCGGCTTGCCGCCATTGCCCTTGGTCACGGCTGCGCTCTGCGCCGAATACCAATCAACTTGCGCACGGTTGAACCAAGCGTATGTGCCCTTAGACCTGTCTTGCGGGAATCCGTCAGGATAAGCGTGCGAGTCGAGGCAATACAACGTGGCAGCCTGACGCTTGCCATCGTGCGAATAAACGGGAAGCACATAATCGAGATCCTTACCTTCGGCTATTGGCGGCATGACGTTGTTCCTCACCGTTCGCGCCAGACCGTAAAGCTCACGGTTGGTGGCACCCTGCTCCCAGTCGTGGTTACCAAACTGGTATGCCCATGGCACATTATGCCTTGACAGCCTGTCGAGCACCTTCATGAGCATGTCCTTCGCCGGTGCGGCATAAATAATATCGCCCGTAAGCACCACAAGGTCAGGCTTTTCCATGTCGATCAACTTGTCAACGCAATCGAGGGCTGGCTCACCCTTCGCCGTGCCATTGTAGTGCATGTCGGTAAACTGCACTATCTTGAAAGTGCCGTCGGCACGGAAACGCAACTGTGCCGATGCACAGGGAGGCAACACGAGCAGCCCCCCTAAGAGCATCAGCACAAATAAGATAATCCTGTGTCTTGTCATAATCACATTTTCAGAATTTCATTGCAGAGCGTATAACCCTTTGCCATCATGCGCGGTATGTGGAACGGACCCTTGAAGAGGTTGCCCTTTGCCATCTGCGCCGGAGTGCCGTCGCGATGCAAGTAGCCGTACCACTCGCCATACTGTGGGTCGGGGAAGTGGGCGTATGTCCACTCCGATATTTGCTTGTGGCGATAATAGTATTTCTCGTCGCCTGTGGCAAGGTAAGCGTAGAGGGAGGCGATTATAGTCTCGCACTGCGGCCACCAGAACTTCATGTCCTGCGAATAATCCTGCGGAGGCAGGTTCTTGCAGTCGCGGAAGTTGATTATTCCGCCATAGAACTTGTCCCAGCCCCACTCGAAGGCATCGTCGAAAATCCTCAGGCCAAGCTCCAGCAAGTGCTTGTCCCAACCGCGCAGGCGGCTCTCCTCCAATATGAACCACGCCGTCTCGATGCAATGACCGGGATTGATGGTGCGTGTCATGTTGGTGTCAACAAATTCGCCGTTCGGGCCAACGCTCTCAAGCAGGCAGTTGAACTCCGGGTGGATGAAGTATTTCTCAAGCTTCGCTATCGAACTGTCAATCTGCTCGGTGAGCTTCGGGTCGTTCACGGCATCGCGGATGCGCGAACCCACATTGATGAGAATCATCACGATGCTGTGGCTCTGCAAATTGACGTTTGCCTCATATTTCGGCTCCAGGAAACCTGGAGTGTTGAGGAAACGCTGCGTGTCCTCGAACACCTTCATGGCTTTCTCGGCATAAGCCTTGTCGCCAGTGGCAATGCTGTACTCTGACATGGCTATGGCAGCAAATGTCTCGCTGAACACGTAGCGGCGCTTGCGCAGCGGCGTGCCGTCCTCGGTAACCGAGAAAAACATGTGCCCGTCCTTGTCGAAGCAATATTTCTCTATGAAGTCGAGCGTGCTCTTGGCGGCATCAAGCCACTCCTGACGCTTCTCCACATTATTATATGCGAAAGCGCACATAAAGGCGAAACGCCCCTGAAACCACACGCTCTTGGTGGTATCCATGAGCGAACCGTCACGGTCAACGCATGTGTAAACGCCGCCGTGCGTGCGATCCCAGCCATGCTCCATCCAGAAAGGCATAATCTCGCCCGTAAGGTCAGCCTTGTATTTTGCGGCCCAATTCTCAAAGTAGGTCCTTTTCTCCTGATTCATAACTGTTACAATTTTACTGTTAAATGCACCGCAAATTTAGTAAAATAATTTCAAAACACACAGGGTTTTCCTAATTTTCACCCCATAACACCTAAGTTTTTCAATTATTTTAGTTTTGTAAACGCAGTTTTAAAATCATTCCAATAATCAAACTCCCTAATGTGGCACATGTCGAAAACAAAGTAGCCGTCTGAGGCGTTGGCACAAGCATCAACGCTGTTCTGCACAGCCTGGTGCTGCCCTCCATTCTCGAATCCCGTGCCGTTGCCAACGTCGGGACCGCCGGCAAACTTGACATTCGCGCCCAACAACTTGCGCGCTTGGGTGCAGAAGCCTTGCATTGACCACTCGCCAGAGCCATAAACCTTGTCCGTGGAAGCATAGCAGCCCAGCAGCATGAAGTCAACAAGCTCGGCGTAACCGTACTTCCTATAGTCGGCGTTAGCCCAAGCCGGATAATCCTGAGAGGCATTGTAGTTGCGGCTTGCCCAGTTGACACCATTGGTATAATATGTGGAATACCACGCTCCAACGTAGCAGCCAAACCTCAAGTCGCTGTTTGCGCCATGCACCGTAGCGGCAGCCTTTGCCACGAAATCGTATATCGTCTTGGCTCGGAAAGCCAGAAAGTCCTTGAAATACTTCGGGGCAGAGCTTGGAGCCAAATTGGTGCCGGGTGCCACCACGTCGTCGGGCCATTTCATGGATGCCGTCGAAATTCCCTTCTCGGCAAGATAGCTTACGAACTTCTTGCGCGTGACATCCGAGAAATCAGACTTAAGGTCGTCGAAACGACAACGGTCAAGGAAAATGCCGTCGAGCGACGGATAGTTTGCGGCAAGGTCACGCAACAGGCGCAACAAGAATGTCTGCACGTCGTCATTGCATGGATTCAGGAACTTCGTGCCGTAATACTCGCTGTCCAGTGGGTCAGTTGACTTGAGATCCATCTCGTTCACGAGTCCGCGCCCGAGGTTGAGCGTGGTCACCCAGTCACGCTTCGAAGCATCCCTGAACACCAAGCCCTGCTCGCCAAGGCCATAGGCGTAAAGGTTTCCGCCAACAAAGGTGTTGATGGAGGCGTTTATGCGCAAGCCAAGCTTATGGCCCTCGTCGATGAAAGCCTGAAGATAATCCCACGTCGCCGTGCGCTCAAAGTATTCGTAACCGGTCGCGCTCCAATAGTCGAGCTTCTTCACGGCATCGACGACGGAAGTCTTGAACAGCACGTCGCCCATCGTGGGCCTAACGTCAACCACCACGTCCGTGAAGCCGGCATCAGCCACTTTCCTCAAGTCCTCGGCTATGTTCTCCTTGCTGTTGGCAAACCTTGGGAAGTTGGCGGCAGCGTCAATCCATATATATTTAGGCTTGGCGGTCGCCTCCGGCTGGTCAGGAGTGCCAGGCTTGTCGGGGCTGTCAGGATTCTCCGGCGTCTCCGGAGTCACAACGTCGTCACCGTCGCCCCCACATGCCGTGAGCGCGAAGCTGCACGACACCATGAGAGCGGCGATGGCCATAAATCTTAATATTTTCATCCTCGGGAAAGATTACTTTATGAAGCAAGCGTCAATGACAGGACGTTGGCTGCCATCGGAACCCTTGATGGTCTCCTTGCCCATGATGAGCATCTGCGACGAGCCGCCACCGTCAAGGTTCAGAGCCTCGGTGCAGCCGATGGCGGTGAGCAGGTTGGCAACCTCACCGGTCGTCATGCCACTAACGCCCTCTGTCATACTGCGTCCCTCGCACACGAAGAACACGAGCTTGTTCTCCTGCTTGTCATAACCCACGGCAGTGCGTGGCTGGTTGCTGTCGGCTGATACTTTGAGCAGCTCGTCAGCCCAAGTGTTGCGTATGATGCCTTCGTGTATCAGCACGCCTACGCCACCAATGCCCTCCTTGACCGTGGAACCGTCGTTGAGCTTGGTGCCCGCCGATGGCGAGGTGGCGTTTGGAGCCGATGTCTCGGGCGCATTCCTGTCTATTTTCTTCACGTCAGCATAACTGTAATCGCTGCCGTCGCTGTCATAATAAGTCCATGTGGCATGGAACTGGTTGTCGCTGCCCTGATAGAAGAAACCGATGGTGGGATACCAGAAATTCACCCAGTCCTCAGACCAATAGTTCTGGTTTGGGCTGAGCAACGCACCGTTGTGGTAACACGCGCTTTGAGAATAATAGAAAGGTGAGCCTGAAGCTGTCTCCTGATAGAAGAACAATCCTCCGTTTATCACCACGGCAGGCTTGCCATTGTTGTCGTAGAACTGTGACGGCGTGTAAATGCTCTCGTTGCCGTTTCCGCCAGCGTCGTCGCTCCAATGTATGTCACCTGAGACCTCAAATTTTGCCTGCGACATGTCAGCCACTGCGATGTAAGCCTTGGCGGCGCTTCCGTCGGTTGTGGTGGTACGGTTGTAAACCTTTATGTAAGCCGGCAGGCCGCTGTAGTCGGCCGAAACGTCAGTCCAGCCTTCCTTCACTATCTTGTCAGCAGGTGCAGGGTCGGGAGTGGGCGCCACGGTAGCGGTGTCACTGTCGTCCCAAGTCCAGTTAGCCAGCACGTCCATGTGGTCTTCTCCGCCGCACGAAGCGAGCCCCAAGGCGAACATTGCGCCGGCCAACATGGAGAATGTATATTTCAAGTTGCTTGTTTTCATAGTCTTATAAGAGTTTATCGTTTTTAGAAAGCGTCTGTTCTTTACTATTGCCGTCCAACCGCATTTGCCGTCAAGCCAAGCACGTTTGCCGTCACGGCACAATCGCGTCGCCATCACGGTGCAATCGCAATGCGTTTACGGCGCAATCGAGTTGCCTTTACGGCGCAATCGCAATCCGATTACGCCGCAAAGGTAAAACGGTTGTCGAGCAATCAGTCCATTACTTCTGTATGCAGTCTATCTGGGCGGCACCCAAGCTCAGGTGAGTGTTGGAGCACCAGAATATGTACATGAAGTAACCGTCGTCAGATGGAGCCAAAAGCACGTCGCCGAAACGACCGCCATCTGCTGCTGAGCCATAGTCGCCAGATTCAAAACCGTACTTGAGCGCAGATGAACTACTGATGTCACCTGTCATGCTACCAATTGAGCTTGCATCATACAGATAAATATTGCCGTCCAGACCCCATTGTGGCCAATAAGCCATGTCGTAGAGCAGTGCGTAGCGTGCGCCGTTGAACGGACGAACGTCTATGGCAGCGTTGTTATATGCCCATGCGCTACCGCTTGTGTTCTGCAAGAGGTTTGAAACAGACTTGCCCCAGTCAGGAGTGTAATACATCTGACAGTCTCCACCGTTATAGAAGTCAACGATAGCACCAGCAGAACCGTTGTCGTCTAGTGAGACAACCTTGGCGGCATCGTCCTGGCCTCCCCAGAAAGGAACGCCCGAGAGTGGCAAGTTCTCAGCCTCGCCAACCTTGCCGTCCTTAACGATCCAGCGTATAACGTTGTTGCAGCTGTACGGGGTGGCGGTAATCACGGCATTGCCGTTCACGTCGCCCTGTACGTGCAGGCGTGCGCCGAGGTCAACCCCGAGGTTGTTGGGGTAGGAGAGCAGCAGCTCAGGAGCCTTGGTGACATCGTTTGTCTTATACACGTTGAGCGTCTGGCCAGTCGTAGCGAAGTTGCAAATGAGCACGTTGCCTGCGTTGTCGCTCGTGATGGCACCCGAAGCGTCGGCTGAGCCAAGGTTGATGGTGCCCACCTGTGTGCCCGTTGCCTTGCGGAAATACTGAGGAGCCGAGCCATCGCCGAGGTTCATGATGACGTAAGCGCCAGTTGCGGCAAGCGTAGGATGCGTGTTGTCTGGTACGGACACTCCGAACCTGGTCATGTCAACAGTCCACAATGCCTTCTCGCTGCCGGTGGCATAACCATTTTCAACCTTCGGCGGAACCTGCTTCACGATCTTGTACTCAGCCTTCGACGTACCGTTGTCGGCTGTAACGGTGAACGTGAAACCGTCGTTCATGTTGTGTGCCACTGACGGATCGGGTGAGATTGTGGCGTGTGGGTCAAGCACAACCTCGGCGGTGGCATTCGACAAGTCCTCGGCTGTGACCAGTGAAACCGTCTTGGTCTCCTCGTCGATAATGCCCGTCAGGTCGCCCGGCTGTATGGTGATAGACTTCAAGCCACACTTTGCCGAGCGTGTCAGCTCACCGGAAATGGTGATCGGGGTCTCGTTGCCGTAAGGGTCAGTGTAAATGAACTGGTTCTTCTTCGTCAGGTCGAGGATGGTCTCCAGGCTCGGCGACAGGAAGCAGTTGTTCTCCAGCGTCGCCGTCACCTTCATGGCCTTCATGCTCTCGGCCATCGACGAATCGCTCTCGGCAGGATAATAATAAGGTATTGGAATCACGAGGTCTGTTCCCGTGAAATCGGCAGGGATTGTCCATGTAGGAGATTCCACGCCGTCGGCAGAAGGAACACCGCGATCTTTGTAAGCACCCTGCGTAAACTGTGCCGTTAGGCTCGTTATGCCGGCACGCTGCGCGGTAGGAGCCACATGCTCCTCGTCGGCGCATGAGCCTAAGAAGAGGAGCGCGGCAATGGGAGCGCAAAGGTATTTAGCTTTGATATTGTTCATTGTCTTATTTTTAAAAAAAAGTGAATTTTTACAGACACTTATGGTTTTATATAAATTCTATAACCCTTGTGTGCGGAAAACGTTACTTCCACTCAGAGAACTGGTCAATATCCTTGTTGTTCTCAATCTCGTCCTGCGGTATCGGCAGGCGGTTGAGCTTTGAGGGATAATTCATGTTCTCGCGGTCAACCTCTACGTAAGTGTAGCGGAACGTGCCGCCCATAGGCTCAATCTTCAGGCCATGACGACGAACGCCCGTAAAGGCTGTCGTGGAAAGTCCCCAGCGGCGCATGTCCCAGTAATACTGTCCCTCGAAAGCAAGCTCAACCTTACGCTCGTGACGGATGACCTGCATCAGGTCATCGCCGGAGAGTCCGCTGACCGATGGCAAATTTACGCGCGTGCGAACCTTGTTGACATACTCCATTGCGGCTGCGTTGTCGCCAGTGCGGTAGCAAGCCTCGGCATAGTTGAGGTAAACCTCTGCAAGGCGTGAGGCAATCCACGGAGTCGTGCTGTTCTGCGACTTGGCATAGTTTTGGTTTTCCTCCACGAGCTTGCGGAGATAATAGCCGGTCGTGGTGCGTCCCTCAACCTGAGGTTCCGTCTGCCACTCTGCCCATCCGTCGGCACCGCCAACGTAAGGCTGAATCTCACGGTCGCACCAAGAAGCGCCATTGTAGAGTATAGTGGCGTGGAAACGAGGCTCAAGTTTCTCGTAAGGAGGCTGCTGCATGGTGCCGTCGGTGGCGTGCCATGTGCTCCAGTCGGGCTTGCCGCCTGTTGCGAGTTCATACTCCTCGACCATCTCCTGCGTCGGGGTGCCATAGCCTCCGTCGCCATTGAGACCGTTTACGGCACGGTCGCTGTGGGGAGCGTAGTAGAAATTGAAGCTATGAGTGATGGAAGCGTCCGCATTGTATTGGTAAGCGCAAATAGCCTCAGAGTTGTCAGCCGTCTTGAAGGCGTCGGCATAATTTGCCGTAAGGCTGTAACCCATTTCGAAAACCTTCTCGGAGGCTTTCTTCACGGCATCCCAATTCTCGCAATAAAGCATTGCCCTTGACAAGAGGGCGTATGCGGCACCGCTCGTGAGGCGGCCGGCTGCGCTGTTTGACACAGGAAGGTTCTCGCCTGCGAATGTCAGGTCGTCAAGGATGTACTGCCATCCCTCCTGCTCGGAGCCGAGAGCCTTGTTTGTGCTAATCTCGCCGAGATTCTCACCATATATGATAGCCTGGCGATAACGCTTCATCAACTCGAAATAATACAGGGCGCGGAAGTAGCGCAACTCACCCTCAAGACGCTTGGAGTCGGCCTCGGAGAAGCCTGATGCGTGAAGTGCGCCCAAGGCCTCGTTGACGCGGCGGATCTGCTCGTAGGTTGAGCCCCACACGCCCATGTAAACGTCAACATACGATGGCGTGAGCACGGCACCGCCGTAGCTTATCTCTGACGGTATGCGGCACTCGGAGTTGTAATTGTGGTTGCCATACTTAAACTCGTCGGTAAGGCCTTCGGTGAGTCCAACGTAGCACTGGTAGTTGCCAAACGAGCCAAAGCTGCCTATGTTGCTGTAAAAATAGTTGACGGCAAGCTCGGCATTGCTGACGGTGCTCCACATGGTCTTGTCAGTAACCTTGTCGGTCGGGCTTATGTCGAGGAAGTCGTTGCACGAGGTGAGTGCTGCGGCTGCCATCATGCTAAGGAAAATATGTCTTGTTTTCATTGTTGTATTGCTTATGACTTAGAACGTTACGTTAATGCCACCCATGAACGTGCGCTGCTGCGGATAGTAACCATTGTTGACGCGCGGCGACTCCGGGTCTATGCCTGTGGGCAGGCTGTCGATGGTGAAGAGGTTTGAACCTTCCACGAATACGCGAACGCGCTCAATGCCTATGGCCTTAACCCAAGGTTTCGGCAGTGTGTAACCAAACTGGGCTGTCTTGAGGCGCAGGTAATTTCCGTTTTTCATCCAGAATGTTGATGCGAGACCATTGTTGCCGCCCTGCGAAGTGTTGCCAAGCGTAATGCGTGGATACTCGGCATCGGTATTGATATCGCTGTAAGAGTTTTGCACAAGCCACAAAGGCGAGTTGCTGCCCTCCTTGAAGGTCTGGCTCCATACGGTGTTGTCGTCGTAACCGTTATAGTATGTTCCAAGCAGCGAGACATCGAAGTTGAAGCCACCGGTGAACTGTGCGGAGAAGTCGAAACCGTTCCATGATGCGCCGAGGTTGATACCCATCATTATCTCAGGGCGGTTGGAACGTCCAATGCGCACAAGGTCTTGGCTGTCAATCTTGCCGTCACCGTTAACGTCGCGGTACTTTATGTCGCCAAGGTTTGGCCTCTTGTCGTACCATGCACTGTTGTCGATTTCCTCATCGCTACGGAACAACCCGTCGGCAATCCATACGCTGTAAGCGTCAACCGACGTGCCAACCACCTTGCGGTACTCAGGCGTGTTGGGGCTGTCAGGATAGCGCAGCCACTTGCTCTTGGCATAAGTCATGTTCACGCTTGCGTTGTACTGGAAAGGCTTGCCTGCCAGGTTGAAGCGGTTGCGATGGCTCACAGTCCACTCAATACCATAGTTGCTGTAGCGGTTGTTGTTCTCGTAAGTATAATAGTAACCGCCCATCGAAGGAGCCTTGTCGCCACCCATGGCGGTCAGCAGGTCGTAGTTGAGGTTGTAGAACCAGTCGAACTCAATGCCAAGCAGTCCGTCCCACAGCGTAACGTCAAATCCAAGGTTCGTGGAACGAGTCTTAGACCATGTGAGGTTGGGGTTGGCGATGCCGTTGGTGTACCATGAGCTATAAACCGTATTGTTGAAATAGCGGTTGCCGGCAACGGCGTATGTGTTGAGGAATGAGTAAGCGGGCACGCCGTCGTTACCGAGCAAACCAATAGATCCGCGAAGCTTGAGGTCGGTAAGCCACGATTGTGTTGCCTTCATGAATGGCTCCTGGGATATGCGCCATCCACCCGAGAACGAAGGGAAGAAGCCCCAACGCTTGCCAGACGCATTGCCCGAGAAGTTGTATGAACCGTCATAACGACCGCTGAACTCGGCCATGTAAGTGTTATTGTAATCGTATTTCAGGCGGAAAACGTAACCCGCCGTGCGTGTGTGGCCGCTGTAACCGCCAATAGGATCGGTAACGGCGGTACCAAAGCTAAGCTCCGGCAACTGTGGGAATGCCACGTGGTCGGCATAAGCCGTAACCGACGAAGACTTATAGTCGCGACCCTCAACGAGCACGAGGGCACCAACATTGTGCTTGCCAAACAGGCGGTTGTACTCAGCCGAAAGCTGGCCAACGAGCTGCTCGGTAATATACTCGCCCTCGCCAACGCTGTTGAGCGTGCCAACCGTGAGGCTCGGGTCATCATACGTCGTGAAAGACTTTGACGAAACGCTCCACACTGCGGTCTGATACGGAGTGGAGAGGTTCTTGTTGCGAGACGACAGGTAGTCGTAACTTCCCGTAGCCTTGAACTTCAATCCCTTGAGCCACGGCGCGTCATAGCTGATGGAGACATTAGAGTTAAGTTCGGTTGCGCGTGTGCGGCGATAGCCTGAGTCGTAAATTGAAGCAAGCGGAGAGTGGCTTATGCTCTGGTTGTTTGGCACAACGCCCGTGTAAAGACCATTGTAGGTCTCTGGCAAGAAAGGAAGCATGACGATGGCCTGCTTTCCTATTGACATCCAGCTGCCTTCCGAACCTTGGTTGGCATCGTCTGACGAGCCTGCGGTGAAACGCGGGGCAGACTTGCGCGTAACGGTGCCCACAGCTCCAACGTTGATTGTCCAACCCTTGCCAACAGTGGCCTCAAGGTTGGTGCGGAGATTGTAACGGCGGAAAGTAAAGTTCTCGACGTTACCGTTCTGGTTCATGTAACCGGTACCGACATAATACTTCATGTTGTCGTTACCACCACGCAACGAGAGGTTATGCTTCTGCGTGTGACCGGTGCCGAACACCTTGTCAATATAGTTTACGTTGTCCCATCCGTCGGTCGGGTCACCGTTCAACATCTTCTGGACATCCTCGCGGGTGAAGACGGGCGTGTAATCGGCACGCGACGTAACCTGCCCGTTGGCAAGCTTGTCCATGTAATCGGCGAGGTTGTAATAATAAGCAAACTCAGGACCATCCATGAACTCGGGGAAGTTGGCGTTCACGGAAATACCATACTGACCGTCGTATGACACGGTCGGCTTTCCTTTCTGACCTTGCTTCGTGGTAACGATGATAACGCCACCTGCGGCATTGAGTCCGTACACGGCAGCCGAAGCACCGTCTTTCAGCACGGAAACGCTCTCGATGTCATTAGGGTCAATGTCGTTGATAGAGCGCGGCATACCGTCAACAATGTAAAGCGCGCCATACTGGGAACCGCGGATGCGGAGAGAAGCTTGGTCGTCGCCAGGCTCACCCGAAGTCTGCACAGACGTAAGGCCGGGGAGCTTACCACCAAGCAAAGAAGAAACGTTAGTAGAGGGGCCTTTCAGAAGTTCGTCACCCTTCATGGCAGACACGGCACCCGTAAGTGTCATTTTCTTGGCCTGGCCATAACCCACGACCACGACATCGTTAAGTGTGGATTCGTCGTCAACAAGAGAGACGGCAATCTGCTTGCGACTGTTTACCGTCACAGTCTGGGTTTTCATGCCCACATAAGTAAAAACGAGTTGGGCATTGCGTGGAACGCTAATGGAGAAATTACCCCCCCCATCAGTCACGGCTCCGGCATCCTTTTGGCCTTTAACCGTGACGGTCACGCCTGGGAGAGCTTCGCCTGAAGCGTCCCTCACCGTGCCTTTGACGATGTTCTGAGCCATGGCCGTTGTGACCGAGCAGAACAATGCCACGAGGCATGTCGCCAGTGTCTTAGACAGCAGCGAGACCTTTCTGGTCTTACAGTTCGTCATAATCATTGCGTAAAGTTTTTAAAGTTATTATTCTTTGTAATTATTTAGGTAATCAACGCTGCAAAGTTAAGAAATGGTTTTTACTTACACAAATTTTTTCATAACTATTTTCTGATTTTATAAAAAATGAAATATAGACGTAATACTTTTTACCTAAATCCCCATTGGCAACAACGGTTCATAAAAAACTAAAAGACTTAACAATTATTTGTTCAAATAGGGGCTAACATAAAATACTGGTTAAAAAAATGCGTTTTTTTTTGTAAAACGACGAAAACCTTATAAATTTGCAATTGGAAAAATAAGGTCACGAAGCGTTGTGGCCTGGTTAAGGTTTTAGTTTCGTACATGTTAGGTTTAAGATTGTTTATTTTGATAGGTGTTGGACAACTTTGGGTTGCCAAAGATTGCTTATTCAGGACTTTTCAAAATTTAAAAAAGGCAGGACATTGTGAGATGCCCTGCCTTTATTGTTTCTGATGCCACCCCCTTGCCTTGAAACCAACATGCCACCATACAGACGTTCACCTTGCGGTTCAGTCATTATACATTATTATATTATATATATAAGTGACTCGGGGGCTTTACAATAAATTTTTCACATCACAATAAAAACCATAACGTTTATCCATTATGGTCGGATAGGACAATGGCACCCAACGGGTGCCATAATATCACGGTATTCGTCATAATGACGCCAGGCTTCAAAAACCCGGCGAAATGCTCACGATAACTTCAACGCAAGTTTTTCAAGCATGTCCTTGGTCATGCCCTCCAAATCGAACTGAGGCTTCCAGTCCCATTCGGCGCGTGCGCAACTGTCGTCCATGCTGTCCGGCCAGCTGTCGGCAATGCCTTGCTTCAGCGGGTCAACCTCATACAGCATCTCAAACTGAGGCTTGTGCTTCCTTATCTCATTGTATATGGTCTCCGGGGCAAAGCTCATGGCAGTGATATTGAAACCATTGCGATGCACAAGCCGCTCGGGATCCGCCTCCATCAGCTGCACGCAGGCATGAAGCGCATCCGGCATATACATCATGTCCATCAGCGTACCCTCCTTTATGGGACAGACAAACTTCTCGCCACGAACGGCAGCGTAATAAATATCTACTGCGTAATCGGTGGTGCCACCTCCGGGCGGAGTCACGTATGATATAAGTCCCGGGAAACGCACCGAGCGCGTGTCCGTGCCATACTTCTTGTGGAACCAGTCGCTAAGAAGTTCGGTCGTGACCTTGCTGACACCATAAATCGTCGAAGGCCTCTGCACCGTGTCCTGCGGCGTCATCAAGTGTGGAGTGGACAGACCAAACGAGCCAATGCTGCTGGGCGTGAAAACCTGACAGCCATTCTCGCGAGCCACCTCCAGGACGTTCCACAACCCATCGATGCCAATCTTCCAAGCCAGACGTGGCTTGTGCTCCGCCACGACGGACAGCAACGCGGCAAGATTGTAAATGGCATCAACGTGGTGTTTCTTAACCACATTGGCAATCATTTCGCCGTCGGTGACATCAACCAGCTCGGCAGGACCGCCCTCAAGCAACTCGCCTTTCGGCTCCGCACCTTTAATATAGCCAGCCACTACGTGGTCGCCACCATAACGCTTACGCAATTCGCGTGTCAGTTCCGAGCCAATCTGACCAGTTGAACCAATGACAAGAATGTTCTTCATTTGTCTTATGCTGTATCTTTGATTAAAATCTATCGCAAAGTAACTGCTTTTTTTGCTAATAGTTGAAAATAATTTATTAAACTTACTTAATTTAAAGAGCTTTTAGCAACGTTTACGCCAAATATATTTTTATTATTGGAGAAATATTGTTTACTTTGTGCGGAGAAAACAAACAACCAAAAGTTATGTACGGTAAAATCAAAGAACATCTTGCAAACACCCTTGCCGGACTCCGTGAGGCCGGACTTTACAAGGAAGAGCGTTTCATCGAAAGCCCGCAGGGGGCTGCCATCCAGGTAAAAGGCGAGGAAGTGCTCAACTTCTGCGCCAACAATTATCTCGGGCTTTCAAACCACCCGCGCCTCGTGCAGGCATCAAAGGACATGATGGATCGCCGCGGCTACGGCATGTCGTCGGTGCGCTTCATCTGTGGCACACAGGACATCCACAAGGAGCTTGAGGCAGCGATAAGCGATTACTTCAAGACTGAGGACACCATACTTTACGCCGCCTGCTTCGATGCCAATGGCGGTCTTTTCGGCTCACTCCTCACAGAAGAGGATGCCATCATATCCGACGCGCTCAACCATGCCAGCATAATAGACGGCGTGCGCCTGTGCAAGGCAAAGCGTTACCGCTACAAGAACGCCGACATGGACGACCTGGAGCGTTGCCTCAAGGAAGCCCAAGACCAGCGTTTCCGCATAATAAGCACCGACGGCGTGTTCTCGATGGACGGAAACGTGGCGCCGATGGACAAGATTTGCGACCTTGCCGAGAAATACGACGCGCTGGTGATGGTTGACGAGAGCCATTCGGCAGGCGTTGTCGGACAGACAGGCCACGGCGTGAGCGAACTTATGGGCACCTACGACCGCGTTGACATTTACACCGGCACGCTGGGCAAGAGCTTCGGCGGCGCACTTGGAGGCTTTACCACCGGCCGCAAGGAAATAATCGACATGCTGCGCCAGACGTCGCGCCCATACCTGTTCTCCAACTCACTGGCACCGGGCATCATTGGCGCAAGCCTTGAGGTGTTCAAGATTTTGAAGGAAGACAACTCGCTGCATGACAAGCTCGTGGAGAACGTCAACTACTTCCGCGACAAGATGCTGGCAGCCGGCTTCGACATCAAGCCCACGCAGAGCGCCATTTGCGCCGTGATGCTTTACGATGCCCCATTGGCAGTGAAATACGCCAACCACATGTTGCAGGAGGGCATTTACGTAACGGGCTTCTGCTATCCCGTCGTGCCAAAGGGCGAGGCGCGCATACGCGTGCAGCTCAGCGCTGCGCACACACGCGAGCAGCTTGACCGTTGCGTGGCAGCCTTCATAAAGGTAGGCAAGCAACTTGGCGTGCTGAAATAACAAAGGACATGGGTTGCCACAAGCACGGGCAACCCATGCTTATTTTATCGCATCGCCCTGCAAGTTTGCACGGGTGGCGTTGAAAATTGAAACGCCACCCGTGCAAACTTGCAGGGCGATGCCTGTATTTAAGCGCCAATGGAAGCGAAGCCGCCATTTCAGCCCTGTACGCATCACAATCTCCTCCTGAACTGCATTGGCGTCATGCCGGTATGCGAGCGGAAGTAACGTATCAGAAGGCTGTCGTCGCTGAAATGGAACGCCATGGCTATCTGGCGCACGCTGTCGTTGGTGTCACGCAGGGCAAGCTTAATCCGCATCACCACATATTCATCGACAAGCTGCTTGGGGGTCTTGCCCGTCTTCCGCCTCACTACCATCCCAAGATACTTGCGCGTTATGAACAGCCTGTCGGCATAATAGCGCACATCGCGCGACTCGTGGCAATGGTGCTCAAGCTCGTGCATGAAATGGGCGAAAAGCTCATTTGTGCGTTGCGACTCGCACGGCATAGGCATACGGTCGGGGTTTCGCTGCATGAAATCGTAGAAACCGAGGAAGAAACACTTGAGCTGCGTCACCACAATGCTGCCCATGACCCCACACTGCCCGATGCCGTAAAAATGCCCCAAGATGGTAAACATCGGGCGTATGACATGCTCAACGATGTCTGGCACACGGCACACACGGTCTTCCCGCAACGACGAATAAACGCTCTCCTCCATGCGCATGCTCGCCTCGCGCAAAATGTCCTCACCATAACTGAAAACGGTAGCCTTGAAATCAGCGTCACCGCCAACCACCTGCACAATGTCGGTAGGGAAAAGCGTTATCGCCTCGGAGGCACGCAGCTCAACCTGCGCAAAGTCAACCTTCATGGTGCACGCCCCCGACTCGCAAAGCATGATGCAGCCGCACGATGCCACTTTGGGTTCTCGCGAAAGGTCGGCAAGCGTTACCGTGCCCAAATGATAATGTTCCGTTTTCATGCCGCAAAGTTACATCAAAACTGCGACTTTTCCGACTGTTTATTCCCAAAATGCCAATTTTCTTGGACTTTTCGTGAGCCGAGATTTCACAAAATGTCAGTACCTTTGCAACCGCAATTCAGGATAACCAACCCAGGAGCGCACCACAAGCCACACGCAGCAGGGCTTGGCGCAAACCTCAAATCAGGAAAAGGTTGTAAATTAATATAATATCTATGAGAAAAGTTTTATTGGCAGCCATGATTTTCATGGTCGCCAGCCTGCCCCTTGCGCACTCACAAAACGTCCGCAAGCTTGACATCAGCACTCTTTTCGCTCTCGTGGACAGCGGCAACAACACGATGCGTGCCCACAAGGCACAGGTGGCAACGGCAAAGCAGGGCGTGGCTTCGGCTCGCGCGCAGAGGCTGCCCGACATTGATGCCAGCCTGTCGGCAAGCTACATTGGCAACGCCGTGCTAATGAACCGCCATTTCGGCGACGCTCACGGACTCAGTTCACCACACTTCGGAAACAGCTTCTCCCTGCAAGCCAAGCAGGTCGTATATGCCGGCGGAGCCATAAACGCAGGCATTGACATTGCCGAACTGGGGATGAGGCAAGCCGAGCTGCAAATGGAGCAGAGCCGCGAAAACCAGCGGTTCATTGCCATCGGGCAATACCTTGAGCTGCAAAAACTTGCAAACCGAGAGCAGGTGGTGCGCGGCAACATTGCGCTCACCAGGCGGCTCATTGAAAACATAACGGAGCGGCACAAGCAGGGCGTGGCACTGAAAAACGACATTACGCGCCACCAACTGCAAATGCAGACTCTGCAACTTGCGCTGACAAAGATTGCCAACACTCGCTCCATAATCAACCACCAGTTGTGCAACACGCTCAACATCTCCGTCAACGACTCAATAGTGCCCACCGAAGACGTGGCAGGAGCTGCGTTCGGACATGAAAGCGAACAGGCTTGGCAAGACCGCGCGCTGGTCGGTTCGCAGGCCTTGAGGATGAGCGAAGTGGGCATTGACATGGCGCGCAAGCAGGAGAAACTGGCAAAGAGCGAACTGTTGCCCAAGGTGGCAATAGTGGCAAGCGAGGCGTTCAACGGCCCCATAACCTATGAGTTGCCGCCCGTGAACAAAAACCTCAACGTCTGGTATGTTGGCGTGGGCGTGAATTACTCGCTCTCCTCGCTATTCAAGAGCAACAAGAAGCTGCGCCAAGCCAAGCTTGCCACCCAGCACGCCACACTCGACAGGAAGGTTGCCATGGAGAATGTCAACAACCTGATGCAGCAGGCTTACACCGATTACCTGCAAAGCTTCGTGGAACTTGAGACGCAACGCAAGAGCGTGCAGCTGGCACAGGAAAACTACAACGTGGTAAACGACAGGTACCTGAACCAACTCGCGCTGATAACCGACATGATTGACGCCGGCAACGCACGCCTCGACGCAGAACTGTCAGAGGTTGACGCAAGGATAAACATCGCATACGCATACTACAAGATGAGGTACGTCGCCGGCGACCTTTGAACCGCCCCATAACACACATCCATTTCAAAAAACACACTTCAAGCAAAAAAGCCATGAGCAAGAAAAAACAAATAGTAAGAGCATACAACCTGTTGGTCATAGCCATAATGGTGATTGGGATATTATACGTTTTCACACGTTTTGTCCATTTCGGCAACGTCGTTTACACAGACAACGCCATGGTTCACCGCAACCTGTCGCCCATAAACACCCGGGTGCAGGGTTTCATCAAGGAAATAAGGTTCAAGGAGTTCCAGTATGTCCACAAGGGTGACACGCTCGTGGTGCTTGAGGATGCCGAGTACCGCCTTGCCCTCGCCAAGGCCGAGGCCGGGCTGAAAGGCTCGCGCCAAGGCAGCGATGCCGTCAACGCAAGCATAAACACCGTGAGGAGCAACGTCAGCGTGGCATCGGCGGGAATGCAGGTTGCCTCGGCAGGCATAAGCGAGGCACGCGAGCAAATGGACAACGCCAAGAAAGACCTTGACCGCTTTGCCGCCCTGCTGAAACGCGATGCAGTTACCCAACAGCAATACGACAACGCCAAGACGCGCTATGAGCAAGCCCACAGCCGTTGGCAGGCGGCACGGGCACGCCTCGCACAGGCTTCGGCAAGCCGCGCGGCGACAGCCGTAGTGGGAGACGAGCAAAGCCACAGACTCGGACAGAGCAGGGCAGGGGAGAGCATCTCGGAAGCCCAGCTCAATCTGGCAAAGCTCAACCTGTCATACACCATAATAACGGCTCCGTGCGACGGTTACGTTGGCCGCAAGGACATACACGTGGGGCAGCTGGTGCAACCCGGGCAGCTGCTGGTAAATGTCATCGACCAGAACAGCGTGTGGATAATAGCCAACTACCGCGAATCGCAGATGAAGCACGTGAGCGTCGGCGAAGCCGTGACCTTCACTTGCGATGCCATACCGGGCGTGACGTTCAACGCACAGGTGCAAAGCATAAGCGCCGCCAGCGGGGCTGCGTATGCCAACCAGCCCATCGACAACGCCACGGGCAACTTCGTAAAGGTGGAGCAACGCGTGCCGGTGAGGATTGAGTTGACGGCCGACAACAATGAGGAGGACGT
>CAYLUI010000027.1:0-41497 GCA_964386825.1 uncultured Prevotella sp. | reverse complement strand
TGACGGCTCCGATTGATGCGTAGTGACCGTGCCTTGTGCCGGTCGGCAACCATCTGGTGTTGCAAACAATACAAGGTATTTTTATTACAGGAATTTATTGGAACTAAGAACCTGGTGAAATAACGTCTGTGCAGGGCATGGTCTTGCCTTGCACAAACGTTATTATAATTCATGTTTTGCATGATTTTTACATTATGTTGTTGTCAAAAAACGTGAGACCATGAAACTGAACAACGAATGCTTTGATTTTTTCAGGAAGTTTGGCATGATACTCCGTGAATATGGCAAGTTATACGACTTCAAGGTAGGTTTTTGACGAACCAGCTAATGCTGTTTCCATCATATTCTTCCGTCTTGTGCAGCTTGGCTTCATAAGGTAAGACCGGTGCCTCGATGCCATAGTTTACGGTGAACGGTGCTGTTTCAATGCGTATTTCGTCCCATAGGTCACGGTCGATAAACTGCCGCAAAACGTTGGCTCCGCCTTCCACAATGAGGCTTTGCCTTTTGTTTTCGTGAAGGTATTGCAGCAGGTTGTCAATGCTGTTGCACCACGTGAAGCCTGTTGGTATGCCGTCGCCGTGGTGGCTCAACACTATGCGCTCAGGATCCTTGCCTGACCATTGGCGTGTTGTTAGCTGTGGGTTGTCGGATGTCAGCGTGCCATGACCAACGAGTATGGCATCGTTTTCGGCTCTCAACTTGTGTGACAGCATTTGCGTGAAAGGCGTCGAAAGTATTAGCTGCCCATTGTCTATGCCAATCTTGCCATTGGCGGTTTGTGCCCATTTTAGTATTATGTAGGGGCGGTGTTTCTCGTTGAAAGTGATGAAGCGACGGTTCATGGCTTTGCACTTGTTTTCGAGCACTCCAACCGTAACTTCTATTCCGGCTTCCATCATGCGCTTAATCCCTCTTCCTTGCACTTTTGCGAATGGGTCAACGCATCCGCATACGCAGCGTCTTATTCCCTTGCTTATTATGAGGTCGCAACATGGCGGTGTGTGTCCCCAATGGCTGCATGGCTCAAGTGACACGTATATGGTTGAATCTGGCAGTAGCGGCTCGTCTTGCTTTTTTACGGATGCGAAGGCGTTGACCTCGGCATGTGGTCCGCCAACCGGTGACGTGAATCCCTCGCCAATAATGCGCCCATGCCCTGACAATATTACCGCCCCTACCATTGGGTTGGGCTTGGTGGTGAGCAGGCCGTTGCCGGCGAGCTGCAAGCAACGCCGCATGTATTGTTCGTCGGTTTGTTGTTGGGTCATTACCATGATGCTATTTGTTTTCTGGTTGCAAATATAATCACTTATTTTTTGTTTGGATGGTTTTTTATTGGTATTTTTGCAATAAATATCAGTAAATACAGAAAAGGCGTAAATATTTTGTTGGCACATTCATCTCTTACATTCCATGGTCTTTGGCAGTCGCTTAGGGCACTTTATGATGACAATGAGGCGCAAGCCGTGGTGCGCATGTTGCTTGAGGAGCGTTACGGCATGTCGTTTACGGACATCGTGTGTGGTGGAGTGGGGCAGTTGCCTGACGAGGATGTGGCTGACCTAATGTCTGCCATGCGCCGATTGCAGTGTGGTGAACCCGTGCAGTATGTTCTTGGCCATGCTTATTTTTATGGTCGTCGCTTCATGGTTGCCCCTGGGGTGTTGATACCGCGGCCGGAGACTGAACAGTTGTGTGGCATTATACTGGAAAGTAAAGAAAATGCGGGAGCAAGCGGGAATGGCGTTCAAAAGGTATTGGATTTATGTACGGGCAGTGGCTGCATTGCCATAACGCTTGCCCTTGAAATGCCTGATGCTGAGGTTTCGGCGGTTGATATTTCGCCTGATGCCTTGCTGATAGCCGAGCGTAACGCCAATAGCCTTGGTGCTTGCGTATCTTTCTGTAGGCAGGACATATTGAGTGTTTCGGCTGACGATGTGCAAGGTGAGTTTTCATTGATAGTTTCCAACCCTCCTTACATAACAGTCAGTGAGCGTCAACAGATGTCTCGCAATGTCCTTGAACATGAGCCTCATGTTGCGCTGTTCGTTCCTGATGATGATCCTTTGCGTTTTTATCGTGTCATAGGTGAGTTGGCGGTCAGGAAACTTGCCCGAGACGGAGTGATTTATTTTGAGATAAACCCTGTGTTTGCCGCCGAGTTGAAGGACATGCTGCTTGATATGGACTTTTCACACGTGAGGATAATTGATGACTATTTTGGCAAACAGCGTTTTGCCATGGCAAGATTGTGAAAAGTGGGTAAATAAAAGTAAGCCGCTTGCAGACATCTGGATGATGCTCTTGCAAGCGGCTTTGAAAAAATGGAAGAAATCAGGAGAAAGTTTTTAGTATTTTGTATTTTCCGGGTCAAAGTTTGCCCATCCTGCCGTCCAATCGTTGCCGTCTGCGAAAGCACCTGCGGTGGTTGACACTTTGCGGTTAGCCTCTATTATGCTTGCTATGCCATTCCAGCTCATTGCCGTCCAGTTGGTTGTGCTGTTGTTGTTGGCTGCGAGATTGAAGAAAGAACTTGAGAAGGATGGCTTTGTCTCGTCGATAGTTTGGTTGGAGTAATCGGTCACGAGATTGTCCTTGTATATTTTGTTGAAGTCGGAACCCACGATGGTCATGCCTGCGAAATGCAGGTTGTTGAGTTTCAGCAATCCCTGTGTTGCCGCTCCTTGCGTGTCACCTTTCTGGTTGTCGAGAATGATGCCTATTGGCCAGCCTATGAACACGCTGTTGGTGCAACTGAGGCGTGAGTTGCGGCGTATGTGCATGGCAGCCTGGAACAATCCCATTGATGAGCCGTTTTCTGGGTTTATGCCACCGCCATTGATATAATCCTTTGTGTTGTCAAAGTTTGCGTCGAATGCCTTTGGACCAAGGAATGTCATGTTTGAGAAGTTGGCTGTTGTGTAAGGCGTTGCCGTTGAACCGTTGGCATTGTTGTCGCTCTCGAAGCCGTTGCTCTGCGATGCGTCTGCCACACGGCTGTTGCGGACAGACAGGCCGTAGCTTACGTTTCCTGAGAAGCCATTGTCTGTGTCAAAATCGTCGTCCCAGCCATGGAATGCTATGATGTGGTCACAATTGACCGTGCCGCCGAACCACTCGAAGGAGTCGTCGTTTGAGTAGCTGACCTGTACGTGGTCAATCTTGGTGCCGGAACCTACAGATCCGAGTGTGAGTCCGTTTATCTCCTTGTCTTTCTCGAATGGATAACCGGCAAACTCGATGCGGACGTAAGACAGGACACCCGAGTTGTCGTTGGCATCTGAGCCGCCGTGTTTTGTGCGGGGTCCACCCTCTATTTGCTGGTTCAGCACGCCATTGTTGTTGGGTGCTTTGCCACATAGTATTATTCCACCCCAGTCTCCTGGCTTGCGACTGCCCACGGCCTGCTCAGACGTGAAAACTATTGGCTCGGTTTGTGTGCCCTGTGCTATGAGTTTTCCGCCAGGTTCGGTTATGAGCGCTGCCTTTGTTTGCTTGTCGCCTTTTATTATGGTGCCTGCTGGTATGGTTAGTTCAGCTCCTTCGGCTATGTAAACCCATCCCCTTAGCTCATAGGTGCCTTTCTTGAGTGTTTGCTTGCCGTTGAAGACGAAGTTCTGGTCGCCGTTGCCTATTACCGTTCCGTCTGCATCCTCGTTTCCGTTGGCATCGAATAGTATATGGTCGCATGCCTTGAAGCCACCGTTCATGCTCCACGTGTATTTTCCGTTGTCGGTGCTTGGGGGCGTGTTGTCGTTGTCATCGCTGCTGCAAGCGGCAAGTGTTGTTGCCATAGCCATCATGGCAAGGCATCCTGAAAAAATCTTGTTTACCTTCATTTTTTTCATTGCTTTTGAGTTTTATGGATAAATAAAGCTTTTGAAGTATTGCTGTTTTGTTGTTTATAAAAAGTTATACACGAAGCTTATGCCCACGTTGCGTCCGGGCTTGTATCGGCGTGTTACTTGTTTTACCTCTTTGCTCTCTCCCTTGACCGTTACCTTTGAGAACTGGTTGTAGGTTATGCTTTGGTTTAGCAGGTCGCGTACCGCAAGTTTTATCTCAAGCTTCTTGCCTATGTTTTTGCTTACGCTTATGTCAAATGCGTCTCTTGGCATTTCATAGCTGTCGGGTACTTTGACGTTCTTGTCCATGCCCTCAGAACGACCCACTGATATTATGCGTTTTCCAATGCGATTGTACAGTACGGCAACGTTTAGTGCCAGGCGTGGGTTGTTGTAAAAGAGTCCGGTGTTGATGAGGTAAGGCGATTGTCCCTGCATGGCGCGGTTACTCTCGTTGCTGCCCTCGGGGAAGTGGACGCGGCTGTGTATTAGCGAGCCGTTGAAACTGAGGCTGAAGTCTCGCAGGCCAATGAAGTCGAGACGTTTGCGTATGTCAAGTTCCAGTCCGTAATTATCGGCCGACTTTGCGTTGGTGTATGAGTATATTACGTCTGTTCCTCCTGCCATGGTGTAAACCCATTCTATGGGATTTGAGAAATGCTTGTAGAAGGCGGCAAGAGAAATGCTTTCGCCGGTGCTTGGGTACCATTCCCAGCGCAAGTCGATATTGTCGATATGGCAATCTTTTAGGTCAAAGTTTCCCTGAACGTTGGCGGCGAGGTCGAAGTCGTAATATACTGAAGGTGACACTTCGCGGAACTCAGGACGGTTTACGCTCCTGCCATAGCACAGCCTTGCCTGGTGCTTGTCGGTGAGCTTGTATGTCATGTTGAGCGATGGGAAAAGGTTGCTGTGGCGGTAATAATGGTTGTAATGGCTTTCCTCGTGCGACTTTGTGTTGGTAACGAGTTTCATTTGGTTGTACTCGTATCGCAATCCGGCGTTGGCCGATAGCCGTCCGAATGGAAGTGAGGCGAGGGCGTATCCTGACGCCATGATGTTGTTGCCGCTATAGTCGTTTATTTTGTTTACGTCTTCCAGCAGGTAAAGCTTGTCTGCCCCAAAGTTTTTGCTGTCGCTGAGCAATGTCGGCATGTCCATTGTTCTGAAGCCTGTTGGCAGAGCATTGTTTGCGTTGTACCAATAAATGAAGTTTCGCGTGTTGTATTTGCGCGTGCGGTATTCGGCATATGCTCCGGCTTTTATTTTCGGTTGCCATGTGCCGACGTTGAACAAGTGTTCGTCGTTTATGGAAAGCGAGGTTATGTGCTCGTCGAGCGAAGTCCACTCGCGCGACACGTCATTTTGGTATAGCCACACGTAGTTGTCGTTGTCGCCGGCAGTGTTGTCTTGGTAGGTTGTGTATTTTTTACGGTCAGGCAACCGGCGGTTGGCATATGCGTAGCTGACGCTCCAGTCAAGGGCATCATTGTTTAGGCTATGCTTGCCGGTTACCTGACCTGTGTAAGTTGTGCGCGATTGGTAGTAGATTTCTGCCGACCGTTCTGGCTCGGCTTGTGCGCTGATGCCGTCGCGCCATGTGTAACGGTTGGTTGCCAACTGGTTCAGCATGTTTTTCAGCTGGTATTTGTTTTTTCCGCTTTGACTGAGCAATGTTATGTTCAGCATGGCTCCCAGGCGAGTGCTGTGGTTGTATTGGTCGTCGGTGGAGAGGCGCAGTGGGTTTTGTTGGTCTTTTTCCGTGTCGTAGGCACCGTACAGGTTGTTTAGCATTCCACGGGTTGTGCGGTATTCGTTGGTGTAGTTTACGGTTGCGAGTGTTCCAAGCCTATGGCCGTTTATGTTCCACGCATGGTTCCAGTCGGCAGATAGCTTTATGTCTCCTATGGGGTTGTTGTTGCGTAGGTTCCAGTCGTTGTTGAGTTTGTTGTCAGTCAGGCTGTACATGGCGTTTCCGCCAGTGTTGTTGCCCAGTGAGAAAAGGTTTGCGCCAATGCCGCCATGCAGCTGGCGCATACCGTTGTCGAACCCGAGGAAGTCGGTGGCAGAAGTCTTGGCTTCCAAGAAATTGTGAAATGCCGACTGGCTGTTCCAGTTGCCTCCAACAGAAACATGGAATGCGTTCTCGGTTGGTATTTCCTTTGTGGTTATGAGGACGAAGCCTCCTGTATAGTCGGATGGATATTCGGCGGAAGGTGTCTTTACGATGGTAAGGTTGTCTATTTGCCCGCCCGGTATCATGTCGAATGAGAAAGCGCGGGTGTCAGCCTCGCTGCTTGGCACAGCACCACCATTCATCCACACATTATTATATCTTTGTGACAATCCGCGAACCATTACGAATTTTCCGTCTATGATGCTCACGCCAGGCACTCGGCGTATCACCTCGCCGGCATTGGTGTCCTGCGTTAGCCGTATCTCTTGGGCTGAAATGGCACTCACCACGTTTGTTGAGTTTTTCATCTCCAAGAGCGAGGCATTCGCTGTGCTTTTGCGTTTTACGGCTGTTATTGTGACGCCTTCGAGTAGCTTTTCGTCAAATAAAGAGTCGCTTGGTACTTGTGCTTGTGTTTCGATGCATCCTGCTATCGGCAGGATAAGTGACAATGCAATTCTGTTATATTCCCTCATTGAAATATTTTTTGTTTCCTTTATCCGTTGCAAAATTACAAACGCAATGTTACCATGGTGTTGCCATTTGCTGACAATGATTGTACAAAGGTGCTACAATGTTGTTACGCTTGTTGGGGTGGCATGGCAAGCAAAAAACGCTGGCGTATGTTTGTGGAAATGGCAAATTATGATTATTTTTGCATACCATTATATTAATGTGAGGCTGTGATGCAGAAGAATACAATGACAGAGGAAAAGGCACTGGCTCGCGTTGCGGCATTGTGCGCAAAGGGGGAATGCTGCACGAGTGACATCGACGGCAAGATGCGCCTTTGGGGAGTTGGTGATGATGCGAGACAACGCATAATAGAATATCTTGTTGACCACAATTATATAGACGAGGAGCGTTTTTGCCGTGCGTTTGTCAATGATAAAATCAGCTATAACCGTTGGGGACGGCGGAAGATTGAACAGGCTTTGTGGCTTAAGCGCATACCTGAGAAAGTGTCTGCCAAGATATTGGATGAGGTTCCTGAGCAAAAATACCTTGATGTATTGAGGCCTTTGCTGAAGGCTAAATTGCCTACGATAAAGGCAGAGACTGATTATGAGCGTTCCATGAAGCTTATGAGGTTTGCCATGGGAAGGGGGTTTGACGCTGAGGAGGTAAAGAAATGTCTCTGATGCGTTCTTTTCACGAACTGATACTTCCTCGGACATGTCGCGTTTGTGGAAGGCGGTTGGCTGTGGATGAAAATATTGTTTGTGTTTCGTGTTTGCGCCATTTGCCTTTTACAGGCTTTCTTGACAATCCTTACGACAACGAGATGGCGAAGATGTTTTGGGGTAGGATAAGGAATTTTGAGAAAGCGTTTGCCATGGTTTACCATCTGCCGCACAGCCTGTCGGCACGAATGGTATATCAGCTGAAATATTTTGACAAACCAGAGTTGTGTGAGGACGTGGGTGAGATGATGGGAAAGCTTATGTCTGAGAAAAACTTTTTCGATGGCATTGATTGTATCTTGCCGGTGCCTCTGGCAAGGAAAAGGCTGAAAGAGCGAGGATACAACCAAAGTGAGATGATAGCCGAGGGATTGCATGGAGTCTGCAAGCTGCCCATTGTTAAGGATGCCGTGCGAAGGGTGACGTTTGAGTCGAGCCAAACAAAGAAGGACAGGATAAGCCGTTATGAGAACGTGGATAATGCCTTTGAGTTGGTCAATGTGGAAAAGTTGAGTGGAAAGCATGTCCTTGTTGTTGATGATGTTGTTACTACGGGGCTACCATTTGCGCTGTAGTAGGCTTGCTTGAACAGGTTGTTGACATACGTGTTAGTGTCGTGGCTATAGGTTTTGCTGGCGAATGGCGTGCAAACAATGCTGTTGATAACTATAAATAAACACTACAATAATTGCATAATAGTACTACATAACCTATACAATGAAAAATATAACTTTTTGATATTCAGTTTATTTATATTTTAGATAACACTACGTAACGCTTTTGTAACACAAATTAAAATTTACAGTGAAGTTTG
The DNA here is from genome assembly GCA_964386825.1 of uncultured Prevotella sp. Classification (GTDB taxonomy): domain Bacteria; phylum Bacteroidota; class Bacteroidia; order Bacteroidales; family Bacteroidaceae; genus Prevotella. The sequence continues at coordinate 33,472 of CAYLUI010000027.1, read as the reverse complement.
CTACTTAAGGAAAAACTACCTAAATTTGCAAAAACCAAAACAAAAACCAAATCGAAAAAATGTTTGGTCATAAGAAAATAAACGAGACCATCCAGAACATAGACCTTTATCTGGATAAATTGGATGAGTGTGTCCTGGCTTTCAAGAGTGGTGTGAAAAATTATCTTGAAGGAAGTCGTGACGCATTTGCGGAGAACCTGAAAACCATAACGTCACTTCGTAATTCCACTACGGAGATCAGGCGCACCATAGAGAACGAATTATACACGCGCTCAATAATACTCGACAACAGGGTTGAGATTTTGCAATTGCTTGACCGCCTTGACAGGATTATCAATAAACTTTACAAGTACCTTCATCAGTATGAGGACGAGATACCTTTCTTTCCTGCTGAGCTTTCGATAGATTACCTTAAGTTGGTTGAGGTTTCGGCATTGTCGGTTGAAGGTCTTGTTTCTGCCATGAAGGATTATTTTCGCATGCCGCGTTTCGTGGCTGACAAAGTTCACCGGATATATTATTTTGAGAAGGAGGTTAGCCGTTTGGCCCAATCAATAAAGCACCATGTGTTCCACGATATGGATAGCGTGAAGCTGAGCCAGAAAATCCACATCCGTTATTTCACCTTGCATGTTGAGGAACTTGCCGAGGAATCCATGAAAGCGGCTGACATGTTGTCGATAGCGGTGCTGAGACAGACAATATAAGAAACCATAATACATGCAAATCTTGACAGTCATATTGCTGTTGCTTGTCGTTGCTTGGCTTGGTCGCAATGAGATAGCCCACAGTTTCGCCGGTGTCCGTGTCGGTGACATTTTATCTGTCAAGTCTTTCTTGTTGCTTCTGTCGTTTTCCATGTTGGCTGGTGTGACGTGGAATTTGCATGTAGGGCAAATTTTCCTGTCGCTTGGTATGTGGCAGGCTTGTGCCATGGCAATGGCGGTTTGCTTTACCGTTTTTGCCTTGTCGTCGTTTCGATGCCACAGTTCTGTGGTCACGGCCATTGTCGGTGCTTGGCTCGGCTTGAGCCATGTCTCAGCCGACATCGACTTTGGCACCTCTGTTTGCAGTGTCATATTTTCGCTTTTTGCCGCCCCGTTGCTTGTGTTGTTGCTGTCGCTTGTCTTCAGCAAGTGGCTCACGGCCTATTGTAACCGTGACATTCACCTTCTTGTGCGCAACTTGCACATTAAGTATCTGGCATTGGCAGGAATTGTTTTCTATAGCGTGTTGCTGTTTTTCAATTATGCTTGGTTGTTTGACACTTCCATGGCATTGATTGTCAGGCAGCCCGGTATGCCATCCACGCTTGTTGTGCCGTTATGCGTCGTTTGCTGTCTGGCATGCTTGCTTCCGTCATTCATGCTTGTGCGCAAGGAATCCGTCGGTGGAAGAATAAGGCTGGGCATATCTTTCATGTATTCCATGGCGGTGGTATTCCTTTTGTCTTGTGTGTTGCTGCCCATAGGTTTTGGCTTTACGCCTTTGCTGCTTTCGGCAAACCAGTCGAAAGAGGTCTGCTGCCTTTATTTCGACAAGGCTAAGCGTAATCAGCATATTTTCAATGTCATGACCATCACATTGCTTACGCCGTTGCTTTCTTTCCTGGTGACAGTGGGCATTTTGGTTGTTGGCGACATGCTTGTCATGGCATTTGTGGTGTTGTTCGCGGCGTTGTTGTGCTTCTCGTTCAACGTTTACACCAAGCAGTATTTCCGAAGCCGTGTCCTGAGCAAGACCTTGAAGATGGAGCGTTTGCGCAAGAGCGAGGCTGACAAGGAAAAGACGCGTCTGGATGTCGAGGCGGTGACGACGCAGTTTCAGTCTATTTCGGAGGAAATAGACCTGAAGCAGAAAGAACTCACCAACATTGCACTCTACATAAAGCAGGAGCGCGATTACATAGAGAAAATGTGCGACAGTCTTTTGCGCATTTCGGAACTTGCCGATTTGGACACAATGCGGGCTGAGCTGAACAGGCAAGTTGCTGATTTGCGTGATAACATAAGTTTCAATAAGGAGAAAGACAGGTTTTACACAGAAGTGGAAAGCATCCACAAGCATTTTGTCAGTCGGCTCATGATGCGTTGTCCGGGGCTTACCGAGGGTGAGAAACGGTTGGCGATATTCTTGCGGCTTGGTTTTTCGAGCAAGGAGATCGCGGCGCTTATGAATGTGGAGACAAAAAGCGTGGAGATAAGCCGTTACAGGTTCCGAAAGAAGTTGCGCCTGGATCGAAACGTGAATATTGTGCAATTCTTGCAATTGTTATAATCAGAATAAACCAATTTTTTTATCTATGAAAAAAACTAAAGTTTCAGCTTTGACTTTAGGGCTATTGTTGTCTTCTGTAACGGCTGCCTTAGCTCAGGAAAGTGATACCGTGCGCTACAATCAGTATGGCGTGGCGGTTGACCGCAAGGAACTTCACACCGAGGCTCGTAGCAACATCTTGGTGTTCGAGTCTAAGAACATGGATTACAAGTTTTGGCTTGACAATCGTGTGCAGATTGACGGGGCTACATTCTTCGGCAAGAACAGTTCCGACTACAATCCCATTGGCAACGGGGTGTCAGTGCGCCGTGTGCGCTTTGCCATGAAAGCGCAAATCACGAAGGATTGGTACGGAGAGGTTGACGTTGATTTTGCCGACGGAAAGTTTGAGCTTAAGGATGCCATCATCGAGTATGGCGGCATAAAGAATGTTGCATTGAAGGTTGGTAACTTCAAGGAGGATTTCTCTATGGAAGAGACAACAAGCTCGCGTTACTTGTCGTTCATTGAGCGTCCTATGGTGGTGAAGGCATTGACGCCATCGCGCCATGTTGGTTTACAGGGTGAGTACCTGCGTGACCACTTCCGCGCATCAATGGGCATGTTCTTCCAGACCGTCAGCGACGAGGAGACTCTTGGGTATGTACAGGACAACAACAAGGACTATGGTCGCGACCAAGGTTACTCTTTCACAGGAAAGTTTGGCTGGATGCCATACACGGCAGACCGTCGCATGGGATTGTACCTTGGGGCGAAGGCCAGCTATCGCACTCCGAAGACTGATGTTGACCCGGGCGAATACCGTGGCGTGAGGTACAGCACACGCAATGCCACAAGCATCAACCGCAAGAAATACCTTGACACCGACGTAATTCCCAACGTTGACCACGAGTGGCTTTATGGTGGCGAGGCTGCCGGCTATTATGGTCCGGCACGTTTCCAGACCGAGTGGATAGGCACCCATGTCTCGGCAGCTGCCAAGCCTTATAATTTCAGCGGATGGTATGTCCAGGCAGGCTCGTTGCTTTTCGGTGGCAAGCAGAGGTTCAACGTGGCAGAGGGTGAGTTTACCCAGCCTTCACGTGGTCGCAAGTGGGGCGACGTTGAGCTTATGTTGCGTTACGATTACCTGACACTCAACAACAAGGACGTTTATGGCGGAGCCGGTGAGAACTTCACGGCAGGACTCAATTTCTATGTCAACAACAATGTGAAGTTTGTGCTCAATTACCAGTATTCCAACGACGACCGCTACGCAAACGGCAAGGGCAAGCTGTTTGTTGGCCATGATGCATCAGGTGCGCCGACAACCGACTACACAAAGGTCGTGGAGGCAAAAGGTGATGGTGGCGTAAGCTACCACATGCTTGCGCTGCGTTGTGAGATTAATTTCTAAAGGACTCAATAATAAAAGAAGAATTATGAAAAACGTAAAATATTTGTTTTCCATGCTTATGGCATTGCTCTTGATGACAGGTTGCGTTGAGGACAATGTCTTTGAAGGACCATCGACCATAACGTCGGTATCCCTTTCGCCGGAGGCTCCTACATCATTTGATGACGTTACTGTTTCGGCAAAGGTCGAGGGGTTGCAGGCTGTTTCCAAGGCAACCTTGTCTTACACGGCTGCCTCGTCCACGCAGACGTTAAACATGGAGGGTGACAATGGCGTATATTCTGCCGTCATACCGGCTCAGGCTGATGGAACAAAGGTTACATTCAAAGTCACCGTGGTCAACGAGGCAGGATACACTACTGTTGTGGAAAAAGACTACACCGTGGGCGACAAGCCTGCCGACTATTCGAAGCTTGTGATAAACGAGCTTGATGGCTCTGCGTCTGCCGACGAGGACAAGTTCATTGAGTTGTACAACATGGGCGACGACCCAATCAAGCTGAAGGGCGTTACCTTGAACAAGGACGAGGAACTCACGTGGACAGGCATAGAGGGCGAGGTCATTATGCCTCATTCACATTTTGCCATCGTAGGGGCAAAGGGCACAACCGACCGTGGCTTCTCAAGCGGCTTCTCGGCAAAGAAGTCGGTCATCGTTGAGCTTTTCGATCCAAACGGCAATAAGCTTGACACTTTCCAGCGTGGCGAGAAGGGCGATGGATGGGGTAACCAGTCGTTGCCAAAGAAAAGCGGCTCATGGTCGCGTTGTCCTGACGGAACGGGCAAGTTCTTTGTCACGGAGCCTACTTGCGGACAGGCAAACCAGTCTTCGGGTGATCCTGACGAAGATGTGGTTCAATAAAAAAGAGGAAAATTACAGACAAACTTAAAATACAAAAGAAAAAATGGCAAAGGAAGAATTGAAGATTGGCGAGATTTCAAAACCTCGCTTTGAGTTCCGCAGTTTTGGTCGCGATTTCGGCGACGCTGCCAAACGCATGTCACGCCTTAGCGTTCCTGTTCCCGAGAAGGTATGGGAGCGCCACAGCACCGAGACTTACATCGTGAGCCGCACGAATGATGTCAACAACACCAAGATCAGAAACGGCAAAATGGACATCAAGACGTTTGTGCAGTCGGTTGACGGCCTGGAGCAGTGGAACCCGCTTATGAAAGGCGAGTTCCCAATATCGGCACAGGTGCTGCGCGACGAGGTCTTCCCGGCATTCAAGGTGGAGGGCATGCCCGAACTCACGAAGGACGAGTACACTCTTGATGAGTTCTTGCAGATGATTCAGGAGCATCCTGACTTGCAGGCCGTGACTGTCGAGAAGGAGCGTTTCGGATACATGGTCAACGATACCATCTGCGAGACGGGCAACGTTTACATAAACGGGGCTATGGTGAAGACCATCAACTCAGAGTCAACGGAGATTGAGGACATCAAAAAGACCATCGCCGACTGTGGTCTTGAGGGCGTTGAGAACATCAACTACCTGCAAGCCATCAAGCGCGTAATCGGCATGATTGACAAACCTTTAGCAAACTAAGAGTCATGGCACAGGAAATAGAAAAGAAGTTCTTGGTAAAGAGTGATGCCTTCAAGAAGGAGGCTTTCAAGGAGACACGCATAACACAGGGTTACCTCAGCTCGGTGCCCGAGCGCACGGTTCGTGTCCGTGTCAAGGGCGAGAAGGGTTTCATCACGGTCAAGGGCATTGGCAATGAGACCGGGGCAAGCCGCTTCGAGTGGGAGAAGGAAATCCCGACGAGCGATGTGCAAGACCTGCTGAAGATATGCGAGCCAGGTGTCATTGACAAGACACGCTATCTCGTCAAGAACGGCGAGTACGCATGGGAGGTTGACGAGTTCTATGGCGACAACGACGGTCTCGTGGTTGCCGAGATTGAGCTTCCGGCAGAGGATGCCAAGTTTGATGTCCCAGAGTGGATTGGCGAAGAGGTTACTGGCGACAAGCGTTTCTACAACTCAATGTTGATGAAGAATCCGTACAAGAACTGGAAATGACACTTGTCATGACAGTTAGTTCAAGTATCGATTAGCTAATTTTTGTGGTATAAGAGAGTTAAGGGAAATATGGATGGGCTGTGCGCCATTCCGCAATGTCCAATGCGGCTTTGCTGTGTTCTGGCTTGCGGCTTCAAAAATCCATGTTTTCCTTAACTTCAAATGTAGTATCAGTTTTTTAAAATACAGCCCGCTTCCCACAGGTCGGGCAATATAAAAGAATAAGTCATGGCTGAAGAAATCAAAAGTGTGAAAACGTTTGACCCATTGGACATGAACAATTATCGCATCGAGAAACTGCCAAAGATGCAGAAGTCTGGTTTCGAGAGGTTTCTGCAACGCATAGGCGGTCCGTTGGCGATAGTGGTTTTCGTTTTGTTATATTGCTGTGTTGACATGCCTTTCATAGACCGTATTGACACCAATCAGGAGACCACCACTTTGACAAAATCGGCCATGAAGCGTTACGACCAGTTGCGCACGGCTGCCGTGGAGCAGCTTTCCAAGGCTACGTCAGTGGCTGAAACTCATGCCGATGCCACAGTTGACGCCAAGGCGCAAGTCGTGGCGCACGGCAAGTTCATACGCATCAATTACGCCATGATGGCGATATTCGTCGCCGCCATAATATTGTGGATTACCGAGGCCATCCCCAATTACCTCACCTCTTTGCTCGTGATACTTTCCATCGTGCTCACGGGCGTTACCACCGACAAGACGGCATACGCCCAGCTGGGACATCCGGTAATGTGGCTCAACATCCTGTCGTTCATCCTTGCGAGCATGTTGGTTAAGACGCAGGTTGCAAAACGCTTCGCGCTGTGGTTCGTGCTTAAGTTTGGCAAGAACTCCGCCGGCGTGATGGTCAGTTTCATTGTTATAAACCTTGTGCTCTCGGCCTTCATTTCCGCCACCACCGCCAAGGCAGCCATCCTTTTGCCAATATTCATGGTCATAGCCGCCATTTATGGTGCCACGGGCGGCGAGCATCGCAACAATTTCGGCAGAAATCTCATATTGCAAAACCTTTTCCAGATAAACCTCGGTGCCAACGCCTTTCTCACGGGTTCTGGTGCCACGCTGCTTGCCGGCTCGCTTATAGCCGGGGCCATGGGCATTGGGTCGTTCAGTTATCAGGATTGGTTCAAGGCCGCTTTCCCCATGAGCCTCACGCTTATATTGATAGCTTGGTTTGTGGGTTCCAAGATATTCTTCCCGTTGGGCAAGGGCGAGGACGTGCCGCAGATAGCCGGCGGCATGGATCGCTTGCGCGACGAGCTTGCCAAGCTTGGCAAGATGAAGCCCGAGGAGTATCGTGCGATAGCCATTTTCCTCGTGGTGCTCCTTTTGTGGGCAACCGACAAGCAGCACGGCATAAACCAGACAGCCGTAGCCTTCATGGGAGCCGTGGTGGCGTTGATGCCGCGTGTGGGCGTGGTGAAGTGGAACGATGTTGACATTCCCTGGCACCTGCTGCTGTTCTCCGCCGGAGCCTATACCCTTGGGGCTGGCTTTGATGCCACTGGCTTGCCAGGCACCATGGTTGACAGTTTGTTCCTCAATCTTGGCATCAGCCAGTCAACGCCTTTCTGGGTTCTCTACTTGCTCCTCACGGCAGGCATGTTGCTTTTCGCCCTGCTGTTCCAGTCGAAGACCATGCTTACGCTCATATTCGTGCCGATAGCCATCGGCGTGGCGCAGAAGAACGGCTACCCCATCATGAGCCTCGCATTCCCTGTGGCAATGCTCGTGGGCCACGTTTACGTGCTGCCGTTCAACAGCAAGCCGGCGGCCCTGCTTTACACCACCAACCAGTACAGCTGGAGTGACACCTTCAAGTTTGGCATCACCATGATGTTCATCAGCTGGCTTGTCATCATCCTTTGGGGCGAGACGGTGCTGCGCTGGCTGGGTTACACCAACGGTGTGTTTGGCGTTTAGCGGCGTTGCGTATTTTTTTAAGTGTGGGTGACAATGATAGAGATTAAGCCAAAGATACACGACCGCAACACGCTTGAGATGAAGGTTGGCTTCATAGCGCAAGACGGCAGGCGGCACAGCGAGTTTCTCATGAACACGTGGATTTACGTTCCCGAGACGCTCGACGTGAACCGGTTTACCTATTCCAAGGACACGTTTTACCGTGACACCCGCTCTTACGTGCGCCTCATAACGCCGTGTTACAAGCTGGCTGAGTTTTCCGACGACATCCTGTTGCCTTATGTCCGTCTTAGGCGTGCGTGCGTGGGAGTCGTGGAAAACCTAACCGATGAGACTCGCCGTGTGTATGAGGGCGAGGTCAAGATGTTCGCCTCGATAGTGAAGAGCAGCATCCGCGACGGTTACGACACGGTGGTGGCTTGCGAGGATGGCGATGCCAGGGCGAGGCTTTGCGAGGAGTATGTTGCCGACATTGCCACCGTGCTGCGCCACTTCCGCCACCTGCGAGATGTTTTTGGAAATATTGGCGGACGCGGTGCGGTGAGCGAGCCGTTCGACTTTGCCGACGAGTTCATATCCAATGTCGTCGAGCAACACCTGTTCCGCCTTTCCGATGCCATAGCCAGGGCTGACGGGGCGTTGGAACCGCGCCTTGCCGAGTGCCTGGAGCGGCTGCTAAGGCGTGAGGACGCATACCGCAGGCGCAAGGGCTTCCTGCGTGTTGACAGTGGCGACAGCAGCCACAACCGCAAGTTTGTTTACCGTGCCGGGCAGCTGAAGAAGTACATCGAGAGCAACCTTTACCTGCCGGTTCACAAGCGCAGCAACACCGTCTTCCTTGAGCAGGTGGCGTTCAGCCTTGCCGCCGGCATATCCATGGTGTTCGCCACCATTATCTCGTTCGCTTTCCAGCAGACTTATGGCAATTTCACGTTGCCATTCTTCATGGCGCTCGTCATAAGTTACATGTTCAAGGATCGCATAAAGGAGCTTGTGCGTGCCTATTTCGCCAGCAGGCTGAGCAGCCGTTTCTACGACTACGTGATACGCATCAGCGTGGGAGGTCGCAAGCTGGGGCTTAGCAAGGAGGGGTTCGACTTCGTGCCATCGGGCAAGGTCTCGAAGCACGTGCGCGAGAAGCGGGCCATGAAGTCGCCGTTGCTCATTGGGCGAGGGGTTGACGAGCAGGTCATGCAGTTTCGCAAGAAAGTGAGGCTTAGCCGAAAGGCCGTGGCGCACTTGTCGCAATATCCATTGGTCGGTGTCAACGAAATCATACGTTACAACCTGTCAGAGTTCATGCGGCGGATGGACAATCCGCAGGTGCCGCTTTATTACAACAGTGGCAGCGCCGCCACTTGTCAGGTAAGGGGCGACAAGGTTTATTATATCAATATTGTAATACTGTGTGCCTGCGATGGCCAGCGCGAGTACAAGCGTTACAAGGTCTGCCTGTCGCAGGCTGGCATAAAAGGCATCGAGGAGACATGATGAAATCAGCGTTCATTGCCATGGCGATGGTGGCTGCCATGGCTTCGTGTACCAACACCAGCACGGCAAACGTGCTAATAAAGAATGCCGGCACGGCCGATGCTGCCAACGCCGAGGTCGCTCTCAGCATGGCCGACGTTCGCCGCCACCTGTCGGCAGAAGACGGCGTGCCGTTTGTGCTGCTCGACGAGAAGAACCGCCCCGTGGCATACACTCTCACCGCAGGTGCCGACACCATGGTTTTCCGTGTGCCCGTGGTCAGGCGTGGGTCGCAGAAAACCTATTCGGTCAACAGTGGCAAGCCGAGGCTTGCCGACAACCTTCTGAAGTTCAGGCGAGCCAACATCACCGTTACCCTGAGGTAGCGGAGCGGTGGCTGCGCGACAAAGCTTTCATGGCATCGCGCCGCAAGTTTACGGGCCGTGCGGCAAAGCTTTCATGGGCTTGCGGCAAAAGTTTTGCCGCAATGCGCTTGAAGGTTTGCCGCAAAACGCTTATTTGTTGTCATATTCTTTCCGTTTTTTTTGCCATGTCGCTCTTTTCCATTATCTTTGCATGGAACATTTACAATGCATTGATATTATGGACAACATGAAACACGCCTTTGCCGAGAAGTTGCTTGGCATAAAGGCAATCAAGCTGCAGCCGTCTGAGCCGTTCCAGTGGGCTTCGGGCTGGCTGTCACCCATTTATACCGACAACCGCCTCGTGCTGAGCTATCCCGAGGTGAGGACATTCGTTAAGGCAGAGCTTACGCACGCCGTGCTGGCAAACTTCCCTGAGGCTACGGCCGTGGCGGGTGTGGCTACGGGTGCCATAGCCATGGGCATGGCCGTGGCTGACATGTTGCAGATGCCTTACGCTTACGTGCGTCCGAAACCGAAGGACCATGGCACGAAGAACCAGATTGAGGGTCGTCTTCCCGAGGGTGCCAAGGTGGTTGTCGTGGAGGATCTCATTTCCACGGGCTCGTCATCGCTGAAGGCCGTTGAGGCTTTGCGCCAGGCAGGTTTTGATGTCGTGGGCATGGTGGCAAGTTACACTTACGGCTTCCCCGTTGCCGAGAAGGCTTTTGAGGACGCTGGGCTGAGGCTCGTAACGCTTGGCGACTATGAGCATACCATCGAGATTGCCGCCAAGACGGGGTACGTGTCAAACGACGACATCGCCGTGCTGAAGGAGTGGAGGAAAGATCCGGCTAACTGGAAGAAGTGATTGGTTGATGAAAATAGAAAGTACAATACGGCAGATTGACGCTCCGCAGCAAGCCGTCTATGACATGCTCAGCGACCTTGGAAATGTTGACAGGGTGAAGGATCGCATTCCGCAGGACAAGATTGAGAATTTGGAGTTTGACCGCGACAGCATCTCGATTAGCACGCAGATGGGTGCGGTGAAACTCGTGATAGTGGACCGCGAGGAGCCGAAGATGGTGAAGTTTGAGACACGGGAAAGTCCGCTGCCGTTCAACTTCTGGGTTCAGGTGTTGCCTGTTGATGATGCCACGAGCAAGATGAAGCTCACCATAAAGGCTGACATAAACCCATTCATGGCAACGATGGTGAAGAAGCCGCTGCAAGAGGGCATTGAGAAAATTGCCGACGCGTTGCAGATGATACAGTATCGCTGACTTATTGTCGGTGACGGTGCGGAGGTCATCTGCAAGGAAGCAAGGAAATTGTTGGAAAGTCTTTAGGAGTAAGAGGAAATGTCGAATAAACTTTGGGAAAAGAACTTTGAGGTCAACAAGGAGATTGACCGCTTTACCGTTGGCCGCGACCGCGAGCTTGACCTTTATCTCGCCAAGTATGACGTGCTCGGCTCAATGGCACACATCACAATGCTTGAGAGCATTGGCTTGCTGGCTGATGACGAGCTGCCTAAGCTGCTCGCCGAGCTGAAGAAGATATACAGGGCGTGCGAGGATGGCGAGTTCGTGATTGAGGATGACGTTGAGGACGTGCATTCGCAGGTTGAGCTGATGCTTACGCGTGAGCTTGGCGACATGGGCAAGAAAATTCACTCGGGACGTTCGCGCAACGACCAGGTGCTTGTCGATTTGAAGCTCTTCACGCGGCATGAGCTTATGGAGGTGGTTGACAACGTTAAGGTGCTTTTCGACGAGCTTATTGCCAAGAGCAACCAATACAAGGACGTGCTGATGCCGGGTTACACGCACATGCAGATAGCCATGCCGTCGAGCTTTGGGCTGTGGTTTGGCGCTTACGCCGAGAGCCTTGCCGATGACATGCTTTACTTGCAGGCCGCATGGCGCATGACAAACCGCAACCCGCTCGGCTCTGCTGCCGGATATGGCAGCAGCTTCCCGCTCAAGCGACAGATGACGACTGACCTCCTGGGCTTCGACTCGATGGATTACAACGTCGTGTATGCCCAGATGGGGCGTGGGAAGATGGAACGCAACGTGGCGTTCGCCATGGCTACGGTGGCAGGGACACTGGCAAAGATGGCTTTTGACGCTTGCCTGTTCAATTGCCAGAACTTCAACTTCGTCAGGTTGCCTAAGGAGTGCACCACGGGGTCAAGCATAATGCCTCACAAGAAAAACCCCGACGTGTTCGAGCTTATAAGGGCCAAGAGCAACAAAATTCAGAGCCTTCCGCAGCAGGTCATGATGATGATGAACAACCTGCCCGTTGGCTACTTCCGTGACCTGCAAATAATAAAGGAGGTGTTCCTGCCCGCTTTCGACGAGCTGAACGACTGCCTGCGCATGGCGGCGTACATCATCAACAAGATGGAGGTGAACGAGCATATACTCGACAATCCGATGTATGACCCAATGTTCTCGGTTGAGGAGGTCAACAGGCTGGCTGCGGCAGGCATGCCTTTCCGCGACGCTTACAAGAAGGTTGGGCTGGAGATTGAGGCCGGCGAGTTTGTTGCGGACAAGGACATACACCATACTCACGAGGGGTCAATTGGCAACCTTTGCAACGACAACGTAATGGCTCTCATGGACAGCACGCTTAAGGAGTTTCATTTTGAGCGTGTTACCGAGGCAGAGAAACGCCTGCTTGCATGATGGGGTGCGGTGATGGCGCTATGAGGTGGCGATGCCTACGTAATGGTGTGGTCATGGGCTGGATGGTTATGGGGGTGGCTGTGATGGCTGTGTTGTCGCTGGCATCGTGTGCTGGCGACGATTACACGTACAGCAACTTCCATTGCAATCTTTACATTGACAACTCCACCCATCAGGATGCCACCCTTGCTTCGGCAATGAACCCCATGTCGCCTGGCGTGTTCTGCAAGATAAGTTATGATGCCCCCACGAGGTCGTATGCTTTCAGCAGCAACCAGGGACAGGCCAGCAAAAGCCCGTTTGACGCAAAGGACACGCAACGTGGCAACAGCGGCAGGATGGGCATGAACAATGGGCTTATCGTGGGATATGGGAACCTTTCGGTGGCTGATGCCGGTGGCTACGCCTTTTACGCATACGACGCTCAGTGCCCCAATTGCTTTGATTACACGTCGATTCCGTTGCGCAATTATCCTGTCGCCATGACATCGGCTGGCATGGCTGTGTGTGCCAATTGCAAGCGGCAATATAACATGAACACGGGTGGCAATTGCTCAAACAACACGGGAGAGGGGCTTACGCTGTACCGTGCCACTACGACCGGGGCTTTGGGCACGTTGTTTGTTAATTGAGGTCTCGTTGTTAATTGAGGCTCATAGTTAATAAAGGTCTCATTGATGATTGAGCTATAGGCTCGTTAATAGTGATTTTGCTCATGCTTTGAGTTTAGTTTGTTAATCTCCTAAAGACTTTGTTAATCTCCTAAAAACATTGAAAGCTATGAAATTAACCATTGTAATACCTTGTTACAACGAAGAGGAAGTGTTGCCGTGGACTTTGGACAAAATGGCTGTGCTCGTGGAGCGGTTGGGGAAAGAGGCTGACACGGAGGCGCACTTGTTGCTTGTTGATGACGGCAGCCGTGACAGTACGTGGGAGTTGATAACTAAGGCTGCGAAGCAACACGCATACGTGCACGGCTTGAAACTGTCGCACAACGAGGGGCACCAGAACGCTCTTTGGGCAGGATTGCAGGAGAGCGTGGCTATGGGCGACGCCGCGGTCTCGATTGACGCCGACTTGCAGGACGACGAGACTACGATTGTTGACATGGCGCGTCAGGTGAATGAAGGAAAGGACATAGTTTATGGCGTTCGCAAGAGCCGAACCACGGACACTTGGTTCAAGCGTTTCACGGCGCAGGCTTTTTACAGGTTGATGAGGAGCGTTGACAGGGAGGTTGTTTACAATCATGCCGATTTCCGCATGATGACGCGGCGTGCCGTTGAGGCATTGATGCAATATCCAGAACGCAACCTTTTTCTCCGTGCCATAGTGAGGCAATTGGGCTTCAGGGAGGGATTTGTTTATTATGACCGTCGTCAGCGCACTGCCGGGGAATCAAAGTACCCGCTTGGGAAAATGTTGGCGTTCAGCATTGACGGCATTACTTCTTTCTCCATAGCTCCGTTGAAGTTCATTACGTTGATAGGGCTTTTGATGACATTGGTGTCTTTTGTCATGATAGTTTTTGCCGTGGTTCGCTATGCTGAACACGAAACGATACCGGGATGGACATCAATGCTTGTGTCAACCTGGTTTATAGGTGGGGTGATAACTACGGCTCTTGGCGTTACGGGAGTGTATGTCGGGAAGATTTTCATGGAGGTGAAACGCCGTCCACGTTATTTTGTTGAGGAAAGAGTTTGAGGTTTTTACTCAGTAGTGTAAAAAATCTGCTTGGTCACAATTTATAGGAAGGAAACTTTTTATGACGCAAAAAAGCCAAGTACATTGGGAAATACCTGCTGTACTTGGCTTTTTCGTTGTCGTACGCGGATTCGAACCACGACAAACAGAACCAAAACCTGTTGTGCTACCATTACACCATACGACAATTTTCGTGGTGCAAAGGTAGCACAATTTGTTGAGGTGGCAAAATATTTTGCGAATTATTTGCTATAAAGTCGCATAAAGTAACGTTTGCGGCTCTTTTATCATGCCATGTTTGGTAGGTTATCGAATAATTATTTTTTTGCCATTGACAATATACAGCCCGGGTTTTGTTGGCTTTTTGTTTAGCCTTTGTCCCGACATGGTGTATGTGCCATTGTCCTTGGATGTTGTTGGGCGAGCTACGCTGTCGATGCTTGTGGCAGTTGGATCGAAGACGCGTATGTTGTCAATAAAGGCACGTTTTGATGTCGTGGCTATGGTAAGCGTTGGGTTGGCTGATACGTTGTTGAACGTAAGCGTCACGGTCTCAAAATCATCGCTGATTGTAGCCTTGTAGCTTACGGTCTGCTTTGTGCTTCCTGTAAGCGTAACGTCAAGTTTACCCTCAATATTTGTCCATCCCTTTACGTCAATCATGACCGTGAGTTGTCCTCCGCCAAATTCTATGGTATTGGTTGTTATGCTGCCTTTTTTACTGCTGCTGCCTAACCTTACGGCTCCACCTGCGGCGAAAGCTGTGCTCGACGAACTTATGTGGCTGCATTTTTCAAAGCTGTTGTTGCTGCCGCCTGTTTCGCTGTTGTTGCCTTTGGTGACATCATCAAATGGCTCGTAAAAAAGGTAGCCTTCTGGTGTTGGGGTAGTATCGCCGCTACCGTCTCCATCACCGTCTCCGTTGTTTCCACTGTCTCCGTTGTCGCTACCACCGTTTTCATTGTTATCACCATTATCACCATTGTCACCGCCGTCGCCATTGTCGCTTCCCGATGGGCTGTATGTTGCGTAACGTGTGTCGTCGGTAGTTGTGGTAATGGCAGTCTCAGGATTGAACGCAACGTCGGTGCTGTCGCCCCAAATATACTCGCAAAGGGTTGGGTAATCGACGAAGAGGTTGCGGTTGCCCTGTATTTCGTATACGGCATTGTTACGGTTTACCTCAACTTGCGAAACCTTGTCGGTGCGGCTCCAGTTGAGATAAAGTGTGTAAGCCCATTTCTGCAATGTAGGCCAATTGTCATTCTGAAGTGATTTTAACCCTTCACCTTGCCACGTTAAGTCTTGGTATGTCGTTGCCATATACATGTAACCGCGCGCAAAGTCGCCTTCCCATTCGCTGCTTGGCTGCCACAGGTTCATCCCGTTTTCACCTGTGCCTACCTTTATGCAGCCATTGCCAGGTTGGGTGGCATTTGTCACGATGCCCATGCCGTAGTTGCTTTTCGAGCTGTTTGCTTCTTGGTCGCTTGGCATGAGATTGTACAAGTCTCTGTAAGCCTGGTTATTTTTACCTCCCCACCATGATTTTGCGAATGAGTGCTCAATATTCATCCCAGACGGTACGCTGCCGCGGCTTGTGAATTTCCTGCGTTTGTTAGAATAGCGGTCTATGACATAGCCGTCAGCATCCTTATCGGTTACGTAGAAGCCCCACCATGTCTTGTTGTTGCCGCTGCCATAACTGAGGGTTGTGGCATCTTTCATCAAGGCGTGTAGTGCGTCTTTCAGTTCAGCCTTCTTCTTGCCTTTCAGCGAAGAGGCGTATTCGGCAAGCTTTTGTCGTGTTATGGCTTGTGAGGGCAGGGATACGAACGTGAGGATTGCCGTTGTTAAGAGAAGTAGATGTTTTTTCATGTATAAAATAATTAGGGGTGGCATATTATTTGCTTTTTTGCAAAACTGTTGATGTTACAAAATAAAAGTGAGGGCATTTTACCATGTAGCAGGCATTGCCGTTGATGTGGTTTTGCCAATGGTAAAATGCCCTCCTCAAAAATGTTTTTTACTATTTTACCGTTATGAGGTAATAGTTCTTCTTTCCACGCTGCACGAGCAGGTATTTGCCGTCGATGAGGTCTTCTGACGTTACGGTCTGGTCGAAAGCCGTAAGCTTTTCCTTGTTCAGCGACACGCCGCCGCCCTTCACCATCTTGCGCATCTCGCCCTTCGACGGGAAAATGTCCCAGCCCTCATGGCAGAATATGTCAATGGCGTTGCCGCCAAGTTCTTCCTTCGGCAGGTCATAGTGGGGCACGTCCTTGAACACATCGTTGAGTGTTGCCTCGTCGAGCGTTGCGAGTTGGTCTTTTGTTGCCTTGCCGAACAGTATGTTCGATGCGGCAATAGCCATGTCGAGAGCCTCGCGCGAATGCACCATTGTCGTGACTTCTTCGGCAAGCCTGCGCTGCAATGTGCGGCGACCCGGGTCTTGCTTGTGTTCCTCGGTCAGGGCATTTATGGTAGCTTGGTCAAGGTCGGTGAATATCTTTATGTAGCGCTCTGCGTCGTCGTCGCTCACGTTGAGCCAGAACTGGTAGAAGGCGTATGGGGTGGTGCGGTTTGGGTCAAGCCAAACGTTTCCGCTCTCTGTCTTGCCAAACTTCTTGCCGTCTGCCTTGGTTATGAGTGGGCATGTCAGGCAGAAAGCCTCTGCGTCATTGCCAAGCGTACGGTGTATAAGCTCGGTTCCCGTGGTCATGTTGCCCCACTGGTCGTTTCCGCCCAGCTGCATCCTCACGCCGTGGTTCTTGTAGAGGTAAAGGAAATCGTAGCCTTGAAGCAGTTGGTATGTAAACTCGGTGAATGACAGTCCGTCGCGAGCCGTGCCGTTGAGGCGTTGCTGCACGCTTTCCTTTGCCATCATGTAGTTTACGGTGATGTGCTTGCCGATGTCGCGTACGAAGTCGAGGAACTTGTAGTCCTTCATCCAGTCGTAGTTGTTCACAAGCTCAGCCTTGTTTGGCTCGTTGCCGTCAAAGTCGAGGAACTTTGATACCTGATTCTTTATTGCCTCTTGGTTGTGGTAGAGGGTTTCGCTGTCGAGCAGGTTGCGCTCCAGGCTCTTGCCGGATGGGTCGCCTATCATGCCGGTGGCTCCGCCGACGAGCAGGTACGGCTTGTGCCCGCAGTTTTGCAAGTGCCGCAGCATCATTATGCCACAGAGGTGGCCAATGTGAAGAGAGTCGGCTGTTGGGTCGGTGCCGAGATATGCAGAAACGAGGTTCTTCTGCAAATACTCTTCCGTTCCTGGCATAACCTGCGCGAGCATGCCACGCCACTTCAATTCTTCAACAAAATTTTTAATCATCGAATGAAAAGCTTTTATCTTGTTTTATTTTAATGGCTTAATTAGCGTAATAGCGGTGGATGGGTATGGGGTGTCAGGTGGATTGGTGCGTCTTGTATGGTGGAAACTCAAACTTCTCCGGCACGGGATCGTAGCCAAATCCTC
Organism: uncultured Prevotella sp.; assembly: GCA_964386825.1. Taxonomy (GTDB): domain Bacteria; phylum Bacteroidota; class Bacteroidia; order Bacteroidales; family Bacteroidaceae; genus Prevotella. Next base: position 16,107 of record CAYLUI010000027.1, on the reverse strand, counting down.
CCCAAGGGTTGCATCTCAGTATTCGCCATGCGGCGAGTGCGAGTCCTTTTATTGGGCCAAACCTCAGCAATGCCTGCCGTGCGTATTCGGAGCATGTCGGCGTGAAGCGGCATGAAGGCGGTGTGTATGGCGTTATTAGTTTTTGGTAAAACTTTATCGGCAGGATGATGAGCCATGTCGCGACTTTCATTATCGCTCCGCCGGTTTTTCCCAGCAAGTGGCCTATTCTTCCCAACAAGCCACACGTTTTTGGATTTCTGCCACCTGCGGTTGTCTTTATTCCACCTGCGGTGGTCTTTTTGCAGTTCGCCGTGGTCTTGCTTTTGTCTGTCTTGACACTGTTGCCACACGTCATGACCTTGTTTTCACCTGTCATAGCCTTGCTGTCCATGCCACAGTGTGCTTGTTTTTACCGGCTTTCCTCGGCATTTTGACGGTGCATAGCCTTCTCTGCCATTCTTGTCAGCAGGCTAACCACGCGTTTCTCCACTTCCTCGGTCGGGTATAGTTTGCCGTCGAGCCAAACGAAAGCCATCGACGTGTTAAGCCCGTCTATTATGTGCTTGTTCTTGCGATAAGCCTCACGCACCTGACGTTTCACAAGGTTGCGCTTGTTGGCGCGCCTGAAGCAGCGTTTGGGCACGCTTATGAGCATTTGGCTTGGGTTGTTGCCGGCATTGTCCTGTGGCTCGTCGTGGTGTGCCATGGTGTCGTGCCGTGGGGCTTCACGCATGTAAACTACCCTTAGCGGGAAAGCCGACATCGACTTGCTGTGGCCTCCCGCGAAGAGCTCGTCTATAAGCTTTTTGCTGTGCAGGCGTTCGCTCTTGGGCAATGTGTTGTTTCCGTGGGTCATTTACCGGTGCCTTTTCCTTATACCGTCCAATGCCTTTTATTGTTGTTTCCCGTTTTCCTTTTCGAGCAAGTCTTTCAGTGCGCTTACCATCGACGGGTGCTCCTTTGTGCCAGCCATGAGATCAACGCGCAGGTTGGTGTTCTCAACGGCCTTTGCCGTAGCCGGACCGAAGACGCCAATCTTCAGGTTGCCCTGCTTCATCTCAGGGAAAGCCTCTGTGAGGTATTTCACGCCCGTAGGGGTTGAGAAAATCAGCATGTCATAGTCGAAATTCTTGATCTCCTCCTCGCTGAACGGGTCGCTGAGCGTGCGGTACATCACGCATTCGGTGTGTTGCAGGTTCTTCGCGTCAAGCTTGGCCTTGATGTCGTCGTTGTGTACGCTGCTCAGTGGTATGAGGTACTTTTCCGTCTTGTGCTTCACCATCTGCGGGATGAGGTCGTCAATCTTTCCCGTCGTTCCGAAGAACACCTTGCGCTTGCGGTATTGCACGTATTTCTGTATGTAAAGCGAGATGGTCTCTGTGACGCAGAAGTATTTCATGGTCTCGGGTATAGCCAGTCGAAGTTCCTTGGCCAATAAGAAAAAGAAATCGATGGCATGGCGTGACGTGAACACTATCGCCGTGTGTGAGAGAATGCTTACTTTTTGCTGGCGGAACTCCTTGGCGGTGAGTCCCTCAACTTTGATGAAAGGTCGGAAGACCAATTCCACCCCAAACTCATTGGCTAAGTCGTAATAAGGAGAGTTGTCGTTAGCTGGCTTCGGTTGAGATATCAGAATCTTCTTAATCATCTTTTGTATCCTAAATTTGTCCTAAAAATTTTGTTTTAAATAATCGTTCATCATCGTCAGCGCACCCCACAAGGTACACAACGGCATCAGTTCGAGCGTACAAAAGTACAAAAAAAATTGCAAAATGTCCCCTGTTCTTTTAAAAAAGATGAGACGTGTCTTGTAAAAAGCCAGCAATTTGGCAATTACTATTATGGTGATGGCGTAAATGGCTGTGCCATGGATGCTTAAATTGAAGTACGCAAGCAGCAAGACGGCAGGGAAAAGCACTATGCCCTCGGTGGATGAGAGGAAGAGGAACGACTTCATCCATTGTTCGTTTTTTTTCTTGTCAAAGAACACCCATCCGGCTGTCTGGTAAAGCAGTGCCTTGACACTGAAATATCCGGCGAAGACTCCCGTGAAGGCGGCGAGCACCTGGTAGTGGGCGATGGAGAATGTCTGCCCGAGGCTGTCGCGCGAGAATATGAAAAATATTATGGCGAACAGCAGGCATGTCTGCGCCACGAGGAAAAACTGGAACCTCAGCTCGCCGCTGGTCTCGCTTATCACCGTGGTGCCCTCGCGCTGCGTGCGGAAGAAGTTCTTGATTTGCCTTTGCAGGAAGTTGCCACCCTTGGCGATGGCTATTGCCGCGAATATGAAGCACACGAGCAGCAGCGACGTTATGAGGCTGTCGTTGGCTATCGTGTACGGAACGGGGTCGCCTGCCACGCCGGGGCGGAAGGCTACGTCTTCGGGGCGGTAAACGGAGTCGGGCTGCACGAGCGACTTGCCGTGGTACATGGGCCTTGTGGCTACTTCCTTTATGTCCGGGTCAGCCTTCGTGGTGGGCGTGCGCAAAGGGTTGGGCGTGTTTGCCCAGTCTATTTCCTGGAACTTGTAGTTGGCGCGTATCGCCGAGTCCTGTTGCCATGGCGTAGCGGTGTCAGGCAACCTGCCTATTATCTCGGCCGGTGTTTGCCGGTCGAAGCGGTGCGCCTTGGCGACGTTTGCTGTCGTGTCCGGCGCACCGGTTATTGCTTGTATTGAGTCTTGCTGGGTTGCCATCAAATTGCAAATTCCTTCCTGATACTTTCCACCTGGTCAAGTTTCTCCCATGTGAAAAGTTCCACGTCGATGTTTTTCGTCTCGTGGTAACGGCTGGTGAATGTCTTTTTCACAACCTCGTTCTTGCGTCCCATGTGTCCGTAGGCTGCGGTCTCAAGGTACATGGGCTGCCTGAGTTTCAGCTTGCGCTCGATGGCGTTCGGTCGCAGGTCGAACATCTCGGCAATCTTGGCGGCAATCTCTCCGTCGCTCATGTTCACGCGTGCGCGTCCGTATGTGTTCACGTAAACGCTCACGGGCTTTGCCATGCCAATGGCATAAGCCAGCTGCACCAGCATCTCGTCGCTGACACCTGCCGCAACCATGTTCTTGGCAATGTAGCGGCTCATGTAAGCCGCCGAGCGGTCAACCTTTGACGGATCCTTGCCCGAGAACGCGCCTCCGCCGTGGGCACCCTTGCCGCCGTATGTGTCAACGATTATTTTGCGTCCCGTGAGGCCGGTGTCTCCGTGTGGGCCGCCTATGACAAACTTGCCCGTGGGGTTGACGAAATACTTTATGTCGTCGCCGAAGAGCGCGAGCACCTTGTCGCTGAGCTGTGCCTTTACGCGTGGCATCAGTATGTTTATTACGTCTTCGCGTATCTTCCCGAGCATCTCCTCGTCGGCCTTGAGCTGTGCCTCCGGTGTGTCGTCGGTGGGCTTTACGAAGTCGTCGTGTTGCGTGGAGACCACGATGGTGTCAATGCGCTCGGGTATGCCGCCGTCGCTGTACTGTATCGTAACCTGGCTTTTCGAGTCGGGACGCAGGTACGTCATGAGCTTGCCCTCCTTGCGTATGTCGGCGAGGGTGCTCATTATGAGGTGTGCGAGGTCGAGCGTGGCAGGCATGTAGTTGTCGGTCTCGTTGACGGCGTAGCCGAACATCATGCCTTGGTCGCCGGCGCCCTGGTCGTCGTCGTTGTCGCGTGTGACGCCGCGGTTAATGTCGTCGCTTTGCTCGTGGATGGATGTAAGTATGCCGCATGAGTTGCCGTCAAACTGGTATTCGCTCTTGGTGTAGCCGATCTTGTTGATGGTTTTTCGTGCGATGGTTTGCAGGTCTATGTATTGTGAAGAGCGCACCTCGCCCATGATGACAACCTGTCCGGTGGTGTTGAACGTCTCGATGGCGCAATGCGATTTGGGGTCGTAGGCAAGGAATTGGTCGAGCAAGGCGTCGCTTATCTGGTCGGCGACCTTGTCGGGATGTCCCTCTGACACTGATTCTGAAGAAAACAAATAACTCATTTTACATTACTTTCTTTTGCGTGGAAACGAGTGCAAGTAACCGTAAAATCTGAGGGTGATTTTGCAGTTTTAGCATTTTTTACTGTGGTTGCAAGCAGCCAAATTCTTCCACATTGTTAAACAATAATTCTTAATCGGGTGCAAAGTTACTGCTTTTTTGTCAAAGCGCAAAGGCCTGAGGCTCATTACGCTTGATATTTTTTGTTTTCGTAGCGTTTGTTTGCGAGCCGTGCCACTGGGCTTCGCTTGCGTCGGAGCTTTAATGGTTGTGCGTTGAAAGCTTTGTCGCAATGCGTTGAAACTTTTGTCGCAATGCGCTGAAACTTTTGTCGCAATGCGCTGAAGCTTTTGTCGCAATGCGTTGAAAGCTTTGTCGCAATGCGTTGAAACTTTCTCCGCAACGCATTGAAACTTTTGCCGCTACGTGTTAATCGAAAAAGGGGCGTACCCAAAAGGTACGCCCCTATGTGTGTTTCATGACCTCCACAAGCCGTGCAGGTTGCAATGTTCGCGTGCGTAAACGTCAGTAGCGTCGGTCTTGAACTCAGCCACGGGCTTGTCTTGTGGGGTGAGGTTGCGGCGCATCACGCCGCATGGTGTCACCAGCTCAATCCATTCTATGTAGTGAGGCTCGGTCATTGGGTGCTCCACTGACCCCACGCTTACGCGGTAGCCTCCGTCAATCTTCTCCACTACGGGAACGTGCTTTTCGCGCGCGCCGTCGGTTGTGTTCTCTTTCAACAGCTTCATAGGTTCGCCGCAGCACTCTGGCGTACATGATCCGCCGTGCAGCACCTCAACCATGACACCACATTTAGCGCATTTGTAAATTTCTCCAGTCTTTGCCATAATGTTTTGTAGTTTTAATGATTTTATTGATTTTTGCAGCCTTGCAAGTTGGCTTTTTCCATGTCTTGCAGCTTTGCGTTTGTATGGTTTCTTGCTGTTTGCAAATTTATGAAATATAGCTCAAGCTTGGTTCGCTTTGCCTTGATATTTACGTTGTTTTAACCAAAGGGCTACCCAATGGGCCGCTGCCATGATGACGAATGGCATGAACGGCGTGTGGAACCTGGCTTCGCCGTGGCCGAACAGCAGCAGGACTGCCGTGCCTGTAAGCGTTGTGGCGAGGGGGAGTGTGGCCTTGCCGTACTCCTTGTGCGCCAGCATCTTGGCGGTTCCAAGCACGAACATGACCATGAGGGCATAATAGTATAGCAGGTTTGTTAGTGTGATGAGTTGCGCGGCACTGTAGCGTGGGAAGTCGTGTGCCAGGCTTCTCATGCTTATTTCCTCATACATGTATTTTCGTTTTCCCTTGTCTTTCAGGAATACGCACATGTTTACATTGTCTGATATGTATGTTTTCGCCAGTTTCTTGGGCATTTGCCTTACGTAGTCTGTCGGGTGGCTCAGCAGCCATTGCTTGAAGTTGTTTCTCCAGATGGCGTCTTTTTCCACGGCGTTGGCGTCGCCCGTGTAAACCAAGGTGTCGTCGGTTGGGTCGGCTGTGTTGTCAACGCTGTATTGCAGCAAGGCCATCCATCCCGTCTTGGCTTGGTATATGAAGTGGCCTGTCCGCAGGTAGCATGTTGAGCCGATGAGGCAAATGGCTGCGGCGTAGCCTGCCATTAGCCTGATGGCGTGCTTGCGCTTGTATGTCAGTAAGGCCAGCAGGAACACAAGCCCCATGGGGCGGAACCAGTTGGCAAGGGCCATGAGCGTTCCGCTGGCGAAGCTCTTGTCGCGGCATACGGCAGCGTACATGCCGAGCATGGTGAGGAACATGAATGGCGTTTCGCTCAGGAGCGAAGTCCCTTCGCCGTAGTTGGCAGGGTAGGCGGCATAAAGGCACAGGGCTATCATGGCTGTCTTGCCGTCGAAAGCCTTGGCGGTTGTCTTGTAAATCAGCCATGCCGTCGTGCCTTTCATGAGGCTGTATAATATAAGGAGTGGCGTTATGCTGCCGAACAGCCTGAGGCTGGCTGCCACGGCGTTGATTGACCCGACGTTCCAAATGAAAGCCAGGTCGTTTAGCGTGCTTGCTGCCGGGTAGAGGTCGTTTAGGCTGACGCATTCGCTTGCGAGCTTAATGTAGCCTTCGCTGTCAGGATAAGGTGTGTAGCCGAAGATGGCGAGCACCGCAAGCTGCAACGCCGTGAAAGCCACGACGATGAGCAGGTGGGCGTTGCCCATGCTTATCTTATGATGGCAATCTTGCATAAAACCCCTTTCTCGCCTTCTGCGGTGGCAACCGCCACCATGTAGATTCCGCTTGCCACCTGTTTGCCGTTTTGGTCAAGTCCGTACCATTTGTATTGCCCGTTGGTTGCCGTGCCCTCGTTGACCAGTGCGCCGTTTGAGGTCATTATTTTCACGTCTGCCCCGTTGTCGAGTCCAGTTATTGTTATGGCTCCCTTGTAGTCGGGTCTTACGGGGTTGGGATAGGCGTAAACGTTGTCCTTGGTCATTCCGTCGTTGCTGTTAGGTATGGTGCTTGTGTATGAGCACAGGCCGTTTGTCGTTCCAATGAACAACTCGCCGGTTCCCTCGTTAAGCGCGAGCGATTCTACGTAGTTTGACAGTAGGGGGCTGTTGTCGGTGGTGAAATGGTGCAGTTGTGTTATGTTGTCGCTGCCTATGAGGTATAATCCGGAGTTTGAGGTTCCGAACCACTTCCTGTTGGCTTTGTCTATGGCAATGCAAGTAACGTCAACTCCCGAGAGCAGGTAATCGGCGTAGTTGGTTCCGTCGTTTCGCGGAACCTTCACTTGGGTGAATGTGGGGTTGGCTTCCGTTAGCTGGTCTGGCTCAAGCACGAGCGGTCCCTTGTCGGTTCCGAGCCAGATGTTGCTTTCCTTGTCTTCTGCCACGCATCTTGTGTATCCCACGTTGACGTTGGCTCCGTCTTCGTTTACAAAAGTCTTGTAGGTTGCAACGCCGTTGTTTGACGGCGAGTATCTTGCCAGTGCTGTGCTGTTGAAGTTGTTGTTGACAAACCACAGGTTGCCTTGGCTGTCAAACGTGAGGTCTTTCATGTTGTCCCACGAGCGTGTGGGATTTTCAAGCATGAAAGCCTTGTCATGGTGTGAGGTCCACAAACCGGTCGATGGGTCGTATTCCAGCAGGCTTGTGGTGGCGCTTATGCTGTTGGCTACCCACAGGTGTCCGTTCTTGTCGAAGGTCAATCCCTGCACCACGGTGTAGTCCTTGTTTGTGGCAGACACGGTTGCCGCTCCCTGCAATGGGCTATTGTCAACGGAAAACTCCTTGACAAACTTGCCGTTGTTGAAGAGGTAAAGCCCGGTTCGTCCGCTTGCGTACACGTTGCTTTGGTTGTTGGGATCCACGTCAACCGCAGCCAGGTCAATGAATGCGTGCCCGGTCTTGCCTTGTATGTCATCCTCGTATATAATCCAGTCGGAACCGTCCCACACTTGTACGCATCCGGGCAGGTAGGAGTCGTTTGTGATGCTGAAGCCTCCGCCCACGGAGTAAAGGTTGTCGTACTTGAAGGTAAGGTGCCCGAAATGGTTGTATTTTGGCCCGTCAGGTGAGTTGGTCTTGACCGTTGCAAGCAAGTCGGTGTCCATGGTCTTTGGACGTGCGGTAAAATCGGCAATGCGTGTCCAAAGGGAAGGGTCGAGGAGGTTTGACGACATTAGGCCGCGGTATATGCCGTTGGATGGGCTTGCGGCATGGAGGTAGTTGCCTTCCACATAGCTGTAGGCGACGTTGAAGCCAAGGTTGTAGGTGTTTGTGAACTCTGCGTTGGCAACGTTTACCTGTATTATCCCGAATGCCGTGGACAGGTAAGCGTTGCGTCCGTAAACGTCAATGCCGTTTACTGTTTTCTCAACGGTCATGGACGTGTTCTTGTAAGCCGGCATGTTAACGACGTTGCCGTTTGGCGACAGCAGGTCAACGTTTTGGTTGTTGTAAACGATGACGAGCTTCTTGGCGGCCTGGCACCAGGCGATGTGCGATATGCCGCAGTCGCTGAGAACAGTGGTCTTGTCGTATGTCGTAACTTGGTGATCCGTGGGATTGTAGCTGTAAAGGCCACCTGAGGCGAGAACGTAAATCACACCATCGCCAGCTTTCTCTATCTCGGTCGGCTCGTGGTAGCTAAGGTAAGCTTTCCATTGGGCTTGTGCCGCCATGAGCCATGCCATGCAGAATGTTAAAAGAATGATCCTCCTCATTTGTTTGGGCGTTTCAGGCTTTTTTAAGCCATTCGGCAAGTTTTTTCACCGCTCTTGCGCGGTGGCTAATCTGGTTCTTTATGTCATCGCCAAGCTCGGCGAAACTCTTGTCGTGTCCTTCGGGTATGAATATCGGGTCGTAGCCGAAGCCTTCTGTGCCGTGCTTCTCGTGGCTTATCGTCCCTTCCACGATGCCTTCGAAAGTGTATTTGCGGCTGCAAACGCCATTGTCGCTTTCTTTTCGTATCAGCGAGATTACAGTGCGGAAACGGGCGCGGCGGTTTGTGTTGTCGCCGAGCTTGTCAAGCAACTTTGCCATGTTGGCTTCGCTGTTGTGGTCTGTGCCCTCGGCGTAGCGCGCCGACATTACTCCTGGTTCGCCGTCGAGTGCGTCAACCTCAAGCCCTGTGTCATCGGCAAAACAGTCGATATGGTAATGGTTGAAGACATATTCTGCCTTTTGGTGTGCGTTTGCCTCAAGCGTGTTGCCCGTTTCGGGTATGTCCTCGTGGCATCCGATGTCGCCAAGTGATACAATCTCAAACTCGGGACCGAGTATCTCACGTATTTCCTGTAGCTTATGTTTGTTGTTTGTCGCGAATACTATCTTCATTTTCCTTGTTTGCTTTTAGGTGGCTTGCCCATCAACCTTCCATCCGTTGCGTCTTTCCGGTCGTTGCCAAGTTAGCCTTGTGTTTTTCGTTATTCCTTTTGTTAGGCTTCTTGCTTATCCTTTTTGTTCCTCTATTCTTTGCTCCTCGCTATTCTTCATTTTCCCCTTTTTCGGCAGTTTCACCTTTACGTGGTCGAAGCCTTCGCCATAAACACCTATGACGGAACTTTGTGACACGAACGCATTGGGGTCAATCATCTTTATGAGGCGGAATATCGGCGTGCTCTCGCGCTTGCGTGCGAGGATGCACAACACTTTCATGTCCTGCCCTGTGTACCAGCCATGACCGTCGAGGATGGTGACGCCGCGCCCGAGTTGCGTGCCGATGGCATCGGCTATTTCACTGCTTTTCTTTGAGAAAATCATGAATTGCACCGACTCGCGGCGGACGTTCATCACGTGGTCAAGCATGAAGTTCTCGACCACCATGGTGCAAAAGCCAAACATTACTTTGTGCAGCCGGCCAAGCGTGTCGCCAAACTGTGGGAAAAACATGCAACTGCCAATGATGCAAAGGTCGATGGCAAGCAACACTTGCCCGAGCGAGAAGCTGTAATGCTTGTTTACCGATGCCGCAATGATGTCTGTGCCGCCCGTTGAGCCATTGTTCAGGAACACTATGGCGAGAGAGGATCCCGTAAGCGTACAGCCTATGAGGAGTGACATGAAGTCGTTGCCTTCGCCAACAATCTTGAAGTATTGCCCTGTGGCATCCTTGGGCATGATTTCCTGTGCGAACCACAGCATGAAATACAGTAGGATGATGGCGTAAATGGTCTTCATCAAGAACTTTAGGCCAAGCACCTTTAGTCCCACTATCAACAACGCTATGTTTATTATGAGATATGTGTTTTGTATTGGGAAGCCTGTGGCGTAGAATATTACCGCAGACATACCGGTCACTCCACCCGTGACAATCTCGTAGGGCAACAGGAATAGCGTGAACGCGAAAGCGTAAAGGCAAACACCGAATGTGATTCCTACGTAGTCTTTTGCCTCATCGAAAATCATGTTGTGGTTGAAAGTCATATGCAGGGAAGGTTTTTAGATGTTACGAAGGTGTTTTGATGGCTTGTGTGTGGGGTAGCGGAGTTTAGGGAGTTATGGGAGTCAATGAGTTGTTGGAGCTAATTACTTTAAAAAGCTTAACTCCATTGGGTCATTGACTCCCATGAACTACTTGAATATTACTTTACCACTATGTTGATAATCCTTCCTGGCACCACGATGACCTTCTTTATTTCCTTGCCGTCGGTGAACTTGGCACAACGGTCGTCGGCGAGGGTCTCTTTTTCAATGGTTTCCTTGTCGGCATTGGCAGCAAATGTCTTTTGGAAACGAGCCTTGCCGTTGAAGCTTACGGTCATCTGTATCTCGTTCTCCACGAGGTACTTCTCGTTCCATACAGGCCACTGTGCGTCGCATACCGTCGTGGTGTTGCCGAGCTGGTGCCATAGTTCCTCTGCTATGTGTGGGGCGAACGGTGCAATGAGGATTATGAGGTCGGAAAGCAGCTCACGGTTGTGGCATTTCTGCTGCCCAAGTTCGTTCACGCAAATCATGAACGCAGATATTGACGTGTTGTAAGAGAAAGCCTCAATGTCGGCGGTCACCTTCTTTATCAGTTTGTGTACGCTCTTCAGGCTGTTTGCCGAAGGCTTTTCATCGTTTACGAGCAGGTTGCCGGTGCGGTTCTCGTAGAACAGCGCCCACAGCTTCTTCAGGAAGCGGAAGCAGCCGTCGATGCCGTTGGTGTCCCAAGGCTTCGAAGCCTCGACAGGGCCGAGGAACATCTCGTAAAGGCGAAGGGTGTCGGCTCCGTAGTCGCGCACGATGTCGTCGGGGTTGACAACGTTGTACATTGATTTTGACATTTTCTCAATGGCCCATCCGCATACGTATTTGCCTTGAACTCCGTCGGCTGACTTGGTTCCGTCCTCGAATATAAACTCTGCGTCCTTGTATTCGGGACTCCATTTCTTGAAGGCCTCGGTGTCAAGCACGTCGTTTTTCACGAGGTTGACCCATACGTGTATTGGCGTAACGTCATTGTAGTCTTTCCGCAGCCCGGCGCTAACGAAAACGGGCTTGTCGGCTGTCGAAAGCTCGTTTACGCGATACACGAAGTTGCTGCGTCCCTGTATCATGCCCTGGTTGATGAGCTTTTGGTACGGCTCTTCCTCGCAGCTTACGCCGTTGTCGTGCAGGAACTTGTTCCAGAAGCGCGAGTAGATGAGGTGACCGGTTGCGTGTTCCGTGCCGCCTACGTAGAGGTCAACGTGCCGCCAATACTCGTCGGCAGTCTTGGATATAAGCTCGTTGTCGTTGAGCGAATCCATGTAGCGCAGGTAGTAGGCTGAGCTTCCGGCGAAGCCTGGCATGGTGTAAAGGTCGATGGGGAACACGGTCTTGTTGTCTATGGCATCGCAATCGACAACGCAACGCTTCTCCGTGTCCCAAGCCCATTTCTTTGCTCGTCCCAATGGTGGCTCGCCACTCTCGGTAGGCTTGTATTCGGTTATTTCAGGCAGCTCCACGGGCAGGCAGTCCTCCGGTATCATCTTTGGTATGCCGTTGTCGTAGTAAACCGGGAACGGCTCGCCCCAATAACGCTGGCGTGAGAATATGGCGTCGCGCAGGCGGTAGTTTACCTTCACGCGTCCTATGCCCATTTCCGTAACGTATTTCTTGGTCTTCGCAATGGCCTCTTTCACGGTGCAGCCATTAAGCGAGAATCCGTCGGCGTTGCCATGTCCCTGGCGTGGCGAGTTCATCACGATGCCCTCCTTTGCGTCGAAGCTCTCCTCTGACACGTCAGCACCCTCGATGAGTGGTATGATGGGCAGGTTGAAATGCTTGGCGAAGGCGTAGTCGCGCGAGTCGTGTGCCGGCACGGCCATTATGGCTCCGGTGCCATATCCGGCGAGCACATATTCAGAAATCCAGATTGGTATCTCGTCGCCCGTGAACGGGTTTATGGCGTATGAGCCTGAGAACACGCCCGTTACCTTGTGGTTGGCCATGCGGTCAAGCTCGGTGCGGCTCTTCACGTAGTCGAGGTATTTTTCCACCTCGTCTTTTTGCGCCTCGGTGGTCACTTGTGCCACGTAGTCGCTCTCGGGCGCAAGCACCATGAAGGTTACGCCAAACATGGTGTCGGCGCGGGTCGTGAAGATGGTGAACTTCATGTCGGAGTCCTTCACGTTGAACTCCACCTCGGTGCCCTCGGAGCGGCCTATCCAGTTTTTCTGGGTCTCGGTTATTGAGTCGCTCCACTGTATGGTGTCAAGTCCGTCGAGCAGGCGCTGGGCGTAGGCTGACACGCGCAGGCACCACTGGCTCATCTTCTTCTGCACCACGGGGAAGCCGCCACGCACTGACACGCCTTCCACCACCTCGTCGTTGGCAAGCACGGTTCCCAGTCCGGCACACCAGTTGACCATCGTCTCGCCCTTGTAGGCAATGCGGTAGTTCATCAGCGTGTCGCTTTTCTGCTTCTCGTCCATGGCGTTCCACTCGTCGGCGGTGAAGCTCACGGTGTCGTCGCCTTGTGCTGCGTTTATGCCTTCGGTGCCGTGTTTCTCGAAATGCTCAATAAGTTTCTCGATGGGCTGCGCCTTCTGCAGTCCGTTGTCGTAATACGAGTTGAACATTTTCTCGAAAGCCCACTGTGTCCAATGGTAATATTTCGGGTCGCATGTGCGCACCTCGCGGTCCCAGTCGAACGAGAAGCCTATCTTGTCGAGCTGTTCGCGGTAGTGGTTAATGTTCTGCTCGGTGGTTATGGCGGGGTGCTGCCCAGTCTTTATGGCATACTGCTCGGCCGGAAGCCCGTATGCGTCGTATCCCATTGGGTTTAGCACGTTGAACCCTTTCAGGCGCTTGTAGCGGGCGTAAATGTCGCTGGCAATGTAGCCAAGCGGATGCCCCACATGCAGTCCTGCTCCCGATGGGTATGGGAACATGTTGAGCACGTAAAATTTAGGGCGGCTTGGGTCTTCGGTTACCTTGTAGGTCTTGTCCTCAACCCATTTTTCCTGCCATTTTTTCTCAATCTCCCTGAAATTGTATTCCATTGTTGTCGTTGCTTATTAATTATAGGTGCAAAATTACAAATTTTAATTCATAATTCATAATCCACAATTCATAATTATTTGTCGGCGTGGGCATACGGTGGATTATGGTTTGGGGGTTGGCGGTTGATAGACGGTTGGTCGGGGGCAGCAAGTCTTGGGCGAGGTGGCTTACAGCTGCCCTGCCTCCACCTGCCTTACCACTCTCTCTGTTAGGCGGTCAACGTGTGTTGGGTCATAGTCTTTTTTCAGCGATGCCCCAAACACCCATGCCATCGATTGCCAGAAACCGGCGCGTATGGGTCCCATGAATGCCTTTATGAGGTCGTAGCTTGAGTTGTTGCACTCGCGGTAAACGAGCTTTATGAGTAGCTTTCCCTGCGAATAGGTAAGCTTCTTTACGCGTGGCGTGTATTGTTTCTTGATGTTTTCCTCCACCACTTTCATGTGCTCGTCCTTTGCTTTCTTGTTGGGCAGTAGCTCCAGGTAGTCGCCCGTCTCTATTATTATGCGGTTAACTTCCTTGGCTATGGGCAACACTTTCTTCACGTTGTGAACCAGGCGGTTGTAAGCCTGTCGCTGTCTTGCGTTCTTGAATTCGGGTTGTGGGTAAACCCAAATGTTGTTCAGCTCGACGTATTGTATCGAGTCGTTGCCTTGCTTCACTTTCCCCACTTTCACCATTGGCACGAACGTGGGGTTGTCCATGTCAACCTCGCGGTCTTCGGGGTTGACATGCGTGCCGTTGTCGGTCTGGGCGTTGCATCCCATGCCGGCGGCCATGAGCAGTGATATGATGAAAAGTTTCCTCATTGTCAGGCGCAAAGTTACTGCCTATTTTGACAATGTGGGAATAAAATGTATTAAAAAAAGTTGCGATGGCTCATTACGCCTTTTTGCGCACTTTGCCATTACGCCGTAAAGGCTTTGCCATTGCGCCATAACCGCATTGCGTTTACGCCGTAATCACGATGCCATTACGCCATAATCGCAATGCCTTTGCGCCGCAATCGCGATGCCCCGTTGTGGCATGGGTCTTGTGGCGATTGGAAAACAGCTTGCCCACCCTTGGGGTGGCGGCAAGCCGGGTTGCCTTGTGGCTTATGCGTTGATTTGCTTCTCCAGCTCGGCGCCAGCCTTGAACTTGGCAACCTTCTTGGCGGCAATCTGTATCTTCTGGCCGTTTGACGGGTTGACACCCTCACGTGCCGGACGCTCGTTGACGCTGAATGTGCCAAAGCCTACGAGCTGGACCTTTTCGCCTGCCACGAGGGCATCCTTCACAGCCTCGATGCCGCCCTCAAGAGCCTTCTTTGCTACTTCGTTGGTGACGCCTGCTGCCTCGGCAATCTTCTTTACTAATTCTGTTTTGGTCATAATTGTTTGTGTTAAATGAATGTGAAATTGCTTACTCGCTATAAATCAACGACAAAAATAGGATATTTGTTTCATTCCACAAACAAAATGGGCGGAAAAATGCTATAAACAATGAAAAAAAGTGGTAAAACATGTGTTTGATGGCTGAATGAGGGACTTTTTTAGTAATTTTGCATCAGTTAAGCTTGGCCGTATGGGCGGTTATGGCTTTGGCTGATAATGGAAAACTGAATAAAAAAAGAAGATGTTATGTTGAGAATACCAACGGTAACCCGAAACTTGCTGATGATAAACATCCTGTGCTTCATCGGGATGCTTGTGATGTCGAGGGCTGGCATCGCCGACTTGAACAATGTGTTTGGATTGCATTTTTTCATGGCATCCGACTTTCATGTATATCAGCTTGTCACCTACATGTTCATGCATGGAGGATGGGAGCATATCATCCTGAACATGTTGATGCTGTGGATGTTTGGCGCAGTGATTGAGCGTGTGTGGGGCGCCAAGAGGTTTATTGTTTACTACTTCTTTTGCGGCGTCGGTGCCGGGCTGATGCAGGAGCTTGCGCAGTTTGCGGAGTTTTGCTTGATGGCATCCAACAATGGGTATTCCATGTCGCTGATAGGACAGATTGCGGCCGCCCACGATGCTGAGTTGGGTGCTTGGACCACGGTGGGTGCCTCGGGCGCCATTTACGCCCTGTTGCTTGCCTTTGGCATGACGTTTCCGGAAGAGAAGATGTTCATCATACCCATACCCATACCCATCAAGGCAAAGTGGATGGTTATGGGTGCCATTGTCGTGAACTTGTTCTCTGCCCTTGCATCGCCGGGGTCGCAGGTTGCCCACCTGGCACATCTTGGCGGCATGATATTCGGCTTCTTCCTTATAAGGTATTGGCGCAGGCATCCGTTTGGCGGTGGCTTCGATGCCGGAACCAGCTTTTTCAGGAACATGAGGAGCCGATGGGAAAGCAGCAGGAGTGGCGGCGGCAAGTGGTCGGGACGTATGCGTGCCAACAATGGGGCGGCGCGTGGCAATGCTTCGGGCAACCCCGATTGGGATTATAATGCCAAAAAGAATGCGGCGCAGGAGGAAATTGACAGGATTTTGGACAAGATACGCAAGAGTGGTTATGACAGTCTGACGCGCGACGAGAAGCAGACGTTGTTTGACCAAAGCAGGAAATGACGGTTTTAGTGGGGGCTTGTTGAATTAGGAGGCTCGTTGGCTTCGAAATTACGACGCAGAAGATGAAGATGTTTTCACGGATTACGATCCAGCTTATTGGCGGGGCCAATGTCGCGTCAATATTGCTCATGCTGCTTGTGGGCCATGCGGATGCCATACATCCAGAGGCGTTTCCGAGACTGAGCAACATGGGGCTTGTCTTCCCGCTGTTGCTTGCCATAAACTTCTGTTTCCTGGTGCTTTGGGTATTGCTGAAACCCCGTTACGTGCTCATACCGTTGCTCGGGTTTATGGTTTGCTACGGTCCCGTGCGACGCTACATGCCAATAAACGCTCCGCATGAGCCGCCCGAAGGCTGCATAAAAGTGCTGTCTTACAATGTCTGGTATTTCGCTGGTTGGGAAAACCGCGACAGGCCAAACCCCATACTGGAATATATCAAAGACCAGGATGCCGACATCGTGTGCCTGCAGGAGTCGGCTGAGAACGAGGTGGGGTCATACCAGGTGGATTCTATTCTCTCGCCGGTGTACCGTCACAAGGACACGTTGATGTACAACAGCGATTGCCTTACCGTTTTCAGCAAGTACCCAATATT
>CAYLUI010000026.1:0-44059 GCA_964386825.1 uncultured Prevotella sp. | reverse complement strand
TGGGCTGCCCGTGGGAGAGAATGGGGTAGGAAGAAGAAGGGGGAGTGGGAGGAAGGAGAAGTGGTAGTGGGAGGAAGAGATTGGGTATGCATGCCACGCATGCCACACATACCATGCACGTATTTCGCCTTTCACTTTTGCTTGTTTGTGCAATAAATTACGGCTCTTAACGTTTTATTTATATGTTTGTTACAATAACACGGTGTTATCATTCCATTGTGCGTTGGGGGCAATCCCATGGTTTCGGTGTACAGTCTCCGTCGGCATACAGGTTTGTGAAGGATGTCGCAAGGCAGTCATGGCCTTATTATGGTTATGCGTCATTGTATGATTTGTATCCTGAGAAGGATGTGCATTTCTTGGCTTTACATCGTTTTTTACTTCGGTTTTCCAATTTCATGCAGGGCAAACTGTGGGCGATTAATGGTGCTGACGAGGTTGACTTGGCGTATATCAAGGCCGGAGCGAGCAAGGCTTTAGTTTCTGATATATCGTTGCGCAGAGTTGGCAAACATTCTTTTTTTGATATCAAGGAAATAGACAGTGAGCATTCGGGAGGTGGTGAAGTTACCATTCGCCAATGTTCGGCTGTGGTTGTAAAGGACATTCACTTGAATGATGAGAGCAAGCGGCTTTGGGCTGCCTTGCTAAAAACGCATGAGGGTTACTTGACCTTTGACTTGTATGATTGTGGAGTCGTTTTTTTGGACACTTCATTGCAGGGCGGAAACTACAATGTGATGCTTAAGGCATGAATTAAGTTTTATTACACTATAAACCGTAAAAATAACATGCAAAAAGCTTGCGGATAAAAAATATTTGTTTACTTTTGCGCCACGATTTGTAATACGTAAAACTAACGACTATGTATTGGACTCTTGAATTGGCCTCGAAGCTTGAGGATGCTCCATGGCCGGCAACTAAAGAAGAATTAATAGATTATGCCATTCGCTCCGGCGCTCCTGACGAAGTGCTTCAGAACTTGCAGGAGATTGAGGACGAGGGTGACGTGTATGAAAGCATAGAGGATTTGTGGCCAGACTATCCTTCGAAGGAAGACTTCCTCTGGAATGAGGACGAATACTGATTTCCGGTAGGTTGGCGTATCAAAAGCGAATAGGGGAGCTAAAGGCTTTTACATGGCATGCCGCAAGGCTGTGTGCCAATGTGTAGTGTGCCTTTTGCTCCTCTGTTTTGTTTTGGAAATGTTATACTAAAAACAGCTTTTCTTGCGTTATCAATACGTGTTAAGGCCCAGATACATTCTCATTATGTTTTTATTGTGCTTTGGCTTGGCTGCCAACGCACAATATGACCCGTCGTTCAGCCATTATTTTGACATGGAGACTTCGTTCAATCCGGCAGCAGCCGGTAAGCAGTCGAAGCTGAACGTCGCGGTGGCGTATGCCCTCGACATGGCTGGATTCGAACACAATCCGCAAACGGCTCATGCCTCCGCCGACCTGCCGTTGTACGCCTTCAGGTCTTATCATGGCGTGGGCTTGCAGTTCATGAACGACAAGATTGGTCTTTTCACGCATACCAAGCTTGCTGCCCAATACGCCTACAAGCTCAAGCTGTTTGGCGGTGACATGGGAATAGGAATTAACGCAGGTTTCATCAGTGAGGATTTTGACGGTAGCAAGCTTGACGTGGAGGATTCTGGCGACCCGGCTTTCGCGACATCCCAGATATCTGGCAATTCCCTCGACTTGGGCGTGGGCTTGTATTATTCGCACAAGCATTGGTATGCCGGATTGTCTGCCCAGCACATTACCGCACCGCTTGTGCAACTTGGTGATAACAATGAATTGCAGATTGACCGCACATATTATTTGACAGGAGGAGGCAATATTAAGCTGAGAAACCCGTTTATTACAATAAAGCCATCCTTCATAGTCCGCACCGACGGCTCAAACTTGCGTGGGGACGTTACCGGCAGGCTGGTTTACACCAATGGCAACAAGATGATGTACGCCGGAATGAGTTACAGCCCAACGGTTTCCACAACGGTGCTCATTGGTGGCAATTTCCATGGCATAGTGCTTGGTTACAGTTACGAGATTTACACTTCGGCAATAAATCCAGGAAATGGCAGCCATGAGCTGTTCATTGGATACCAGCACGACATCAACCTCGTGAAAAAGGGGAAGAACAAGCACAAGAGTGTCAGGATACTTTAATTTGTAACAAGAACAGAAGTAAAGAATTAGTACAGAATATATGGCTAAGACAATATCATCGGTGGGCGTGTTGTTGCTCACATTGGTTTTGGCAGGATGCTTCAGCGCGCGCACGGCATCCACGGCTGGTCGTGGCGGCGAGGTCGTGGGCGTTGGCGGAAAGGCTTTCACCGAGCCTACGCCTTACGGAATGGTATGCGTTAACCGTGGCTACCTGAAGATGGGACTTGAGAAACAGGACAGCCTGTGGGGAAAGCAAGTGCCGGTGAGGGACATTTCCGTGGATGGCTTTTGGATGGACCAGACTGAAATCACAAACTCACAATACAAGCAATTCGTGATGTGGGTCCGCGATTCCATACTGCGCACTCGCCTTGCCGACCCCTCATACGGTGGCGACGAGACTTACATGATAACGGAGGACAAGAACGGCGACCCTGTGAAGCCGCACATAAACTGGAAGAAACGCCTGCCGAGGAAACCCAACGAGGACGAGCAACGCGCCATTGAGAGCCTGTATGTCACAAATCCCGTAACGGGCGAGAAGATGCTCGACTACAGCCAGCTGAACTACCGTTATGAGGTTTACGATTACACGGCTGCTGCCTTGCGGCGCAACAGGCTGAAGCCTGAGGAACGCGACCTGAACACGGATCATGTCATCGATTACGACGATGTGGTGATGATAAGCAAGGACACGGCTTACATAGACGATGAGGGACGCATAGTGAGCGAAGCGATAGAGCGGCAGTTGTCGGGACCTTGGGATTTCCTGAACACTTACATCGTAAACATTTACCCTGACACGACGTGTTGGGTGAACGATTTCCGCAATGCCGACAACGAGACTTACCTGCGCAACTATTTCTCAAACCCTGCCTACAACGACTATCCTGTCGTTGGCGTTACGTGGGAGCAAGCCAACGCTTTCTGCGCTTGGCGTACCGACTACCTGCTGAAAGGGCTTGGCCCTGAGGCGCGTTACGTGCAGCGTTACCGCCTGCCGACTGAGGCCGAGTGGGAGTATGCCGCACGCGGCAAGGACCAAACTGAGTTCCCATGGGAGAATGAGAGCGTGGCAAACGGCAACGGTTGCTTTTATGCCAACTTCAAGCCCGACCGTGGCAATTACACCAAGGATGGCAACTTGATAACCAGCCGCACGGGCAGCTATTCGGCTAACAGCAATGGGCTGTATGACATGGCTGGAAATGTGGCCGAGTGGACAAGCACGGTTTACACGGAGGCAGGTGTTGATGCCATGAACGACATTAACCCGCAGCTTCGTTACAATGCCGCAAAGGAAGATCCTTACAGGCTTAAGAAGAAGAGCGTGCGTGGTGGCTCGTGGAAAGACCCCGAAAGTTTCATACGCTCGGCATGGCGCACCTGGGAGTACCAGAACCAGCCAAGGTGCTATGTCGGTTTCCGCTGCGTGAGGTCGTTGGCCAACACCACGAGCGCCAAGCAAAAACGCCGATAATGGCGCAACGGCACGCCGTGACCATCCGCCTACGGTAGCCATTTTGCGTTTGCGGCGCAATGGCGTAGCCGTTACGGCGCAAAGGGCGTGCCATTACGGCGTAAACGCCATGCGATTGCGCCATAATCGTAACGCCATTACGGCGCAAACGCAAAGCCGTCGTCCTTTGAACGGAAATACTTAATAAAACGAACAAAGATACTGTTATATGTCAGGTTACAGCAATTATAATTTAATCTATCGCTTGCAGAAGTGGATGGACACCGTGGCTGGTCAGACGTTTCTCAACTATGCCTACAGTTGGGGTGCCTCTGTCGTAATCCTTGGAGCCTTGTTCAAGCTAACCCACCTTCCCGGTGCAAACCTCATGCTTTTCTTGGGCATGGGCACTGAGGTGTTCGTGTTCTTCATCTCGGCCTTCGATCGCCCGTTCGACAAGACCGCCGACGGTCGTGAGATGCCGACTCGCCTTACCGAGGAGTTCCTTGCGAGCGGCAAGGTGGTTTATGGTAACGAGCAGGATGCCGTTGCCACTTCGTGTGACCCACAGTCCGCAACCATGACATCGCAGGTAGCGGATGGCAGCCTTCCTGGCGAAGCCGCACTGGGCGGCGTGCAGCCACAGGGTGCGTCGCAGCAGGTTTACGTACCGCAGATGTCGGCTGAGGAAGCAGAGGAAATGAACGAGGCTCAGGGCAACTACGTTGAAGAGCTGAAGCAACTCGTTGAGACCTTGCGTAAGGTGAATGAGCAGAGTGCAAGGCTGACGCGCGACAGTGAGGAAATGGAAAACCTGAACCGCACGCTCACAGGCATAAGCAAGATTTACGAGATGCAGCTTAAGGGCGCAAGCAGGCAGATTGGAACCATTGACCAGATAAACGAGCAGACACGCAAGATGGCTGACCAGATTGACCAGCTCAACCACATATACGCCCGCATGATTGAGGCCATGACGGTCAACATGCGTGCGGCTTCACCGCAGCAGCCTGCCCAGTAAGTGGGCGTGTGATGCTGCCGCCAGTAAAACCAATGAAAAACAAACAGTAATGGCAATAAAGAAGAGACCGGTAAGCCCCCGCCAGAAGATGATAAACCTCATGTATATCGTCTTGCTGGCAATGTTGGCCTTGAACGTGTCAACCGAGGTCTTGCAGGGCTTTGCCGTTGTGCAGGAAGGGCTTGACCGGAGCACACGCAACGCATCTTCGGTGAACGATGAGCTTTATGGCGATTTCAAGAACCAGATGGCTTCCAACCCGGGGAAAGTCCGTGCTTGGTTTGCGAAGGCTTCGCGGGTGAAAGCCATGAGCGATTCGCTTTACAATTTGGCTGAAGCCCTGAAAGTTGCCATCGTGAAGGAAGCCGATGGCTCTGAGGGCGATGTCCATAACATAGACAACACTGACAATCTCGATGCCGCAGGCTCCGTGATGCTCTCACCCCTGACAGGCAAGGGACAGCAACTTTACGATGCCATAAATTCTTATCGTGAGCGAATACTTGCCTTTGTGAGCGACCCTCGCCAGCGTGGCATCATATCAAGCAACCTTTCCACAGAGGTGCCGCGCCACAAGAACAACCTTGGGAAAAACTGGCAGGAATACATGTTTGAGAACATGCCTGTGGCGGCTGCCGTAACCTTGCTGTCTAAGTTGCAGAACGACGTGCGATATGCCGAGGGCGAGGTGCTGCACACGCTCGTGTCTAATGTTGACATGAAGGACATACGCGTGAACAAGCTCCAGGCCTTTGTCGTGCCCGAGAAGACCACGCTTTACCCAGGCGAGCGGTTTACGGCTGATATTGTAATGGCAGCCGTTGACACAACCCAACAGCCAGAGATTTACGTCAATGGGTCACGGGTGGCTACGCACAATGGCAGGTACAGTTTTACGGCAGGTGGAGTGGGTGACCACCAGTTTGGCGGTTACATCCTCATGCGTAATGCCAGTGGCGACGTGCTAAGGCGCAATTTCCAACAGAAATACAATGTCATCCCCGTGCCAGGAGGTGCAACCATCGCCGCCGACCTCATGAACGTGCTTTATGCCGGCTACGACAACCCCATGAGTGTCAGCGTGCCCGGAGTGCCACAGACGGCTGTGTCCGTTACCATGACTGGTGGCAAGCTCGTGGCTAAAGGACCTGGGAGTTACGTAGCCGTGCCGTCGGCCGTGGGACGTGACGTTACGTTTCATGTTACGGCTCGTGACGGCAAGCAAACCCGCTCGTTTCCACCGTTTACGTTCAAGGTACGCAAACTGCCCGACCCGACGCCTTATATCGCCGTTGGCGACGACCGTTACAAGGGTGGCAACCTCAGCAAGGCTGGGCTTATGGGAGCCGGTCAGCTTAATGCTGCCATCGACGATGGCATATTGGACATACAGTTTCGTGTGACGGGCTTCTCGACGGTATTCTACGATAACATGGGCAATGCCGTACAGATGGCATCTCAGGGAGCCAACTTCACCGACCGCATGCGTGAGCAGTTCCGCCGTCTTTCGCGTGGTCGCCGTTTCTACATAACAGAGGTTCACGCTGTGGGACCCGATGGCATTGCGAGGACATTGCCCGGGGCCATGGAGGTGAAAGTGAGATGATAATTCAAGAAAACAAAATTCAACATTGGACGATGAAGAGGTTTTTATTCATTACTATTATAAGTTGCCTTGGCATTGTTTCTGTGAGTGCCCAGCCGCAGGCGCGAAGGCAGCAACAACAGGCTGCCGTCAAAAGCAACGCCAACAACATGACACTGCGCTCGCAAATATCATTCCCAACGGAGCAAGCCATGGGAGAGGATGTCGTGTGGAGGCGCGACGTTTACCGTGAGCTTGACTTAAGCGACGACGCAAATTCTGCCCTGTATTATCCAACGGAACCCCTCGGCACGCAGATGAATCTTTTCACATGTATCTTCAAGCTTGTGATGAGGGGACCAAACAATGGGGGCATCGCGGCTTACAGTTACGATGTCAACAGTGGGAGCGAGCGTTTCGACGAGTCGCTCAGGGTTAGGCCACTGAAGTTTCTCGACGACTACCATGTCTTCTACGAGCGCACCGACCGTGGCGTTCACATTGACGACAGTGACATACCGTCGGCCGAGGTCAAGGCTTATTATATAAAGGAGAGCAGCTATTATGACCAGAACACGTCGTCGTTCCACACTAAGGTGCAGGCTATTTGCCCGGTGATGTTTCGCGAGGACGACTTTGGCGATGGCGTTACCAAATACCCTCTCTTCTGGATACGTTACAGTGACCTTGCGCCATTCCTCGCCAAGCAAACCATAATGACAAGCAACCTCAACAACGCCGCCACGATGAGCGTTGACGATTATTTCACGGTAAACCGCTATAAGGGCAAGATTTACAAAACGTCCAACATGCTTGGCAAGACGCTTGCACAGGTTGCTGGAAACGACTCGGCAAGGCTCTCCAAGGAGCAAACACGCATTGATAGGGAAATTGCCGATTTCGAGAGCAGAATTTGGGGTGACAAGGCAAAGAAGGATTCGCTTGATTCCATTGCCAAACTTGATCCTAAGGAAAAACGTGCCATGCAGAAAGGCATACGCAACCGTCGTGCCACGCCTGCTAAGACTCTTAAGGTCAAGACACGACGCACCAGCACGCCGACCTCTTCTTCTGGTGCGGCAAGGGTGACGGTCAGAAGGCAAAGGCATTGATAATAAAATAAATGGTTATGACAAATAATAATATCTTTTCAGGTAAAAAGCAGGCCTTTGCTATCCTTGGCAAGGGGACAGCTAAGTTCTTGGTTCTCTTTGCATTCGTAGCAATGGTTGCCATTCCTGCCAGTGCGCAGGTCAAGTTTGGTGTCAAGGGCGGACTTGATGTGACCCACATGAGCCTTAGCCGCGATGTGCTCAATTCGGAGAACCGAACAGGATTTTACATTGGTCCTACGGTAAAGATTGGCTTGTTTGGCACAGGCTTGGGCATAGACGCTTCTGCCCTGTACGACCAGCGTTCGGCTGATGTCACGCTCTATTATGGCAACGAGCAGATAACCGCGAACGATTATTCTGTGACCCAAAAGCAAATTGCCATACCCGTGAACCTGCGTTATTCCATCGGGCTTGGCAGTATGGCAAATGTCTTTTTCTTTGCCGGTCCACAGTTTGGCTTTAATGTTGCTGGCAACAAGGATGACATAAGCTGGAAATGGAGCGATTCCAATTTCAGTTTCAATGTCGGCATGGGATTTACCGTCCTCAGCCACCTTCAGCTCAACGCCAACTACAATATTGTTTGTGGCAAGACGGGCGAGATGAAAGCCTCGGAGCTTGTCCATGAGGTTACGGGCAATGTTCGCAGCCGCTACAACGCTTGGCAGGTGGGCTTGGCTTATTACTTCTGATTTTAGGAAGTATTGGGGATTGTTGACATGAGACTTGATTTGCCCCGTGCTTTTATCTGTGCGGCGTTGTTGTCGTTCGCAGCACTGTGCATGGTTTCGTGTGGTGGACATGATGACCAGAAGGTGAGTGCCGCCATGCGCAATATGGTTGACAGCACAGTAAGGGTGGCAGGTGCCGGCAATGCTTACGACAGCCTGTACCACAGCATGGCCTCCAGCGGAAATACGCTGGGGGCAATTGTCACTTTGCGGGAATGGGGCAAGTCTTTGCGTGACGAGAGCCGTTTTGACGAGGCCTTGCGTAAGCACGATGAGGGGCGTAAGCTCGCTGAGCTTGCCTGCGACACATTGGAGTGGGTTAAGGCTCTGAACAATATGGGCACTGATTATCGTCGGATGGGCATCCTTGACTTGGCGCAACGTTACCATTACATTGCGTGGACGATATCGCAGGCTTTTGACGACACGTCGTCCGTGGCAAGGAAGAACAGGGTGGTTTCGCTCAACGGGTTGGCAAACGTTTACCTCACGTTGGGCAATCTTGATCGTGCCGACAGTGCCTTGCGTATAGCGCTCGCTGGCGAGACAGCGTTGCGTAGCGAACTGGGGCAGGCCATAAACTACGCCAATATCGGTTCCATATTCGAGGCGAGGGAGCAAAACGACAGTGCGTTGTTTTACTATCGTAAGTCGATGGCAAAGAACAAGTTGGTGGGCAATACCGTTGGCATGTCGCTTTGCCATACGTCATTTGGCAACCTGTATAAGAAAGTCGGTGAATATGACAAGGCTCTCGTTGAGTATGAGAAAGCCTACAAGCTCATGGAAAACTCTTTGGATGAATGGCATACGATAAAACCGTTGGTGGCATTGGCGAACATTTATCTTGATAAGGGCAATGATGACAGCACGAGGTTTTACCTTGACAAGGCTCAGGGTTTGGCTGAAGGCATAAAGTCTAATGAGTATCTTTCTGAGATTTACGCATTGCGTTACAGGTTGAGCAAGCGGCGTGGCGATTATGGCAGTGCGCTTGCTTACTATGAGCGTTCGAAAGCGTTGCAAGACAGTTTGGTGAACATGGAGAAGATGAATCGCATGCAAAACACGAGTCTTGCCATTGAACGCACTTGGCATGAGACGGTTGTTAGCAAGGCTCAAACTGAGCTTGACAACGAAAAGTTTTTGCGCCGCATGTGGTTTGGCATCTTTGGCATTAGCGTAACATTCTTGGTTGGCATTATCGGAGTGTTGTTTTATGCCTGGCGTGAGCGTATGCGCAGCTTCAAGGCTGAGAAGAAGGTGAGCGTCATGCGTGAGAATTTCTTTACGAATATCACCCATGAGTTTCGCACCCCACTAACCCTTATCCTTGGACTTGGGCATGATTTGCAGCAGCCCGAATTGTCGTCAGACAAAGCCAACAAGATGGGGCGCATGGTGGAACGGCAAGGGCGTGGATTGCTTAAGCTGGTGAACCAGTTGCTCGACATCGCGAAGGTGAAGTCGGCGGTTGGCGAACCCGAATGGCGTGAGGGAAACGTGGTGGCTTATATTGCCATGGCTGTTGAAAGTTTCCGTGATTACGCACGTAGGCGTGAGATTGACTTGTGTTTTTATGCCGTGGAACCGGAAGTTTACACCGATTTTGTTCCGGCATACATGAATAAGGTGTTGGGCAACTTGATGTCCAATGCCATAAAGTTTACCCCAGCAGGTGGCAGCGTGAGCGTCAGTGTTAGCAGTGATGGCGTAAACTTGTGCGTTAAGGTCAAGGACACAGGCGTTGGCATTTCTGAGGATAATGTCGGTCAGGTTTTTGAGCCGTTCTACCAAGCGGCATGTGGCATAACCACCATGGGGTCAGGCGTTGGCCTGTCGCTTGTCAAGCATATCGTTGATAATCTCGATGGCAGCATAACATTGGACAGTAAAGTTGGGCATGGCACAACGTTTACGGTGGTGCTCCCGTTGCGCCATACCAAGGCCATGCCGTTGGAAAAAGAAGAAAACATGGGCATCGGCGAGGATGTCATAAGGATATTGGAAGCGGATAGCGGGGATAATGGCAATACGGCTGATGGCACTGTTGAGAGTGCTGACGGCACCATTGGCGAGAAGCGGGTGCTTGTGGTTGAGGACAATAATGACGTGGCAGCGTATATTGGCAGCAAGCTCTGCGGCATTTATGCGGTGTATTATGCAAAGGATGGGAGAAAAGGGCTTGAAATGGCAAGGGAAATTGTTCCGGATGTCATACTGACAGACTTGATGATGCCTGTGATGGATGGCTTGCAACTGTGCCGCGAGATACGTGCCGATGAAGTGACAAACCACATTCCCATGATTGTGATAACGGCAAAGGTGACAGACGAAGACAGGGTCAGGGGACTGGAAGCTGGAGCTGACGCTTATCTCTCTAAGCCTTTCAACAGCGATGAACTGATGGTGAGGATTGGAAAACTGCTTGACCAGCGCAGAATGCTTAGGGAAAAGTATGCCGTTGGTGGAGAATCCTACAAGGCAGAGGTCGCAAATGACAGCGATGGCAAATTCATGGCGCGTGTGAATGATTGCATAAATGAGATGCTTGGGGAGCGTGAGAGGGTTGACGTGAACGGTTTGGCATCGAGGCTTTGCATGAGTTACAGCCAGTTTTATCGCAAGGTATCGGCACTTACCGGCAGTACGCCGGCCCAGTATCTCCAGCGTGTCAAGGTGGGGCTGGCGCAGCGATTGCTTGTGGATAATCAGGAAATGAGCCTTAACGAGATAGCTTCGGCATGTGGATTTGCAGATTATTCCAGTTTTGTGCGTGCGTTCAGGAATATTACCGGCAGCACGCCGTCGCAGCACATCAGGGATTATAGTGGGTCAACATCAAAATAGGCTTGCACAGACTTGTAGCAAGCTTGCGACAATATTCCATTGCGTATGGCGTATAGTTTTTGGCGTATCTCCGTTTGGTTTGCGCCAAGCTCAAGCTTCACGACAATCTTGCGTATGAACAGCGTCTTTACCCTTGCCACCGCAGGTTTGTCCGGACCGAGTATGCGCTCGCCAAATGTGCCACGCAGCCTTGCCCCCATTTCCTGTGCTGCCATTTCCACAATGCCTTCGTCCTTGTGTCTCAGGTATATGTAAATGAGGTGATGGAACGGAGGGTAATGGAACATGGTGCGCTCCTCCATGATGTCGTTGAAAAAGCCCTTGAAGTCGTTGTTGACCACTTGGCGTACAAGTGGCAACTTGGGTTCCCTTGTTTGCAATATCACCAATCCGCGCTTGCCTTTGCGCCCAGCCCGTCCGGCGACCTGGCTCATCATCTGGAAAGCTTGCTCAAAAGCCCTGAAGTCAGGATAATGTAGCATTGAGTCGGCATCGAGTATGCCCACCACGGCAACGTTGGCAAAGTCAAGTCCCTTGCTTATCATCTGTGTGCCAATGAGAACGTCGGTCTTTCCCGTCCCGAAGTCTTTTATTATGCGCTCGTAGGCATTGCGCGTGTGTGTGGTGTCAAGGTCCATGCGAGCCACCTTGGCATTGGGAAAGTCGTTCATTATTAGGTCTTCAATCTTTTCTGTGCCATATCCACGGTCGGAAAGGTGTGTGTTGTCGCAGTTGGGGCAAGCCTCGGGCACTTTCTCGGTGTAGCCGCAGTAGTGGCATGTCAGTAAGTTCAGCCGTTTGTGGTATGTCAGTGTCACGTCGCAGTTCTTGCACTTGGGTGTCCAGCCACATACTCTGCACGACAGTACAGGGGCGAAGCCACGCCGGTTTTGGAACAGTATAACCTGCTTTCCGTCGGCGAGAGCCGTTTGCATTGCGTTTAATAGCCGTGGAGAAAACGGTCCGCTCATCATCTTGCGATGGCGCAGGTCTTTTGTGTCAACAACCTCAATCTCAGGCAACTGTATGTCTTTGTACCTGCGGCTGAGCCTTACGAACCCGTATTTGCCAGTTGTGGCGTTGTGCCAGCTTTCCGCAGATGGCGTGGCGGTGCCCAGCAGAGTCTTGGCTCCATACATTTGCGCCAGCACAATCGCCACGCTGCGTGCATGGTAGCGTGGCGATGGATCCAGCTGCTTGAAGCTCTGCACGTGTTCTTCATCCACTATTATCATGCCAAGCCGTCTGAATGGCAGGAACACGGCACTGCGTGCTCCGAGTATCACACTGTAAGGGTTGTCGGAAAGTTGCCTCCTCCAAATCTCCACGCGCTCGGCATCGCTGTATTTTGAATGGTAAATGCCAAGCCGAGAGCCGAATACGTGTTGCAGCCGCTGAGTCATCTGCACGGTTAGCGCAATCTCGGGCAGCAAGTATAAAACCTGTTCGCCACGGTTTATGGCTTCTTGTATGAGGTGTATGTAAATTTCGGTTTTCCCTCCAGATGTAACTCCGTGCAGCAGCACAACGTTTTTCTCTTGCCACTGAAGCTTTATTTGCCTGAAAGCCTCTTCTTGCGGTTCGCTCAACGTTTGCAGCCTCTCAGGGTGTGCCGTGCCCTCCATGTTCAGCCAGTCCACTTCTTTCTCGTAGGTTTTCAGAAATCCCTGCTCTACGAGTTTCCTGAATATGTCATTTGTGCAATGTGCCTCGTTTAGCAGCTCCTCGCGCGATATTTGTTGTGATGGGCTGTGCGAGGTTGTTGTTTGGTGGCTTGGGATAGTGGCTTTGGGGTGGATAAGGCTCAGTAATGTGCTGAACAGGTGTTGTTGGCGTGGCGCTCGCCTCAGCATCTCCAGTGCTATGCTCCATCCCGTTTCGCTGTCGTATTTGTCGCCTATGGCCACCATGGTCTCCGTCTTTGGCTTGAAGCCAGTCTCAGCCTTTAGTCCCGATGGCAGTGCGGCCTTCATTACGTCGCCAATTGGCGACATGTAATAAGACGCTATCCATTGCCACAGCCTTAGTTGCTGGGGCAATGCGGCAGGAATGTTGTCGAGTGCGTCAAGTACGTTGCGTATCTTGTCGTCAGGGAGAGGAGGTTTTTCGTCGTGTATTCGAACCACGATGCCGGCGTAGGTCTTGCTCTTGCCGAAAGGCACAAGCACGCGTCCGCCTACGGAGCATTTTGCAATCAGCTCATCGCTTGCGCTGTAGGTGAAAGTGCCTTCAAGTGGCACGGGCAATATTACGTCAACGTATCTCATCAGCATGCAAAGATAATGCTTTTTGCGCATTTATCAGATGATTGACGTGTTAAAAAGCAGTTTGGGCAAGACTGTGAGTGATGGAAAACACAGGGGCTTAATCCTTGTGCGTGTGCCGTTCCGAATGTGAAATAGTCGGTTGGTGGCAATGCGCCAGGATTAAGCCCCTGCGTATGTCGTTTTTGTTTGGTACGCCTTGTTTACAGGTCAAGCTCAAGGCTTACGCCGAAGGCACTGTTGTTTCGTGTGTAATCTGCTTGGTAGTTGGCTCCTGTTGACTCGGATACCGTGTTCGTCTTCTTGGTCTCGTAGAACGTGTGGAAGTAAGCCACGTTTACGCGTGCCCTCTTTGTCACGTGCATCATCACGCCGCCGCCAATGCTGTTTGAGCTAACCACAAACGACTTGTCGTTCATGTACTCGTCGGTCAGTCCGTAGCTTGTGCGCTGGTATCCAGCCGATACGGTCAGCCATTTCGTGGCATCGTATTCTCCGCCGAAGCTGTATTCTATTGTTCCGCGGTCAAGCTTGTCCTCGTGGTGTTTGTACGCGGTAGCCTGCTTGTCGAAATAATAATGGAAGCCGGCGTTTATGCGCAGTGGGTCAATCGGGTTGTAGGAAACACCTGCGGTCACGATTGCCGGGATGTCGGCGGCTATTTTCTTGCCGTCCTCATATTCGCCGGTGGCTTCGTTTATTCCCTCGTCAAACTTGTTTTTCAGCTGTGTCATTATGCCTGTTACCTCTGGCGCGGAAAGTGCGGTCTGGGCAATTCCCTGTGCTTGGGCTGCTGACATTCCGGCAGCTTGAAGGTTGCCCACCACCGCAGCGGCAAGGTTGCTGCCGAGGTTGCCGATTGACGGGAATTGGTTTACCGATGAGTTCTTGAGTCTCATGCGAGTCTTGAACTCGTATTTTGCTGCGAAGTTCCAACGCCCGAGCTTGTAGTCAATGCCAAGGATTGGCGTAACACCGAAACCGCTCTGGTCAGCGTTCAGCTCAATGTCAGCCGCACCCTCCTTTGTGGGGTCGAGAACCTTGTAGAGAGGCATGTTGCCCACCTTTATGTTCCTCAGGTAACCGTAATAGTTGCATGAGGCATAAACGCCGCGTGCGCCGGCAAACACGCCAAGGTTTGGCGTTGCCTTGTAACCTACGCCGAACGAAACTCCATAATAATACTGGCGGCCGCGCATGAAACTCGTGGTGCTGTATTTGCCGGTTGACCCGAAGTAGTTGTCGCTTGAGAAACCGTTGGCAGCCAAGGCTGCGATTGATGATGCCGGTACGCCTGCGCCTTCGAGGGTTGCCGCAAGCGATGCGTCAACGGCTTTTGCCAGCCCCGATGCGGCGAGCGCCGTCTCGGAGACGAGCTTCTCGAACGAGCCGAGACCGTCGTCGAATGTGCATTTTCCACCGCCGCCGGTTACGCCTGCCGATACCTGAAAAGAAAAGTCGCGCCAGTTGTAGGCGAACTGTATTGAAGGAAATACCGGTGCCAGAGTCTCGCCCTTGAAGCGGCGTGTCGTGGTTGGGTTTTCCGTGTTGTTAGCAAATAGGGGATATTGGTTGTCAATGTAACGGCGTTGGGTCACAAACTGCCAGTTTACTGACATGTGTATGCCCGGTGAAAGGAACACCACGCCTGCCGGGTTGAAGAAAACACCATCGGTGGCTATTGCGGCATCGCGTGAGGGAAGGCGTGCGAAAGCTACGCTCATGTTGGTGTTTGTGTTAATTCCGCCTGCGTTTGCGGTGCTGCCTGTTGCCATCAGCATCGCTGCCATGGCAATGGCTTTGAGCTTTGAGCCTTGGACTTTGAACCTTGTGCTCTGGGCTTTTTGGTTTGTCATCTTGTGAAAAATATTAAAACAATCTTTTGAAAAGTGGTTGCAAAGTTACATAGATTGTTCTGTATTTCCACAAGCTTAGGGTTTCTTTTAATCTAAGTTAACAGAAATAATGATGTATGTCAAGCGTAAGGTGAATGTTTTTCTTATATTATGGTATGCTAAATAGTATGAGACGTTACGCCCTGCTTGTATATGTGGGGCGGTAAAAGTGCTTAAATAAAGCGTGTTAAAAACAATTTTGGGTTGTATTAATATGCAGTATTATAAGCTTGCGCAGGCTTCTTGTTCTATCAGTTTCCTGATAGGGATGTCCCTTAGTTCTATTTGTGAATTGAATTTATTTTCAATTGTGCTGAGCCATGAAGAATAGAGATTATTCTTGTCATATTTGAAATCCCAAAAATCCTCAATACTTTTCATTAGCTTATAATCTGGGGTCTTCAACAGTTTTTTGATACGTGGTGCGGAATTGAGCAATTCTCCAACAATATGAAAAGAATTGACAAAAAGTAAAAAGTCAGGACAATGTGCGGTTGCTGTTGCAGGATTGGGAGTAAGCAGCGTAAGCCTGGAAAATGTAACTTGGTGCTGCCTTTGCGCCGTCGAGGTCGGGACTTTGTGGTGTACCGGCTTGTCTTTGTGGCGTGACGGTGTTGCCTTTACGGCGTAATGTTGTTGCCGTTGTGGCGTAACGGGCATGGCGCAATGGCGTAAACGACATGCCTTTGCGGCGCAAACGTGGCATGTTTACGGCGCAAGGGGTGGTGGTTTGTGAAGCTGACGAAACTGGTCTCTTGTATCGTGTTGGTTTGTAGAGAGTTGTGTGGGTTGCTGTCGTTGCGCTGTTTGCCGGGTCGTTTTTGCTTTTGGGGTCAAGAGCCATTCACGCACGTCGTTGCGATGACTTTGTTTTTACAAAACTTGCGTGTGTAAAACGCAATGCCAAAAGGGCATTGCGCCTTACACCCTCTTTTGTGGGTATTGTATGCGTGTGTGGTAAATGGCCTTCAGTCGCTCAATGAGCACCTGCTTTGCCACGGCTATGTCGTAGAAGGTAATCTTGCACTCGTTGAAAAAACCGTCTTTTACCTGCTGGTCCACGAGGTTGTTCACGAGGCTTGAGATGCTTTCCTCGGTGTACTCTTTCAGCGAGTGTGACGCCGCCTCGCATGCGTCAGCCATCATGAGTATGGCCTGTTCGCGTGTCGATGGGTTTGGCCCTGGGTAGGTGAAAGGGGTCTTGTCAACGATCTCGTCGGGGTGCTCGTTCTGGTATTTTATGTAGAAGTATTTTGACATGCCGTGGCCGTGATGCGTCAGTATGAAGTCGCGTATCACCACGGGCAGGTTGTATTCCTCGGCAAGCTTGACGCCATGTGCCACGTGCCCTGTTATTATCAGTGCGCTCTCCTTCTCGGTCAGGTTGTCGTGTGGGTTTATGCCGCCCTGCTGGTTCTCGGTGAAGAATGCCGGGTTTTTCATCTTGCCAATGTCGTGGTAAAGTGCTCCCGTGCGCACGAGGGTGGCTTTCGCGCCAATCTTGTTGGCTATTTCAGAGGCGAGGTTGCCCACGGTTATTGAGTGTTGGAATGTGCCTGGCGCCACCTCGGACAGCTTGCGCAGCAAGCCCTTGTTGGTGTCAGACAGTTCGATGAGCGTTATCACTGACACGAAGCCAAATGTCTTCTCGACGATGAACATAAGCGGGTAGGCGAGCAGTAGCAGCACTCCGTTGATAAGGATGTGGTAGTACATGCTTGAGTCGAACTTGAAGTCCTCGCCACTCTGCATCAGTTTTATCGCGAAATAGGTTACGCATGTCGTCAGGAACACCCAAAGCGTGGTGCGGAAAAGCTGTGAGCGTGACGACATTTCGCGCAGCGAGTATATTGCCATCAGGCCTGCAACGGTCTGCACCACTATGAAGTCGTACTGGTATCGCAGCGTGCAGGCGCATATCAGCACCATTATGAGGTGGGTTATGAATGCTGTGCGCGAGTCCATGAAGATGCGCACGAACATTGGCACCATCGCGAGCGGCAGCACATAGACGCTGAAGTTGAAATAGCTGTTCTCCATCATCAGTGACACGGCTATGGGGAACATTGCTATGAACGTGTAAAGCATGGTGACGCACCGTGGCTTTGATAGGTAGTCGCGGCGGAACAGCGCAAGGTATGCGGTGAACAGCATGACGAGTATCAGCACGTACAGCGTGTTGCCTATCAGGTGGTTTGTCATCTGCGTGTTGCCTTCCTGCCGCCTTTGCATTTCCCTTTCCATGGAGTTGAGCACCCGGTAGCTGTATTCGTCAACCATGTCACCCTCGCCTATTATGCGTTGTCCTGCCATCACCATTCCGCTTGCCGGCGATATGCCTGCGAGCAGGTCGTTGCGTGCGGCCTCGGTGCGCTCGCGGTCGTATATCAGGTTGGGGACAATGTAGTTTGTGAGGTTGAGCTTCTGCACCAATGGCCGTTCCTGTGCCAGTTGCTCGTCGTTGAGCAGCTGCTCGTAGGCTGACATCGTGGAGTAAATGTAACTTACCAGTATGCTTTCCGCATCCTTGCCTATGATTATCCTCACTTGCGCTGTGGTGTCGCGGTGCAGCGTGTTGTAGTTGGGGGTTTCCATTATGCCCGCTTGGTAGAAGCGGTGCAGGCGTTCTGTTATGATGCTTTCGTAGGTAGCCGGCAGCCCCGTGTCGTCTTGTGCCAGCTTGCGTTTCAGCTCGTTTATCTCCTTGGCCTCAACGCTTGGGTCGTAGTTGTAATATGGCTGGAATTGCTTTAGCAGCGAGTCGCGTTCCCTTGCCAGCGCTTCGTCGGTCTTGTAAACGGGAAAGTCGTATTTGGCTATAATCGTGCCGTATTGCCAAGGTTCCCCCACCTCGTATGCGAACCGCTTGCCCTCGTTGCGTGGCAGGAACCAGACGATGACCGCCGTCGTGAAGACCGCAAGCCCCGTTAGCATGGCGGTGTCTCGCCAAAAATGCTCGCTGCTTATGTATAACCGCCTGAATATGTTCATTATACTGGATTTGTATTGTTATTTGTGTGCGAAAATACAAAAAAAAATCCGTTAAAACAGAAAAAATATATTAATTTTGCAAAAGATTATGGATTTCATGCACTTCATGTGCCCGGCAGGCTTGTGGGGGCATGTTTTTTCCGTTTCGTGTTTTTACAAACCATTCATAACACCAAATATAAATGGCAGAGAAGAAAGTCAGGGTGCGCTTTGCGCCGAGTCCCACAGGTCCCTTGCACATAGGTGGCGTGCGTACGGCTCTTTACAATTATCTTTTTGCGCGCCAGCATGGCGGCGAGCTTGTTTTCCGCATAGAGGACACGGACAGCCAACGTTTTGTGCCCGGTGCCGAGGAGTATATCCTTGAGTCGTTTAAATGGCTTGGCATAAAGTTTGACGAGGGTGTCAGCTTTGGTGGCGACCATGGGCCTTACCGCCAGAGCGAGCGCAGGAAGATTTACAAGAAATACGTGCAGCAACTGTTGGAGGATGGCAAGGCATACCTGGCATTTGACACGCCCGAGGAACTTGCCGCCAAGCGCGAGGAAGTGAAGAATTTCCAGTACGATGCCAACACGCGCATGTCAATGCGCAACTCGCTCTCGCTTGCCAAGGACGAGGTTGAGCGTTTGCTTGAGGAAGGCGCTCAGTACACGGTGCGTTTCAAGGTTGAGGCTGGCGAGGAGATACATGTCAACGACTTGATACGCGGCGATGTGTGCGTGAAGAGTGACATCCTGGACGACAAGGTGCTGTACAAGAGTGCCGACGAGCTGCCTACATACCACTTGGCAAACATCGTGGACGACCACTTGATGGAAATCAGCCACGTGATACGCGGCGAGGAGTGGTTGCCGAGCGCACCGCTCCATGTGCTGCTTTACCGTGCGTTTGGCTGGGAGGATTCCATGCCGCGCTTCGCCCACCTGCCGCTCCTGCTTAAGCCAGAGGGCAAGGGAAAGCTTTCAAAGCGCGACGGCGACAGGCTGGGCTTCCCCGTGTTCCCGTTGGAATGGCATGACCCGAAGACTGGCGAGGTGTCGAGCGGATACCGTGAGAGCGGGTATTTCCCGGAGGCTGTGGTCAACTTCCTTGCCTTGCTTGGCTGGAATCCTGGCACCGAGCAGGAGCTGTTCTCGCTTGACGAGCTTGTGGATGCGTTCAACATATCTAAATGCTCAAAGAGCGGTGCCAAGTTTGATTACCAAAAAGGCATGTGGTTTAACCATGAGTATATTCTCCACAAGACCGACGACGAGATAGCCGAGCTGTTTGCACCCATCGTTGCCAACAATGGTGTTGATGAGCCTTTCGACCGTGTAAGGCAGGTGGTTCGCATGATGAAGGATCGCGTGAGTTTCGTCAAGGAGTTGTGGCCGCTTTGCTCTTTCTTCTTCCTTGCTCCGACATCATACGATGAGAAGACGGCGAAGAAGCGTTGGAAGGAATACTCGGCACAGCAGATGACCGAGCTTGCTGACGTGCTGCAGGGCATAGACGACTTCTCCGTGGAGGGGCAGGAGCCTGTGGTTGAGAAGTGGATTGCCGACAAGGGTTACAAGATGGGCGATGTGATGAACGCTTTCCGTTTGGCTCTTGTGGGCATAGGCAAGGGTCCAGGCATGTTTGACATCTCGGCGTTCTTGGGTAAGGAGGAAACAATCAAGAGGCTGAGGAAAGCCGTGGACGTGCTGAAATGAGGCACGTGGTGTGGTCTCCAACTTCTTTAACTCCTAATCAAAAGTCAGCGTGATGTACAACTTATTTGTTTACCTTTATAATATAGGTGTTTGGGTCGCCACTTTCTTCAGCAAGAAGGTTAAGACTATGTGGAAGGGCGAACATGAAACCTTCCGCATCTTGCGTGAGAAAGTGGATCCTGACGCTAAATATGTTTGGTTTCATGCTGCCTCGCTTGGTGAGTTTGAGCAGGGACGGCCGCTCATGGAGCGCATCCGTCGCGACCATCCTGAATACAAGATTCTGCTTACGTTCTTCTCGCCTTCGGGTTATGAGGTTCGCAAGAATTACCAAGGTGCGGACATAATATGCTACCTGCCTATTGACACCATAGGCAACGCACGGCGTTTCCTGCGCACGGTGCGTCCGGTGATGGCTTTTTTCATAAAGTATGAGTTTTGGTATAATTACCTTCACATACTGAAACATCGTGGTGTGCCTCTTTACAGTGTAGCGAGCATTTTCCGTCCGGGGCAGGTGTTCTTCCGTTGGTATGGCAGGCAGTATGGGCGTGTGCTTGATTGTTTCTCGCAGTTCTTCGTGCAGAACGAGGTGAGCAAGCAACTGCTGCATGGCATTGGCATAGACTGCGTTACGGTTACCGGTGACACACGTTTTGACCGGGTGTTGCAGATAAAGGATGCCGGGAAGCAGCTGCCGCTGGTGGAGAGTTTCTGTGACTTTGCGCAGAAAAAAAACAAGGTGTTCGTGGCAGGTTCGTCGTGGGCACCTGATGAGGATATTTTCATAAAGTTCTTCAATGAGCATCGCGACTGGAAACTCATAATAGCGCCACATGTCATAGGCGAGGATCACTTGAGGCAAATAGTCTCCAAGCTTGACAGGAAGGTTGTGCGTTACACTGAGGCCACCGAGGAGAACGTCAGGGATGCGGAGTGTCTTGTCATCGACTGTTTCGGGCTTTTGTCGAGTGTTTACCGTTATGCCGATGTCACTTATGTGGGCGGAGGCTTTGGCGTTGGCATACATAACGTGCTTGAGGCTGCGGTTTGGGGGAAGCCTGTATTGTTTGGCCCGAACAACAAGAATTTTCAGGAGGCACAGGGACTGCGCAGTGCGGGTGGCGGATTTGAGATTTGCGATTATGATGATTTTGACGGACTCATGCGCCGTTTTGACAACGACGCGGAGTTCCTTGGCACGACGTGTAAGGCGGCAGGCGATTACGTGAAGGGGCTTGCCGGTGCCACTGACAAGATTTTGTCCTTCGTTTCGCTTTAGTCCATCCATGCTAATGCCAATTGGCATTTCCACAGTATGTTGACGTGGATGGAGGCGGATGATTTAGCATAAACGGCCTGGCTGACGAGTTTGTCATGCCAGGCCGAATGTTTTGGGGTGGTTGCTACGTGAAATAACAACTTGGTTCGGATAAAGGTTTGGTTTTATAGGTCAAGCAACACAATGCTTGCGCGGAAGTAGGCTTTTGAAGCTTCCGGGTTCCACATCATTTGTCCTGTAACGGGCAAGTTCCATTTGCCAACTTTCAGTTTGTATGTTGCCCCGAGCCTTACATCGTTGATGCCTGCCGACTTGCCGTATAGGTTGTTGTTCTCGTTTGGGAACTTGTCACTGTCGTATGGGCTTAACGCAAAGGCTCCGCCTACGGAAGCGTCAACTGCCCATTGGTCGCTGTCGTAAATGCGGTAGGAAGCCTGAACGAAAGTTGAGTAAACGTTTTTCCCATCGGGTGAACTTGTTCCACTGTACGAACCTCGGTCACGTCCTTGAACCAACGTCGCCCACGACAAGGTGAGTGGGAAATTGCACATTACGCCGAAGTCGTAGCTGATGGAGACATCTGTGAGGTGGCTTGTCTTGCCGGCTGCCCATGTGAAATATTTGCCGTTGCCAGGTATTCCGTCAGAGAAGTTCCACAAGTCCCATACGGCGAGGTTAAAACCGCTGTGGTTGAAATTAAAGTAAACGTCGGCTTCCCTGTAGTCGCCGTCAACGGCCATGCCTCCCCAAAGTCCAAGCTTGAAGTGTCCTTTGTTATCGGTTATGGATACGTCGTTGTTGAGTATCAGTCCGTTTCCTACCTCCAGTCCACGCCAGAGATGTGAGGTTTCAAGGCTTGCTGATTCGTGTAACTTTTGGGCTTGCATAGGCATTGCCGTGAAAGCAGAGATGCAAAGTGCCGTTAGAAAAAACTTTTTCATAGGTTTATAGTTTTGTTGTGAAAATATATTACATGTTGGAATTGCTGTGGATAAAAGCCTGCTTGCCTGTTTGCCAAGCATGGGCTTTTATCCTTATTTCAGCAGAATCACTTATTAGCACAAGCCGAACAAGCAACCAATGCCTGCGGCACACACTGCGCCCACAATTGGGGCGAAGACTGGTACCCAGCTGTATCCCCAGCCACTGTCTCGCTTATATTTCATAGGCAGCAAGGCGTGTGCTATGCGTGGCGACAGGTCGCGGGCGGGGTTCATGGCGTATCCAGTGGGACCGCCCAGGCTCATTCCGAGAGATACTATGACAGCCGTTATGGGCCAAGCACTTACTGCACCAACATTGGCAACATCGCCGTAGTTGGCGGAGCCAATAATCATGAGCATCAGCACGAATGTTGCCACTAACTCAGTGAGGAAGTTTGCAGGCTTGTTGTCTATGGCAGGCATTGTGCAGAATGTGCCAAGGACGGCCTCCTTGTTTTCTGTTATGTTGAAGTGGTCACGGTAAACGAGCCATACGAGGACTGCGCCACAGAAACCGCCTATCATTTGGGCTATCACATAGCCGCATACGGCAACAATGGTTGAAGCCTGGACACCAGCGTTGGCAAGGAAAGCCTGGAAGCCACCTGAAGCTGTCAGACCAAGGGTTACGGCAGGGTTGAGGTGGGCACCGCTTTCGTGTGCCACGAATACGCCTGACATGACGGCAAGTCCCCAGCCAAAGGCTATTACCACCCAGCCGGCTCCTTGAGCCTTGCTCTTGTTGAGGTTGCAGGCTGCGCAAACGCCGTCGCCCATAAGTACGAGAATGAGGGTTCCGAGGAACTCAAGGGCACATAAGTGCAATAATGTAGGATCCATAAGTTTTGAAGTTTTTTGTAGTTTGTAAGTTTTTTGTAGTTTGTAAGCTTTCGTCCTTTTTGTTCAGTTTGTGACGGGTCTTTTATTTGCGAGTTAGGGTCCTGCTTATGGCATCAGCCCATCCTTGCTTGGCAGCTTCGATGTCTGCGTTGTCCTTTACAGGCTCGAATGTGCGCTCAACCTGCCATTGCTTGCGCAGCTCGTCAATGCTTCCCCAGTATCCTACTGCCAGTCCTGCGAGGTATGCGGCTCCAAGGGCGGTTGTCTCTGTGATTTTCGGCCGTACCACATTGATGCCGAGGAGGTTTGACTGGAACTGCATAAGCAGGTT
Organism: uncultured Prevotella sp.; assembly: GCA_964386825.1. Taxonomy (GTDB): domain Bacteria; phylum Bacteroidota; class Bacteroidia; order Bacteroidales; family Bacteroidaceae; genus Prevotella. Next base: position 20,826 of record CAYLUI010000026.1, on the reverse strand, counting down.
GTTGCGTGATGCTCCGCCGTCAACTTTCAGTTCTGTCAGGGGGGCATTCATGTCCTTGGCCATTGCCAGGGCGATGTCGTAAGTCTGGAACGCAATGCCGTCGAGGGCTGCGCGCGCAATGTGGGCACGGGTCGTGCCACGGGTTATGCCACAGATAACGCCACGTGCGTAAGGATCCCAATATGGTGCTGCGAGACCCGTGAGAGCCGGCACGAAATAAACGCCACCACTGTCTGGTACGGATGAAGCCAAAGTCTCAATCTCGCTGCTGTTTTTAATGAAGTCGACTCCGTCGCGTATCCATTGCACAACAGAACCACCAACGTAAATTGAACCTTCGAGGGCGTAGTTTACCTTGTCGCCGATTTTCCATGCCACGGTTGTAAGCAGGTTGTTCTTTGACAGTATGGGTTTGTCTCCGATGTTCAGCATGACGAAGCAGCCTGTGCCATAGGTGTTCTTTATGGCTCCTGGGTCAACACACATTTGCCCGAACAAGGCGGCTTGCTGGTCGCCTGCAACGCCGGCTATGGGCACTTCGTGGGCGAATATTGTTGTCTTGGTGTGAGCCATGACTTCCGAACTGCTTTTCACTTCAGGCATCATTGAGCGAGGTATGTCAAGAAGCTTTAGCAGATCGTCGTCCCATTGCAAAGTGTTGATGTTGAATAGCATGGTTCGTGATGCGTTGGTCACGTCGGTGCAGTGTACGGAACCTCTTGTGAGACGCCATATTAGCCATGAGTCAACATTTCCGAAGCGCAGCTTGCCTTTTTCGGCACGTTCGCGTGCCCCTGGGACATTGTCCAAAATCCATTTGATCTTTGTTCCTGAGAAGTAAGCGTCAATGATGAGGCCGGTTTTCTCCTGTATTTTGTCAACCAACCCTTGGGCTTTTAGTTTGTCGCAAAATTCTGCGGTACGCCTATCCTGCCATACGATGGCGTGGTAAATTGGCTCTTCGGTATCAATATCCCAGACGATGGTGGTTTCTCGTTGGTTGGTGATGCCGATGGCGGCAATGTCGTTGCCGTTGATGTCAATTTGGGTGATAGCTTCGGCGATAACGCTTGCTTCAGATGACCAAATTTCATTGGCATCGTGTTCCACCCATCCCGGCTTGGGGAAATACTGTGTGAATTCCTTTTGGGCTACTGAGCAAATTTGCCCATTGTGGTCGAAGACGATGGCTCGCGAACTTGTTGTTCCTTGATCAAGAGCCAGAATGTACTTTTTCTCGTCCATAGTTTTAGATTTTTTTGGTTGGGTTAATGTTGTAGTTGTTATAGATTTTTGTGGTTTTAAATATACAGCCACAAATGTTTTTTTTGATTTACAGTAGCCCGTGATCAACTGTTACGGATTGCCAAATGGCGTTTGCACGTTGTTGATTTTGCGCGTCTCGTCAACGTCAAGAGCGTCTGCGAGTGTGGTAATAGGGTTTTCCACCGAATAGCCTGTGGACATTTCTATTTGCCATTTGCAGGTTTCGCAATCGGTGATTACGGCATCAGGATCGCAGTTTTGGATGTTCTTGAAAAGTCCGGCTCCGATTTCTTGTGAACGTTTGTAGTTTTCTTTTTTGAAACCGTATGTCCCTGCTATTCCGCAGCATTGGCTTTCAAGCATTATTAGTTCAACGCCAGGTATCATGCGTAATAGTTCGGTGGAATAGTGAACCCATCCCATCTTTTCCATGTGGCATGCGGAGTGGTATGCAAGCCGTCTGTGGAAGTCTTTGCGGAAGGCGAGTTTTATTTTGCCAGCTTCTATTTCTCGGTATATGAAGCGTGTCGCAAGCATGAGCCGGTCACGCACTTGCGAGTTGTCGATGCCTAACAATTCCTTGTACTCGTCGCGCATGGTGAAGGTGCAAGTGCTGCTTGTCGTGAGAATGGTGTCTCCTTCTTTTATGGCTTTCTCCATAGATCGTATGTTGATAAGCCCGTTCTTTTTCACCTCATTGTACATGCCGTTGGCAATCATTGCCACTCCACAGCATTTCTCTTTTTCAAGCATTCTTACTCCATATCCGCAGGCATTCATTATTTTCACAAAATCCTTGCCAAGTTTCGGGTAGTTGTAATTGGCATAGCATCCGTGGAAATAGCTTACATGTTTTGGATATAGTGATTGTGATTCTGCCTGATGTTTGAACCAACTCTCAAATGTCTTGAAGGAGTAGGCTGGGAACGTGCGATGCTTGTCAATCTTCATTACGGAGTCAAGCACGATTTTTGTTGGCTTAAGACCCAAAGCGAAGTTTGTTATTGGTGCGAAGTTGTGAGCTAAAGTTCCTACGAAATCTGTACTGGCAAGCATGCGGTCGCGCAGGCTCGGGGCGTGAGTGTTGTGTTTTATTCTTGCCGCCTGTATAATATCTGCAATCTTGACACCGTTAGGGCATGCCACTTCGCATCGCTTGCAGTTGAGGCAAAGCTTCAAATTCTGTTCAAAGAAATCATCGCCTTTCAGACGGTATCGCTCAGCGTCGGGACCTGCTTGCTTGGGACCTGCGTATGCGGGTTCTACGGCAGCCACGGGACAATAAGCTGTGCATATTGTGCATTTTAGGCATTGCTCAAGCTCGTGCCCACTGATATTTCTTAGTTGTGTTCTTGCATTCATAGTCTTAGTTTTCCCATTACTTAACATTTGACACTTGAGAAGCTGCTTGTAGTGCCGTGAGCATGTCAACTCCTTCATGGTCGCGGAACTTGAGAAAATCGTTTCCGCTTAATATTGAACCTGCCGCATATAGGTTTTCTATCACCATGCCATCTTTTATGCCATGGAGGTTTTCGTCAGTACGAACTCCAAACGACATGAATGGTTGGTTTTCGGAGAATTGGTCGTAGTGCCAGTCTTTTCTTTCCTTTGCGTAATCAATATCAAGATTGAATATTGGCTCCCAAATTTCTTTATAGTTTGACCTCAATCCGCGACTCATGAACGTACCTGTTGCAAGTATGAAGTTTTGGGCTTCCATGTGTTCTTCAACCATATTTTGTGTTGTTACAAATTGAACGCGCCTGTTTTTTATCTCAGCTCCTGTTACAATGTCGCTTTGGAAGAACAGTCCTCCTAATGTTTGGAAATGACGTCTGAGAAGGTTTGACATGCGTATTCCTGTTATGGACGGATGCATTGTGGCGAGCAGTTCAATTGGCATGTTTGCCTTTTTTCTCAGCTCGGTCAGGACGTTGTTGTTGTCGATGCCAAATACGGCTGGTAATAATACAGCATCTGCTGTTCCCATATTGTTAATTTGGTTCGCAATTTCTTTTACGTCACTTTCGTCAATGTATTTGGCAATGTTTGTGGCACGAAATTCTGACGGATTTTGTCTGGCACGTTCAAGTTTGGGAGTTGTGAAAGTCTTGGACTTCACGTTTGTGCCAAGTTTTTCAAGTGCTGGCTTTATGAAATTTACTTGGAAGTCGAGAAAGCCTTTGACATTTGCCAAAATGACATTTTGCCATGGGGATGTTTTGCTGTCAAGATTTGCCAATCCATCAATCGTTAGCCATGTTGGCAGCAATTCTCCTATTGGCGATATGCGATAATGGTTTGTTGAATTGTGCCCATTGACGTTTATGGAAGCAGCTTCCAACAGCTGTCTTGCATCGTTAACGAGAAATTCGATGTTGTTGCCGAGTTTGTGATATGGATGATTTGCAGGTAGGATGTTGATTGCGTCTAATGGGTGGTTTATTTCATTGCCATCATTGTCATACCCCAACAAGTCAAGAGAACCTGAGTTGAAGTGTAATGTGCTTTGACCGGAACTTATTATTGCCACGCGATTTTGTCTTTTTGCGAGGTTTATTCCGGCTGTAAGTGCTGTTAGTCCGCCACCTATTATGATAGTGTCAAATTTCATTCTTTTAGTTTTTGGAAAAGTTTTTGGGAAGCATTCTTTTGTGTAATAACACTTTTAGTTCTTGCTTCTTGTCATTTTAATCCGCAAAGTCCTTTGTATATCGTTTGCATGAGTTGGGCTTCTCCGAGAGTGTCTCCCCAAGCCACAGGTTCAAGACCTTTCCATCTTTCCTGTATGAAGCTATTGAGGTCTGATTTCGAATCTTCTGGGGTGTTGTTTATGCCACAGAGTATGCCTGCTGCGCGGCATGCGCAAAGCTCTGCCTGGCATGTACCCATGCCCATGCGAGTGCGCCGGCGTAGGTTTGCAAGATTGTGGACATGCAGGTGCTCTGCTGCATATTTTACTTCGCCCACTGTGACTTGTTCGCATTCGCATACCAGCGATCGGTCATATATGTTGTCGTGCTTTATTTTAGGAGTGAGTGTTCCGTGGCGACCGCTCTGTATTGTTTGTGCGTATTTGGCATTTCCGTCAAGATGGTCGCTGTTATTGATTTCTTTGCTTTTGAAATCAAATTCAGAACCTGGCAGTGGAGTAGTGGCGGTTTCGCATTTCCTGTCCACCCCAAGTTTTTTGCAAACCAAATTTGTAACCTCTTCTGCCATCATGCGGTAAGTCATCATTTTGCCTCCGGTGATGGTTATGAATCCTTTCAGCCCATCGCGCGTTTCGTGATCAAGCAGTACGATGCCTCTGCTTATGCTTCGTCCTGACACGTCATTGTCGGATGCAATAAGTGGACGTACTCCTGTGTAGGCACGTATGACGCGTGTCGTGGCAAGGGCTGGGACTAAGGCTTCGCCTTCGGTTAACAGCTTGTCCACCTCTTCCTGTGTTATTTTAAGGTCGTCTATGGTTTCAAATGGAACGTGGTCGCTTGTTGTGCCTATTACGCATACACTGTCGTCGGGTACGAGAATGTCGCCGTTGCCAGGTTTGCGACAGCGATTTATCACCATGTTGTTTACGCGATGACCGAATATGAGAAGTGTGCCTTTGGCTGGAAACATATTTAGCGTAATGCCTGCGTATTGTGTGAGAATGTGTCCCCAAATGCCTGCGGCATTGATGGTTAGTTTGGCACGTGCCTCACTAGTTTCGCCAGAGTGGTTGTCTCTCAGTTTTACGCCAAGCACACTTCCGTTTTCCATTATGAAGCCTGTTACTTCTTTATAGGTGCGAATTTCTGCTCCATGCCGTTGGGCATCGATGATATTTGCAGTGGTCAGCCTGAAAGGATCAATTGAAGCGTCTGGCACACGGACAGCTCCTGTCAGTTTTGGGTTGACGGATGGTTCAATAGCTATCGCTTCTTTCGGGTCAATTATGTCAGCTCGTATGCCAGATTTTTGGCAGGCTTCCACAAATGTTTTTTGGTATGTCAGGTCATCTTCTGGCAGTGTTATGAAAAGTCCGTCAGTTTCCTCTATGCAATTGCGTGCTATTTGACGCAAAATCATATTTTCCTTGATGCACTCGGCTGCAGATTCGCCATCGGTCACAGCATAACGGGCTCCGGAATGAAGCAGGCCGTGGTTGCGCCCTGTTGCGCCGTTGGCGAAATCTTTTTTCTCCACCAGCAAGACACGCAATCCACGCATTGCGCAGTCACGGGCAGTTCCTGCTCCAGTGATGCCTCCTCCTATGATTATGACATCGTATTCCTGATTGACATTGTTGTTCATATCGTTGTGGTATGTAGGCTTTTTCCTATTCAATCAAATTAGAATTGTAAATATTTTTCTTTTGTATTGAAAGATATATGGTTTTGTTTTCTGTTTTTGTTTTGGCTTTATTCTTTTGTTTCGAAACAAAAGTAGGAATAATATCAATACGCTCCAAATAATTTAACAGTATTTTAATATTTTGTGTGTTTGTTTGATTTGTGTGCGCACAACAATAATTCGACCTGATGGAAACCACAGCTTCCACCAGGTCGATATCATAAAAATATGGATGAGAAGTCGTATGAGTTATACCGTATTATTTCATATTGTAGTGTTAGAATTCGTATGCCACCCTTGCTTGGAACGCATGCAGATCCTTGTCCAATGCATACAGATGGTTATATGGTTGGTCTAACTTTTGGTAGCTATAGTTTAGCTTCACGATGACATTGCTGGTTGCATAGTAGTTGAGTCCCACTGTGAAAGTGTTGGCTTTGCCTCCTGCAATGCTTTGGTTGGCTATGCTGAATTCTTGTGCCATGGCATTGGAATAGAACTTGTCGGCATAGAAAATGCTACCGTCCTCAATATCGTTGAGATTAGTGTGATTGTAGCGCATAACAAGTTCCAGGGAGTTGCTGCGTGGGCGTTTCATCAAGGCATCTACATTGCTGTACTTGTAGTCGCCACCGAAGAGAAGCCAGCCACCCTCAACAGAGAAACCATTAACCTTTGCAGGTATGTCCTCACCCATGAGCATCTTGAATGATTCCATGGTTGGGAAGTAAACTGACATCATGGATCCCAATGAACTCTTGAACATGTATTCGAAGTCCCTCTCACGGTTGAACTTGGCACCTGTATATTCACCTCTTAGGTACACATTTTTATAGTTTCCCCAAGCCTCAACATTCCATTTGAGTCCATTTTTTACGTTGTTGATAGTTGTGTTCAGGAACTTTGTGTCATCAACAACCGACTCAATGGTGGAGCCGAGAGAGATAGTGCGGTTATAATCATCGTTGCCTTGAGAGAATCCGTTTGCGTTAGGCTTGCGGTAGTTGAACGAGCCACCAACATGAATGTTGAAATCCTTGCTCTCATAGCGAGCCAACAAGCGTGCAGAAGCTGCCCAACCTTTGTCACCTTGAGTTTCGGTGGAACCTACTTTTTGTCCGTAGAAGCCTGCCTCACCCCAGAAGTAAGGATGATAGTAACGATACGCCACACCAACAGAACGTCCAGGAGCCAAAGCTTGGTTGGTGGCTGACTTGCTAATGAATGGATTGTCCATCGTGCTTTGTATGTTCTCACCAGAGAAAGCCTCGGCGAAATTACCCACGCGCAGGAAACCGCGTTTGTTGGTGTGGTAACGCAGATATACGTCCTTTAGGAAGTTCTTGTCGGTGAAATCAACGTCAAACTTAAAGTCGAGTTTACGACCCAACTTACTGATGACACGGATGCGCGCAGAGGAGAATTTCATGCCAGAGCCGCGGTCGGTGAATTGGTCTTTGTAGAGTGCGCCATCAACTGCTGCCCGTGCTCCGACACGGAAAGAGTAGAGACCGTCATCTGACTTTAGTTTCACGAAGCCTTCGTTAACTTCTGCGCCCAATTCGGCCTGAGCTTCTGTCTCTTCGTTCTGTGCATGAGTGGTGTATGAACCCAGCAGCAAGCAGAGTGCCAATGTTAATATGTTTTTTTTCATTTTGTTGTTTCTGTAATATTTGGTGTGTGAATGAATAAACTTAACAATTAGAGCTTTTCAACTACCTTATTTATAATAATGTAGTTCGTCGAGCACTTCTTGTGCTGTACGCAAGGTCTTGTTGGCATGCAGGTTGTCTGGCAAGCCGCAAGAGGCGTTGGAGCGGAAGTAGTTTAGCCCTTGGTCAAGATAACCTTGCAGTGTTGTTTTGTAGTACTTGATTGCCAAGTCTGCATGGTTGGTGAAAGCCATGTCAATGTAGTTCTTGTCAGCGCCGCCAGTCTTTTCTGGGTCGCACCAAGGACCTGTGTATTTCAGTAATTGTTCTTGTGTGTTGAAAGTCCAGGCATGGATGTCAAGACCAGCGCGGCGAATCATGTCGCCCTGCCATGTGTAAAGGCTTGTTGGGAAGCCTGTTACGTAGTCAATGTTCGGACCCATTGCGGTAGCTCCATTCTCAATAGCGAAATTAATCAGTTCGGCGTACGACTGAACGTTTGGAGAGTTTGCGATGTCAGCCATGAGGAATAGAGTCGGAATTGTGCGTGGGAATGCATCGTGCAAGTTCTTCAGGCCGTTTGTGCTGAAGGTCTGTAATATGATGCGAGCGGGGGTGTTTGCAATGTCAACCTCACCTTTCTTCCCGTCCTTGTAAGCTATCTTTTTCAGGTCGTTGATGTTGTCGGCATACCATCCATGCTCAAGCAAGATACGGTGGAGATCCTTTTCGATGCCAGAGAACATCCAGGGCGACTTGGTCTCAATGTAAACGCCAGGGCGGTTACCGTTGTCGTATGGGTCTGGTTCATACACCGTACTTACATATTTGCCATCAGCGTCGCGGTTTACGATGCGCTTTCCATTGGCGTCGCGTTTGATTCTGTAACCCTCGGCAATGGCGAGCACGTCCTCCAGAGTCAGCATGTCAAGCCCAACGAATGAGCTGCGTGCCTGTTCTGGGTTAGCCTCGTTGAACCATGAACCTATGTCGAGCTTGAGCAATTCGTCGAAGGTGAATGAGCTGGTGTATTCATTCTGACGCTCAGGATAAACGGTCTCCACGTTGGTTGTTCTGAGAAGACTCTCGTCATGCAATGCCAGCACCACTCCGTCGCGTGTACGCTGCAGGTCGCACTCCAGATAGTCGGCACCTATGTTGCGTGCCCATCTCATAGCGGCCTCGCTCTCCTCTGGAGCCCAGAACTCTGATCCACGATGGGCGATGACTGCATTCTTTGGGGTATAGGCAATTACTTCCTTCTGCACTTCAGACAGAGGTAACAGTTTGGGCATGTCGTTGGTAGAATAGCCATCGCTCTTGATGTCGTCTGAACAAGAACTGATGCCGAAGCAAGCGGCCATGAGCAAGGAACCGAGCACCAAATGCCGTGAAAGTTTTTTGTTGGTTTTCATAAAAGATTTGTTGTTATATTAATAAAATTGCTTATTTTAGTTTTTTTATTTCTTGTTGTTTGTCAAGTACTGTTCTTCCTTATAGGTGAGTGCCATGAATAATATTGATAGCAGGCATGCTATGAGGAAGCTGGCGAAAGCCCAGTCCCATCCCAGATGGTCTGCAATGTAGCCTACCATGGTGTTGGCGAGGATTGCCGTACCGAAGAAATAGCCGAAGAAGCCTGTCAGTCCGGCTGCTGTGCCTGCCGCGTTTTTCGGTGCAAGGTCAAGAGCTTGGACACCAATCAGCATTACAGGGCCATAGATAAGGAAGCCTATGCCTATCATGCAGGTTACGATGAGCATGAGGTTTGGAGTCTCCATATGGATGCTGTACCAATAGATTCCGATGAAAGCCGCCACTCCAACCATAAATATGATGGTGGGCAAGGCGCGGCGTCCGCTGAACACTTTGTCTGATACCCATCCGCAGAAGATAGTGCCAGGAATGGCGGCATACTCGTATGCGAAATAGGCCCATCCAGCACTTTTGAGGTCAAGACCCTTGTCGGACAGTATGGTCGGTGCCCAGTCAAGGCATCCATAGCGTACCATGTAAACGAAAGCGTTGGCGCAGGCTATGTACCACAGGAACTTGTTGTTGAGCACATACTTGAAGAAAATCTCTTTTGTGCTGAGCACATCCTCGCTTTTGGCTGAGTAGTTCTTTGGGTAGTCGTTGCGCCACTTCTCTATTGATGGGAGACCGCAGCTCTGTGGGTTGTCGCGCAACAAGCAGTATGCCAGCAGGGCGATGAACAGTGCTACTACGGATGGGAAGATGAATGTGCCTGCGAGGAAGTATAACTCAGTGTTCGAGCCGTAGAACCACGAGCCGAACCACATTGCTCCGTATGTTGCCATAGGTCCCACAAGACCTCCGCCAACATTGTGTGCGCAGTTCCAGAATGCCATCCATGTTCCGCGTTCATTCTGTGAGAACCAGTGAGTCATGATTCTTCCGCAAGGAGGCCATCCCATACCGTTGAACCAGCCTACGAGGAAATTGAGTACGCCCATGAGAACTATTGCCTGAGTGCGGTTCTCTGGGTGGTTGCCAATGTCCAAGTGCTGTATTGGCACCACCATGAACATCATTGCGAGTGCGGCAAGCACCAGTCCTATTGGCAGAAACTTTCGTGCATCGGAGCGGTCGGAAACGGAACCCATGAAGAATTTGGAGAGAGCATAGGCCACCGCGTTCATTGCAAGTGCGGTGCCCAAATCGCCTTTGGTGATAGCGTCGTTGGTAATCTCCGAAATCATCGGGATTGCCATTGAGAAGTTTTTCCTGACAATGTAAAAGGCGGCGTAACCGATAAATGCGCCACTGAATACTTGCCAGCGAAGGGCTTTGTAACGGTTGTCAACGTTGGCATCCGTTTGTTCGGGCTTTGCAGCGGGAGGATTTAGAAAATTCCACATACTTTTAATGGTTTTATAGTTGTTTTTATGTCTAAAACGTTTGTCTGGTAAGGCTCTCGCCTATTTTTTTGTGTTAAGTTTTTGAATGGTTAAGACCACAAATGTGTTGATGCAGATGCGTTTTTCCATTACGAATAAAATTGTTGAAATTTTTATTTGAAACTTTATTTTTAGTTTTCTGCTTTTATTACAAAACAAAGTTAGTTGCTAAATGCAAATAATCCAAATAAATTGCACTGTTTTTATACTTTTTTAATAGTATTACTGATTTGTTGGCATGTGTAATTGAGAATGAGGGCTAAATTATCAATATTTTAGCCAAAATTGTTGTGCAGATAAAAAATAGGCGCATGTTGTTCACAACAACATGCGCCATGAGTTTTCTGTGTGATGGGTAATGCCTGTATTGATTTTTCGCTAATATTTTATTTGAATGTTTGTGTTATACGTTGGAGTGCTTCTTCCAATACCTTTCTTGGGCATGCGAGATTTATTCTTAGGTAGCCTTCTCCTGCTTTTTCCCCGTATTGCGTGCCGCTGCTTACGAAAACATGTCCGTGTTTTAGCAGTTTTTCCGTAGCCTCATCGCTGCCAATGCCAAGTTTCTTGATGTCAAGCCATGCGAGATAAGTGCCCTCAAGCTTTATGACTTCGACTGTTGGCAATTCTTGTGCAAGACATTCTTTTAGGTATTGGTAGTTGCCCCAGATGTATTGTATGAGTGCGTTAAGCCAATCTTCGCTTTCATTGTATGCTGCCTTGAGAGCTATCGGACCAAATGGGTTTACGTCGCAAACTTCGTGGATGTTTATAACACGGTTTATTCTGCGCCGTATTTCTGTATCGTGGCATATTATGTTTGCTATTTGCAAGCCTGCCGTATTGAAACTTTTCGATGGCGAGTTGAGTGTTATGCTGTTGTGAAGGTTGGTTTCGTTGACTGCTGCGAATGGCGTGAATTTATATTCGGGCATGACAAGCTCACAATGGATTTCGTCGCTTATTACTTTGACGTTGTTGTTCTTGCAAATTTCACCCATTTTTGCCAACTCGGCTTGTGACCATACCCTGCCTGCTGGGTTGTGTGGGTTGCATAGCAGGAACACGGTCGTTTTCTCATCTGCGCATTTCCTTTCGAAATCGTCCCAGTCTATTTTGTATGTGTCACCGTTTCTTACAAGTTCGTTTTCGACAATTTCACAGCCTTGGTTGCGTATTGAAGAGAAAAAGCAATTGTAAACCGGTGTTTGCACAAGCACCTTTTCGCCAGGTAGCGTCATGGCTTTGATAGAGCAACTAATGGCTGGCACAACGCCGCTGGTGTAAAGGATCCACTTTGCCTGTATATTCCAATTGTGCCTGCGGTGAAACCATGACTTGATTGCTTCGTAATAGCTGTCGTCAATCTGCGTATAACCGAAAATGCCGTGCTCAACCCTTTTTTGAAGTGCTTGTTTTATGGCAGGAGCCACTTCGAAATCCATGTCGGCGACCCACAGCGGCAGTGTGTTCTCTGGGATGGAGTCCCATTTGTATGAACCAGAATGCCGCCGCTCGTGTACGATGTCAAAATTGTAATTCATTATTCTGTGTTTTCAGCCAATAATCATTTGTATGACTGCGAGAAGTCTTGGACGTTTTTTTATTTCAGCCTTTTCTTGTCTCAATGGCGCAGTCGTGCCCCTTTGCAAATTCGTTGTAGGTCACGGAGCCTATCTCGTCGGCGATTATCCGGCCAGAGATTGGGTTCTTGATGTTTTTGATGCTGCCATTGATGGAAGCGTCAATTTTTGTGCAGTCTTCGAAGGCACGGTCGCATGCCGCATCGAAAGTGCAGTCGATTAGCGTTATGTTGTCCATGTAGCACAATGGCTGCTCGCCGCTGATGTGGCACCTCACCAGTTTGACGTTCTTGGAGTGCCATGCCAGATACTCGCCGTCAAGGTTAGAGTCGTAAACTGTCACGTTCTCACACTCCCAGAAAGAGTCCTTTGTCGTTATTTTGGCATTGTGCACTTCAACGTTCTTGCAATATTGGAATACATATTTGGCATCGCTTACGAGTCCGTCAACGTAAATATTGTTTGAGAACATGAATGGATATGTTCCGTCGTGCAGTTCCACGTTCTTTATTTTCAGCCCGTCAATGCGCCAAAATGTCTCGTCGGCATCGTTGATCTTGACGTTTTCGAGTTCCAGGTTTTTCATTTCACGGAAAAACTTAGGTCCGTCTATTATGCAGTCTTTCATAACCATGTCGTTGCTGTACCAGATGGCAGAGCGTGATTCTGGCGCAAAATAGCAACTCGTGATGAGGCTGCGGTCAACGTGCCACCAAGGGTATTTGCCAAAGAATTTGCTGTCGTGGCATTCTATGTCGTGGCAACATTTTATGCCAGACTCACCGTCGGTGATTGTTATGTTTTCCAGTTGCACATCATGTGCGCCGAATAGGGGGCGTTCGCCTCCGAAACTCAAGTCGTGTATTTTATCCATTGCGTGATTTTTTCTTTTTTGTTTCTGCACATGCAAAGTTACAAACATTATGCCAAAAATGAAGTAAACATTTTATGGATTAATTAACCCAAAAAGGCTGTCCACAATAATTGCGGACAGCCTTTAGCAAAGTTTATGTCTTAACGCTCCTTAGAGGTTGGCGTTGTCTTTTTTCCAGTCGGCAATAGGAGGAACGATGCCAAGGTCAATCACCTCCTGACGCATTTCGCAGAGGTGGTCGTAGCTCTTCTGCAGTTCTGCCATCTCTTCCTCGGTGCCTGTGGGTACAGTGTAATGCACGCCAGTCTTGTCGATGGTTGTGGGGAGAGCCATCATCACATCCTTGATGCCAAGCTCGGGGATATTTGCATAGCAACCTGCTGGCAATGTGAAAGGCTCGCCGCCCATGGCAGCCTCGATCATCTTCACGGCGTTGTAAGACGGGCTCTGGAATGAGCTGCGGCCACGGAGCTTGATGATGTTTGCGCCACCCTGTGTTGTGTTGTGCTTGATTTCCTCCCAACGCTCCTGGCTGAGACCCATCTCTGACAGAGGCTTGCCGTCAATCTTAACCTGGGAAGCGAATACGGCCATTTGCTCGCCATGTCCGCCGTATGTGTTTGCGCCTGTCACCTTGTCCTGCTGTACGCCAAACTCGTGAGCCAAAGCCTGCTGCAGACGTGTTGAGTCGAGTGCGGCGAGCGATGTGAGCTGGTTGGGCTTGAGGCCGCTGTGGATGAGTGCGGTCAGTGCCGTTACGTCAGCTGGGTTGAAGATTACTACCACGTGCTCAACGTCGGGGCAATATTTCTTGATGTTCTCACCAAAGTCGGCAGCGATTTTGCAGTTGCCCTTGAGCAAGTCCTCGCGTGTCATGCCAGCCTTGCGTGGTGCGCCACCTGATGATATGATGTATTTTGCGCCAGTGAAAGCCTTCTTGGCAGCCTCGGCAACCTTTTCAGGATCGTTCATGTCCTCTACTGCTGGAGCATAGTAAGTAAGGTTGGCACCAGGTACGGCGCACTGCTCCATCTCGTCAAAGACACCGTGAACACCGGGTTCGTAAATGTCGTAAAGGCAAATGTTAGGAGTGAGGCCGAGCATAAGGGCACTCTGCACAAGGTTTGAACCAATCATACCGCCTGCACCGACGATAAGGAGTTTGTCATTAGTTAAATACTTCATAACTTGATGTTATATTTTTGATGTTTTGGTATAGTTTTCTGTTGGGTCTGCCACAAAAACCGTGCCATACGGCACTTCTCTTGTTTCATTTGCAAAGGTAAAGAAAAAAACAGATAGAAGGTGTTTTTTTTTGTTGTGAAATATTGTTTTATATTAAAATCTTACGCTTTGCAATGTCGGTTTGGCAGTCAGAACAAAACACCGAATGACAATGATTGGAACTCGGGGCCGTATGTGCTGTCAAGCACGTTGCATGGATTGTACTTGAAATAGAAGTCAAGCCATGGCGTTGCGAGCGTTCCCATGAAATCAACCGTGAGTTTCGTGGGATGTATTTTCTTGTATTTTTCCTTGTGTTTTACGCCGTCAAGCCTGTACTTGGTGAGTATTGAGGAGTAAGTGTTAATGTTCAGCACTGGTCCGAGGGAGAAGCCCCAGCCTTTGTGAGTGTATCCGTACTGTATGGGGAACATGAAGTTTGTCAGCAGGATGCGTGAGAATTTTGGCTCGGCTTGAGGATCCAGTTGTTGCAATGATACGTTTCCGTTGTCTGCCTTGACAAACTGCCAGCGGTTTGTCATCCTGTATTTTCTCCAGTCAAGACCGTAGCCAATGGAGAAACAGTGTCCGTTGCGCCATGGTCGCCTCTGGTAGTCGAACCAAAAACCTATTTCGCCTATTGTGCCATACTGTGTGGAAAGTTCAGCGGGACCACCATTGGCTCCGTTGAATCCTATCAGGAAGCGCAGGTTTAGCGAACTTTGGGGCATGGCCTTCTTGTGCTTGCCGAACGTTCCTATGCCAAATTCGAAATCCCTGCCCAAGGTCTCGCTGCTCACGTAGTTGCTGTCAACGGCTCGCAGCATGGCATCGTAGTGGTAGGATGGGTTTGTTGCCGTGCCGTCGATGCTTATTTTCAGCAGCGAGTCGTTGCTTATTACGGTTATGGTACGTGGTTTTTCCACAACCATGGTGTCGCTTTTTTCAGAAGCGTGTGTGGCGATGGCGATGAATGTCGCCATTAATAAAATAATGTGTCTCATATCTTTTTTCTCTTGTTTGCCATTTTGTCATTTGTCAATCAGTTTTTCCAGTTCTTCCAGGCTGCCAACAGAACCTTCCATATATATTATGGTAACCTTGTAGCGGTTCTTGGTTTGCCGTTCGTGCAGGTAACTTATGAAGCGGTTGGTTTTGCCGTTTGGCTGGAGCATGAAAAACAAGTTTGTCCGTTTGTCACCTCGCCTTGTCATGGTTTTGCTCTGTGCCATTGCCGCATCTGTCCTTACGGTGTTGAGGCAGGTTTCCATTTCCTTGGTTGAGCATTCGAATCTGGCACTGCGATAGTAGTTCAGTTTATAGCGGCTGAGTGACCGCCCCCTGACCTTGGTGGCTACCATGCGCTCCATTGGCACAATTTTGCCGTCGAGTATTCGGCTTGTCTCCAGCTCGGCCGTCTGGGCGTATCCAGCCGTTGTCGTCACGGTTATGATTATGGTTAATAAAAGTCGCTTGATCATATTATATAATATAATAATGTGTATTTTGTTTTTAGTGGGGAAAGGCTCTTTTTGCGACATGCGTGGCTTGTTGCGTTCGTGCCATGTTTCTTCATCAGTTTCTGAAAATCTCCTTCAGCTGCACGTCCACGTCGTCGGCATCTTCGCAGGCGTTTCCCATGGTGCTCCTCACCTCGCTCATCACGTTTTCTTTTGCTGTTATTCTCTTGCCATATACCAGCATCTCGCATTCGTTGTTGGCTGCTTGGGCAAGATAGGCTGCTGCCAGGATGCCTGCCGTGGAGAGTGTTGCCGCCGCCATGGCCAGCCGTCGTCGTGTGCGTTTGGGATGTATTGTGGTGTTTAGCGGCGTGGGTCGTATGCCTTGCAGCGTGGACATGTCAAGGAACATTTGCTTCAGTGGCAAGTGTGCTTGGCTCACTTCGCCAGATGCGAAGTGGTGGTATAGCAGGCGTTCCTCGTCAAGTGTTGTCTCGCCGTTGAAGAAACGTTCAAGCAAGTAGTCAATCTCCTTTTCGTTCATGCCGTTGTGTTTTTATAAGCGTTAATGTATTTTTCCCTGACAGCCATGCGCGCTCGGCTCAAGGCTTTCCTCACTGCCGCTTCGCTCATTCCGGTAAGTTCGGCTATGCTCCCCATATCCATTCCGTCCATGTGGCGTAGCCTCAGTATTGTTTGCTGCGTTTCTGGCAGTGCTGCGACAACGTTCATCATGCGTTCCACGGCTTGGTGTCCGTCCTCGTGGTCATCAGCCAGACCAATTCCTTCCACTCCTACCATGGGCAACCTTTTCCGTAACATGTCAACGCATAGGTGGCGGACAATGACGTAAGCCAGCGGTTTCATGGGGCTGCGGAGCTTGTCGCGCATGTCCCACAGCCTGAGCATGGTGTCCTGCACGGCATCTTCGGCCTCGTTGCGGCTTGAGAGATAGCGTTGGGCTTCTGTGAGAAGCTCCTGTCGCAGGGTGACCGCCTCTTCCTGGAAATCGTCTGCTGTCATCTGTGTGTTTTTGTTCGTTGTCTGTTATCAATACGTGCCACTTGCCTTGTTGTGACATCCCGCTGAAGTTTTTTGTCGAAAAAAACGGATTTTTTGTGTTTATGCCAGTGCCGGCTTTTTGCGTTGGCTTTGTGGCATTGTTTGCAAAGTTAGGAAATGTAAGTTGCAAAGAATGTTTTTTGGCATGGAATAATTTTTGTTTTGGATAAAAAACACTAACTTTGGGAATGATTTCAAAGATAATGTCATTATGGAGAACAAAACGATACTTCAACGCCTTGCCGACTTGCGCGAGGTGATGCGCCGCGAGAAGCTTGACGCTTTTATATTCCCAAGCACGGACCCGCATAACAGCGAGTACACGCCCGAACGGTGGAAGGGACGCGAGTGGATAAGTGGTTTTAACGGGTCAGCGGGGACTGCCGTGGTGACGATGGACGCTGCGGCATTGTGGACTGACAGCCGTTATTTCCTTTCGGCGGAAGAGCAATTGCGTGGCACGTCTTATGAACTGATGAGGCTGAAGATGCCTGGTACGCCAACGGTGGCCCAGTGGCTTGCCGAGCGCCTGAGAGGAAAGAATGCGCAGGTTGGCATAGACGGCATGTGCTCGTCGGCAGCGAGCGTGGACGGTTTGATTGCCGACTTGAGGCGTGACGGGGGCATGACGGTGCGTACCAACTTTGATCCATTGGGCGAGATTTGGTCAGGGCGTCCGGCCATTCCTGCTGACAAGGTTGTGGTGCAGCCCATTGAGTATGCCGGCGAGGACACACGCTCGAAGGTTGCCCGTTTGCGTGCCGCCCTGCGTGAGCTTCATGCCGATGGCATGCTCGTGTCGGCTCTCGACGACGTGGCATGGTTGCTGAACATGCGTGGCTCCGACGTGCATTGCACCCCGGTGTTCGTGGCTTATGTGCTTGTGAGTTCCACGGAGGTGACGTTGTATGTTAACAGGGAGAAAATATCCTTGCAGACTGAGGTTTATCTCGCTTCGCAAGGGGTCAGGATTTCCGACTATGGCAGCGTGGCGCAGGGCTTGATGGATTATTTTGAGTATAACATCTTGCTCGATCCTGTGGAGACTTGCCACACATTATATAATATGGTACGCTCTGAGCGGTCGAGGGTGATGGAAATCGTGAGCCGCGAGTCGCCAATACCTGCCATGAAGGCGGTTAAAAACGAGGCTGAGATAAAAGGCTATCGCAGTGCGATGTTGAAGGATGGCATTGCCATGGTGAAGTTCCTGCGGTGGTTGAGGCCTGCCGTGGAGGCTGGTGGCGAGACGGAGATTAGTGTTGACCGCAAGCTCACGTCGCTGCGTGCCGCCCAACCATTGTTCAGGGACATAAGCTTTGACACCATTGCCGGGTATGGCCCTCATGGCGCGGTGGTTCATTATGAGGCCACGCCCGAGACCGACGCGCCACTTAAGCCGAGAGGCTTGCTGCTGCTTGACAGTGGGGCGCAATATCAGGACGGAACCACTGACATAACGCGCACCATAGCCCTTGGACCCGTGACAGAGGAGGAACGCCATGTTTACACGCTGGTGTTGAAAGGGCACATACAGTTGGAGCTTGCCAAGTTTCCCGATGGTGCAAGCGGCACGCAGATTGATGCGCTCGCTCGTGAGGCAATGTGGCGTGAGGGCATGAACTTCCTCCATGGCACGGGACATGGCGTGGGTTCTTACCTCAGTGTCCACGAAGGACCTCACCAGGTGCGCATGGAATACATGCCGGCACCATTGCGAGCTGGCATGACCGTGACCGACGAGCCGGGTTTGTATCTCGCAGGCAAGTTCGGGGTCCGCATTGAGAATACCCTTCTGATAAAGCCATACATGACGACAGACTTTGGCAGCTTCCTGCAAATGGAGTCGCTCACGTTGTGCCCCATTGACACCGAGCCGATTGACATCGCCATTATGTTGCCCGAGGAGGTGGCTTGGCTGAACGATTATCATAGGCATGTTTATGAGGTGCTGGCTCCGCACCTTGATGATGACGACCGCAAGTGGCTGTTGGAGCACACACGGGAAATTTAGTTCCCGGGGCGAGCGCATGGCATAGGCAGCCTGTCCGAAGCCTGCTGCAAATGAGTTTGTAAGCTTGTGAAAAATATTTACATGTGCCGCTCCGTGGATGGCGTGTTTTGAAAACGAAGTCCTTCGTGTTGAAATACGCCATTCACGGAGCGGCGTTTTATTGTGTTGGTGTTCAACGGGTTGTGTTGTTCTTCCTCGTTTTGCCAATTTTTGTGGTTGCGTGGCGATTGCCATTGTGGCGCAAACGTGTTGCCTTGGCGGCGTTGTGGCGTTGCCGCTGTGGCGTTAAGGCATTGCGTGTGCGTAGTCGTCACTGTGCCATTGCGGCGCAAACGCCCCAAGCTTTCGGGGCGGCTTGGTCTTGTTCTTGCCATAATGCCATCTTCATGTTGCCTGTTTTGGAGATGTTTTTCTCTGGAAGCCACTTTTCTTGCATCATGTTTTTAGTGAAAAATATTTGCGCATTGCCAGTTGCCGGGCAAAAATAAAACGAGGTGAGCTGCCGTAAGCAGGAAGTGGGCGGAACGCCGGAGACATGCCAGGCGGCAGAGTTTGCCCAGTGCCGTTTCCACAAGTCGGGGCTTTATGCGTTTGCCCTTCGTTATGGTAGCCCTCGCATGGCAATCGTCTGGCTTGTCGGCAGTTTGCTGAAGTATTTTTCTCAAAAAATCATTAATTGTTTGGTTATCTGAAAAATAAGGCGTAATTTTGCATCCGCTTTTAGTGGCTTGATGCCACGGCACATGTTTAATTTAAAATTTTAAAACAAAAAAAATGATTATTGTACCCGTAAAGGAAGGCGAGAACATCGAGAGAGCTTTGAAGAAGTTCAAGAGAAAGTTTGAGAAGACAGGTGTTGTTAAGGAGCTGCGCGCACGCCAGCAGTACGACAAGCCATCTGTCAAGAAACGTCTCAAGATGGAGCACGCCATCTACGTACAGCATCTTCGTGACGAGGAGGAATTATAAAAAAAAACTCCGCGAAAAATTTGGTAGTTTCGATTAATTTCCATAAATTCGCAAAATAAAGCCGAAAACTGCCAACGTGAGCAAAATCTAATATGACAGATGAGTTTTTGAGGTATCTTGAGCATGAACGCCTGCGCTCGCCGAGGACGGTTGAGTCGTATGAAGCGTCCCTCAGGAGTTTCGAAGACTACTTTCTTTCACTTGATGCGCAACTCACGTGGCAGTCAGTCGATGAGGATGTTATCCGCGATTGGATGGAACATCTCGTTGGCTGTGGAATGGCGGTGTCGAGCGTCGGTACACGTTTGGCCGCGCTTAGGTCGTTCTTTCGCTTTGCGCTGTCAAGGGGCTTGGTCGGGCGAGACCCGGCTTACAATGTGGCTCCCCCAAAGAAAGGGAAGCCGCTTCCGCACTTCTTGAAAGAGGGCGAGATGGACAAGCTGCTTGACACGTGCCCTTGGGGCGATTCCTACAGGGACGTGCGCGCCAGGGCCATAATCGTCACACTCTACGAGACGGGGATGCGAGTCTCCGAGCTTGTTGGGCTTGATGATGGGCAGGTGGATTACGATGCATGTCATGTGAAGGTCACTGGCAAGGGCGACAAGCAACGCATCATACCATTCGGCAACGAGGTCGCTGATACGCTCAGGCGGTATGTCGCCATGCGCAACGAGCATGTGACGAGGCTTAGCGACGCTCTGTTTCTCACCGAGAAAGGCAAACGGATGGATCGTGGCAGGGTGAGGAAGGAGGTGGTGGCCTACTTGCAGATGGTTAGCACGCAGAAAAAGCTGTCGCCGCATGTGTTGCGGCACACGTTTGCAACGGCGATGCTCAACAATGGCGCAAGCATAGAAAGTGTTAGGCGTTTGCTGGGGCATTCCAGTGCCTCCACCACGGAGGTTTACACCCACACGACGTTCGAGCAACTGAAGCGAGTTTACAAAGAGGCCCATCCGAGGGCGTGAGTTTAACCTTTAAAAAATGGTTACTATGGAAGTTAACATCAAGTCGATCCACTTCGACACTACCGAGAAGTTACAGGCGTTCATCGAAAAGAAGGTCGCCAAGTTGGAAAAGTCGTTTGAAGATATCAAGAAAGTAGAGGTGCAATTAAAGGTTGTCAAGCCTGCCACAGCGCTAAATAAGGAAACAAGCATCACCGTAACCGTGCCAAACGGTAATCCGATATTCGTCGCAAAGGTATGCGACACTTTTGAGGAAGGAGTTGACTTGTGCGTGGATGCCATGCGGGAACAACTGACGAAATTCAAGGAAAAATTAAGAAATCACTGAAATTTTCCCGAAAAAATTTTGGAGATTGAAAAATAAGCAGTATCTTTGCAGCCGTTTTACAACGAGTCAGAAAAAACGGCTTGACGAAAACGGCTGTAAAGGTTCGCCTCTTTAGCTCAGTTGGCCAGAGCACGTGATTTGTAATCTCGGGGTCGTTG
>CAYLUI010000025.1:7458-44484 GCA_964386825.1 uncultured Prevotella sp. | reverse complement strand
CACCCGTGCCGCTGCAGCCGACCGATGATGACCAGCAGCTATGTAAAGAGAAGGCATCTTGGCAAACACGCTTGAAACAGTCTATATGTCAAGTTTATCATTTATTCCCCATAGGCGATGGAGGCCACAGTCTTCTGGAGCTGTGAAATCATATTCGGGTTCCGCAGCAGCTATTCGCGCAATGAGTTCGTCCAGCACGACATCATCTGGATACGCAAAAAAAGCCGGCCCTGCGTTGATATCGGTGACGATGACATGCCTCATGCGATCCTCTTCCTTCTCTCGGCGCGTCAACTCGTGACGCTTTATGAGTCCGTTGTGATAGTCGGCTGCCGAAGCTGCAACAACAATACCATACTGCGTCTTGTCACCCATAGACTGTGCATAGAGATAGTAGTTCTCATCAGCATCTTGCTTGAACCATCCGTTGTCAAGAAACTTCAAGAACTGCTTGTTGGCCTCTTCATAGACACGCGGATCGTCGAAAGCAATGCCCTCTGAGAAATTGATTTCTGGCATATTGATGTGATAGAAACTCATCTCGTTATCCCCAGCCGACATGCGCGCCTCCTCGGTGCTCAACACATCATACGGATAACTCTCTATTTTCTCAACAAGGTTTTTAGGCGGCCTAATGCCACGGAAAGGTTTAATGGTAGCCATATATATGAAAAAGACATAACAAGCCACATCACTCATCCCCCAACTATGCCGGAGGACGGTGAGGTTGGCTTTTGTTTAGTAGTATTCTTACTTGTTCACTCTGAATTTCTCGTCGCCGTCACGGAAGAAAGCGTTTATCTGATTGGCAGCGGCTATGCCGGCATTGATATTCGCCTCGGCAGTCTGCGCTCCCATTTTCTTCGGCGTAGCAAAATAACGTCCATCAAACTGCAAGAATGCAGCATCAGCATCAGGCTTGATATCGGTCACATACTTTATATCGGCACGTTCACCCATAAGCTTAAGCAATCCCTCTTCGTCTATAACCTCCTTGCGAGCCGTGTTGACAAGTATGCCACCTTTTCCCATTAGGTTTACGACATCATACCCTATGCTCTTGCGTGTCTCATCTGTAGCAGGAATGTGCAGTGACACGATGTCGCAAGTCTTAAACAAGTCGTCACGATTTTTGGCAGCAAGAACGCCTTGTTCCTCAATCTTTTCAGCAAGAACAAACTCATCGAAGGCATAAACCTCCATTCCAAATCCCTTGGCTATGCGCGCAACATTGCGCCCCACATTTCCAAAGGCAAGAATGCCAAGTTTCTTACCCTTGAGCTCGCAACCAGCCTTACCATTGAAGAAATTGCGCACAGCATAAACCAGCATTCCAAATACCAATTCTGCCACGGCATTGGAGTTTTGCCCAGGAGTGTTCTCTACGACTACGCCTTTCTGCTTTGCATATGCGATATCAATAGAGTCGTATCCTGCTCCTGCGCGAACCACGATTTTAAGTTTTTTTGCGGCATCAAGCACCTCTGGAGTAACCTTGTCAGAGCGCACGATCATGGCATCGACATCTGCCACTGCGTCAAGCAATTGTTGCTTATCGGTGTATTTCTCAAGGAGTACCAATTCATGCCCCTCTGCCTCTGCGGCTTTTCTTATGCCACTCACAGCTTCTGCTGCAAAAGGCTTTTCTGTTGCGACTAAAATTTTCATTTCCTTCATGTTTTTGAAAAAGACGACGGGCTTGGGGTGATGCCCAAGCCTGCCATCATGTTTTTATTCTCAACACATCAGTGTTTAGCTTCAAACTCCTTCATGCAGTCAACCAGCGCATTGACCCCCTCCATCGTCTGGGCATTGTAGCAACTCGCACGGAAACCGCCAACAGAACGATGTCCTTTGATGCCAACCATGCCACGTTCAGTGGCGAAGTCAAAGAAAGGCTTCTCAAGTTCCTTGTACTCGTCATTCATGACGAAACAGATATTCATCAACGAACGGTCACGCTCTTCTACAGTACCACGGAACAGGCGGTTACGGTCTATCTCACCATATACGACATCAGCACGCTCGTGAGCACGACGATCCATCTCTTTCACACCACCCTGCGCCTTGCACCAGCGCATGGTCTCCATGAGAGAGTATATTGGCACAACAGGAGGAGTGTTGAACATGCTACCTTTGCTGACATGAGTGCGATAATCGATCATCGTCGGCAACTCACGTGGAGCCTTGCCAAGCATATCGTCCTTAACTATTACGACAGTAACACCAGCCATGGCCATATTCTTCTGTGCACCAGCATAAATAGCTGTGTACTTGGAAACATCAACGGGACGGCTTATAATGTCAGACGACATGTCAGCAATAAGAGGCACAGGAGAATCTATGTCTTCTCGTGTTTCAGTACCAAATATGGTATTATTAGTAGTGATATGGAGATAGTCGAGGTCGGAAGGTATCTCAAAGTCGTGTGGCAGGCACGTGTAATTATCGTCAGCCGACGATGCCACCTCCACGGTCTCACCAAAGAGTTTCGCTTCCTTCATGGCCTTCTTGGCCCATGTACCTGTATTCACGTAGCCAGCCTTCTTAAGAAGGAAGTTGGCAGGAATCTGCATAAACTGCAGGGAAGCACCACCTCCAAGGAACACGACAGAATATCCCTCAGGTACATCAAGCAACTCCTTTATAAGAGCAACAGCCTCATCAACAACTGGCTGGAAGTCCTTGGCGCGGTGGCTGATTTCCATAAGCGACAATCCAGAGCCATTGAAGTCAAGCATCTGCTTAGCCGTGTTCTCAATCACCTCGCGGGGCAGCATTGACGGACCCGCATTAAAATTGTACTTCTTCATATCAACATTTTTTAGTAAAAAGTTATAGCTGTGGATTTTTAGTATTCAAGTGCAAACTTACATAAATGATTTGAACTGAGCAAATTTTTTTCGCAACATTTTCAACACCACCGTATTTTTGCCATGCCACATGAATGAAAACTTAATATTTTTTCTTATCTTTGCCACGTGAACGCATATCATGTCAGCCTGTACTCAAAGGGAGACTCTTTGCCAGACATGCCATCAGGCAACTTCTTCCACAGCCCCGAGTTGTTTCACATCATAGGAAACTCGCCCGGGCAAAACCCATACATGGCCGTGGCTACCGATGTTGAAGGAAACATTGTGGCACACATGCTGGCACAGACAAGACGATGCAAGGCATTGCTCCCACCTTTTATATACATGCAAGGCAGAATATATGGCGAGGGTGAGTATCATACGAACACAGACCGCAATGAGATTTTCGGGCTTATGCTCCACGCCATGACACGCAAGTTGCGTAACAATCTGTGTTTCTTCATAGAGTTCAGCGACATATCACGCAAGATGTTTGGCTACAGATACTTCCGCAAGGAGGGATACTTCCCCATAAACTGGCAGGAAGTTCGCAATTCGCTACACTCCATGTCACCAGGCAAGCGGCTAAGCGAAAAGACAAGAAACAGAATTGCCAAGATCTACGGAATGGGTGTGGAGACGCACGAAGCGAATACTTGCGACGAAGTACACAGCTTTTACCGCATGCTCAACAGTTTCCACCGTCTTAACATACGGTGCACAACCCCACCTGAAAAACAGGTAAGGATACTTCACGGCAGCAAAAATTGCCGAATTTTCACCACAACATACAAAGGGAAATTAATTGGCGGATGTTTGTGCGTGTTCAGCGAAGGCAATGCATACCTTTGGCATCTTGCATCAAAACGCAAGAGTCACCCACTGTTGAGACCAGACATAATGACCGTATGGGAGGCAATACAATGGTCATGGAAACACAACTACGCCCACTTTTCGTTCCTCGACGTAGGCCTGCCACTACACAAGAACACCTTCCGTGATTTCACATTATCTTTCGGCGGCAAGCCTGTGACAAAATACCGATGGTTTCGCTTTTCCGCAGCCTGGCTCAATCGGCTACTGAAGTTCATATACCGCGAATAAAGTCATAGAAGAAACTGTGCTGGTTTTCAAACAACTCTACCCTTTTTAATATTATTTAGTGAGCATTTTTCGCTGCTATGGCAATAAAGTTGTACTTTTGCGTTTGAAAAAGTATAGAAAAATTTAGACAGTTATACCATGGCAGAATCAGTAGATATTCGTGAACTGAACATTCTCATAGAACAGAAGAGTGGTTTTGTCAACAACCTCGTGACCGGCATGAACCGAGTCATCGTAGGTCAGCGCCACCTTATCGACTCGTTGCTCATCTCACTCCTAAGTGACGGACACATATTACTTGAAGGAGTCCCAGGATTGGCAAAAACCCTCGCTATCAAGACATTGTCACAACTCATAGATGCCGACTTCTCCCGAATACAGTTCACACCTGATCTTCTTCCTGCCGATGTTGTAGGTACGCTTATATATTCACAGAAAGACGAAAGTTTCCACGTGAAGAAAGGTCCTGTTTTCGCCAACTTCGTGCTTGCCGACGAAATAAATCGCGCACCAGCAAAAGTGCAAAGTGCACTACTTGAAGCTATGCAAGAACACCAAGTGACCATTGGCGACAATACATTTGCCCTACCATCGCCATTCCTCGTTATGGCAACACAAAACCCCATAGAGCAAGAAGGCACATACCAATTGCCAGAGGCACAAGTTGACCGTTTCATGCTCAAAGTCATAATAGACTACCCCACCCTCGATGAGGAAAAACTTATCATACGCGAGAATCTTAGGAAAGCAATGCCACAAATAACACCCGTGACAAATACATCTGAGATTTTAAAAGCACGAGAAGTGGTAAACCAAGTTTACATTGACGAGAAAATAGAGCAATACATAGCCGACATTGTCTTTGCCTCACGCTACCCAGACCGCTATGGACTTTCCGAGATAAAGGACATGATAACTTTCGGTGGCTCGCCACGTGCAAGCATAAACCTCGCCAAGGCTGCAAGAGCCTATGCTTTCATCAAGCACCGTGGTTATGTGGTTCCAGAAGACGTAAGAGCCGTAGCACATGACGTAATGCGCCATCGCATAGGTTTGAGTTATGAGGCAGAGGCTGCCAACATAACCAGCGAAGAAATCGTGAGCAAAATAATAAATAAGGTGGAAGTGCCATAAATGGATACCCAAGAGATATTAAGGAAAGTCAGGAAGATAGAAATAAAGACTCGCGGACTGAGCCAAAACATCTTCGCAGGGCAGTATCACTCAGCCTTCAAAGGACGAGGCATGGAGTTTGCCGAGGTGAGGGAATACCAATTTGGTGACGACGTACGCGACATTGACTGGAATGTCACGGCACGCTTCCATCGCCCATACGTAAAGGTATTCGAGGAGGAGCGCGAACTTACAGTAATGCTCCTTATAGATGTCTCAGGCTCTCTCGACTTTGGCACGCAAAAACAAATGAAGCGTGATCTGGCTACCGAAATAGCAGCAACAATAGCTTTCTCGGCCATACAGAACAACGACAAAATTGGCGTGATATTCTTCTCTGATCGCATAGAAAAGTACATACCACCCAAGAAAGGTCGTCGGCACATCCTGTACATCATACGAGAGATGCTTGATTTTCATCCAGAAAGCCAAAAGACAGACGTAGCCATGGCAACTGCATACTTAACCAGAGTGATGAAACGCCGTTGCACGTCATTCATCATCAGTGACTTCTTTGATGACAAAGACTTCTCGCGTGAGATGGAAATTGCAAATCGCAAGCACGATGTGGCAGCAATACAAGTTTATGACCCAAGATCCAAGCAGTTACCCGACATTGGACTGATGAAAGTTCGCGACTCTGAAACAGGACACGAAATGTTTATTGACACGTCAAGCAAACAGTTGCGTAAGCTTGTTATGGCTCATTGGCAGAACCGAGAACAACATCTTCGGCAAACATTTGCCAAAAGTCAGGTTGACTGGATTTCGGTGGCCACCGACGAGGATTTCACAAAAGCCTTGATGCTCCTCTTCAAAAAAAGAGCGTGAACTATTATAAAATGAAGAACACCACAAAACACATATTGGCATCCATTCTTTTCCTAATGCCATTTTGCGCCAAAGCACAAGTAACCGTGGAGCAAATGATTGACTCCGTGGGCATACTCATAGGGCAACAAGCTCATTTGCGCCTCGGAGTTACCATGCCTGACGGTTCAAGCCTCACATGGCCAAAAATCAAGGAACAGCAATACATCACACCAGGTGTGGAAGTGGTAGAGGTGGCAAAACCTGACACCATAGCCCATGAAGGCAACACGCTGAAAGTGGAAAGGACATATACAATAACCTCATTCAATGAGCATTTGTATGCCATACCACCATTGGTTGTGAAAGTAAACGGAAAACAATATAAAGGCACAACATCTGCATTGAAAGTGGTGACCGTGGACGTTGACACATTACACCCCAACCAATTCTTTGGACCCAAAGATGTTCAAAACAACCCATTCCTTTGGGCGGAGTGGGCACCTTACTTTTGGCTGTCATTCCTTGTTGTAATGCTTTCCGTAACCGCTTTCTATCTTTTCATAAGACTGAAACAGAACAAGCCAATAATCACCAAGATACGCATAGTGCGCCACATACCACCTCACAAGCGTGCCCTGAATGAAATAGAAAAAATAAAAACAGAGCGCATGCAAGCAAGTGAAGACCAAAAAACATACTACACACAACTCACAGACACCTTACGAAAATACATACAGGAACGTTTCGGGTTCAACGCAATGGAGATGACCTCAAACGAAATACTTGAGCACTTGCAAAGCGCAGGCGACCGCAAGATGCTCGACGAACTGCGAGATTTATTCCAAACAGCCGACCTTGTAAAGTTCGCAAAATACTCCACTTTACTCAATGAGAACGACCTTAACCTTGTAAATGCTGTCAATTTCATTGACTCCACAAAGCTCGAAGACAAGGAAGTAGAAGAAAGAATAGTGCCCAAACTCACAGACGACGACCGCAAGACACGCTCAAACCGCCTTACCATAAAAGTACTATTATGGGCAATAGGAATTATAGGCATGTTATTAATTGCATACGTCATATACAACATATACTTGCTGACGATATAATCGAACAGCCGACAACATGATAAAGAAATGATATTCGCAAACAAAGAATATTTCCTGCTCCTGTTGCTACTCGTGCCTTACGTGCTATGGTACTTCCTCCGTCGCAAGAGGAGTGAGCCTGCGATGCGCCTGAGCGACACAAGACTTTTCCTAAATGCTCCCAAAAGCTGGCGCGTTAGGCTAATGGACATGCCCATGCTGCTACGTTGTGCAACATTCGCACTAATAGTACTGGTATTGGCAAGACCACAGACGCACAACTCTTGGGGAACAAAAACAGTAGAGGGCATTGACATCATGCTTGCCATGGATGTTTCAACTTCGATGCTCGCTGAAGACCTGAAGCCTAATAGAATAGAGGCGGCAAAAGATGTGGCTGCCGAATTCATATCAGGCAGGCCAAACGATAACATTGGCCTGACGATATTTGCCGGAGAAGCTTTCACTCAATGTCCTATGACCACAGACCACGCCTCGCTGTTGAATCTATTGCAAAACGTAAGAACTGACATAGCAGCACGCGGACTGATACAGGACGGAACTGCTATTGGAATGGGACTGGCAAACTCAATCAGCAGACTCAAACAATCGAAAGCAAAAAGTAAAGTCGTGATACTACTTACAGACGGAAGCAACAACATGGGTGACATTTCACCTATGACGGCTGCACAAATCGCCCATTCGCTTGGCATTCGAGTATATACCATTGCTGTTGGAACAAACCGCGTGGCTCCATATCCAATGCCTGTGGGCGGCACCGTGCAATACATCAACATGCCCGTTGACATTGACACGAAGACATTAAACGAAATAGCGACAACTACAGATGGTAATTTCTACCGTGCAACAAATACGGCTGAACTGAAGAAAATTTACCAAGACATCGATAAGTTGGAAAAAACGAAGATGGACGTAAAGAAATTCTCCAAGCATTACGAGGCTTACCAGCCATTTGCCATAGCCGCCGTCATCTGCTTGCTACTGGAAATTCTGCTGAGAAATACTATATTGAGGAGAATACCATAAAAGCTACGGCAAGCAAACACTGCGACATAGTTGCCACATAAGACAAAATGATTTAAAATTAACACTTGAGTGACAAGAGAGGCTTGAAAACCACATAAAGCTCGTAAAGCCCCATTGCAAAATCTCAAAGAAAAACAATAATGCTAAGATTCGAAGACCCAATATACCTGTGGCTGTTGTGGTTGATACCACTATTAGCTCTCGTCAGGTTCATAACATGGAGAAAAAAGAATGCCAAATTGAACAAGTTTGGCAATCCTGTCCTTCTGAAACAACTCATGCCTGATATCTCACGATTTCGTCCGTCTGTAAAATTCTGGCTCATGAATGCAGCACTCGCAGTTCTTATCGTGATGCTCGCCCGCCCACAAATGGGAGCCAAAATCTCACACGAGAAACGCAATGGCATAGAGGCAATAATCTGCATGGACATATCCAACTCCATGCTCGCCGAAGATGTTGTACCAAGTCGCCTCGACAAGAGCAAGATGCTTGTGGAGAACATGGTGGGACACTTCACCAATGACAAAATCGGCCTCGTTGTGTTTGCAGGCGACGCATTCGTACAACTGCCCATAACAAGTGACTACGTATCAGCTAAGATGTTCCTACAAAACATTGCCCCATCGTTGATACAAACGCAAGGAACCGACATTGCCCGTGCCATAAACGTGGCAATGCGTAGTTTCACGAAACAAGAAAAGGTAGGCAGGGCGATAATCGTCATAACCGATGGAGAGGATCATGAAGGCGAAGCCGAGCAGGCTGCTGAAACAGCCAAGAAAAAAGGCATAAACGTCTTCATACTTGGAGTTGGCAGTACCAAAGGAGCACCAATACCATTAGGCGGTGGCAACTACATGAAAGACGAAAACGGTCAAACCGTCATGACTGCTCTTAACGAGCAAATGTGCCAACAAATTGCCAAAGCAGGAAGTGGCACATACATTCATGTCGACAACACTTCCGACGCACAAGAGCAACTAAATGACCACCTAACAAAATTACAGAAAGGTGAAACAAATTCTGTGATCTATAGCGAATATAATGAGCAGTTTCAAGCTTTCGGCATTTTGGCAATCCTCCTGCTTATCATAGAAATATGCATCCTTGAGGCAAAGAATCCACACTTGAAAGGATTAAAGCTGTTCAATAAGAAAAAATAACATGAAGTTGTCAAGATACTTTTTTATATTGTTCGCCTGCATTGCCGGTTTGCAAAACACAATGGCACAAAGCGACCGCCAGTTCATCAGGAACGGCAACAGCCTGTATCGCCAGCAAAATTATGCCAAAGCCGAAATTGAATACCGCAAGGCACTTGCGAAGAATCCCTCCAACACACAAGCCCTGTACAACCTGGGCTGCGCTCTTCTCATGCAACAGAAAGACAGCATGGCTGTTCAACAACTGGAAAACGCAGGCAGAGGTGAAAAAGCCAAGTTACGCAAAGCCATGGTTTACCACAACATCGGTGTGATATGCCAACGTCACCAACTATTCGGTGAAGCAATCGAGGCTTATAAGGAAAGCCTCCGTTGTAACCCATCCGACAACGAGACAAGATACAATCTCGCACTATGCATGAGACAACAGAAAAATCAAAAGAAGGACGAACAAAACAAGAACAAACAAGAACAACAAAAAAAGCAACAGCAAGACAAAAATAAACAAAATCAAAATAAGGAAAAACAAAAGCAACAGCAAAAGAAAGAGCAAATGAGCAAGGACAATGCCGAACAGTTGCTCAACTATGCTGAACAAGAAGAAAAACAAACACAACAAAGATTAAACAGACAACGCACTCAGCCACAACGCAAAAGGTTACAGAAAAACTGGTAAGTTAACATTTCTATGAAGAATAGACTTTTATACATATCAATACAACTCCTCTGCCTTATGTGCGGCATTGAATATGCCGTGGCGCAAATCAGGGTCTCGGCACCATCGCACGTACAGGCAGGAGAAAATTTCAGGCTTGCATACACCATCAACACACAAGACGTTGAGAACTTCCGCATTGGTGACATACCCGCAGGTCTGGAACTGCTTGCCGGCCCATATACATCAGAGCAATCAAGCTACCAAATGGTAAACGGGCACACGTCAAGCTCTTCGTCGATAACTTTCACATACACACTTTATGCTGACAAAAACGGAACTTATACAATACCGTCAGCCCATGCCAAGGTGAAAGGCAAAAACGAAACTTCCCGAACTGTTCGAATCACTGTTTCCGGGCAAGCACAAAACACAGGTGGTGCACCCAAGATGCATCAGGACAACGACTACCAAGAGTCCCCAATAAGACCTTCCGGATCTGCAATAACAGGCAATGACCTTTTCATAAAAGTATCAGCCAACAAGCAAAAAGTACATGAGCAGGAACCAATACTGCTGACCTACAAGGTTTACACCACCGTTGACCTTACACAGCTTGATGGCAAGATGCCTGACCTGACTGGCTTTCACACACAAGAGATTCCCCTGCCAAAGCAAAAGAGTTTCCACGTAGAGCGTGTTAACGGCAAGGCATACCGTGCCGTGACCTGGAGCCAATACGTGATGTACCCCCAGATGACTGGCACTCTGAAAATACCGTCAATAACATTCAAGGGCATCGTGGTGCAGCAAAACCGCAACGTAGATCCGTTTGAGGCGTTCTTCAACGGTGGTTCTGGCTACGTGGAAGTAAAACGCAACATTGAGGCTCCGGGAATGACCATACAAGTGGAACCATTGCCAAAGAAACCGACCAACTTCTCCGGAGGAGTTGGCAAATTCAACATATCCGCCCAACTCAACAAGACTGAAGTTAAAGCAGGAGACCCCATAACGCTTCGTGTAGTCGTAGGTGGTACAGGAAACCTCAAACTCATAAAGCAACCTGTTGTAAATTTCCCAAAAGACTTTGACAAATATGACCCTAAAATCACCGACAAAACCAAGCTCACAAGTGCTGGAGTTGGTGGAAATATGGTGTACGACTTCCTTGTGGTGCCACGCAACCAAGGCAAGTACACAATCCCCGCAGTAGAATTCAACTATTACGACATAAACGTAAACGCATATAAGACCATCAGCACAGAGCCTTTCACTATTAATGTGGCTCCAGGCGACGGCAAAAACACGGAGACAAGTTTCGCTACGCCAAAAGACAATGACATACGTGGCATAAAGACAGGCAACACCACCCAACATAAGTTGGGAGATTACTATTATGGCAGTACAGGCTATTGGGTGAGCCTAACATTGCCACTCGTGGCATTCTTTGTGCTCCTCGCAATTTTCCGCAAGCGCGCCATCAACAATGCTGACATAGTAAAGACACGCGGGAAAAAAGCAAACAAGATTGCCCGCAAACGCCTGAAAAAGGCAAGTCTTTTGATGTTCCAACACAAACGTGACGAATTTTATGACGAAGTGCTACGCGCTCTTTGGGGCTACGTAAGCTACAAGCTGAACATGCCCGTGGAAAGCCTGTCAAGAGAAAATATCAAGGACAACTTGTCCGCACACGGCGTTCCCACAGAATCCGTAGATAAATTCATGTCCGCCCTTAACGAATGCGAGTTTGAGCGCTATGCCCCAGGTGACCCTTCCGGCAACATGGAGAAGACTTTCGAGTCGGCAATGTCAGCAATAATGGAAATAGAAGACGTAATGAAGAAAAAGAAATGAGCAACACACATTATAATAATATAATATTGGCATCGCCAGCAAGAGCCAACTTGCTCCTGCTACTATTATCAGCACTGCTGATTTTCCCCTTGAAAGGCACTGCCATAACAAAGCAAAATGCCGACGACTGCTACAGGAAAGGCAACTACCAACAAGCCATAATCGACTATAATGACTTGCTGAAGCAGGGGGTGGCACCTGACATTCTATACAATCTCGGCAACGCATATTACCGCACAGACAATCTCACACACGCAATACTCTGCTACGAACGTGCGCTATTGCTATCGCCTGGCGACAAGGACATAAGGTTCAACCTGCAATTCGCAAACTCAAAGACCATCGACAAGATAACACCAAGGGACGAAAATGTCTTCGCCACCTGGTACAAAAGCGTCGTCAACTTCACCAGCGTTGATCGATGGGCAAAAACAAGCATAACCTGCATTATTGCGGCATTGCTACTGATGCTCATTTACCTTTTCACGGATAGCGTGGCATCAAGGAAAGCCGGTTTCTACGGCAGCATAACGTTCCTCGCAGCATTTGCCTTGACAACACTGTTCGCCTGGCAGCAAAAGTCAGCATTCGAGAACCGCACAGGAGCAATAGTGCTCATGCCTTCTGTAAGCGTGAAAACATCGCCAGTAAACAACTCTGGTGACGCTTTCGTATTGCATGAGGGCACACGCGTTGACATAACCGACAACGGCATGAAAGGTTGGAAAGCCATACGCGTGGGCGATGGACGAGAGGGATGGATAAAGTCTTCTGCCATAGAAATAATATAAGCACGGCATCGCCACAAAAGCTTTAGCGCATCGCCACAAAAACATAATCGCAATGCGCCAAAAGCTTCAACGCAAACCCTTGCAATTTTCAAGGCAATAAAGCCAACGTAAAAACGCAATACCAGCACAACGCTGAGGCAAAACGAACAAGTTTCCGAACCTATGGAACTGTGGAATGAGACAAAGACCTTCAAATAGCATAACACGGAGTTAACAATGGCATTAGAAAACATCATATCAGTTGACCAACAGGTTCTTATGTGGTTCAATGGCAGCAACTCTCTTTTTCTCGACAGTATCGTGCCACTGCTCACATCAGGTCTCACATGGGTTCCCCTTTATATCGGACTGCTTTATCTCGTTGTGAAAAATAACGAATCCATGTCACAAATCGGACTTGTCGTCGGATCGGCATTGCTCTGCGTGCTACTTTCCGGTGGCATAGACGACATCGTCGTAAAACCATTGGTCGGCAGGTTGCGTCCATGCAATGACCCAATGCTAAAATGGCAGCTGAGCCTCATCAGCGGCACAATAGAGCAAAGCTACAGTTTCTTCTCCGCCCATGCCGCCAACACAATGTCCCTTGCTGTCTTCCTCAGCCTTCTGGTAAGAGGACGAATGTTTAGCGTGTTCATCGTAAGCTGGTCACTCATAAACTGCTGGACACGCCTTTACCTTGGCGTACACTATCCTTCCGACATCATAGCCGGAATGGCATACGGTGCTTTAGTCGGAACGATTGTTTACATCATATACCTTAAGACTTACCTAAGGTTCAATCCCAAACTCAACTATGTATCAAGCCAATACACGTCAACCGGATATGCCAAAAACGACATCGACGTGGTGATTTCGATAATAGTGATAACCATCGCCGTACTGATAATAGGTGCGTTAATAAATGTCTGGCAATAAAAAGCCATCTCACCAACATTAACATTATGGACACAAAACATATTCGCATAGACGATTACGACTACGCTCTCCCAAACGAACGCATTGCCAAGTTTCCGCTTAGCCAACGCGACCAAAGCAAATTGCTGATATACAACCATGGCAAAATATCAGAAGATAGCTTCCAAAACCTGCCTCAATACCTGCCAGCCGATGCGTTGATGGTGTTCAACAACACACGCGTAATCCAGGCTCGCCTTCATTTCCGCAAGGAGACAGGCGCCCTGATTGAGGTTTTCCTCATGGAACCTGCACAGCCAGCCGACTATGAGCGAATGTTCCAAACCACATCTCGTTGCAGTTGGCTCTGCATGGTTGGCAACCTGAAAAAATGGAAAGAAGGCTCGCTTAAACGCGACTTCGAAATCAAGGGCAACACGTTAACCCTTTCGGCCACCATAGACAGGACACGAACCGAGACAAAAGGAGGAGGAACAAACTATTGGGTTGACTTCACATGGAACAACACCAACGTCAACTTCGCCGACATTCTCGATGCCGTAGGCGAATTGCCCATTCCCCCTTACCTCAACCGGAATACCGAGGAAAGTGACAAAACCACTTACCAAACCGTTTACTCTAAGATAAAAGGGAGTGTGGCCGCTCCTACTGCCGGTCTTCATTTCACCGACAGGGTTCTGCAAGCCATTGACACAAAAGGCATAACACGTGAAGAGGTCACGCTGCATGTTGGAGCAGGCACTTTCAAACCCGTAAAAACGGATGAAATAGAAGGGCATAACATGCACTCCGAATACATTGTGGCACACCGCCATACTTTTGAACGACTGCTCATGCACGATTGCCAAGCCATAGCGGTTGGCACAACCAGCGTACGCACGCTTGAAAGCTTGTATTACATAGGCGTGAAACTCGTGCAAAACCCAAACACGCCCGAGGAAGAGCTGCACGTTTGCCAATGGGAGCCATACGACCTGCCACACAACGACGAAGGATTGGTCATTGTTGACGGAGAGCCCGTGTCTGCAAGCAAGGCAATCCAAGCCATACTCGACTATCTTGACCACGACAATCTTGAAGCCTTGCACACCAGCACACAGATCATAATAGCCCCAGGCTACGAATACAAAATCGTGAAGATGCTGGTAACCAATTTCCACCAGCCGAAAAGCACATTACTGCTACTCGTCAGCGCATTCCTGCACGGTGATTGGCGCAAGGCTTATCAACATGCACTCGACAACGGGTTCAGGTTCTTGAGCTATGGCGACGCGAACCTACTCATCCCCTGACATAACATGACACACACGATGGCATAAATGCTTATGCGTAGGCACAAGCACAATTCCTAAAACAAAAAGTAATATAAGCTCAAAGCAATGAAAATAGGCGACAAAGTAAAGTTCCTCAGTGAGAGCGGCGGCGGAAAGATTGCCGGGTTCCAAGGCAAGAACATAGTATTGGTAGAAGACGAAGATGGTTTCCAAATACCAACACCAATAAACGAAGTGGTAGTGGTCAATCAGGAAGACTACAGCACATCCAATGTCATAAACAAACGGGCAGAGGCTGAAGACCGTAAGGAACAGGTAAGTAATTTGTCACAAGGACACCGCTCTGTAAAAGCAATGATGCAAGACGGGCAAGACGAAACCGTTGACATGACAGTAGCTGATACCGTTGACATGTCCAAAGTCGTAACTTTCCGCCCACAAGCAGAAGAGCGCAAGGGTGGCAACCAGCTTTCAGCCTATCTCATATTCGTACCAACAGCCAACAGCAGCATTGACCACCCACACTTTGAGGCATATTTTGTAAACGATAGCAACTATTACATGGCTTACACCTATATGGCAATAGAAGGAAACAGTTGCTCGCTGAAAACACATGCCGAAGTGGAGCCCAACACCAAGTTATTCATAGAAGAACTCGACTACACGAATCTAAATCAAGTTGGACGAGTGGCGATACAAATCATTGCTTACAAACGCGAAAAATCATTCATAATCAAGGACCCCATAAGCGTGGAATTCAGGCTTGAACCTCTGAAATTCTACAAAACGCACACCTTCGAAGACACACCTTTCTTCGAAACACCAGCCCTTGTTTACACCTTGGTCGAGAACGACAAGCCCATGCGCCCATTGGTGATAAACGCCAAGGAACTTAAACGGGAAATGTACCAACGAAATGACAACAGCGCAGCAACCAATGCACCTACGCCACACGCCAGGGAACAACTGATACGCCGATACGAAAACGGACAGAGTAAGGGCAATTCCAAGAACTCTCCTTACGCATACCATCGCACACTCGACGACACAGAGGTCATTGACCTGCATGCAAACGAGATTCTTGACTCAACAGCAGGCATGAATGCTGGTGACATTCTGGAGTATCAAATGAAGATATTCAGGGAAACTATTGCAAAGTACGCCTCACAGAAAGGGCAGAAAATAGTATTCATACACGGGAAAGGTGCAGGCGTTTTACGGCGTGCCATCATAAACGAGCTTACCTACAAACACAAAAAATACACTTACCAAGACGCATCGTTTCAGGAATACGGTTACGGGGCAACACTGGTAACGATACACTAAAACACCTTAACCAAAAAACTGAAACTTCACAAAAAGGCTATGAAGTACGGAATAATAAAAGTGGCAAGCGCAGTGCCTACGGTAAAGGTTGCCGACTGCATACAGAACACTAAGGAAATAGAATCACTCATCGCACAGGCTGAAGGACAGGGCACGGAGATTATAGTCTTCCCAGAGTTGGGCATAACCGGATATACATGCCAAGACCTTTTTAGGCAACAACTTATGCTCGACATGGCAGAAAACTGCATGATGCAGCTGCTTGAGTTTAGCCGCCAACTAAACATAATCTGCATTGTAGGTGCCCCAATCGTTGTGGGAGACCTGCTTCTAAATTGTGCCGTTGTTTTCCAAATGGGCAAAATACTTGGCATAGTGCCCAAGACATACCTGCCCAACTACAATGAATTTTACGAAAAACGCTGGTTTGCTTCTGCACAGGATCTGCGCCAGCAAAACATACGTTACGCAGGACACCCTGTGACAATCACTCCCGAGCCACAGTTGTTCCGCACTGGCGACGGAGTCATGTTCGGCGTTGAGATTTGCGAGGACGTATGGGCACCAACGCCACCAAGCAACCATCTCGCACTGGCCGGAGCCGACATCATATTCAACCTGTCTGCAAGCAACGAGCTGGCTGGCAAGCACACTTACCTGAAAAGCCTGTTGGCCCAGCAGAGTGCCCGCACCGTGTGCGGATACGTTTACAGTGGAGCCGGCTTTGGCGAAAGTACACAAGACGTTGTCTATGGTGGCAACGCCATGATTTACGAGAATGGAAAGCTGTTGTGCGAATGCGAGCGCTTCGCTCTGCAAAGCCAGCTAATCACAGCACAAATTGACATTGAGAGCCTGCGCTCAGACAGGCGAAACAACACGACCTTCGTCAACGCCCAGCGCAGAATGATTTACGAAAACATCCATGTCTGCAATGCCGATGCCGTGACATCAACGCGCGACTTCATCCTTGAACGAACGGTAAACCCACATCCGTTCATCCCCACAAACGACAGCATGGAAGCCTCGTGCGAAGAAATATTCAACATACAGGTAATGGGGCTCGCCAAACGCATAATCCACACACACGCCAAGACTGTGGTGATTGGCATAAGCGGCGGACTTGATTCCACATTGGCTTTGTTGGTTTGCGTAAAGACATTCGACAAACTTAACCTAAACCGCAAGGGCATAATAGGCGTGACCATGCCTGGCTTTGGCACAACAGACCGCACCCATCGCAACGCAATAAGTCTAATGAGCAGCCTTGGAGTGTCAATGCGCGAAGTGAACATTTCCAAAAGCGTCTTGCAACATTTCGAGGACATAGGACAAGACAAAGACTCGCACGATGTAACATACGAAAATTCGCAAGCACGCGAACGCACACAAATACTGATGGATCTTGCCAACAAACTCGGTGGCATGGTTGTTGGCACAGGAGACCTGTCGGAACTGGCTCTCGGATGGGCCACATACAACGGCGACCACATGTCAATGTACGGCGTAAACGCATCAGTGCCCAAAACCCTAATAAAGCACCTCGTGAAGTTTGTCGCAAAGACCATAGACGAGAAGTCGGCAGCAACGCTATACGACATAATCGCCACCCCAATATCTCCGGAGCTAATACCTGCCGACGAAAACGGCAACATAAAACAGAAGACCGAAGACCTTGTGGGACCATACGAACTGCACGACTTCTTCATATACCATTTCCTGCGCCACGGCTTCAGCCCAAGGAAAATCTTCTTGCTCGCCAACAAAGCTTTCGGCAAGACACCTGCCAACATTGCCAACTCAACGGCTGCCTCAAACACAAATACAGATATGGGCAACGAGGTGCCTGGATTATATGACGAAGAAGTGATCTTGCATTGGCTACAAACTTTCTGCCGCCGTTTTTTCAACCAGCAGTTTAAACGCTCATGCCTACCCGATGGTCCGAAAATCGGTTCAATAAGCCTCTCGCCAAGAGGTGATTGGCGTATGCCATCAGATGCCATGGCAACCATCTGGCTACAAGAGGTGGAACAACTCAAGGGCACTGATACAAACAACGAACCGCAATAAACGACATGCTAAAAACTCTCCTACAGCTTTGGCGGCTCCGCAAACGCCGCAATTTCAGGAAACGTGAGCTGGCACTTGCCATTTACATCGTCTTCCTGTATGTCTGCTTCGGTGCAGGCATATACGCCGGTGCTGCAGCAAATGGCGATAACATAACAGCAACCACCCTGCCACCAGCCGTAGGATTGTTTTTTGTCATGGCAATGCTCGTCCCCGATATCTTCCCCAAGCTTATCATGAAGAGCGGAGCCACATTCATGGACGACTACCTGAAGACACGCCCTGTAAAGGAAAGCACGTGGAACGTCTTCATCTTGCTGACAAATGCCCTCAGCATTTGGTGTTACCTGACGCCAGTGATTTTCCTCCCGATACTAATATTATTCCTTGACACTTGGCAAGCACTGGCATGTTTCGCCATAATGCTACTATTCTCTTATGCCAACTCATTGTTTGTCACCTGCTTACGCAAGACCTCAGACCATTTTCTCCACTTCGCACTCATAGGCGGATGGCTTGTAATGTTCATGACCGCATCGGCATTACTGCTGCTGTCTTTATGGATGCCAACATGGCTACAAAACTTTGCGTTCATGCTTCTGGCGACCGCCGTCATAGCAGGCCTTGTGGCATTCATGGTCAACGAAAGCAACTACAAAGAAAACAGTCACAAGCCATCGCGCTTGTACAGCAAAGGCAAGGTTACGCTCTTCAACATGCAGTTTTGTGGCATTGTCAGGGCAAAGCGATTACGCCAAATGGTATTTCTCGTTTCCATCATCATGTTAGCCGATTGCTATCTCATGGCATGGGTATCAGACCCAACCGATCTCAAGGCCGTAATCTATGCGATAATGTGCATATTGCTTCCATCACTGGCGTTATCGCAACTAACATTCTCCGTTGAGGGCAATTTCTTCCAAGGACTCATGACCAAACCCATAACGACAAGGCAATTGCTTACCAACTGCTATTACTTTTACATTCTCCTCAGTGCCGTCGTCACAGTCTTCATTGTGCCACTACTGTTCATAAAGGACAATTTCAACGCGTCACTGCTATTTGGAGCATTATGCCTGTCTGTGTTCATCAACCTCTTCAACCTGCCCACATGCCTATTCTCTTCGCGCCTTGAGCTTTTCAGCCAATCGTTCTTCAACATGCAAGGAGCCAACATGCGAATAAACTTCTATTCGATAGCCCTCCTCATCCCCATCGGCATCTCAGCAGGCATCTGGTTCCTGTTCGGTGCCAACGCATGGGTAATAACAAGCATCGTCTTGGGCACGGCAAGCCTAATGGCACACAAGCCTGTCATAACGTGGATTGCCGCAAAGTTTGACGAGAGGCGTTATGCGAGAATGGAAGACTTCATGAAATAAAACTTCATCCACCATGGAAATAAACATAAGAGACCTGAAAAAGGCATACAATGGGAAAACCGTACTTGACGTACCCTTCCTTGACATAGCACAGGGAGAGCTCGTGGGACTCGTGGGCAACAACGGAGCCGGCAAGACAACCATGCTCCGCCTGATGCTCGACCTAATAAAGGCAAATGACGGTTACGTGGAGATAGACGGAGAGAAGGTTAACGAAAACGCTGAATGGAAAAACTTCACCGGCAGCTACATCGACGGCAGGTTTCTGATAGACTTCCTCACACCTGAAGAATACTTCTCGTTTATAGCCGAGGTTTATCGCATCGACAACGAGACCTTGCAGCAAAGGCTCGCCACGTTCCAGGCCTTCATGCACAATGACATACTCGGCACGAATAAATACCTACGCGACTTCTCACAAGGCAACCGACAGAAAATCGGAATCATAGGAGCCATGCTCATCAAACCGAAGCTATTATTGCTCGACGAGCCTTTCAACTATCTTGATCCCTCATCGCAGATGCACATCGCAAAGATAATAGAGAAGACATGCCACGACACGGGCACCACCGTAATCATATCCAGCCACAACCTGAACTTCATCTCCGACATATCATCGCGCATACTGCTACTGGACAACGGAAACATCATAAAAGACATAAACAACGAAGACGGTGACGCAATGGACGAACTCAGCCAATACTTTGGACTCAAAGCGAATGACGCTGACACACAAAACGCTTGCAATACGCAATAAACATAAATAAACAACCCATAACACCAACAGCCATGATTATAGATTTTGAAAAAATAGCCGAAACACACATCACAGATTTCAAGGGAGGCAAAGGCAAACTTGACATGCGCAACTACCAGGACGACAAAGTGAAAATAATGTATTCGACACTACGCCCAGGAGCCTCAAGTGGACTGCACACACACGAAACCAACTGCGAGACAATTTTCGTCATCAGCGGAACACTCACATTCCACTACGACAACACCATAGAAGAATGCCACGCCGGTCAATGCCACTATTGCCCCATTGGGCACAGCCATTACATGGAAAACCTCACCGATCACGATGCCGTTTACTTCGCCATCGTCCCTGAACACCAATAAGAAACAGACCACACACAGCAAGGCATTTGCCATTGCGCCACAATCGCATCGCCTTTACGCCGCAATCGCATCACCATTACGCCGTAACCGCATGGCCTTTACGGCGCAATGGCAATGCCGTATAACCCATGACCTTCGCCAAAAGTCCACTATTAATGGTGAATATTGAACATTGCCATTGGAAATGACAATAATTATCATTAACTTTGCAGGAAAACAAACAAAGCATAGGATAATGCATCACCTGAGGCACACTTTATTTTTATTGCTGCTCCTCTTAGGCCATAGCCAGACAGAGGCGCAAACACGCGCAAACACCGCATACCAACTATACATCAGCCAATACAAGGATCTTGCCATAGAACAAATGGAACGTTACCGCATACCGGCAAGCATAACCCTCGCACAAGGACTGTTCGAAAGCGGTGCCGGCAGAAGCCGTCTCGCCACATTAGGCAACAACCACTTTGGCATAAAATGTCATGGATGGAGCGGACGCACCATAAGCGCAGACGACGATGCCAAGAACGAATGCTTCAGAGCATACGACAACCCCAAGCAGAGCTACGAGGATCACAGCAAATTCCTGCGTAACAACACTCGCTACGCAAGGCTCTTCAAACTCAGCGTGGGCGACTATCGCGGATGGGCACACGGGCTGAAAGCCTGTGGATACGCCACAAACCCCAACTACGCAAACAACCTCATAAACATAATAGAGCTTTACAGGCTATACCAGTATGACAGCGCAAAGACCTACGACCACTTCATGGCCGACAGGTACAACGCCAACAACACGTCTGGCGACTTTGCCCTGACACACCCCGTACACAAATGCAACAAGAACTATTATATCGTGGCTCGCGAGGGTGACACGTTCAAGAGCTTAGGCAAAGAGACTGGCGTGTCATGGAGGAAACTCGCAAAATACAACGAACGCAACAAACGCGACAAACTCTCCGAAGGCGATATCATTTTCCTGGAAAAGAAACAAAAGAAAGCCATGAAGGAATTCAGGAAACACCCACACACGGTAAGGGCGGGGGAAAGCATGTACTCGATAGCCCAACTGTATGGCATACGCCTCAAGAGCCTATACAAGATGAACAACATGTCGGCTGACGACGACATAAAAGTGGGAATGAAACTAAAGATAAGATAAAGACCAACTCGCCAGAAAAAGGCAACAAAACCCCAAGGGGGATGCCTGCACTGACAAGCATCCCCTGCCATCTTACATATAACGGCAAAACTTCACCCTTTAAAGAACAACTATTATGAAAAAAGCTCTCTCCTTGCTTTGTTCTTGCGCTTTGTCATTGACAAGCCTCGCACAAGACTTCGACCAATACTTCCAAGACAAGACTCTAAGAATAGATTACACTTTCTCAGGCAATTGCCACGAACAGGACATCGCCGTGGACGAGCTGTGCACAGAACCGAGATGGTACGGCAAAAAACACAGGCTTGCCGACCTTCCCATGGAAGGTAACGGGCAAATAACCGTCCGAGACCACAAGACGGGAAACGTCATCTTCCGCAACTCCTTTTCCACACTATTCCAAGAATGGCTTTCCTATCCCGAGGCTAAAAAGTTGAGGAAAAGTTTCCAAAACGTATTCCTCGTGCCAATGCCAAAAGACACAGCCGAAATCACCATAGACCTGCGTGACAACCGCCGCCAAGTGATAGCTTCGCTAACACACCAGGTCACCTCAGACGACATACTTATACGCCACATAGGCGAAAAGAACATAACTCCCTACTCCACTCTCCAAAAAGCCGCCGACACCACACGCTGCATACGCATTGCCTACGTGGCAGAAGGATACACCAAGGAGGAAATGCCACTTTTCAGGGAAGACGCACGCAAGGCTATGGATTTTCTTTTCTCATACGAGCCATTCAAGAGCATGAAGGACAGGTTCAACATTGTAGCCGTGGAATCGCCATCTGAAGACAGCGGCACAAGCGAACCGGCGAAAGGAATATGGAAAAACACTGCGCTGCACTCAAACTTCGACACGTTCTACAGCGACCGCTACCTGACGACGCTACACCTCAAAGACCTGCACAATTGGCTCGCAGGCATTCCTTACGAGCACATAATAGTATTGGTAAACACCGAAAAGTATGGCGGTGGCGGCATACTTAACAGCTATAATCTCTCAATGACACACCATCAGGCGTTTCGC
Source organism: uncultured Prevotella sp. (assembly GCA_964386825.1). Classification (GTDB taxonomy): domain Bacteria; phylum Bacteroidota; class Bacteroidia; order Bacteroidales; family Bacteroidaceae; genus Prevotella. Next base: position 21,642 of record CAYLUI010000025.1, on the reverse strand, counting down.
CCAGTCGTAGTGCATGAGTTCGGGCACAGTTTCGCGGGACTTGCCGACGAGTACGCATACGAACAAGAGCAAATACCAATGTACCCTCACGACGTGGAGCCATGGGAAAAGAACATAACCACCAAGGTCAGCTTCAAAGGCAAATGGGAAAACCTCATAGGCAAAGACCCCGAGGCTGGTTTCCATGAGGGAGCGGGCTACAGCCTGAAAGGCGTTTACCGTGCCTACCCAGACTGCCGTATGCGTACAAATGAGTATCCTGATTTCTGCCCGGCTTGTACCCAAGAAATACAGGCAGTCATAGACTTTTATACAAAATGGGAAAAATAATTCATGCCATCCGGAAAATTACCTCTGCTCACGTTTGCCATAGCCTTGCAACTGTCCGCCCAAGTTTCTGCACAGCCATCACAGGCAAGCCGTGACCTCAGCATTGCCCTCGACTACTTCCAAGGAGGCAAATACCACGAAGCTTTGGTAATACTGTCACGCCTTGACAGCACTTACAATCTCAACCCCAGATTCAGGGCATACACAGGGCTTTGCTACTACTATGACAACGACTTCAAAAACGCCACACGCCTATTGGAAGCTTCGCTGCCACGTCTTACTGCATTCTCGCCACAAGAACGCTCAATATACTACAACGCCAACGCCGACAGCCATTTCATGCTAAAACAATATGACATGGCAAAGACTGCATATGACAGTTTGCTGGCATTGTGTCCAGAAAAGGAGAAAGCACACGCCTATTACCGCATAGGCTTCATATCCGTAAACAAGAAAGAGTGGGTAAACGCACTCGACAACCTGCAGTCGGCTCTTGTCTATTTCCGCCGTTACCTTCCTGACGAAAAAGCCAGGATTGCGCAGATAAGAAATATGATTGAGGGCTGCTGCGAAAAAATAAACAAGGCACCATGATTTTTTACCTTTCCAATACCGGCAACTCCAAATGGGCTGCCGAAACAATAGCAAAAGCAACAGGCGACAAGCTGTTTTTCATTCCGGAAATTCTGGAGAAAGGCGAGCCGATTTCCTACACCCCATCACCATCCGAGCGTATAGGTTTCTGTTTTCCAGTACACGGTTGGCGTCCGCCCAAAATAGTGCGTGATTTTATCAGCCTACTAAGGATCAACACAAAAGGCCATTATGTTTACGCCTTATGCACGGCAGGCGACAACATTGGCGAGACTATCGATATTTTACGCAATGACCTGCAAAAACAAGCCATCACTCTCGATGCCGCCTTCTCGCTCATAATGCCAGAGTCTTACATGGGGCTGCCTTTCTTCAACGTAGATAAGCCAGCAAAGGAGAAAGAGAAAAAAGAGAAGGCCGCCAAGGAACTTGAAAAACACATCGCCACCATAATGGACAAACGAAAAGAGCAACAACTCGTCATTGGCAGATGGCCACGAATAAACTCTCGTGTCCTTGGAGGCTTCTTCACTCGCTATCTCATAACAGACAAGCCATTCCATGTAGAAAACCAACGTTGCGTAAAATGTGGCATTTGCGCCAATGTCTGTCCGGTACACAACATCAACGGTGGCATTGGATTAAAACCAGAATGGAAACAAGACGGATCTTGCCTCGCCTGTTTCGCCTGCTACCACCATTGCCCACACCATGCCATCGAATATGGTCACATGACGCAAGGCAAGGGACAATATTTCTTCAAGGAACAAAAGCCCCAAACGTCTCATCCATAAAACTATCAAAAGATAGAAAAATTAAAAATAATAAAGGTTAAAACGAAAAAGTTTTCCGTATCTGCAAAAAAAACAATTAACTTTGCACTTGAAAAGCATCTCCAATAGGGATAGGTTGCTTGCAAAACATTACACACTATGCCGGAAATCTCTGTACGTGGCCTTGAAATGCCACAATCGCCGATAAGAAAACTCGCCCCACTTGCCGCAAAAGCCAAAGCGCAAGGAATAAAGGTTTACCATCTCAACATCGGACAACCCGACTTACCAACACCACAATGTGGACTCGACGCATTAAAACACATAAATCGCGACATTCTTGAATACTCGCCATCACAAGGTTTTTTGTCTTACAGACAGAAACTTGTGAAATACTATGCCAAATACGACATAAACGTTGATGCTGACGAGATTATCATAACTTCTGGTGGTTCAGAAGCCGTATTGTTCGCATTCATGAGTTGTCTTAACCCAGGAGATGAGATAATAGTGCCCGAACCCGCATACGCCAACTACATGGCCTTTGCAATTTCGGCGGGAGCCAAGATACGTACCATAGCAACCACGATAGAAGAAGGTTTCTCACTGCCAAAAGTTGAAAAGTTTGAGGAACTAATCAACGACAAGACGCGCGCCATAATGATATGCAACCCCAACAACCCAACGGGTTACCTATATACGAGACGCGAAATGAACCAGATACGCGACTTGGTGAAAAAATACGACCTGTATCTTTTCTCCGATGAAGTATATCGGGAATACATTTACACTGGCAGTCCTTACATTAGTGCAATGCACCTGAAAGGCATTGAAGACAACGTGATACTAATAGATTCTGTGTCAAAACGCTATTCAGAATGCGGCATTCGCGTTGGTGCTTTAATAACCCACAATAGTGAAGTTAGGAATGCTGTCATGAAGTTCTGTCAGGCACGGCTTTCCCCTCCCCTTATCGGCCAAGTGATAGCCGAAGCCTCGCTTGATGCCCCAGAAGAATACTACCGCAACGTTTATGACGAATATGTTGAACGAAGGAAATGCCTCATTGACGGACTAAACCGCATACCAGGAGTATATTCGCCAATTCCCATGGGAGCTTTTTACACTGTGGCACAATTGCCTGTTGATGACGCAGAGAAATTCTGCCGATGGTGCCTGGAAGACTTCAACTATGAAGGAGAAACCGTGATGATGGCTCCTGCTGCCGGTTTTTACACAACACCGGATGCAGGAACAGACCAAGTACGCATGGCATACGTGCTTAAGCTTGAAGACCTAAAGCGTTCCCTATTCATATTGGGCAAAGCCCTTGAGGCATACCCTGGAAGAAAAGAAAAATAAGAAAAGTAAAGAACTGAAAATGAACCTGCCATTGTTCATAGCCACACGCCTGTATCGCGACGAATGGAATCGTCATAAGGTGTCACGCCCAGCAATTACCATCGCCACCACAGGAGTGACGATTGGGCTTGCCGTAATGATAATATCGGTATTCGTGGTATTAGGCTTCAAACATACCATTCGCAATAAGGTCATTGGCTTTGGCAGTCACATACAAGTTACAAATTTCATATCACAAACGCAATCGGAACAGTATCCCATAGCCATGGGCGACAGCATGCTAAGCGTAATACGCTCTATAAATGGCGTAAAACACGCAGAACGCTTCGCTTATAAGCAAGGCATACTGAAAACGGACAGCGATTTTCTCGGAGTAATGCTCAAGGGCGTCGGACAGGAGTTTGACTCCACGTTCATACACCAAAATATGGTAACAGGCAGCATACCACAGTTTTCCGACAAGTCTTCATCAAACAAAATACTAATCTCTCAAAACATTGCCGACAAGCTGAAATTGAAATGTGGGCAACGTATCTTCGCCTACTTTATTGACAACAACGGAGTGCGCATACGCAAATTCACAATTCAAGGCATATACCAAACCAACCTCGGCCAGTATGATAATGTAATGTGCTTTACGGATCTTTACACTACCGTGAAGCTCAATGGATGGGAGGCTGACCAAGTTTCAGGAGCGGAAATAAGAGTAAACGACTTTGACAAAGTTGACGAGGTTGAACTTTCATTCATCCGCAAAGTAAACAAGACCCAGGATCACTACGGGGAAACATATTCTTCACAAACCATACGTGACATAAACCCACAGACGTTCAGATGGCTTGACTTACTCGACATGAACGTATGGATAATACTCGTGCTCATGACAGCAGTCGCTGGAGTGACCATGGTTTCCGGGCTGCTCATCATAATTCTCGAACGCACCACGATGATTGGTGTCATGAAAGCCCTTGGCGCACGAAACTCTACCATACGGCATCTGTTCCTATGGTTCGCAACATTCATCATCGGCCGTGGCTTGCTGTTTGGAAATATAATAGGATGCGGATTAAGTGTCATACAGAAATACTTCGGCATCATCCATCTTGACCCAACCACCTACTACGTCAACACTGTACCAATAGAGATAAACATCCCTGCGCTAATATTACTAAACGTCGCAACTCTGCTCATCAGCGTGTTCGTGCTCATAGCACCAAGTTACCTTATCTCGCACATACATCCAGCCAAAAGTATGCGCTACGAGTAGTGTTTGCACTAAAAAATACATACAAAAACAAAATAATGCACATTTTATTTGCGAATGTGCATTTTTGATATTACCTTTGCACAGATTTAAGAAAAATGTGCAATGGTAAAAATACCAAGTTTCAACAAACTGATCGAGGAAACCATTCAGAAGAATTGGAATAAAGATGCCCTTACTGATTACAAAGGCACGACTCTCCAATTCCATGATGTGGCGAGAAAAATAGAAAAGCTCCACATCATGTTTGAGTGTTCCGGCTTGAAGAAAGGAGACAAAGTTGCCCTATGCGGACGTAACAGTAGCACTTGGGCTTGTGCATTCCTGGCAACCATAACATATGGAGCCGTAGTTGTGCCAATACAACATGAGTTCACGCCTGAACAAGTTTATAATGTAGTAAACCATTCCGACTCGCGCCTTATCTTCGTTGGCGACGTAATTGCTACGCAACTCGATTATGAACAAATGCCGCACCTTGACGGTGTAGTGTATCTCCCCGATTACTCACTCATGGTGAGCCGCTCCGAAAAACTGACATACGCTCGTGAGCACCTGAATGAGATTTATGGCAAAAAATACCCAAAGTTTTTCCGCAAAGAACATTTAAACTATTACGCAGAAGAAAATGGCGAAGAGCTGGCCATGATTAATTACACCAGCGGTACCACAGGCTTCTCAAAAGGTGTCATGCTGCCATACCGCTCGTTGTGGAGCAATCTCGACTATCTTACAAAAGCCATTGGGGCAAGAATACCAAAAGATTGCGACGTGCTTGCCATACTACCCATGGCACACATGTATGGTCTCACCTGCGAGTTCCTATTGCAATTCTTTTTGGGGCATCACATATTCTTCCTGACCAGACTTCCCAGCCCAACAGTGATACAAACTGCATTTGCAGAAATACGTCCAGGCTTCATTGTGTCAGTACCGCTTGTAATTGAGAAAATCATTCGCAACGGCGTATTCCCACGCATAACAAACAGGTTGCGTATCATGATGAAGATGCCTGGGCTAATAGGCGAAAAAGCCAAAGCACACGTTTACTCCATGGTAATGGAAGTAATGGGAGGAAACACATACGGAGTAATTGTTGGTGGAGCAGGTCTGAACAAGGAAATTGAAAGTTTTCTTTTGGAAATTGGCTTCCCAATAACAGTTGGCTATGGTACCACAGAAACCGGTCCCATGATAAGCTACAGCGACTGGCACGACTTCGTGCCTGGCTCATGTGGCACCGTGGCAGATCACATGGAAATAAAAGTAGTGAGCAACGATCCTGAAAACATCCCAGGAGAAGTCTTGACACGAGGTTTAAACGTCATGCTCGGCTACTATAAAAATCCACAGGCAACCAAAGTTGCCATTGACGATAACGGCTGGTTCCATACTGGTGACCTTGGCACAATCAACGCAAACGGACACCTTTTCCTTCGTGGACGCATAAAAAACATGCTGCTCGGCTCAAATGGCCAAAACGTTTATCCTGAAGAAATAGAGGACAAATTGAACTCCATGACCATCGTAAACGAAAGCCTTGTCGTGCAGCGTGGTGACAAGCTCGTTGGCTTGGTTTATCCAGACATGAACGCAGCCACACAACTCGGATTCACCGACGATGACCTTAAAAAAGTTATGGAGCATAACCTTCAAGAGCTAAACGCAAAGCTCCCATCGTTTTGCCGACTCAGCGAGATTCAGCTCCACGACAAGGAATTTGAGAAAACACCAAAGAAGTCAATTAAACGTTATCTCTACCAAGAAACCACATTAAAGGCTTGGCGGCGATATTAGAAGATATACTTATGGAAAAGATTCCAAGCTTCAACCAATTCATCCAGGACAGTATAATAAGGAACTGGGATCGGGACGCGCTCACCGACTACAAAGGCGCAACTCTGCAATACCATGACGTAGCAAGGAAGATAGAGAAACTTCACATCTTGTTCGAAAGTTCCGGAGTGAAACAGGGAGACAAGATTGCGTTATGCGGACGCAACAGTGCCGCATGGTCAGCCGCATTTCTGGCGGTTCTAACATACGGCGCAACAGCCGTACCAATACTGCATGAGTTTACAGCTGACCAAATCCACAATATCGTCAACCACTCTGATGCAAAACTGCTCTTCGTTGGCGACGTGGTAGCAACACAAATAGATCCGGAAAAGATGCCCTCTCTCGAAGGTGTAATTTACATTCCGGACTATTCACTCGTAATCTCACGAACAGAAAAGTTGACATATGCTCGCGAACACCTAAACGAGATGTTCGGGAAAAAATACCCTAAATTTTTCCGCAAGGAGCACGTACATTATTATGTGGAGCAAGATCCAAACGAGATGGCTCTCATAAACTACACAAGTGGAACAACCGGATTCTCCAAAGGCGTAATGATACCATATCGCGCATTATGGAGCAATTACGACTTCGCAGAGCATGCCTTGGGCGACCAGATAAAGCCAGGCGACAACATCATAAGCATACTACCAATGGCACACATGTATGGAATGTCGTTTGAGTTTCTCTTCGAGTTCCTGAAAGGTTGCCACATTTTCTACCTCACACGCATACCATCACCTGCTATAATAGCAGCAGCTTTTGCAGATGTAAAGCCTGCAATTATCATATCCGTACCGCTCATCATAGAGAAGATCATCAAGAAAAAGGTCTTCCCCAAATTGCAAGATCCCAAAATGCGACTGCTGATGCACATGCCAGGTATAAGCAACAAATTATACGAACGCATCAATGAACAAGTGACAAATGCTTTCGGTGGAAAATTCATCGAAATCATCGTTGGTGGAGCTGCGTTCTCACAAGAAGTCGAGCAATTCCTCCATCGCATAGGCTTCCATTACACCGTTGGCTACGGAGCCACGGAATGCGCCCCAATCATTGCATACGAGGATTGGAAACACTTTGTTCCAGGCTCTTGCGGCAAGGCTGCCCTTCACATGCAGGTTCGCATAGTGAGCAATGACCCCCAAAACGTCCCTGGTGAAATACTGTGCAAAGGACCAAACGTGATGCTCGGCTACTATAAAAACGAGGAAGCCACGAAATCTGTCATCGATGAAGACGGTTGGTATCATACTGGTGACTTGGGAACAATGGATGCGGAAGGAAACATTTTCATCAAAGGACGTTCCAAGAACATGCTCCTCGGTTCCAATGGACAAAACATATACCCAGAAGAAATTGAGGACAAACTAAACTCTCTAACGCTCGTCAACGAAAGCGTTGTAATACAAGAAGGCAACAAACTCGTCGGACTCGTTCACCCAGACTATGAAACAGCAAAGAACATGGGACTAAACGAAAACGACATTATTGAAATAATGGAACAAAACAGGAAAACCCTCAACGCTGAGCAACCGGCCTACTGCCATCTATCAGAAATGAGAATACATGCAGAAGAGTTTGAAAAGACTCCCAAACGTTCCATCAAAAGGTTCTTATACACAAATTAAAAACAAGCAAAGCACTATAGCAAAGGACCGTCATATCGCCCAAAGGCCTATGACGGTCCTTTTATGTATTTTTTCATTTTGCCATGTCAAACATTTTTCGTATCTTTGGGCAAAAATCCGCTTGCAACCAACATGCCTGACCAAGAACGGACATACATCGCCATCGACCTAAAAAGTTTCTACAGCTCAGCAGAGTGTGCCACACGAGAACTTGACCCACTCACAACAAACCTTGTCGTTGCTGACACAAGCAGAACAAACAAGACCATTTGCCTTGCCATATCACCTTCCATGAAGGCTTACGGGCTGCCTGGACGCGCACGTCTCTTCGAAGTTATACAGAAGATGCATAAAGTAAACGAAGAAAGACTAAAGAAAACCACCCACGGATATTTCAAAGGAAAATCTGTATCAACTGTAGAACTTGCAAAAGATCCTGACCTGCAGGCAGACTACATTACTGCCACACCAAGAATGGCGGAATACATAAGGATAAGCAGCAAAATCTACGAAATCTACCTGAAATACATAGCACAAGAAGACATTTACGTATATTCCATCGACGAGATTTTCGCTGACATCACAGAATATTTAAACACATACAAAAAAACAGCCCACGAGCTTACCATGGCCATGGTAAGAGACGTACAAAAGACAACAGGCATCACTGCCACGGCAGGTATTGGAAGCAATCTTTACTTGTGCAAGGTCGCAATGGACATTGTCGCCAAACACATCCCAGCGGATAAAAATGGTGTGCGCATAGCAGAACTTACCGAAAAGACTTACCGAAAAAAACTGTGGAATCATAAGCCTTTGACCGACTTCTGGAGATTCGGACATGGAATAGCCGAGCAACTTGAGCAATACGGAATCGACACCATGGGAAAACTTGCAAGGATGTCCATCAACAATGAAGATTTCCTATACAATCTTTTCGGAGTCAACGCCGAGCTTATTATAGACCACGCCTGGGGATGGGAACCTGTCACCATAGCTTCCATAAAAGCTTACAAACCAGACTACAACTCTTTGGGAAACGGACAAGTGCTGCAATGTCCGTACAGTATGGACAAAGCAAGGGTTGTCGCAAAGGAAATGGCAGAAAGCATTGCGCTTAATCTCATGGAAAAACACCTCGTTGGCTCAGAGATTGTCTTGGCTATTGGCTATGATAAAAGCGGCCAAGACAGAAGCAACTTGAACCAACAACACCCACATGACATTACACCATACGGACATCACAAAAAATCCCACACAAATGCACATGGCACAATGAAACTTGAACATCCCACATCATCATCACGCCTGATAGCCGAAGCCACTATAAAAACATTCAACCTAATTGCCAATCCGGCAATGCCAATACGTAGAATCTACTTGACAATAATTGGCGTTATCAACGAAGACGCAATCCCCAAACGTCATCGCCAACCCATGCAACTTGACCTGTTTACCGATTACACAAAACAAAAAACGCAAAGCGAAAAAGAAGAAAGCGAACTCGTGAAAGAGCGCAAACTGCAAGAGGCTTCCTTGAAAATCAAGAAAGAATTCGGCAGCAACGCACTACTCAAAGGGCTAAACTTTGCAGAAGGTTCCACCCAAAAGGAACGTAACAAACAAATTGGAGGCCATAGAGCATAACAAAAAATCACTTTGACGCAGCTACAAAACAAAGCTTGCCAGCATAAGTTATGACAACCTCAACCTGATAGCTGCTCATGCTCGCCCCCGGTATTATCAAAGATGCCACATAATGAATGCCCTGCTCATCGCAACGGTCAAAAAGCAAATCGCTCAGGATACCCTGTCTGAGATATTGTTCAGGAATCTCACCGACAAATTGCTGTTTACGGAAATCAGCACCAAAAAGCTTCTGGGCACCACGATAAACATTAAGGTTTATGATATTATCGTAATAAACATTGTCCACAACCACCCCATCAGTGTTATACGACTGTGACACAACTTTGTATGTGGTAGGATTTACTTGAACATAACAGTGATAACGCTCGTCTCCATACATCACCACCGTATCGCGTTTGATAAGCTGCCCTTGATTAACGCTGAGAGCCAAAGGTCGCTCCTTTGAGAAAAAAGCCGCATCGTCAGGATCCTCACTGAGCACACACTTTACATCATCTCCGTTCTGGTTGCGAAAAACGAACAAATGACTTGTCTGCCTTATTATGGCATATTTTGTCACGTTCACGCCATGAAGCACGAGAGTGTCATCAACGATCTGAAAATAAACAGGTTGGGATGTTGAATCCGGATAGAATATAGTATCTCCACTTGCCTTGAAAGCGACATTCTGCCCATCCTCGTCCACCCAAATGCCTTGAAGCATTTTCTTGGCCGACAGATTCTCCTCAGGCATCACATCATTGCCATTTTTCTTCCTGCACGAATACACTCCGGCAAAAAAGAGAAACAGCAACAAAAGAAATATCGTTTTCCTCATAAATAAAGCCATCATTCAAAAACTTCGGCATCCACCAAACTTTTCGCCTTAAGATCCTTTTCACTGGTCACTACTTCACATGGATCTATTGGCCAATCAATACCAATGCTTTCGTCGTTCCAACGGATGCCAGCCTCATGCATAGGGGCATAAGCATTATCAACCTTATACGTGAAAATGGCCTCTTCGCTCAACACCAAAAAACCATGGGCAAAACCACGAGGTATGAAAAGCTGACACTTGTTCTCATCACTCAACTCCACCATGACATACTTGCCGAATGTTGGCGACGTTTTCCTCAAGTCAACAGCAACATCAAGCACCTTGCCCTTGATAACCCGCACGAGTTTTGCCTGCGAAAACTCTCCTTTCTGATAGTGGAGACCACGCAACACCCCATAGCTCGACTTGGACTCATTGTCCTGAATGAAGTTCACATGACCAACATGACTGTCAAAATCAGCTTGATTCCAAGCCTCGAAAAAATATCCACGGGAATCATCAAACACACGAGGCGTAAGCACCCACACTCCCTTTATACTTGTTTCTTCGTATATCATATAATATGACGCTCCACGCTGACCACACTTTATTATTACAGTGCGCGACACCGTTGAAACCTTATGTTTGGCCACAAAGATAATAAACTATTTTGTAAAAAACAACTCTATCAAACTTTATTTTCTTTTTTCTCAAATTTAGCTTGGTTTGTTTGGAACTTTAGCCCATTTTTCATAATTTTGCAAAAGTGATAAATTTTGACCGACATATAGAGATACTGCTTTTGAGCAACGATTGCGTCATTGTGCCAGACTTTGGCGGCTTTATGGCGCACCATATTGATGCCCGAAAGGACGAAAGCGACGGGAGTTTCCTGCCGCCCATACGCAGCATCGGCTTTAACCCAAGGCTTACGCTTAACGACTCGTTACTTGCCCAATCATACGTCGAGGCATACGACATCAGTTATCCTGATGCCGTTATGCGCATAGAGGACGAAGTAAGGGAGTTGCGCCAACGCATTGACTCTTATGGCAAATACGAGTTTGCAGGCATCGGCACAGTAAGCCTCAACAATGACGGCAAATACGAGTTCACGCCCTACGAGGCGGGCATTATATCGCCAGAGCTTTATGGCTTGGGAAGTTTCCACATGCAGACCCTGTCGGAAATAAATGAAGCCACACAAGCGACACACACCATTGCCCCACAAACACCCGAGATTTCGCAAAGCACGAGCGTTGGGTTCACCACAGGAAATGACAGCAACACACATGCGCCATCGGCACGCATAATTTCCATCTGGCGCAATGTGGCAGTGGCATGCATAGCCATAATATTTTTCCTGCTCATGCCATCTCCTCTCGTGAATAGCACGCAGATGGCAGGAAACCACATTGACACAAACCTGCTTGACCGCATACTATTGCCGAAGGACATAACAATGGGGCAAGACAAGGCTAATAAATTAATGTCCAAAGTCGAGACTGCCAAGGTCACGGACGAGGAAGTTGGAGCAGAAGAAACAAGGGTAAAGGAAACATCACAAGGCATTCAAGATGTCACGACCAATGAAAAATGTTTTTCGATCGTTCTTGCAAGCCGTGTTACAATAAAAAATGCAGAAACATACGTTGAAGACCTGCATAAACGTGGATACAAAGAAGCTTTCGTACATCGCAATGGTCATGTAAAAGTGCTATTGGGACGCTATACGACCCGAGAGGAAGCCTCAAAGGCACTCAACACACTCTCCACGGAAAAAGAGTTTTCCGAAGTGTGGATTACCCAAGTAAAATTTTAAAAAGTTCCACCATGAAACGAGTCCGCTGTCCCAAATGCGATTCATACATAACCTTTGACGAGACAAAATATGAGAACAGCCCAACGCTGATTTTCACATGTCCATACTGCAACAAGCAATTCGGCATAAGGCTAAACTCCGCAAGCGTGCGCCCACGCCAGGACGATGAGGATCCCGAAAAGGAAGCGAAAGAAAACAGCACAGGCTTGGGAAGCATCACCATAATAGAAAACGCCTACTGCTACAAACAAATACTGCCACTCAACATGGGCGACAACACCATTGGCAGGTACATGAAAGGCAACAACATTTCCACACCAATAGAGACTGGAGATCTGACAATGGACTTGTTGCATTGCATAATAAACGTAAGCCGCGACAAACGTGGAAACTTGAAACATGTATTGCGCGACGGCCCATCAAACCACGGCACTTTCGTCAACGGTGAGCGCATGGGACAACGAGAGAAACGAGTATTGGAAAATGGAGCAGTGTTCAACATTGGTGTCACGACCATAATTCTCAATGCCACCTAAACAACACAATCGTTGGCAAACCAAGCAAAAAGCACAAGACTTCATAAACATATAAACGCTTGACCATCACTGCTTTTGTAGTGGTCAGGCGTTTACGGTGTAATGGCTACATGATTATGGCGTAATCGCATTGTGATTACGCCATAAAGGCATTGCGATTACGCCCCAACGACGACACCATTGTGGCGCAATCGCACAATCCCCACGCAAACTTTAGGCAAATACCCCAAAAAGAAGGTAACCATAAAACGAAATCGTCCACAAACCACTTGTGGTTTGTGGACGATCTCTATAAAGTTTCGCAATGGCATCCAGCCTTTCTTGGGCTTCCGCCACGCATTTTCATTTATTCGTTACCCCCTCTTGATCTTGTCAACGTACGCATCAATAACAGCTACGGCAGTAACGTTTACCACGTCACGCACACTGGCCTCAAAATCCGTGAAATGGATAGGCTTGTTAAGTCCCATCTGAACAGGGCCTATCACTTCACAGTCTGGGTCAAGAGCCTTCATTAGCATATAACTTATGTTGGCAGAGTTCATGTTAGGGAACACAAGCGTATTGACATTCTTGCCCTTGAGCCTCGTAAATGGATACTTGGAATCGCGAAGCTCACGGTTAAGCGCGATATTAACCTGCATCTCACCATCGACAAGCATGTCAGGATATTCCTTCTGCAACCTATCAACAGCCTGATGCGCACTCACCGGCGAGCCTATTGTGTCTGTACCAAAATTAGAGTAACTCACCAAGGCTATAACGGGTTCCGTATTAAAGAACTTAACGGTGTGCTCTGCCAGCTTTGCCACGTCATAAAGTATGTTCTTGTCCGGATGGCGGTTGATAAGCGTATCCGCAAGATAATAAACACCTTTCTTAGTGTTGAGGATGTGCATTGTACCGAAGGCACTGTACTCGGGCCTTATGCCTACAACCTCCTTGGCAACCTTTATGGTGTTGCTGTACCTCGTGTACAAACCTGTGATGAAAGCGTCGGCATCACCCTGTTCCACCATTGACATGCCAAAATAATTGCGCTCGTACATCTTATCGTAAGCTTCCTCGAATGTCACGCCCTCGCGAGCACGCTTCTCGGCAAGATGTTTTGCGTATGTGGCACGATGCCCCTGCTCCTTGTCGGCACGCATGTCAACAATCTCCACTCCCGTCAAATCAAGTTTCAAACGCTTTGCCATACGGTTCAAGCGATCCGGGTTGCCAAGCAGTATAGGATGGCAAATGCCTTCCTGGAGAGCCTGCACGGCAGCCTTCATCATGGTAGGATGCCCACCCTCAGCAAACACAACACGTTGTGGATGTGCCGCAGCCGTTGCATGAAGGGTACGCGTGAGTTTCGTCTCCTGCCCAAGCAATTCGCGCAGATGGTTTTTGTACTCATCCCAGTCTGTTATGGTGCGGCGCGCCACGCCACTGTCTATTGCAGCCTTTGCCACAGCTGCCGACACTTCTGTTATAAGGCGTGGGTCAACCGGCTTCGGGATAAAATACTTGGGACCAAACTGCAAGTCGTTAACATGATAAACCTGATTTACGATATCTGGGACTTGTAGCTTGGCA
>CAYLUI010000025.1:0-7448 GCA_964386825.1 uncultured Prevotella sp. | reverse complement strand
CGGCGGAAAGCTTCATTTCCTCATTGATTGCCTTGGCATGAACTTCGAGCGCACCACGGAAAATATACGGGAAACCTATGACATTGTTTATCTGGTTAGGATAATCGGAACGACCGGTTGACATCAAGACGTCAGGACGGGCGGCAACCGCATCCTCGTATGAGATCTCCGGGATTGGGTTTGCAAGCGCAAACACGATGGGATTGTTTGCCATCGAACGTATCATGTCTTGTGTCAAGACATTCCCCTTCGACAATCCCACGAAAACGTCAGCATCCTTGACGGCTTCCTCCAATGTATGTATGTCAGTACGCTCTGTGGCAAACTCGGACTTCTGCTCATTCACATGATCGCGACCCTTGTAAATCACGCCACGCGAGTCAAGCATCACGATGTTCTCATGGCGAGCGCCAACCGAGCAGTAAAGCTTAGTGCAACTGATGGCAGCGGCTCCTGCCCCATTAACAACGATCCTCGCATCCTCAATCTTCTTTCCTGCCACCTCAAGGGCATTGAGCAAGCCTGCCGCGGAAATGATGGCCGTGCCATGCTGGTCATCGTGCATAACGGGAATGTCGAGGGTTTTCTTCAGCCTATTCTCAATATAGAAACATTCAGGTGCCTTGATGTCCTCCAGGTTTATACCTCCAAAAGTCGGGGCAATCCTCTCTACTGCCTCGCAAAACTTCTCTGGATCTTTCTCTGCGACCTCTATGTCAAAGACATCAATGCCTCCGTAAATCTTGAAAAGCAACCCTTTGCCTTCCATAACCGGTTTGCCGCTCATGGCGCCGATATCACCAAGCCCAAGCACTGCCGTGCCATTGGATATTACCGCCACCAAGTTTCCCTTGTCTGTATATTTGTAAACATCATCGGGATTTTTCTGAATTTCCAGACACGGATAAGCCACTCCTGGCGAATATGCAAGACTCAAGTCTGTCTGGGTACGATAAGGCTTGGTTGGCTTCACCTCAATCTTTCCAGGTTTACCCTCATTATGATAAGCAAGGGCAACCTCTTTGGTAATTTTCACCATGATACAATCTTTTAAAAGTCTATGTTCTCTATATTTATCTGCAAAATTAATAAAAAGCATTAAAACGGAAGCGTATTTTGTCTTTTTTTGTAATTTTGCAAGAAAAAATATAACACAACATACCATGCTGAACGAAAGTGAAACAACTGTTTACAGAAAATCACTGAGCAAACAGGTTATAGCCACGGCTACAGAGGCGTTTTTCTCCAAGGGAATAAAGGCTGTGAAAATGGATGACATTGCAAGCCAACTGTCAATATCAAAACGAACCCTTTATGAGCTTTTTGCCAACAAGGAAAAGCTCCTCCTTGAATGCGTGAAAGAGAAGCACAATGAGTTCAGGAGGCACATGGATGACTTCATCAGGGAAGACACCTCCGTCATATCAATCATAATAGAGACTTACCGTTACCAAATGTCAAGGGCAAACGGAATATGCCAAGCGTACTATTATGACTTGCAAAGATACCCCAATGTAAAAGAATGGATAAACGAGCAGCACAATCAAAGGCAAGGCACCGCCATGGAATTTTACAGGCAAGGCGTGGAGGAGGGCTTCTTCCGCAGTGACGTTGACTTCACGCTCATCAGCAACGTGTGCAACGCCTCAATGGATTACATCATGAAAAACCAGCTCTTCAAGCACTATAGCATGAGCCAGATTTTCCATAACATCATACTGTTGTATGTAAGGGGCTTTTGCACATTGAAAGGCGTAAAAGCCCTTGAGGAATACAACCTATGATTCTCACTCCACATAAAGCACCAACCCTTTCAGGTACTCTCCCTCCGGATGATAAACACTTATGGGGTGATCGGCAGGTTGGTGCAACTGGTGCAAAATTCTGACTTTCCTCCTTGCCTGGGCTGCGGCGGTAAAGATTGCCGTTCGGAAGTTTTCCTTGCTCACAGCCTGAGAGCAACTGAAAGTAAACAATATGCCACCATGCTTTATGCGCTCAAATCCCTTGACATTCAAGCGTATATAACCCTTCAACGCATTATGTAGGGCAGACCTGTGTTTTGCGAAAGCCGGTGGATCAAGGACTATAAGGTCGTATTTGTCATCATGACTGTCAAGATACTTGAACGCATCGTCACAGTAAGCCTCATGCCGCCCGTCTGTGGGAAAATTCATGCCCACGTTAAGTTTCGTCAGTTCGATGGCTTTTGCGCTACTGTCAACAGAATGGACAAGCTTGGCACCACCACGCATGGCATAGACTGAAAAGCCACCAGTATAGCAAAACATGTTCAAGACACTCCTGCCATTTGAATAACGCTCCAACAAACTGCGATTCTCACGCTGGTCAACAAAGAAACCGGTTTTCTGACCACGAAGCCAATCAATATGAAACTTCAGGCCATTCTCTATGGCGGTGTTATCATCGGTATGTCCATACAAGAAGCCATTCTCCTGTCCAAGATCCGCCTTGAACGGCAATGTCGTCTCACTCTTATAGTAAACATTATTCAACCTCTCCCCCATTACCTTAACAAGGGCATTGCATATTAGTTGCCTGCACACGTGCATGCCAACGCTATGAGCCTGCACAACAGCAGTGGATCCATAACAGTCTATCACAAGCCCTGGCAGATAGTCGCCTTCTCCATGAACAAGACGATATGTGTTATTATCATTATTGTCAGCTATACCAATGGCAATGCGCGCAGCCAATGCCGAGGCAATCTTCTCCTCCCAAAAACTCTCATCTATAGCTATGTCATCAAAAGAAAGTACTCGCACGGCAATCGTGCCCTTTTGCCAATGCCCAACGGCAATAAATTCTCCACCATTGCCTAACACCCTTACAGTGTCACCTTCTTCAAGCCCTTCGTCCATATGGTGAATGGCACCCGAAAAAATCCATGGGTGAAAACGCTTCAAAGACTCATCTTTCCCTCTCTTGATATATATGCTCTTATACATTGCTTTATTGTTTTTCCTTTTCAGTTACAGTACTTACAGGCTCTGGTATCTCCACGAGATCATACTCCCTCGTTTTCTCCAGCCTCAATATTTCTTCATATAAGTGTATGCATGCCCATGCGTCAATGGCCGCATACTGTTTCTGACGCTCAGTCAAAGTTGCAGCTTCCCAGTTTGACAGTCGCTCACGCTTTGAAATCTTCTTGTGGAATATATTCGCATAAAGTTTCTGTAAACTAAGATCCTTAATGCCAATTTTGCCAACCATGTCCTGCAATTCAATGAAAAGTCCAGGCGTGAACTTTTCCCTTGCCTCAAGCCCTCGTATGTCATCATGCCAAGAAAGCCCTATCTTCGTCACAGTCTTATCTTCCAACA
Source organism: uncultured Prevotella sp. (assembly GCA_964386825.1). Classification (GTDB taxonomy): domain Bacteria; phylum Bacteroidota; class Bacteroidia; order Bacteroidales; family Bacteroidaceae; genus Prevotella. The sequence continues at coordinate 4,101 of CAYLUI010000025.1, read as the reverse complement.
ACCTCTTTATCGCAGGAGTTATGCCTGTCAAATTCAAGCGGAAAAGAAAACATGTGTCACGGTTAGAGACTTGCAAAAGAGCCACCTTATGGTGTTGGCCACGACGAAACGAAGGTCTGGTTTCTGTGTCAACACCCATTATGTCACCCGACAAAAGATAATCCACTGCCTTTTCCGCTTCACCTGCCGTGATAATGGTAATTATACGGCCAGGGAACACCACAGCAGGCAAAGGCGTAATAGCCTTCTTGTCGAAACGACTGTATATTTCCTTTTTCATCAATTCTGTTTTACAGTGCAAAAGTATAAAAAAGATATGACATGAACAATGAAGTTGAAAAAAGAAATGAACTAAGTTTTTGTAATCTCAACGAAATCCATTAATTTTGCAACACTAAAGTTTGAAAATATGGCAAAAAAAAAATCCGCCCACAAGCCAAAATCTTTTGGTGAGGCGGTCGGCTTCCGAAATAAATTTGAGAGTGAGACAACCGATTTCATAATCGGCCTTGTCGTTCTTGCCTTGGCAGTATATATGATTATTGCCATGGCAAGCTACTTGAGTACAGGCAAGGCAGACCAAAGCGTCTTGGAAAACATGCGCCAATGGGAAATACTAAATTCCGCTCACGAATTCACCAATTACTGTGGTTCCATAGGAGCTGTATTGTCATATTACCTGATAACCATCAACTTTGGTTTCTCATCATTCATGATACCAGTCTTTTTGGTTTTGGCAGCACTAAAACTCATGAAAGCATATTCTGTCAGTTTGCTAAAGTGGTTCTTTTGCCTTGCCTTCATCATGGTATGGTCATCCGTAGCCCTTGCCAAATTCATATCACCTTTTATGGGCGAAGCCATTTTCAACCCAGGAGGCAAACATGGCCTTTTCTGTGTCCAGCAAATAGAAAACGTACTTGGAGCACCTGGACTTATGGCGATACTCGCTATCACAATCATAGCCTTCCTTACTTATCTAAGTAATGAGACCATTGAAGTAATAAGAAAGACTTTGAATCCCGTGAAATATGTGACAGAAAAAGTACAGTTCACCATAAATACGCCAACGCCCGAGGAAGACACAAACAAAAGCGTCGAAACCCCTTCCAGCATAGAAACCATTAACGAGCAATCCCCTAACCAGCAGAAAAACGACCAAGAATCGCCAAACATCGTTGATTTGACAGACTTTACCCAAGGTCAAGAACATACGCCAACACCAGACAAGGGCAACGATGGCAAAAAAGCAGACGCTGGAAACGAACTGACCATAAACACCGGGACTGAAGAAAAAGAAGCCTCGGCGCAAGTTTCAACCCCAACAGCCCTCAACACTCCCATTAATCCATGGGAGCCTTTCACGAATTATAAATTCCCAGACTATGACCTGCTGAAGAAATACGACAATAAACTTGCCATCGACATGGACGAAGTCAAGGAAAACAACGCCCGCATCGTGGAAGTCCTTGGCAGCTTCAACGTAAAGATCAGCAAGATCAACGCTACCGTAGGTCCAACCGTAACACTGTACGAGATAACGCCTGCTGAGGGTGTCAGGATAAGCAAGATACGAACCCTGGAGGACGACATTGCACTCAGCCTGTCGGCTCTTGGCATACGCATCATCGCCCCCATTCCTGGCAAGGGCACAATAGGCATAGAGGTGCCAAACAAAAAGCCACAAATAGTGTCAATGGAAAGCGTGCTGAACACCAAAAAGTTCCAAGACACCAAAATGGCACTTCCCATGGCTCTTGGCCGCACCATCACCAACGAGGTGTTCATGGCTGACTTGACGAAAATGCCACACCTGCTTGTGGCAGGTGCCACGGGACAGGGAAAATCGGTAGGCCTTAATGCCATAATATCATCTTTGCTATACAAAAAGCATCCAAACGAATTAAAATTCGTTCTCATTGACCCAAAGAAAGTGGAGTTCAGCAACTACGACAAAATTGCTTCCCACTACATGGCAGCATTGCCGGAAAACGAAGAAGAACCCATAATTACCGATGTACAGAAAGTAGTGCGTACGCTCAACTCCCTGTGCAAACTTATGGATCATCGCTATGACCTCCTGAAGAAAGCACAGGTGAGAAAAATCGACGAATACAATGACAAGTTCATACACCACAAGCTTCGCCTGACCGACGGACATGAATACATGCCTTACATAGTGGTGATAATAGACGAGTTCGGAGACCTCATAATGACAGCTGGCAAGGAAATTGAGTTGCCCATCATGCGCATTGCCCAATTGGCACGTGCCGTTGGAATACATATGATAATAGCCACCCAACGCCCTACAACAAAAATCATCACTGGTAACATAAAGGCAAACTTCCCTGGAAGAATAGCTTTTCGAGTCACAACACAAATTGACTCACGAACCATCCTCGACCGCACAGGTGCCGAACAACTTGTGGGAAAGGGCGACATGCTCTTCCTAAGCGGGGGCGAACCTGTACGCTTACAGTGCGCCTTCATTGACACTCCCGAAATAAAAGTCATCAACGAGTTTATTGCTGACCAGCAAGGTCCCGTTGACCCAATGGAGCTGCCCGAGCCAGACGAACCTACCGTAGGCGGCACAGGAGGCGTAGCAGGCACAGACGCAAGCAACCTTGACCCCTTCTTTGACGAGGCAGCACGTGCCATCGTGATTTCGCAGCAAGGCTCAACAAGTATGATTCAAAGGCGTTTCTCTATAGGATATAACCGAGCAGGCAGATTGATGGATCAATTGGAAAAAGCAGGCATCGTAGGTGCGGCACAGGGATCAAAGCCACGCGATGTCATGTTGCAAGACGAGAACAGCCTCAACATGCTCCTCAACCGAATACACGGAGGCGCATAATGCCCAATCATCCACAAAAGAAATAAAACAAAGACAAAATACAGAAAATGAAGAAAATATTTTTGATTTCATTGCTATCACTTTGCAGTTTTTGCACATTTGCCCAAAACACCGCAGAAGCAAAAAAAGTGTTAGACAAGACTGCGGCAATTGTTGGAAGGCAAGGAGGGGCACAAGCCAAATTCACGGTGTCATCATCCAACATGGATTCACAAGCAGGAACCATTGCCATAAAAGGAAGCATGTTTCAGGCAAAGACACCCAAAGCCATTGTGTGGTACAATGGCAAGACCCAATGGAGCTACCTGAGACAAACCAACGAAGTCAACATTTCCACCCCTACCGAGGCAAAACGCATGAGCATGAACCCTTACACGTTCATCTCCATGTATAAAAACGGCTACGACTTGTCATTGACAAAAAAAGGCAACAATTACGTCGTGCACATGACCGCACAAAATAAGAAACGCAGCGTTCAGGAAGTGTACATAACAATCAACAAGAGGACAAGCATCCCATCACAAGTAAAGATGAAACAAGGCAACACATGGACTAACATAAACATCAGCAATTTCCGTGCCGTGAACCAGCCCAACAGCAATTTCACCTTCAACCCTAAAGATTTTCCCCAAGCAGAAGTCATAGATTTAAGGTAAAAACAACACGAAACATCCCAATAATCGCCAAACAAGAAAAAAAGCAGCCCAAAAGTTTGGCAGTTAGGAAAAATATGCCTACCTTTGCACTCGCAAATCAGGACATGGTGCGTTGTCCGAACGGTTAGGTACTGGTCTGCAAAACCACTCAAGGCGGTTCGACTCCGCCACGCACCTCGAAAGCCACGAAGTTTTTAGCTTCGTGGCTTTTTAGTTTCACAGTTACGAACAAACCAACTCTTCATATATTTTAGAGAATAACTAAAAACAACCAACCTTAGATTGCAAAAATAATATTATTATCCCACAAACACAGGATTGTCACCCTGCCCCATCCTTTTACAGGATAGTTCGTTTAGACTGCAAAAGAAGTATTTTATTCCATAAACACAGTTTTTACCATGCGCCCCAAAAGTCCTATCAGATTACTTCCAACCAAGAAAAAAGCGAGTCGGAAGAAACTCACGCAAACCTTTAAAACCTAAAAAATATTCTGTTTTGGATTTATGCTTTTCAAGTGCTGAAAAGAAGAGCGGGATACGGGAATCGAACCCGCCTCCCAGGCTTGGGAAGCCCGTGCACTAC
>CAYLUI010000024.1:26765-46081 GCA_964386825.1 uncultured Prevotella sp. | reverse complement strand
GATGCCCATGCGTTGCCCTACGTGGATCCCGTCATGGGCGAGGACATAACCCACGCCGTGATACGCGTGGCAAAATGACGCATACCGTCAATGCAAGCGATGATGAGCGACGTTGATAGGAAAAGCCTGTGCCCCACCCCATCCTTCCCACAGGCTCCGGGTGCCATAGGAATTTTCGACTCGGGATATGGAGGGCTTACCATATTGCATGGCATACGCCAGTTGCTGCCCCAGTACGATTATGTTTACTTGGGCGACAACGCCCGCGCGCCATACGGCCCGAGGTCGTTCGAGGTCGTATATGAGTTTACCCGGCAGGCCGTGCAGCGTCTTTTTGAGCTGGGCTGCCAGCTCGTGGTGCTTGGCTGCAACACGGCATCAGCAAAAGCGTTGCGATCAATTCAGCAAAACGACTTGCCCGGATGGGATGCCACCCGCCGTGTGCTTGGCGTGATACGTCCCACGGCAGAGGTCATAGGCAAGGTTACGCGCAACAATCACGTTGGGTTGCTCGCCACCGAGGGAACCGTGAAAAGCCGCAGCTACGACTTGGAGATAGCAAAGCTTTGGCCAGAGGTGAAAGTCACTGGGCAGGCTTGCCCATTCTGGGTGGCGCTGGTCGAATACAACGAGGCCGATTCGCCTGGTGCCGACTACTTCGTGAAAAAGCGCATTGACCAACTGTTGCTGAAAGATCCCGAAATTGACACCATCATCTTGGGATGCACCCACTTCCCGTTGCTGATGCCCAAGATCTTGAAATATAACCACCCAGGCATACGCATTGTGCCGCAAGGCGAATATGTGGCGACAAGCCTGAAAGACTACCTTGGACGGCATCCTGAGATGGAGCGGAAACTGACGAGGGGCGGCAGTGCCACCTATTTCACCACCGAGAACGCAGGAAAGTTTACCGACTCTGCCACAATCTTCCTGCATGAGAGAATAAAGGCAGAACACATAGAACTTTAGTATAATGCAAGAGACACGACAAAACCGCATATCCCGGCTGTTGCAGAAAGAGCTTGCCGAGATTTTCCAGGGACAGACGCGCCAGACCCATGGCCTGTTGGTAAGCGTAACGAGAGTGCGCATAAGTCCCGACCTTAGTATCTGCACGGCTTACCTCAGCATTTTCCCCTCTGAGAAAGGCAAGGAGCTGCTGGAGAATATCCGCTTGAACGAGAAGACGATACGCTATGAGCTTGGGCGCAGGGTGCACAACCAGTTGCGCATAATACCCGAGCTGCGCTTCTTCATTGACGACAGCCTCGATTACATTGATCGCATCGACGAGTTGCTCAAGAAATAAGGCACCGTGGCGTTGCCTCCGTGGTTGCGGCGCAAAGGCGTAGCCGTTACGCCGCAACCGTGTCGCCATTGCGCCGTAATCGCATTGCCATTGCGGCGTAATCGCACAGTCTTTGCGCCGCAATCGCATTGTCGTTAGAAACGATTGGTTATCAACTTATTATGAATTTTTCGTTTTTTATTGCCCGGCGTTATCTCTTCTCCCGAAAGAAGACGCATGCCATAAATGTCATTTCCCTGATATCTGTCATTGGAGTTGCAGTGGCTACAGCCGCATTGGTCATCGTGATGTCTGTGTTCAATGGCTTCCAGGACTTGGTTGCCGGCTTCTTCACCAACTTTGACCCACAGCTAAAGGTTGTTCCCGTCATGGGCAAGACCGTCCCTGCCGACGACCCTGTGCTGACCAAGATTAGGCAGTTGCCAGAGGTTGAGGTTGCCACGGAAACGCTTCAGGACATGGGGCTTGCCGTGTACAATGGCAGGCAAGCCATGGTCAACATTAAGGGTGTTGACGACAATTTCGCCGAGCTGACACGCATTACGGAAATATTGTATGGCGATGGCCAGTTTGAGCTGCACACAGCCAACCTCGACTATGGCACACCCGGCATACGCCTTGCCCAGACGTTGGGCACGGGTGCCAAGTGGAATGGCTACCTCAAGGTTTATGCCCCGCGGCGTGAGGGGCAGCTTGACCTCAGCAATCCACAGGACGGTTTTGTGGTCGATTCGCTCATATCCGACGGCGTGGTGTTCTGCGTCAACCAAAGCAAGTATGACAAGGATTATATACTGACGTCGATAGGCTTTGCCCGCCGTCTCTTTGGACAGCAGGGATGCCTGTCGGCACTTGAGTTGCGGCTGAAACCGGGTTCCGACTTCGAGTCCGTGAAGGACAAGATGCAGGACATTGCCGGGGCAAAGTACAAGGTGGAAGATCGCTATGAGCAGCAATCTGACACGTTCAAGATAATGCAGATTGAGAAACTTATGGCTTACCTGTTTCTCACGTTCATACTCGTGGTGGCGTGCTTCAACATCATCGGCTCGCTGTCAATGCTCATCATCGACAAGAAGAACGACGTGGTTACGCTCCGCAACCTTGGTGCAACCGACAAGGACATAACCCACGTGTTCCTTTTCGAGGGGCGCATGATAACGTTTATCGGGGCTGCGGTGGGCATTTTGATAGGATTGCTGCTTTGCCTGCTGCAACAGCAGTTTGGGCTGGTGCGCATGGGTGGCGACGACGGCAACTACATTGTCAACGCCTATCCGGTAAGCGTACATTACGTTGACGTTCTGCTTGTGTTCGTAACGGTAATCGTGACGGGCTGGCTTGCGGTGTATTATCCGGTCAGGACGCTGAGCAGGCGTTTGCTGCGATAGCCTTCCAACGGTTTGCCCACGTTGGCCGTGCCATCGTGGCTCACTGTCTTTTCCTTATTATCGTCAGCCCGTCCCTCACGGGCACTATCACTTTTTCAAACCTGTCGTCTTGCGCCAGGCTGTCGTTGAAGCGGCGTATGCCGACAGTCTGGCTGTCGTGGTCGTATGCGCTGTCAACCACGTGCCCGTCCCATAGGGTGTTGTCGGCGATGATTATTGCCCCGGCATTCATCAACGGATAAATGGCATCGAGGGTCTCAACATAGTTGCGCTTGTCGCCGTCGATGAACGCCATGTCAAACTTTACGCCAAGCTTCGGAGCCTCGGTCACGGCATCGCCAATGCGGAAATCAATGTACTTGGCAACCGGCGACTTTTCTATCCAAGGGCGAGTGAAGTCTTCCATCTCGTCGTTTATCTCAAACGTGTAAACCCTCCTTTGGCTTTTGGCTCCATCGTGTGTTGCCGAAAGGTCGTTTGGGTTGGCTTGCGTTGTCGCCACGGATCGGTCAAGTTCCATAAGTCCCTGCGCCATGCAGATGGCTGAATATCCCGAGAAAGTGCCAACCTCAAGTACCAGCCGTGGCTTCTGCATCATCACGAACATCTTTAGCAGCCTCCCTTGCAGGTGCCCGCTTGCCATGTGGCCATGTATCGTATGTATGTTCGTGGCACGCCACAGCCTGTAAAGGTAGTCGCCCTCCGGGTCAATGTGGGCGAGCAAGTATGATTCCTCAACCTTCATCTGCCGTAAGCCCCATTATTGCCAAGTCGTATGAGCGAAGCCCGAATCCACAAATCACGCCCTTGCATCCTGCGCTTATCATTGAGTGGTGGCGGTATTCCTCACGCTTGTGCACGTTTGAGATGTGAACCTCCGCCACGGGGCAGCGCAGCGAGCGTATGCAGTCGAGCAGTGCCACGCTGGTGTGGGTGTAAGCGCCTGCGTTCAGCACAATGCCGTCGTAGCTGAACCCCGTCTCCTGCATCTTGTCGATAAGTTCCCCTTCTATGTTGCTTTGGAAATAATCAATTTGCAGGTCTGGGAAACGTGAGCGGAGCTTGGGCAGGTAGCTCTCAAACGAGCTGTCGCCATAAATACCGGGCTCGCGCAAACCGAGCAGGTTGAGGTTGGGCCCGTTTATGATTTGGATTTTCTTCATGTCAGGGAAATGTTTTTTGGAAAATATTGTGTATTTTTGCTGCAAAATTAGCAGAAAACGCTGACAATGCAAAAGAAAAGCCCAAATAATTCGGCCATGCACGACATCATGCGTCGCTACATGCGCTACCTGAGGCTGGAACGGGGATACTCGCAGAACACCATTGACGCTTACGGCCACGACCTTGGGTTGCTGTTCGCCTTTCTCGATGACCGCCAGCTCAGCCCCTTGGCCGTCAGCCTTGGCGACCTTGAGGAGTTTGCCGCATCGCTTCACGAGCATGGGCTTGGAGCCAAAACACAGTCGCGTGTGCTGTTTGGCATACGCTCGTTTTATAAGTACCTGGTGCTCGACGGCTTCCTTGATGTAAACCCCACGGAGCTTCTGGAGTCGCCACAACTGCCACGCAGCCTGCCCGAATATCTTACGACCGACGAGGTTGACAGGCTGGAGGCGAGCGTTGACCTTTCGACCAACGAGGGGCATCGCAACCGTGCCATCATTGAGGTGCTGTTTTCTTGCGGCTTGCGCGTATCCGAGCTTACGAACCTGAAACTCTCTGACCTGAACCTTGAGGAGCGTTTCATGCGGGTTGTGGGTAAGGGAAACAAGGAACGCCTTGTGCCGATATCGGCTGACGCCATAAGGGAACTTGGTTTTTGGTTCGACGACAGACGGCAGATGACCATAAAGCCCGGTGAGGAGGATTATGTTTTCCTGAACCGACGCGGGCATCGCCTCACTCGCACGATGATACTCATCATGATAAAACGCCAAGCACTGGCCGCGGGAATAAGCAAGACCATTTCGCCGCATACGCTGCGACACAGCTTTGCCACGGCCATGCTGCGTGGTGGCGCCGACTTGCGTGTCATCCAGGTGCTTCTCGGACATTCTGACATTGGCACAACAGAAATTTACACTCATCTCGACGACGAGTCGTTGCGACGTGAAATCCTTGAACACCATCCTCGCAACATGGTGGGGAAACCACGTGGCTAAGGCGTGGGGCGCAAGCTGGCTTGGCAGTCTTTCCCGAGAAAGAACAATTGACTTCACGCAAGAAACGGGAATATGTAAAAAACAGGATGAAAATTTTACAAAAAGTTGTGAGTTATAAGAAAAATAAGTAATTTTGCAATATTACAAGACAATAAGCCTACAAACTATACAAAAACAATATGCTAAGAAAAATCAGAACGGTCACTGCCGTAGTGTTCTTTGTCGGCGTGACGTTGCTTTTCCTTGACTTCAGCGGCACTTTGGCTGCTTGGCTTGGATGGATGGCGAAGGTCCAATTCCTGCCAGCCGTGTTGTCGCTCAATGTCGCAGTGGTGGTTGGACTCATCATCCTGACACTAATTTTCGGACGCGTTTATTGCTCCGTGATATGTCCGCTTGGCATATTGCAAGACGTGGAGTGGCGCATCGCAAACATGTTTCACAAGAAGAACCGCGCCACATTTTCCAAGGAAAGGAAATGGCTGCGCTATGGCATGCTTGCCATCTTCATATTGCTCTTGCTTATGGGATTTACCGGCATTGCTGCCCTCGTGGCTCCATACAGCAGTTATGGACGCATGGCGCAAAACCTCTTGCAGCCCGTATGGCTGTTAGGCAACAACCTGTTGGCAATGGCGGCGGAGCATTTTGAAAGTTATGCGTTCTACAATAAGGAAGTGTGGTTGCGCAGCCTGCCTACCTTTGTTGTTGCAGCGGTTAGTTTTGTTGCCATTGCCGTGCTGGCGTGGCGTGGTGGCAGGACTTACTGCAACACCATTTGCCCAGTTGGAACGGTGCTCTCGTTTTTCTCACGCTTTAGCTGGTTCAGGATTTACTTCGATAGTGAAAAATGCCGCAGTTGTTCGCTTTGCACCAAAAACTGCAAGGCTTCCTGCATCGACTACAAACACCATTATGTTGACCACAGCCGCTGCGTTGCCTGTGGCGACTGCCTGAGCAAGTGCAGTTTTGGCGCACTGCATTACGGTCATCCCAAGAAAGGGAAAACGGCAGAACCTGCTGGTGATAATATGGAAATTGAAGGCCGTCGCCACTTCCTGTTGGGTGCGGCACTTGCCACCACAGCCGCAGCCACGGCGCAGAAACAAAAGAAAGTTGACGGTGGCATGGCGACAATCGTGGACAAGCAAGCCCCTGACCGCCGCACGCCAATAACACCGCCTGGCTCATTGTCAGCGCAAAACATGTCGCAGCATTGTACGGCTTGCCAACTTTGCGTGGCAGAGTGTCCAAACGACGTGTTGCGCCCATCGACCGACCTTGACCATTTCATGCAGCCCGAGATGAGCTACGAGCGTGGCTACTGCCGCCCCGAATGCAACCGCTGTTCGCAGGTGTGCCCGGCTGGTGCCATAAAACCAATAACAAAGGCTGAGAAAACCGCCGTACACATGGGACACGCCGTTTGGATCAAGAAAAACTGCGTGGTTGTAACAGACGGTGTTGAATGTGGCAATTGCGCCCGCCATTGCCCAGCCAACGCAATAGAAATGGTTCCCATTGATCCCAATGATGACCTCTCGCCAAAAATTCCCGCCGTCAACGAGGCGCGCTGCATAGGTTGCGGTGCATGTGAAAATCTGTGCCCTTCACGTCCTTTCTCCGCAATATATGTTGAAGGCCATGAGGTGCACCGCATGGATTAGCGGCGAATGTTTCCGAACGAGGATTTAACATGTAATGATTCGCTTTACGTAGGGCAAACATTCCTAACTTATGGACAAAGGCATTGTTGCGCAAGATCTTTTTAGGTCAATTTGCTTGATTGATGCCGATAGGTTTGAGAAATGAGTAGCAGTGAGGTGGGCGGAAAACCAGTGCTGCGGATTTTTTAGTTTTTAATGCAAAAATGATTTTTTTATTGCAATGGACAGACGTGCTTTTTTGAAGCGTCTTGGTCTCGGAACCGCAGCTGTGGCCGGATCAACAACGCTTATAGATTGCGGAAACAAGGGTGGAAATCGCATGCAAGATGAGCCACAGGTAGGAAAGATGACATACCGCGACAACCACAACACTGGCGACAAGGTTGGTGTGCTTGGCTATGGAATGATGCGATTGCCGACTGTAGGCATGGGCAATGCCAATGAGGAAAAACGGCAGAAAGGTGATGAGCAGATTGACCAGGAAATGGTAAATCGCCAAATAGATTATGCGCTTGCCCATGGTGTCAATTATTTTGACACGTCGCCAGTATATTGCCGTGGACTTTCTGAGCGTGCCACGGGCATTGCCCTCAAGCGGCATCCGCGCAAGAGCTATTTCATCGCGACCAAGATGAGCAACATGCACTCTTATTCGCGCGAGGATTCGATTGCGATGTACGAAAACTCGCTGAAGGAATTGCAGACGGATTACATTGACTATTACCTCCTCCATGCCATAGGAGGCACCGATGACACACACGATGCCATTGGGCTGTTCAACGCCCGTTTTATCGACAATGGCATACTCGACTTCATGTTGCAGAAGAAGAAAGAGGGCAAGGTTCGCAACATTGGCTTCTCTTTCCATGGCGACCAGGCGGTATTCGACCATGCGATGATGATGCACGACAAAGGCATGAACGGCGTGCATTGGGATTTTGTGCAAATTGAGATGAACTATCTCGATTGGAACTGGGCCAACGAGATTAGCCAGCACAATGTTGATGCAAAATACCTATATACGGAGTTGGCCAAACGCAATATTCCAGCCATAATAATGGAGCCTTTGCTTGGCGGCCGTCTTGCCAATCTTCCCGAACCCGTCATGGCAAGGCTCAAGCAGCACGAGCCGGAGCGGAGCGTTGCCTCATGGGCTTTCCGCTATTGCGCCAGCTATCCCGATGTCCTCGTTGTGCTGTCAGGCATGACTTACATGGAGCACCTGAAAGACAACCTGCGCAATTTGTGTCCGTTGGAGCCGTTGAGTCGCAAGGAGTTGGATTGGCTGGAAAACATCATAGCCAAGGAAATAGTCTCGTCTAAGACAATACCATGCAACGATTGCAAATATTGCATGCCTTGCCACTACGGCCTTGACATACCCGGCACATTCATGCATTACAACCGTTTGTTGCTCGAAGGGAGGGTACTTGAAGACATCAAGGATCCAAACTACAAGAAGTACAGGCGCGAATATCTCATAAGTTATGACCGCGCAGTGCCCAAAGTGCGGCAGGCTGACCACTGCATTGGCTGTGGCCGTTGCGTGCCACAATGCCCGCAGGGCATAATGATTCCTGAGGAGATGCACCGCATAAGCGAGTACGTGGAAAGACTAAAGAGAAACGCTTAGGCAAGTTTTGTTTCATAAATTTGCCATTACATCTTCTTTTTATTACCTTTGCATACCGAAAAAACAAAAAACACCAAATGGAAGTCATTAACTTATCCAACGAGAACAGTATCATTGGCCAGTACATGGCCGAAATCCGTGACATCAATTACCAGAAGAACCGATTGCTTTTCCGCAATAACATACGCCGAATTGGCGAATATACGGCATTCGAGGTCTCAAAACGCCTCAACTATGAGAGCAAGGACGTGGCAACCCCACTTGGCATAGCCAAGGTGAACGTCCCAACCGACAAGGTTGTACTTGCCACCATATTCCGCGCAGGCTTGCCATTTCACGAGGGTTTCCTGAATGTCTTCGACCATGCCGGCAACGCTTTCGTCTCGGCTTACCGTGAGTACAAGGACGAGGGGCATCATCAGGTGGGCATCCACGTGGAGTATCTCGCAACGCCAAGCATCGACTCTAAGACCCTCATCATTGCCGACCCCATGCTTGCCACGGGTGGTTCCATGGAACTGGGATACAAGGCTTTCCTTACCAAGGGCACTCCCAAACACATACACGTGTGTTGCGTCATCGCCTCTCCCGAGGGTATTGACCATATAAAAAAGACCTTCCCCGACGACAAGACCACCATTTGGTGTGCGGCGATAGACGAAGGCATGAACGAGCACAAATACATAGTCCCAGGATTTGGTGACGCAGGCGACCTGTGTTACGGGGACAAGGTTTGATGATAAAAAGTTTCGCCCCCTGCACCGTCACACATTGCTTGACAGTGCAGGGGGCGAAACTTTTATATCACTTCCACGCTTATTTCACTTCCCAAATATCGTTGGTTTCCAGCAGTTCAGCGAAATTGTGATAAGGCTTTTTCGCCTTTACTTCCTCTATTTGGGCGTTTACAGCCTCGTCGTATGTAGGAGCCTCAACATCGCGTATGACACCGAGTGCCACCGGGAAACCATCCTGCGTATCCATCATGGCAAGCTTCAGTTGCAGCGTGTCGTCAGGGTTGTGGCTGTCATGTATGAGCACGTCATCAATGGTGTAACCGTCCTTGCCAATCTCCACCACTTTCAACCCAAAGCCATTCTGCACGAGTCCATACTCGTTATTCTCGCCAAACACCAGCGGTTTGCCGTCTTCCACGTAAATGGCATTCTTCTTCCTTCCGTCGCGCGTGTATATTGGGTCATAAGCCCCGTTGTTGAAGATCACGCAGTTCTGCAAAATCTCGCATACCGCCGCACCCTTATGGTTGTAAGCGGCCTTAAGAATGCTCACTGCCCCCTGCGCATCGCTTGCCACAGCGCGCGCGAAGAAGTGGCCACGTGCGCCAAAGCACAGTTCGGCAGGGCGGAACGGGTTCTCCACCGTGCCATAAGGACTTGACTTTGACACGAAGCCTCGCGGCGAGGTCGGCGAGTATTGCCCCTTGGTGAGACCGTAGATGCGGTTGTTGAGCAAAATCATGTTGAGGTCAATGTTGCGGCGCATGGCATGGATGAAATGGTTTCCACCGATTGCCAGTCCGTCGCCATCGCCGCTCACCTGCCATACGGCAAGCTTGGGGTTCACCACCTTCGCACCAGTGGCAATGGCAGCCGCACGCCCGTGTATGGTCTGCATGGCGTAAGTGTTCACGTAGTAAGGCAAGCGGCTTGAGCAGCCTATGCCGCTAATCACTGCGGTCTCGTGGGGTGGCACCCCAATTTCAGCCATTGCCTTCTGCAAGCTTGCCAGGAAGCTGTGGTCGCCGCAACCAGGACACCATCGCGGTTGTCCTTTCTTATAATCTTGTTGTGTGTAATTCATGTTTGCATTTATGGTTTAAAGGTCACAGCACCATTGCCGAAAAGTAATCGCCGTCTTTTTCCGCCTCGTTTGTCAGCAGCCATTCAAAGTGGCTCACAAGCTCGCTCACCACAAACGGCTGACCCTTAACCTCGTTGTACTGGTATGGCACGAAGTTGTTTACGCGTATGCGGAGCAGTGCGGCAAACTGCCCGAGGTTTTGCTCAGCCACCACAACCTTCGGATACTTGAGCAGCACCTCGGCCGTGTTCTTTGGCAGAGGGTTGATGTACTTGAACTGAGCCAACGCCACCTTGTGACCCTTGCGGCGCAAAAGTTCCATCGTGGCATGCAGGTGCCCGTAGGTTGACCCCCACCCCACTATCAGCAGGTCGGCATCGTCCTTGTCGCCCTCCACCTCAACGTCAGGCACCGGTATCAGCGCAACCTTGTCAGAGCGCAGGTGGTCCATTATGTTGTGGTTCTCCGGCTCAGTGGATATGGCACCGGTCTTGCCGTCTTTCTCCAGTCCGCCGAGGATGTGGGCGTAGCCCTCCTGCCCGGGTATCGCCCAGTAGCGAGCCATGGTCTCTTGGTCGCGATAGTATGGCGTGTACTTGTATTTCTGGTCCTCCGTGGCATAGTGTGGTCGTATGGTCGGCATCTCGTTTATGTCCGGCAGTCTCCATGCCGACGAGCCGTTGGCTATGAAGGCATCGGTCAGCAGCACCACGGGCGTAAGGTGCTCAAGCGCAATCTTGGCAGCCATGAATGCTGCGTCGAAACAGTCGGTAGGGCTTGTAGCCGCAATCACCGGCATCGGGCTTTCGCCATTTCGCCCGTACAGCACTTGCAGCAAGTCGGTTTGCTCACTCTTCGTGGGCAATCCCGTTGACGGTCCGCCACGCTGCACGTCTATTATCACGAGCGGAAGCTCGTCGATGACGGCCAGGTTGAGAGCCTCGCTCTTCAGGCAGATGCCCGGTCCCGACGTTGACGTTGCTGCGAGTGCCCCGGCAAATGCCGCTCCTATCGCCGATGCCGCTGCCGCAAGCTCGTCCTCCGCCTGCACCGTCATTACCCCAAGGCTCTTGTGCTTGGCAAGCTCATGCAGGATGTCGGTTGCCGGCGTTATGGGATACGAGCCGAGGTAAAGCTTCAGTCCGGCCTTCTCGGCTGCGGCAATCAATCCGTATGCCGTGGCCTTGTTTCCCGTGATGTCCATGTACCTGCCGGGCACCTTGTGCTTGGTCTCTATCCTGTAAGTGTGTGGCGTTGAGGCATGTGTGTTTGCTCCGTAGTCGTAGCCCGCATTCACCACCTTTATGTTTGCCTCGGCAATGGCAGGTTTCTTTGCAAACTTGTCGCGCAGGAATTGCGCCACAAGCTCGCGGTCGCGGTTGAAAAGCCAGCAAACCAGTCCGAGGGCAAACATGTTGCGGCACTTCAGCACCGACTTATTGTCCATGCCAGAGTCGGCAAGGCAATCCTTCACCATGCGCGTTATGGGGCACGCCACCACCCTGTCCGGGTCAATGCCCATTTCCTCAAGATAATCGTCGCCCTCAAACTTGGCCTTCGTCAGGTCGTTTGGCCCGAACGAGTCGGTGTCGATTATTATCGTTGCCGTAGGCTTGGCGTATTTGTATTGCGTCTTCAGTGCCGCGGCGTTCATTGCCACGAGCACGTCGCACTTGTCACCCGGCGTATAAACTTTTCCCTCGCCAATGTGCACCTGAAATCCGGACACACCGGTCAGCGAGCCTTGCGGGGCGCGTATGTCCGCCGGATAATCCGGGAACGTGGATATGCCGTTGCCCACCGTGGCTGAGATGGTTGAGAAAATGTTGCCGGCAAGCTGCATGCCGTCGCCCGAGTCGCCCGAGAAACGCACAACAACGTCTTCCAACTCCTTTATTCCTGCTTCTTCTGACATGATACTGTAGAATGTTTAGTGTATGAAGTTATAGTTTTAAGTCTTTTTGGTTTCAAAATCGTTGACAAAGATAATGCAACTTTTTGACACGCCAAATTATTTTTACTTATTTTTGTTTATCTTCGCACATCGTGACCTTTCGTGCCCCAAGGGCGTTGCCTTTGCGGCGCAATGGCTGCACGTTTACGCCGTAATGGCGATGCGTTTGCGGCGTAAACGCAATGCGATTACGCCGCAAACACGACACCGTTGCGCCGCAATGGCAAAACGCCACCCTCGTTTTTTCGGCGGCGGCGAAAAAATAATGCCCGACGGTGTTCCTATTGTCGATTTTTTTTATTTACTTTGCATTGAATACATCATTACGTAAGGTATCATGAAGAAAATAGCCAAGTGGGTGAGCATCGCCATGGGATTGCTCGTCTCACTCATCATCATATTGTTTCTCCTTTTCTATTTTCCGCCTTTCCAAAACTGGGTTGTGGGCAAAGCCGCAGCCGTAGCGTCGGAAAAGACCGGCATGAAGATCAGCGTGGGACATGTGCGCCTCGCCTTCCCACTCGACTTGGCATTGGAGCAAGTTGAGGTGCTTGAGCCAAGCGACAGCCTGCGCGGGCGCACGGACACCGTGGCGCATGTGGGGCGGGCGGTGGCCGACATAAGGCTGTTGCCGTTGCTGAAGAGCCAAGTGATGGTTGACGAGCTGTCTTTGCAGCAAATGAAGGTCAACACCACCCACTTCATAAGCAACATGCGCCTGAGCGGCAGCGTGGGCAACCTGAAGCTGAAGGCGCACGGCATAGACCTGGCGCAGGAGAGCGTGCGCATAAACGACGCTTTGCTCGACAACGCTTCACTGCTCGTGGAGCTTGCCGATACCGCCAAGCCTGACACCACGCCGAGCGAGAACTTCTGGAAAGTAAATCTTGACGACATAAAGATAAAAAACGTGGCATTCGCCATGAGGATGCCGGGCGACAGCATGGGCGTGGGCATGAGGATGAATGCCGGGCAGGTGCGGGGCGTGTTCCTCGACCTGCACAAGGGGCTTTATGCCGTCAACAGCATCCACTGGGACGGAGGGCGGCTTGACTACGACCAGACGTTCATGCCAAGGGTGCAGGGAGTTGACCCAAACCACATTGCCCTGGACAGCCTGTCGCTGAGAGCCGACTCGTTTTATTTCTGCGGGCCAAGCCTCAATGTGCGTTTGCGCTCCGCCTCGTTCAGGGAAAAGAGCGGACTGACGGTCAGCAGCGTGACCGGAGCTTTTTCCATGGACAGCACGCAACTCTCGCTGCCGTCGTTGCGTCTCAAAACGCCGTCGAGCGACCTTTTCGTCAATTTCCGTATGGATGCCAACGCCTTTGCCGACAGTGTGCCGGGCAAGCTCAACGCCACCATCCGAGGAACCGTAGGCAGCCAGGATGTCCTGACACTCGCCTCGCCATACATGCCAAGGGAGCTGGTGGGCAATTGGCCGCGCGTGCCACTTGTGGTAAACGCCTCGGTGGGTGGCAACCTGCAAAAGTTGCATGTCAGCCGGCTTTACGCCAACATGCCGGGTGCGTTGAAGGTGAGTGCCGATGGTTTCGTTGGCAATATAACCGATCCAAAGCGTCTGAAAGCCGACATGAACGTTGACGCTCACACGGGCAATCTCGGCTTCGTGACGGCCATGCTGCCAAGGAGCGTCACCACGAACGTTGCCATTCCCGACGGCATAGGCTTGCAGGGCAAGGTCAAGGTGGACGGCGAACGTTATGCCGCCAATTTCGTGGCAAGGCAGGGCGGAGGCTCACTGCGTGGCTCAGTGGAGCTTGATGCCGCACGCATGGCTTACGATGCCCGGCTCGTAGCCGGCAGGTTGCCGTTGGCAAACTTCCTGAAACACCAGCCTCTGAAACCATTTACGGGTACCATAACCGCCCATGGCCAAGGCACCGATTTCATGTCGCCAAGCACAAAAATCAACGCCGTGGCGGACATCAAGGGCTTGCAATACGACCGATATAATCTCGACAACATAAAGCTTACGGCACAGGCACGCGATGGGCACATCATCGTGAGTGCCAACGGGCATAACCACCTGTTCCGTGGACTGGTTGGAATCGACGCTCTCGCAAGGGGAAAAATGATGCATGCCACGCTGACATGCGATCTCGCACATGCCGACTTGCAGGGGCTGGGCATTGTCAATGAGCCGCTCGCCGTGTCAGTGTGCGGCACCGTTGACGTAACCACCGACCTTGACCAATACTATCTGGCACAAGGCTTGCTGTCGGACATAACGGTGAGCGAGGGCACGAAACACTACCGCCCAAACGACGTGGTGCTTGACATTCTTGCCACGCGTGACACCACACACGCCGTGGTCGATTGCAACGACTTCCACCTTAGCCTCAACTCAAGCGGCAGTTACGCAAGCCTCTTTGACAAATTTGGGACATTGACGACGGAGACACGAAAGCAATTGACCAACAGGCGGATTGACCAAGAGCGTTTGCGAGCACTCTTGCCGCAGATGCAAATGGTGCTAAACACGGGCAAGGACAATTTCATAGCCCGCGGGCTTGCCCACTATGGGCTGGGCTTCAATAGCGTGAACCTCGATTTCACCTCATCGCCGGCAGGCGGACTCAACGGCACGGCACAGGCATACGGCATCGTTGCCGACAGCATTTGCATTGACACCGTGAGGCTTAACGTGTCGTCGGCGCAAAAGGACATGGCGTACAGCCTTGAGGTTTACAATGGCCCCCAAAACCCGCAGGTGTCATTCCATGCTTTTCTCGATGGAGCGTTGACGGAGCATGGCACGTGGATAAAGCCCCGTGTTTACGATGCCAAAGGTCGCCTGGGCGCAAGCCTCGGGCTGATGGCGTCAATCCATGACAACGGCGTCAGCCTGCACCTGTTCGGCGACAACCCAATACTGGGATACAAGGAGTTTGTGGCCAACGACAGCAATTACATATTCCTTGGCGATGATCGCCGAGTGAGGGCAGACATGCAGTTGCGTGCCGACGACGGCATGGGCGTGCAAATATACAGCAACGACGATGACACCGACGTGTTGCAGGATGTCACCGTAAGCCTGCACCGTTTCAACATAGGGCAGATACTCTCAGTTTTGCCATACGCCCCGAACGTTACGGGCATAATGAACGGCGACTTCCATGCCATACAGACAGAGGAGCAGCTTTCGGTGTCGTCGTCGGTCAACGTGGGCAAGCTCACATACGAGGAATGCCCTCTTGGCAACGTTGCCACCGAGTTCACTTACATGCCAAAGACTGATGGCAGCCATTATGTTGACGGAATTGTGACCAGGGACGGCGAGGAAGTATGCACGCTTACGGGAACATACTATTCTGCAGGCAAAGGGGTGCTCGACGCTACGATGACGCTGGCACGCATGCCAATGGACTTCCTCAACGGATTTGTTCCCGACAAGATAATAGGTTTCAAGGGATATGCCGAGGGCAGCGTGGCATTGAAAGGACACCCTGCCACACCGGAGGTCAACGGTGAGCTTTACCTCGACTCGTGTTACATGTTCAGCGAGCCTTATGGCGTGCAGGTCAGGTTTGCCAACGACCCCGTGGCCATCAAGGACAGCCGCATTGAGTTTGAGAACTTTGAGATTTTCGCCAACAACGATTCCCCACTCAACCTGCAAGGTTATGTTGATTTCCACGACCTGTCGGCTATGGCGGTGAACATTCGCATGAGAGCCGAAAATTACATGCTGATTAACGCAAAGGAGACGGCAAGGTCGGAGGCGTTCGGCAAGGCTTACATCAATTTCTACGGCACGGCAAGCGGCCTGCTGGACAACCTAAAGATGCGTGGGCGCGTTGATGTCCTTGGCACCACTGACCTGAAATACAACCTTAAGGACTCGCCGCTGACGACTGACAACCAGTTGCAGGGACTCGTTGACTTTGTAAACTTCAGTGATACCACGACTGATGTGGTCAACCGTCCGCCCGTGACGGGTCTTGACATGGACCTCACCCTTTCCATAGACGATGGCGCGCATGTTGAGGCTTACCTCAACGCCGCAAAGACCAACTATATTGACGTGGTTGGCGGTGGCAGTATGCGTATGCAGTACAACACGGCCGACGGCATCGTCCTTCGTGGGCGTTACACCATCGGTTCCGGAGAAATGAAATACGCTCTGCCCGTTATACCGTTGAAGACGTTTACCATAGCCGAGGACAGTTACATTGAGTTTAATGGCGACCCCATGAACCCGGCGTTGAACCTCACGGCAACCGAGCAAACGAAATCAACGGTGGGGTCAGAGTCGGGCAACGGACGTGTGGTGCAGTTCACGTGCGGCGTAAAGGTATCGCAAACGCTTCAGAACATGGGACTGGAATTTACCATCGACGCTCCCGAAGACATGACGATACACAACCAGCTGCAAGCCATGACGAAGGAGGAGCGAGGCAAGCAAGCCGTCACGATGCTTACCACAGGAATGTACCTTGCCGACGGCAACACGTCGAGTTTCTCCATGAACTCGGCTCTCTCGGCATTCCTCAACAGCCAGATAAACCAAATATCGGGCAAGGCACTGAGGTCGCTTGACATAGGTTTTGGTGTTGACAACTCCTTCAACGGCTCTGGCGAATTGCATACCGACTACTCATTCAAGTTCGCGCGCCGTTTCTGGAACAACCGCCTCAAGGTTTCCATCGGCGGAAAATTGTCGTCCGGAGCCGATGCCTCGCTTGAGAACGAGACGTTCTTCGACAACGTTTCGCTTGAGTATCGCCTGTCGGCAATCTCGAACAAGTACCTCAACCTGTTTTACGTCCGTGACAGCTACGATTGGCTGGAAGGAAACGTTAGCAGGTTTGGCGGTGGCTTCCTGTGGCGGCGCAAGCTCAGCTCGCTTAGCGACTTGTTCCGCTTCAGCGACAAGGAAAACGCCGACAGCGTGAAAACGGATAGTTTGGGAAGCAAGGCTGCCATTAAGTAATCCGCTGCGATAGCCATGACGGCGTTGCCCCGGCATCGCCTTGCGGCACATGCCTGGGGCACTTGCTGAGAACGGTCGGAGCCTGCTTGCATTCGCAATGCCAGCCCTTGGCAAGGCAGCTCGTGATGCCGTTAGCAAAAGTAGAATACAGTTTTAGTAATAACAGATGTTGATGTCAATTCGTTATAAAATATGCTGCCTGGCAGTAATGTCACTTTTGTTTTCCGCCTGCTCCACCACGAAGAGTATCCCGGAAAACGACAGGCTGTTTACCGGGCTTACCGAGATTGAGTATGATGCGCCTGAGAAAGGCAGCCATTACACGCAAACACAGGAAGAGGTTGGCGCAGCACTTGCCACTGCGCCCAATGGGGCACTGTTTGGCTCCAGCAGCGTCCGCTCACCATTTCCTGTGGGATTGTGGGTTTGGAATGAGTTTGCGGGCAAACAAAACGGCTTTGCCAAGTGGATGATAAAGTCGTTTGGAACCAATCCCGTGCTCATGTCGTGGGTCAACCCACAGTTGCGCGCCTCGGTCGCGAGTGAGGTGCTGCGTGCCCATGGCTATTTTCGCGGCAAGGTAAACTATAATATTGTCGAGCAGCGCAACCCCAAGGAGGCGAAGATTGGCTACACGGTCAACATGGGGCACCTTTTTACCATTGACACGCTGCATTACGCAGGTTTCCCGGCTGTCGCCGACAGCCTCATACGTTCCACTGCGGCACATGCCAAGATAAAGGCCGGCGACGCATTCGACGTGTCAACGCTTGATGCCGAACGAACGCGCATCAGCAACCTATTCCGCAATAACGGCTACTTTTATTACCAGTCGGGATACGCCTCGTATCTCGCCGACACGGTGTCGGTGCCAGGGCGCGTGCAACTGCGTTTTCAGGAAGCAGACAACATTCCAAGCGTGGCAAAGCGCACGTGGGCAATAGGCAGAATTGACATTGACATGCGCAAGGATTACATGGAACAGCTGGGCGACTCAGTGGCCTACCGCAACCTGGCGGTTCATTTCAACGGCAAGCGTGCCCCGATACGTACAGGCGTGATACTCAACTCGCTGCGAATACGTCCGGGTGGACTTTACAGTTACCTTGAGCATCAGCAAAGCGCCACGAGGCTGGCATCCACAAGCCTGTTCTCGCTCGTGGATTTCAACTTCACCCCACGCGACACCACAGGCGTGTGCGATACCCTCGACCTGCGTGTAAACTTGCTTTTCGACAAGCCCTACGACTTTAATGTGCACGGCAACCTAACCGGAAAGACCAACAACCGCATAGGCCCGGGCGTAACCGTGGGTCTCACCAAGCGCAACGCCTTCCGTGGAGGCGAACTGCTTGACATAAACCTGAAGGGCAGCTATGAATGGCAGACCGGGCACCATGCGGAAGGCACAAGCTCGCGGCTTAACAGCTACGAGTATGGCGTTGACGTGTCGCTCCAGTTTCCACGCCTCATTATGCCATATGCGCAAAAGTTCCGCCGCATGATGTGGCAGCGGTTCATGCGCACCAATTATTTCTCATCGCCCACGACAACGCTTAAGTTCTCAAGCGACATCATTCGCCGCTCGACATATTTCACGCGTCACATCGTATCTGGCGAATGGACTTACGATCTGCAAACGTCGCCCACGAGCAAGCACCAGTTCAGCCCAATCGTATTCTCATACGAATACATGCGGCGCTCGTCGGCAGACTTCGACTCGGTGCTTCAAGCCAACCCATACCTTTATTATACCATGCACGACCAGTTCATCCCCAAGATGCAGTACGTTTACACGTACACGAGTCCAACGTCGATGCGCAACCCCTTGTGGTGGCAAACCACGGTGAGCGAGTCGGGCAACATCCTGTCGCTCGCCTACATGCTCTCCGGGAAGAAGTGGGGAAAGGAGGGGAAGGAACTTTTCAACAACCCATACGCTCAATTCTTCAAGATTGAGACCGAACTGGTGAAGACGTGGCGGCTGACGGAACACAGCACGCTCGTGGGGCATGTTGACGTTGGCGCAGTGTGGGCTTATGGCAACTCAAAGGATGCGCCATATTCCGAGCAATTCTACGTGGGCGGAGCCAACAGCATACGCGCGTTCACCGTGCGCTCCATAGGCCCGGGAAGTTACCACGACCCAGCCTCTGCGGCAAGCTATTACCTTGACCAGACAGGCGACATGAAGTTCCTTGCCAACCTCGAATATCGTCCAAGGCTGTTCGGCAACCTGTACGGAGCCATATTCCTCGATGCCGGCAACGTGTGGAAAATGCACGACGACTATCGCGCGGGTGGCAAGTTCCAGCTGAAGAACGCATTGCGGGAGATGGCTCTCGGCACTGGCGTGGGCGTGCGCTATGACATGGATTTCCTTGTGATACGCCTCGACTGGGGAATTGGCTTGCAC
>CAYLUI010000024.1:0-26755 GCA_964386825.1 uncultured Prevotella sp. | reverse complement strand
CGGTTTGTAAAATGTGGGCAAGTTCAAGGACAGCCAGAGCATCCACTTCGCCGTGGGCTACCCGTTCTGATTTCCAATGATGCCCACAGGATGGGTTAAAAGTGTATAATAGTTGGTGCTTGCAGGTTCACCATTGCGAAATAATATTTATCTTTGCCACGTAAAACTTTAGTTCCAACAATATAAACTTTTAGGCATTATGGACATTAACTCAAAGATGCAGCAAGCGTTCTCAGACCAGATTACGGCTGAGATGTATTCGTCGAACCTCTACCTGCAAATGGCATGGTGGTTCCGCAAGGAAGGATGGAAGGGCTTCGCCAACTGGATGTTCAAGCAGAGCAATGAGGAAAAGGAGCACGCCATGGACATGGCCAACTTCGTGCTCAACCGTGGCGGAGAGGTAAAGCTGGGCACCATCGCTCCTGTTCCTGCCGACTACAATGACCCGAAGGAAATCTTCGAGAAGACCATGGAGCATGAGAAGCATGTGTCTGAGCTGATACACGTGCTGGCTGAGCTTGCCGAGGCCGAGCACGACCGTGCTTCAGCCAACTTCGTAGATAAGTACATCGACGAGCAGGTGGAAGAGGAGACGCAGGTGCGCGACATCCTCAACCTGTTCCGCCACCGCGATGGCAACACCGTGGCGAAAATAGACGACATCGTGGGCGCAAGGGAGAGCTAAGCCCCTGCATATTGCCATGCGCAATTGTCAGCCCATCGTCTTCGCGGCGCAAAGGCGTTGCGTTTACACCGTAATGGTGTTGCGTTTACGCCGTAATGGCTATGCGTTTACGGCGTAATGACGATGCGTTTGCGCCGCAATGGCACAAGCCTTGCGAAAGGGCATGATTGCGCCACGATGGCATTGGCTTTACAGCACCGCAAAAGGCACGCTGCCCCATAGGGTGGCACATGCCTTTTGCAGTGCTTTTTTTTCTTTCATATACCGCCGTGATTGCAATCATGGCACGCCATGTTTGCTTAAATAAACTTAAAAACACGCATTTCTCGCATTGCTTTTTTCGAAATAATTTACTAATTTTGCCTTTGGCAATGAAGCCATAAACTATTAAATATCAGGTATATGTCAAAGACAATAGACACACAGGTTGAGAAAAGCACACGACTGATTGAGGCTTTGAGAAAGCACATTGCGGAGTTTCAGGACAGAGGGGTGAGCATGGCAGAACTGGACGGGATGGCAGAGAGGCTGCGCCTGTTGCGCGAGAGTTCGGCTGCGGCTGACGAGATGCGCGCCAAGCTGTCGGCTCAGGTTAAGAACACCAACGACATACTTGCCAATTGCAAGAAGGAATATGTTGCGACGAAGCAGATCGTGCGCAACAATTATCCGCAGGAGGAATGGATAAACTATGGAGTGATTGACAAACGATAATCTGCAAGCCAAAATGGGGACCGTATCTCGGCGAGATATGGTCCCCATGCGTTTTTATCGGCCATGGCAGCTTGGCCTCATGGCTTGCTGAGTTTTCGCAAAAGTAGTTACCGCCTTGCGTTTGCCTTGTCGTTGTTTATGTATCGCATCATCAAGGCTCGCCCCGGCAATACGGCATCGTTGTGGTCGAAACCGCTAAGCTCGTGTATTGGTATCTCGGCGTTGCCAATTCCCTCAAGCACCGACTTGAGGTAAAGGTTTTCCTCATAGCGTGCCATTTGCTCCAACGCCCTGTCGCCCGTTATGAGCACGAGTCTGGTTGAGAGCTTACGGGCATTGTTGAGCGGCGAGAATTTGTCCACTATCGGTGCGGTGAATGATATTTTCCTTTCGCTGCGTATCGTGTAGTGGGTTGCCGTCTGCCCCCCGATGGGGAAGTAGCCCCTTATGCTGTCGGCATCAATGCCGAAGCTTGCGAGAAAGCCCTTGTCGAGCGCAAGCATCAGGCTGAGGTATCCGCCTGCCGAATGCCCCGAGACGTAAACCCTGCTTGGGTCGCCGCCGTATTTGGCAATGTGCCTCATCACCCATGCCACGGCTTCGGCAGCATCGTGGGTGTATTCGGGATTGTGCGCTCTCGGGTATAGGCGATAGTTGGGCGCTACCACTGCCACACCCTTGTCCCTCAGGTCTTGCGGTATCTCTTTTTGCCCTCCCGTCAGCCCTCCACCGTGAAACCATATTATGGTCTTGAACTTTTCCTTGGAGTTTGTCGGATAGTAAATGTCAAGTTTGCAACGCTCCTGCCTGTAGGCGGAAGTGTCGTCGGGTGCTATGTATGAAATGTTGTGGCTCTCCTTGTAGCCCACCTGTGCGAGAATGTTAGTTGCACACAGCCAAATGGTGGCAAGCAGTGCCAGTAGTCGTCGTTTCTTTTCCATTGTCTTGTACATCAGTTGCGGTTTTTCGACAAAGTTACAGCATTTTGTTGAAACCACAAAGAATTAACGCCACAACAATGGGACTGTGAGTTTTATGGTGAAGTTTCTGCCCATGTTGAATATGCCACGCCTGCCATTGGCAGGGTTCACGCTGAGATACTTCAGCCTGTTCAGATGGCTTTGGTATATCCTGTCGAAAATGTTGTTGCAACAGACAAACACAGTTGCCACCTTCTTGCCGCCCACACGCAAGTCGGTTCCTGCCGAGGCATTGAAAAGCGTGTACGACGGCGTGGCGGTCTCGGTGCCGTTGAGTGCATAAAAATGGTCTTGCCTTAGGTTGCACTCCATTTGCAGCGACACG
Source organism: uncultured Prevotella sp. (assembly GCA_964386825.1). Lineage (GTDB taxonomy): Bacteria > Bacteroidota > Bacteroidia > Bacteroidales > Bacteroidaceae > Prevotella. Next base: position 24,048 of record CAYLUI010000024.1, on the reverse strand, counting down.
AAAGTGTTGTCGAGTTTTTTGCCATCACGTATGATGTCATACCTCAAGTCGGAAGTCCACCTCGGTGCCGGCGTGTATGGCAGGTACTTCCCCTCGCGTGGCTGGTGCAGCTGCACGCTGTTTACATACGAGAAGGTGTTTGCGAAGTGGATTTTCTCTATCGGGTGGAAGTCAATGCCCGCTTCGCCACCGAGCAGCCTTGCCTTGCCTTGGATATACTGGTAAGTGTCACGCCCGTCGGTTATCACGCCTTGGAGCTTCTGCTTGAAGATGAAGTTGTCGATGGTGTTGGCAAACAGTGAGACTTGTGCCGAAAACATGTGCGACGTGAAATCAAAGCCAAGGTCGGCTTGCCAACTGTTTTCTGCCTTCAGGTTGGCGTTGCCAATCTCATATTCCACCGTACCCTCGTGAACACCGTTTGATGCCAGTTCGCTGAGGTTGGGGGCACGAAATCCTCGGGCGACGTTGAGCCTTGCGTTCATGCGCTCGTTTATTGAAAACACACCTCCCACGCTGCCTGTCACGCCGGTGAAGTCGCGTGTGATTTGCCCGAACTTTCCGTCAAGGGCAAAGCTGTGGAGATGGCGGTTGTCAACTCGCAGGCCTCCGCTCAGCGTGAAGCGTCCGCTGTTGTATGTGACGGTGGCAAAAGCCCCAATGTCGAAGAGCTGGTAAGCCGGAATTAGCGCCTCCTCACCATTGTTGAGTGAGCGTTGCCACATTCCTCCTGCCCCGACCGCCATTTTCAAGGTGTTGCTTATGGGAAGCCTGTATTTTGCGTCATAATTAATGGTGTGGAGACGGAAATCGAGTTCCGGCTCGTAGGCATTCTCGGCAAATTCTTGCCTGTGGTTCTGCTGATAGGCAATGGTGGTTTGCAGTGTGCCATCGCCTACGAAGAACGTGTTTTCAGTCACCGCCTTATAGTGGCGCACTTGCTGGAAAGGCAGGCTTTTGCCATAGCTGTGGCTGTGTCCTCGCTCGCCTTCCACGATGCCTGGCGTGAGGTGATAGTAACTCAGCGTGAGATGGCTGTAACCCCAGTCGCGGTTGATGCCGGCAAGGGCTTGGGCGGCGCGCTCCCTGAACTGTGAGCCGAGGACGTATTGGTCGGAGCGGTTCTTGTAGGCGTGGGCCATCTTGTCTGACCACCGCCCACTCCACACGATGCCTCCGTTGTTGCCCTTGAAGTTGACCGAATAGTCGAACAAACCGTTGTTCGTCTGGTATTGTGATGACACGCTGCCCTGCACCTTTCCCAATGGTGGCAGGGTTTCGTCGTGAAATATTATGACACCTGCCATTGCGTCGCTGCCATACATCAATGAGGCGGGTCCCTTCAGTATCTCGGCTGAGGAAATGCTTTGCGGGTCAATCTCAACGCCGTGCTCAGCCCCCCATTGGTTGCCTTCCTGCCGCACGCCATCATTCACGACGACAACACGATTGAAGCCAAGCCCCCGAATTACGGGCTTGGAAATCCCGCCTCCTGTGGTTATTTGTGAAATGCCGGGTTGCAGGCTCAGCGCATCAATAATGTTTGTGGCACCTGTCGAATGGAGCTGTGCCGAGCCAACCACCGAAATGGGAGTTGGCGAGTCTTTCATGAGCGATTTGCCAGTCAATCCCGTCACCACCACTTCGTCTATATTGGCGTTGCTTTCTTCAAGGGCGAAATCCACATGCTCCGTCTCGGTTAAGTCCACCTCGGTCACGATTGTCTTATGGCCAATGTAACTGACTTGCATGCCAACTTTCCTCATTGGCAGGTTTGCCACAGCATAGTTGCCGTCGATGTCGGTGGTTGTTCCGGTTGAAAGCCCGGGAAAATATATTGTCACGCCTACGAGTGGCTCTCCGCTTCGCTTGTCGGTTACTCTGCCACGCAGCGTTCCGTTGCCCGTGGATGGTACTGCCATGGTGTCAATGCACAAAAACACCATGAGCAGAATAAATAAAATTCTGTTCATTGTGGGAAAATGTTTGTTTATAGTGATGTGAAAACATTCCCCATGCTTGTTCGCATGAGGATAAAGACCGTCTCGGTCGATAAAATGCTATAAACAAACAGGTGGTGCGCGTAGTGACTCCACGCCATGGATCGTGGCCTTCAGCCCACTTGTTTGCAGCGCATAAGATGCGTGCGTTAAGGCGGCTGCAAATGCCAATGCCATGACAGCAGCTGCAATGTATGGAGTAGCCAGAAAATGGCATAGCACGCAGCTGCTGGTTGTGGATGAGGGTGCGGAAAGGTGGCTGCTGTGATGCAGGTGGTGAAGGCATTCGTGACACTCTGCCTGCATGTCACCACTTTGCTGATGAGTGTGCGTTGACGCAATCATCAGCAAAGGCACGAATACGCAAAGCAAAAGCCTTGCGTATCGTTGACGTATCCTTCCCGTTTTATTCAATATTCGTAAAATGTGTGTTCGTATTATGGTCAGATGCGGTCAAGCACACGCATTATGAGACCGTCAATGTCGCCCTTGTAATTGGTCTCCATCTTCTTTGCCCGGCGGTTGGCTATGACCATGCAACAGGTTACGGCACGATGCCCCATGAGTGTTGCAAGACCAGCAAGTGCAGACGACTCCATCTCGAAATTGGTGACCCACAGACCTTTGTGCTCAAAACTCTCAATCTTTTCATTGAGGTCGGCATCCATCAATGGCAAGCGGAGCTGACGGCCTTGCGGACCGAAGAAACCTCCACAGGCAATGGTAATGCCACGCACCATGTCGTCAGTGGCTATGCGGTCGGTAAGTTCTGCATCGGCGGTTGCGACATAAGGGTTGCCCATCTTCAAGCTCCAGTCGACATGTTGCTTGAAGGCTTCCTCAAGTTCTAGGTCGGAAGCGTCATCCCTGCCGGCATAGAAATTAAGCAGGCCATCAAAGCCAATGCTTTTCTCGCTTGCTATGTAAGTGCCAGTCGGCGTGTTCGGTTGCAAGCCTCCACAAGTGCCAATTCTCACAAGCGTTAGCGTGCGGTGGATGGCTTTTTCCTCGCGTGTCTGGAAGTCGATGTTTGCCAGTGCGTCCAGCTCATTCATCACGATGTCAATATTGTCGCATCCTATGCCAGTTGAGAGAACGGTTATGCGCTTGCCTTTATATTGACCGGTTATGGTTCGGAACTCTCGGTTATTTATCTCGCATTCCTTTTCATCAAAATGTGATGCCACAAGCCCAACCCGATCGGGGTCGCCAACGAGAATAACCTTGTCTGCCAACTGCTCCGGTTTCAGGTGCAGGTGGAATATTGAGCCGTCGCTATTGATGACAAGCTCCGACTCCGGGAAATATCTTTTTGCTTCCATATTAAATGGTGGCATATTGCCGTGTTTTGAAATTTAGATTAAAACTCAGTTTTCCAGACTACGGATTTTCTTTTCAAGTGAAACCAAGTCAGCTTTCTGTTGCTCAAGGTCATGTTCTGCTTGCCTGATGCTCCCAGACAAGGCTTGGTTTCCATCGTGATATGCGATGCGTTCGTTTGCAAGCTTCGATTGCGTTTTCTCGATCATCTGCCTCAGCTCCACAACTTGAAGGTAAAGTCTGCGACTTTCCTCATTGCGGAATTGCGATGGTGAGGTGATGGTCTTATTGTCATTTATCACGAATGACATTGCCGATGCTGATTGCTTCCTTGCGTTCAGCCTTTTCAGCATGGCATCACGCCTCTTCATGGCAGCTTTGCGGTCGCCGAACATCCAAGTCTCCTTTATGCTTTTTATGCGTGCATAAGCCGCAAGGCTGTCGTCGTCGAGGTCATCATCGTCGAAATTTTTCCGTGTCTCCGTTGGCACGAAAGTGTAAATACAGACTTTGCCTTCAGGCTGGTTGCGATCGGAGACAAGCCATCCCAACGTGTCAAGGTCGTTGATGGCAAGAAGGTAGTCGTTTGCCGTGGAGTTGAATGGCAGGCCGTAGTTTTGTGGATTATACCACTTGGCTTCGTCTGAATTGAATGTGCTCATGAAAATGTCACGTCCACCCATGCTCTCCGGGCCTTCGGCTGAAAAGAAAAGCGTCACTCCATCAACAGCCAGGAAAGGATAATTCTCCAACTTGTACATGGTGGTATCAAAATCGGAAATCAACTGTGGCTTGCTCCAATTACCTGCAAGCATTGTCTGCGTGTATAAGGCAGAATTAACAGAGTCGCCTCCAGCCAATATCCGCCTGTCTCCAAACTCATTTTGGTAACAAACCATTTGATTAGCCACATCGGCTTGTGGATTTGTAACCTGCAGAGATCCAGACTCTTCGTTTAACGGCAAATGCGCCATAAAGCCAGCCTTGTCAACCACAACGCTGTCAATGAACATAACCTTTGCCGTGGCACCCAGCATCTGACGGAAAAGTTTTTCTCCGGGGGATACGGTCTCCGTCGTAGGCTTCTTTGCCTTAACAGAACCCTTTGCCTGCTTCTGTGCCGACACAGATAATAAGCTTGTAAATAATAGAAGAAATGTAAGTGTTCTTTTCATTTTCAATGTTCAACTATGGATGCCCCGACTATGGTCGGGGCAAACTAATCTCAATTCAGGACAGCAGCTTGGCTGCCATGTTGGCAGCAGCTCGTCGTCCATCGCCCATGGCGAGAATTACGGTGGCACCACCTCTCACAATGTCGCCACCGGCAAACAAGTCTGGGCGTGACGATTGCATACATTCGTTTACCGCAATAGTATTTTTGCGTCCGAGTTCAAGCCCTTCCACCGATTTGGGAACCAACGGGTTTGGCGATACGCCAACAGCCACGATGACCTGATCGCAATCGAGGGTCACAGTTTCGCCTGTGGTGATAGGACGCCTACGTCCTGAGGCATCAGGCTCACCGAGCTGCATGACATCAAGTACGGCAGCACGGACGCGACCTTCCTCGTCAGCGAGATATTCTTTCGGATTGTGGAGCGTAAGGAACTTAATCCCCTCTTCCTTGGCGTGCTTCACTTCCTCAAGGCGTGCCGGCATTTCCGTTTCCGAGCGGCGGTAAACAAGGGTCACATCGGCGCCAAGACGCTTTGCCGTGCGGCAAGAGTCCATTGCGGTGTTGCCACCACCCACAACCACAACTTTCTTGCCAAGGATAATCGGCGTGTCCGTTTCTGGATTGGCGGCATCCATCAGGTTGACGCGTGTAAGGTATTCGTTACTCGACATCACGTTAATGAGGTTTTCACCCGGCACATCCATGAAGTTTGGCAATCCGGCACCAGAAGCAACGAATATGCCCTTGAAGCCATCCTGCTCCAGCTCCTCTATGGTTATGGTTTTTCCAACTATCGTGTCCGTCTGGAAATGCACGCCCTCCTTGCGAAGGTTTTCAATCTCCGCGTCAACGATGCGGTTTGGCAAGCGGAACTCAGGGATTCCGTATTTCAGCACGCCACCAATCTCATGCAAGGCCTCGAAGACGTGAACCTCAAATCCTTTTTGGATCATGTCACCGGCAAAGCTCAAGCCTGACGGACCACTGCCTATTACAGCAACCTTGATGCCATTGCTCGGAGCCAGTTCCGGCAGTTTGCCTTGTCCACTCTCGCGCTCATAGTCGGCGGCGAACCTCTCAAGGTAGCCAATAGCCACGGCAGGCTCGTTCATCTTCAGGTGTATGCACTTGCTTTCGCATTGCTTTTCCTGTGGGCAAACACGACCGCACACTGCAGGCAAGGCTGATGTCATGTGCAACACTGCCGCCGCGTCAAGAATGTTGCCACGCTCAATGCTCTTTATGAAGTCGGGGATGTTGATGTGCACAGGGCAACCTTCCACGCAACTTGGCTTGGCGCAATCGAGGCAGCGATGAGCCTCCTGCATTGCCATTTCCTTTGTCAGTCCCTTGTTCACTTCCTCAAGGCGTGTGGTGGCGCGATATTCAGGATCCAGCTCCGGCATCTTTACGCGTGGTATTGCCATGCGCTCCTTTGGCTTCATGGCCTTGCGAAGCTCAACACGCCATGGCGCATTGCGATCGGTCAGGGATGAAAGAGAGTTGGAAGCTGACGACTCGGTTGTGGGCACTGAGCATTGTGCGTTGGCTGTTGAGCCACAAACACCCTCTTGTTCCTTTTCCCCAGAGGCACCAGGATTTGGCTTTCCTTCATCGCACCAATGCTGCAACTCAGCCTGTTCCTCGCCCTTGAATGTCTTCATGCGCTGGAACATCTCGTCCCAATCAACCTCGTTGCCGTTAAACTCAGGACCGTCTATGCAGACGAAACGAGTCTTGCCACCGATAGTCAGACGGCAGGCACCGCACATGCCAGTTCCGTCAACCATTATTGTGTTAAGCGAAACGTCGTTGGGTATATTGTATTTTTGAGCCATAAGCGACGTGAACTTCATCATCACCGGTGGGCCTATGGCTATGACTTTGTCCACATGCTCGCGCATTATCACCTTCTCAACTCCGGCAGTCACCACGCCCTTCTCACCGTATGAGCCATCATCGGTCATCACAATGACCTCGTCACAGTTTTGGCGAACGTCATCCTCCATGATGATGAGGTTCTTCGTGCGTCCTGCAAGCACAGAAATGACACGGTTACCGGCCTTGTGCAACGCTGAGAGTATGGGCAATATGGCAGCTATGCCAATGCCGCCTCCGGCACAAACCACGGTTCCGTATTTCTCAATCCTCGACGGAGTGCCAAGCGGCCCAACTATGTCTTGCACATAGTCGCCCTCATTGAGTTCACACAGCTTGGTAGAAGAAAGTCCGACCTCTTGCACCACAAGCGTCAGCGTGCCCTTTTCGGCATCACTCTTGGCTATCGTGTAAGGCACGCGCTCAGAGTGGTTGTCAACGCGCACTATGATGAAGTTGCCAGGCTTGCAGCTCTTTGCTATGAGCGGAGCCTCCACCTCAAGGCAAAACACCTTTTCGGAGAATTGTGATTTCTTTAGGATTTTATTCATAATGTCTTCAGTTTATGGTCTTTTCACTTTTTTGAAAACGCCTTCTCGGCGACAATGTTGTTGCCAAGGTCACGTATGCTTATCACGTTGCCGTCAATCATGCCGAAGGTTGGCACTCGCCCACCCTTGGGGAACGTTATGGAACCCGTGTTGCAGACAACGGTTCCACATGGAGTCTCGTCCAGCTCCCACAGGTGCGTGTGCCCGTAGATAATGGCATCAAAACCGCCCGGCGGCATGTTCTCCTTATTATATACATGCCCGTGAGTCAGCAAGAACCTGCGACGCTCGTCAACAAGCATGGCGTATGTGCCCATCATGGGAAAGTTTAGGAGCATTTGGTCAACCTCCGAATCACAATTGCCCCTTACCGCCACAATCTCGTTGGCAAGCGGGTTGAGAGCCTCTGCCACCCCGCGTGCGTCAAGCCCTTGAGGCAGCCCGTTGCGTGGTCCGTAGTTGAGTATGTCGCCAAGCAAAACAAGCATGTCGCAATGTTCCTGACGATAAATGTCAAGTACGATGCGCAAACGTTCCAGCGAGCCATGGATGTCTGACAAGAGGAGATACTTGGCTCCCCCTCCCCCCATCACCTTGTCAAGGGCAGACGGGGAAGCCTGGTTGTTGATTATGTTTGACATGTGCGTAAGGCTTAGCTCTTGAGGAAATCCTTTAGTTTTCTGTCGTGCGTGTTCTTCAGCATTTGGCGCACGGCACGGTCACGTATTTGTCGCACCCGCTCGCGTTTCAGCCCCATCTCCAGCCCTATCTCAGCCATCGTCATCGTGGATGTGCCAATGCCATAGAATCGCCTTGCCACATATTGCTCGCGTGGTGCGAGGCTTGCCACGATGCCTTGCAGTTCCTTTTGCATAATGTCCCTTTGCAGAGTCTTTTCCGGATCCAGTGCATCAGCATCCGGTATCACCCTGCCGAGGCTCAGCTCAGGGCTTCCTGCCACGGGAGCGTCTATGGAGAGAGGCTGCGAGCGACGCTTGTCGAGCGAAGGGTTCTTGGCATCGCTTGGCACACGGAACAAGCCCGTTTGTTGCTCAATGGCCTTTTCCATGGCATCGCGTATGTAAGGAGCCGCGAATGCCACGAAGCGTTTGCCCATGCTGCCGTCAAACTTCTTGGCAGCCCGCAACATGCCTATGTTTCCCTCGCTTATGAGGTCTTCCACGTCAAGCCCATGTTTCTTGTATTGCTGCGCCAGACTGACGACAAACGTCAGGTTGTGCGACATGAGCTTGTTCAGGGCGCGTTCGTCACCAGACTGTATGCGCAATGCGAGCGTGGCCTCCTCGCTGTCGCTGAGCAAGTTTTTCGAGCCTATCTCGTTGAGATATGTGTTTAGCGAATTTCTGTCGTTGTTCATGGTGTGTCAAGTGTTCAAAGCCCGGATTCGAGCAGCAACTCGGCCACTTCCTCCGGCGTATTGAAATCCATGCCGTCCAACAGTTCCTGGTCGGAAAGCTCGTTGGCGAGGCTTATCGCTACCGCTTCAGGGAGGCGTTGGTTTCCGTCCCCGTCCTTTTCAGACAGCAGTATGTCAAGTATCTTTTGGCGGAATGCCTTTACATCTTCCATTGGCTTCATATTTTCGGGTAAAGTTACAAACATTTTTTGACATAAGAAAAGATTGTGCGACATTTTTATCAGCGACAACTTATCCCGAACCATAATAAATTGGTTATTACAGCGTTATAGAATAGTTTGGCAATGGAAACTAAACACTTGTAATATATGGCATTGATTGAAACCTTTAGGGGAAAGGCTCCGCACTGGGGCGAAGGATGTTACTTGGCAGGCAACGCCACGCTGGCAGGCGACATCGTGATGGGAAACGACTGCAGCGTTTGGTTTGGGGCTGTGCTGCGCGCCGACGTTGACTCCATTCGCATTGGCGACCGCGTGAACGTCCAGGACAATGCCTGCGTCCACCAGACAGCAGGCTCGCCAGTGGTGTTGGAAGACGATGTAAGCATTGGGCACGGAGCCATTGTGCATGCCGCAACCGTGCGGCGCGGTGCCTTGGTGGGCATGAACGCCGTCGTGCTCGACAACGCCGAGATTGGCGAATGCGCCATCATAGCGGCTGGGGCGGTGGTGCTGGCAGGGACAAAGGTTGGCAACCGGGAGCTGTGGGCCGGAGTGCCAGCGAAATTCGTGAAGACGCTTGACGCCGACAAGGCTCTTGAGTTTGCCAAGCATTACCTTTATATAAAGGAGTGGTATGCTGAATGATGAAAAAAGGAGCACCACAGTGGTGCTCCTTTTTTCATTTATGCGGTTTACAGCACGCCTTGCGCCATCATTGCCTTGGCCACCTTCAGGAAGCCTGCCACATTGGCACCTTTCACGTAGTTGATGTATCCGTCGGGCTGCGTGCCATATTTCACGCAGTTCTCGTGGATGTCATTCATGATGCGGTGCAGGTAATTGTCCACCTCCTCGCGAGTCCATTTCAGGCGTTCAGAGTTCTGGCTCATCTCCAGGCCTGACACTGCCACGCCACCGGCGTTGCTTGCCTTGCCCGGGCAGTAGAGAATCTTGTTGTCCTGGAAAATCTTGACAGCCTCGGGGGTTGACGGCATGTTTGCGCCCTCGCTAACCGCCATGACACCATTGTCAACAAGCTTTTGCGCAGCCTCGCCGTTAATCTCGTTCTGCGTGGCGCATGGCGTGGCGATGTCGGCCTTTATGCCCCATGGCTTCTCGCCCGGGAAGTATTGTGCGCTTGGATATTCCTCGGCGTATTCGCTTATGCGCCCACGCTCAACATTCTTCAGTTCCATGATGTACGCCAGCTTCTCTGCGTCGATGCCGTCGGGATCGTATATGAAGCCGTCAGAGTCGGAGCAAGTCAGCGGTTTCGCACCAAGCTGTATCAGTTTCTCTATCGTGTATTGTGCCACGTTTCCGGCTCCGGACACCAGCACCGTCTTGCCCTTGAGGTCAATGTCACGAGTCTTCAGCATGTTCTCAAGGAAGTAAACGTTGCCATAACCCGTTGCCTCGGGACGGATGAGCGAGCCGCCAAACTCCTGTCCCTTGCCTGTCAGTATGCCGACAAACTGGTGGGTCAGTGCTTTGTATTGGCCGAACATGTATCCAACCTCGCGTCCGCCTACGCCGATGTCGCCGGCAGGAACGTCGGTGTCTGGGCCAATGTAGTTCCACAGCTCACGCATGAAAGCCTGGCAGAAGCGCATTACCTCGGCATTCGACTTGCCACGTGGCGAGAAGTCGGAACCGCCCTTTGCGCCACCCATGGGCAGCGTGGTGAGTGAGTTCTTGAACACTTGCTCGAACGCGAGGAACTTCAGTATGCTCACGTTTACAGACGAGTGGAAACGTATTCCTCCCTTGTATGGGCCAATGGCGTTGTTGTGCTGCACACGGTAGCCCACGTTGGTCTGCACGTTGCCCTTGTCGTCAACCCAGTTGACGCGGAACTGTATCACGCGATCGGGTATGCAGAGACGCTCGATGAGATTGGCACGGTCAAATTCCGGGTGCTTATTGTATTCTTCCTCGATGGTCCCGAGCACTTGGCTCACTGCCTGGATGTACTCAGGCTGGTTGGGAAACTGCTGCTGCAGCTTTGCCACGACTTCTGTTGCTTTCATTGGCTTTCTCTTTCTTTTTGGTTCAACGATGTATTATCCTGCAAATTTGGATGTATTGTTTTTTACTCTCTTGCAATGTCCTTTTGCGTTCACGCCGCAGTGGCTCTCCGTTTACGGTGCAATCGCATCGCCATTACGGCGTAATCGTGTTGCCTTTGCGGCGTAAACGCAACGCCATTGTGGCGTAATTGCGTAAGGCGTATTGCCATGCCGCTGGCGACTTGTAACATTTACAGTGTCTTAATTCTACTGTTTTGTTGATTACATTGCAAAGTTAATTATTTAAATGATAAAACAATAACAAAACGACATAAAAATAACCAAATAAGCAACGTTTTGTTATTTTCTTGATTTATGTCAAATATATGGTCGTGACAAGACAGAATAAGGGGCATGATTTGACATTTTCCGCCAGCGCTTCTGCCCATTGGCGTGCGCTGGCGGAGCATGTCAGCCATGCCCCTTGAGTTGTCTGAAATATGAGTGCGTTACTTGCAGCTACACGGTGTCCAAGGTTTCAGTTCCTTGAAGAAGTCGTGTCCCTTGTCATCAACGAGGATAAAGGCAGGGAAGTTCTCAACCGTAATCTTCCATATTGCCTCCATGCCAAGCTCGGCATACTCCACGCACTCTATGCTCTTGATGCTGTCTTGGCTGAGCACTGCAGCCACGCCGCCAATGGTGCCGAGGTAGAAACCGCCATGCTTCTTGCAGGCGTCGGTTACCTCTTGCGTGCGGTTACCCTTGCCAATCATTATCATGCTGCCGCCGTGGCTCTGGAACTCGTCCACGTATGGATCCATGCGGTTTGATGTCGTCGGGCCCATTGAGCCGCAAGGATACCCTTCCGGTGTCTTGGCGGGACCGGCGTAGAGCACAGGGTAGTCCTTGAAATACTGTGGCAAGTCTTCGCCATTGTCGAGGCGAGCCTTCAGCTTGGCGTGAGCTATGTCGCGTGCCACGATGATGGTGCCGTTGAGGATGACGCGGGTGGAGACGGGATACTTTGTGAGAATCTGGCGTGCGTTGTCAATGCCCTCGTCGAGGTTGATCACGATGCCGCCATTCTCGCCCGGCTTCTGCAAGTCGGCAGGTATGAGGTTGCCGGGATTGGTGTCCATTTTCTCAATCCAAATGCCGTCGCGATTGATCTTTGCCTTTATGTTGCGGTCGGCAGAGCAGCTTACGCCCATGCCAATGGGGCATGATGCGCCGTGGCGAGGCAGGCGGATGACACGGATGTCGTGGGCGAAGGCTTTGCCGCCAAACTGTGCGCCAAGCCCAATCTTGTGAGCCTCGTCGAGAAGCTTTGCCTCAAGGTCGAGGTCGCGGAAGGCACGTCCCGTCTCGTCGCCGGTCGTGGGCAGGTTGTCATAATAATGTATTGAGCCAAGCTTGACGGTGAGCAGGTTCTTCTCGGCAGACGTGCCGCCTATGACGAAGCAGATGTGGTATGGCGGACAAGCGGCGGTGCCGAGGCTCTTCATCTTCTCTACGAGGAAAGGCAACAGGGTGCCCTCGTTCTGGATGGTGGCCTTGGTCATTGGGTAAAAATAGGTCTTGTTGGCAGAGCCGCCGCCCTTCGCAACCATCACGAAACGGAACTCGTCGCCCTCTGTGGCCTCGATGTCAATCTGTGCCGGCAGGTTGCACTTGGTGTTGATTTCGTCATACATCGTGAGCGGAGCGTTTTGCGAATAGCGCAGGTTGTCTTGCGTGTAAGTGTTGTAAACACCACGCGACAGGGCTTCCTCCTCGTCGAAGTCAGTCCATACGCGCTGGCCTTTCTCGGCGTGTATGATGGCGGTGCCGGTGTCCTGGCAGAACGGCAGCACGCCCTTGACCGAGCTTTCGGCGTTGCGCAGCAGGGTCAGCGCAACATACTTGTCGTTGTCGGAAGCCTCGGGATCGTTAAGTATTGCCGCAACTTGCTCGTTGTGCTGGCGGCGCAGGCAGAACTCAACGTCGTGGAATGCCTGCTGTGCGAGGAGGGTGAGAGCCTCGGGGGTAACTTTCAGAATCTCCTTGCCCTCAAACTCAGCGGTGCTGACACCTTCCTTGGTCAGCAACCGGTACTCTGTGTCGTCGGCTCCAAGCTGGAACATTGGAGCGTACTTGAAATCAACTGGTTTTGCCATAATATTAGTGTATAATGTATGATTTGAGTTTTTCAATTCGTTTTTGCATCCTTGCCTCCTTTGCCATTGCCAACCGTGGGTGGCAGCCGTGTGGGTTTGCCAGGGCTTTTCACGTGGCATGGCTTTCAGGCGTTCATCAATAGCCGAAAATTTCCTCTGTCGTCAGCCTGCGAACGGGACCAATCTTCTCAAGTGACTTTATGTCAAGGCTCTTCTCGTCACCAAGAATGAGGTAGCGGTACGACTTGTTGGCAATGTTTTTCCTTGCAAATTCCATCAAGTCCTTGAGCGTCAGCCCCGGCAGTTCTTCGTATATGCGCTTGTTTATGTCGTAGTCAATGCCAAGCCTCTTGGCGTTTAGGTAGCTCCAAAGCACTTCCTCACGGGTGGTGCGCTCTGAGGCGAGGCTCTTGATCAGCCCTTGCTTGGCAAGGCGGAAGCTGGCCTCGCGCTCGGGCGTGTTGTTGAGTAGGTTGTGGAACTCGTTTACGCAATCCATCATCTTGTCGTTCTGCGTGATGATGGTTGTCATAAAGCTCTCGGTGTCAATATCGGGGTGCACTCCGGGACGCGTGTAGGATGCACCTGCCGAATATGCCAGGCCTCGTGCCTCGCGAAGCTCCTGGAATACGACGGTATTCATGCCTCCGCCGAAATATTCATTGAACAGCACCTCGATGGCAGTCTTTTCTGGCGACCACTTGTTGCCCTCGTTGTGGTACATTGACATGTAAATGTTCTTGGCATCGTATGGCGCAATCCAGATCTCGTTTTTCGTGGTCTGCTGGTGGATGTATGGCTTTGGCGCCGGTGCGTCGGCAAACTTCTTTGGCGTGACGTGGGTTTTGCCCACGAGGTTGTTCACCTCCTTGAAAGTCGAGGGACCGCAATATAATAATGTGTGCGCCTTCGTCTTCAGGTCTTTCAGCATGTCCAGCAACGTTTGTGGATCCGTGGCACGCAGCTCCGCCTCGGTCATCTTGTTGAGCTGGCTGTTCCATGAACCATACTGCCCGTACAATCTTAGGGCGGAGAAATTGCTTCGCTGGTTGCTCTTGCTGTTGGCACGGTTCTTGACAACCAGTTCAACGTATTTGCCGTAACTCTCCTTGTCAGCCTTGGCATTGCACATCAGGTTCTCCAGCAGGCGCAGGGCCTCCGGCATGTTTTCGTTCAGTCCGGACAGGCTTACGTCAATAGAGTTTGTGCCCACGCCTATCGAATAGCTGCACGCCAGCTTGTAAAACAGCCTGCTAATTTCCTCGTTGGTCATCTTGTCCGTGCCAACATAATCGAGATAGCTGGCTGCGGTGGCATATCGCTTGTCGCTCTCGTTGCCAAACGGGAAGTGGAAAGTGAGGCTGAAAATCATGTCATCCTCGTTTTTCTTGTACAGGAACTCCAGCCCTTTGCTGGTTTTCCCCACCGTCAGGTCTTTCCCAAAGTCCACGAAACATGGCTGTATGGGTTCGGCTTTCTGGTTTACAATCTCACGCAGGAAATCGCTTTGCTTGTCGTTGTTTGTTGGTATGGGGGTAATTTCCGGCTTGTCTATTTTCCTTATGGTGGTGTCGTTTCCTTGCCGTTTGTAAACCGCAACGTAGCCATCGAGGAAGAAACGGTTGGCAAAATCAACGATTTGCTGTTTCGTCATGGCTTCGATGCGATCCTTGGCATGAACACGGTCAGCCCATTCCGCTCCGTTGATGAAAGCGTCCACAAACTTGTTGGCACGCGACTCATTGTTGCGAAGCGACATGTAAAGGTCAAGGCGCATGTTGTTTATGACAGATGGCAACAGGTCGTCAGAGAATTGTCCTTTCTTCAGTTTGTCGATTTCGGCCATCATGAGGCTCTCAAGCTCATCAAGTCCCTGCCCTTCCTTAGGCTTGCCTTCGAGGATGAAGATGCCGTAGTCGTTCATAGTGTCAAAGCCGGCCTTGGCGCTTGCCACTTTCATGGTGGTGTTGAGGTTTGTGTCAAAAAGCCCAGCCTTGCCGTTGAAAAGCAGCTCGGCAATGACGCTTAGGGTGTCAGATTGCAGGCTTGATGCCTTTGCGGTCTTCCATCCTATCATTATGCTCTCGGCTTCCTGCCCAACGACGGTGGTGTCAACACGCGACTTAAGCTGTCTCACAGGCGCATATTCTGGAAAGGAGAGGCTTGTGTTTTTCTTCCAATCGCCAAAATACTTGTCAATGGTGGCGATTACCATGTCTGGATCAAAGTCGCCAGCCATACAGATTGCTACGTTGTTTGGCACGTAGTAACGGCTGAAATATTTTTTTATGTTGCTTATCGAAGGATTCTTGAGATGCTCTTGCGTGCCAATTGTGGTCTGCGTGCCGTATGGATGGTTGGGGAACAGCTTGCTGAACAAGGCATTCCAGCGTTTCTCGTCATCGCTTCCCAACCCAATGTTGTACTCCTCATACACGGCTTCAAGCTCTGTATGAAAACCTCTTATCACCATGTTCTTGAAACGGTCGCCTTGTATGCGTGCCCACGTGTCAATCTCGTTTGCCGGTATGTTCTCCAAGTAGCATGTCACGTCGGTTGAAGTATAAGCGTTGCTTCCCTCCGACCCGATGCTCGCCATCAGTTTGTCGTATTCGTTCGGTATGTTGTATTTGGCAGCGAGTTGCGATATTGAGTCAATCTCATGGTACGCCTTTCGCCGAGCCTCGACATCAGTTAGGCGACGGTATTGCTCGAAGCGGTTCTCGATGGAATCGAGCAACGGGGCTTCTGCCGCTACGTTTGACGAGCCGAAATGCGTCGTGCCCTTGAACATCAAGTGCTCAAGATAGTGGGCAAGACCGGTTGTCTCGGCAGGGTCGTTGCGCGAGCCTGTGCGCACGGCAATATAAGTTTGCACGCGCGGTTTCTCCTTGTTGACCGACAAATAGACTTTCAATCCGTTGTCGAGGGTGTAAATTCTGCTGTGCATAGGGTCTCCCTCGACCGACTGGTAATGATAGTTTTTCTGTGCCTGCGCCGCAAAAGACAGGGCGGTGACAAAGGCAAGTAAGCAAAGTCTCAGTTTCATGTTATATGGATTTTACAGTCATGTCATGTGTGTTTTCACGTGCCGGGAGTTTTCTCAGTCTTCGAAATCGACCTCATGGTCAAGTTGCCCGACAAAATTGTCGAGCACCTCTTGCTCCACGTCGCCCATGCGATATTCCTTCTCGGCGTCTTTCCTTATCTCGGCAATCCATGCCCTGCGTGCCTTTACGTAGTCTTTCTTTATCTCGGCCGCATTTTCGGCATTAAGTTCCGTGAGATTGTAATATGAGAGTATGAGGTTGTATGTCCATGCCCATTGGTAGTCGCGGTAGTGGGCGTTTATTTCCTCAAAGCGTTCGAGTACGCCATCGATGGAATCGAGCGTGCCTTCCTTTATGTCGTTGAGTATCCGCTTCTCCTCGCTTTCCGGGAGCAACAGCCCCGAAAGGTCGTTCCAGTCGCCAATGCCGATAGGCGAAGTGGGTGCGGCAAGAGTGGCATCACGGTGTATGACACGCTTAAGCACCGCCCCCATGTAAATCCTCAACGCTATGTCATAATACTTTATTCCCTTTTTCAACGAGGAAGCGTTGATTACATATTCGTGGAAATTGTAAGTTGAGACATCCTC
The DNA here is from genome assembly GCA_964386825.1 of uncultured Prevotella sp. Classification (GTDB taxonomy): domain Bacteria; phylum Bacteroidota; class Bacteroidia; order Bacteroidales; family Bacteroidaceae; genus Prevotella. Next base: position 7,709 of record CAYLUI010000024.1, on the reverse strand, counting down.
TCCAGAGGCGGCTCGCAAGTCTTCAAGTATTTTCTTGCCCTTTATTATCTCACCGACGGAGAACGGCGAAAGCCAGTCGAAGTTGACGATGCTCTTCTGTGCCCCTTTTGGCCTGACATCACGTTTTGGCCATTTTCTTATGTCCCTGTACAGTCCCACGGTCGTTATGTTTCGTCCAGGCGACAGGTACATGGTGTCACCGTAAGCTATGAGGTAAGAGAAAGGCAGGTTGCGTGTGTCCGGGTGGTGCATGAGCTTGCCGAAGCAAACGCTGAACGTGCCAATGGTAGCCGGCAACAGAATGTATGCTCCGCTTGCCGTCTTCGTTCCCCTTTCGAGCGTTCCCCAGGGTATTGGCCCCATCTTGTAGGCGTGGTTGGAGAAGTTGGTTGCAGAGCCGGCGTTGTAGAAGCTCAGCTGTGAGCCTATCAGCAGGCTGCTCTTGTGGTGGCTTGCCGAGAACGGACCGCAAAAAGCCGCGCAAGCCTCGCCGTTGCTCATGTAGCAGTTGGCGAAGAAAACGCTTTGCGACGCGGTGAAGCCATTGCTCAGTGTGCATGCCTCGCCAACGAAGCAGTCTTGCATTTTCACCGAGTTTATTATCGACGAGCCATGCGCTATGATGGAGTTTTCGCATATCACCCCGGTGCCAATGAAGACGTTGGCTTCGGGCGAACTCATTATGGTAGTGTCACTGAGCCTTGCCGCCCCGTTGATTTCGCAATCGTCCTCAACGATGGTGTTGCTTATCTCCTTTGTGTTCACAATCTTCACGCCATTGCCAATGAAGCCCCTCTCGGGTGCCGTGGCCTGTATCGATTCGCGAATCATCCGTCGCATCCTCGCCCTCAGTCCCTTGTCGTTTTGGTATTTCACCATCAGTGCGGCAATCTGGCTGTTCAGCTCATTGAACAATATAAGGTTGCCGTCGCCAGCCTCGTTGAGCACGGCAATCACGTTTCCCTGCCCGTATGTGGCGCCCTCGGTTGTCTCGATGGTTGAAATGTTGGTTATGAGGCAGTCGTCGCCAATGTCATAATTGTTGATGTAATTGCCAACATTCTCTATCAGGCAGTTGTCGCCAATGGTCACGTTGCGTAGCGTGGCATCGTTAATCCCGGAGTGCTTCAGGAACCCTTGCGCAATCTCAATGTTCTTGTCGAAGTCGCCAATGCTCACCTCACCATATAGCCGGACGCGGTGCATGTATTTTGGCTTGAAATCCTCAGACACATTGATGTTGCCCCAGTCTTCCGCCCAGCAGCAGTTGTTCTCAAGGATGTTGATTTCTTCGTCGCTAAGCTTTCTCATTCTTCTTCTACTTCTTGATAAAGGAAGTCGTTGTAAGGATATTTTTGCACATGCAGCTCACGCACCTTTCCGTAGAGCACATCGCGAAGCTCGTCAATGTTCTCGCGTTCCTTGGCAGAAATGAAGATGCAGTTGTCGCCCATCCGCGCCATCCACGTGCGGCGCAAGTCGTCGAGCGTGACGTTCTCGCGCGTAGGCGGTGTCAGGTCATCCGGATCCTTGTCAACCCAGCTGTAATTGTCAATCTTGTTGAACACGATCATCGTTGGCTTGTCTGAGCACTCAAGTTCCTTGAGCGTTTGGTTCACCACCTGTATCTGCTCCTCAAAGTCGGGGTGCGAAATGTCAACCACGTGCAGCAGCAAGTCGGCCTCGCGCACCTCGTCGAGCGTTGACTTGAACGACTCCACGAGGTCAGTCGGCAGCTTGCGTATGAAGCCCACCGTGTCGGCGAGCAGGAAGGGCAGGTTTTTAATCACCATCTTGCGCACCGTGGTGTCGAGGGTTGCGAAGAGCTTGTTCTCAGCAAACACGTCGCTCTTGGCAAGCAGGTTCATCATCGTCGATTTTCCCACGTTGGTGTATCCCACGAGGGCCACTCTTATCAGCCGCCCACGGTTCTTGCGTTGCGTCACCTTCTGCTTGTCAATCTCCACGAGGCGTTTCTTCAGCAGGCTCATGCGATTGAGTATTATCCGTCGGTCCATCTCAAGCTGCGTCTCGCCGGGGCCACGCAAGCCCACTGAACCCTTGCCGCCGCCCGAGCCCGAGCCGCCGCCCTGCCTTTCCAGGTGGGTCCACATGCGTTGCAGGCGGGGCAGCAGGTAACGGTATTGCGCCAGCTCCACCTGCGTCTTGGCGTTGGCCGTCTGCGCGCGCATGGCAAAGATGTCAAGTATGAGCGACGTGCGGTCAAGTATCTTCACCCCAAGCTCGCCCTCAATGTTTCGCATCTGCTTGGCCGACAGCTCGTCGTCGAAAATCACCATGCCAATCTCGCGGTCGTTTTCCTCCTCGTCCTGTATGTATTGCCTTATCTCATCCAGCTTTCCCTTTCCCACATACGAGGTCTGGCTCGGTCCTGCCACCCTCTGCGTGAAGCGTTTCACGATTACGGCACCCGCCGTGTCGGCGAGAAACTCCAGCTCGTCAAGGTACTCGTTGGTCTTAGCCTCGTCTTGCTGTGGTGTTATCAGGCCCACGAGAATGGCGGTTTCCGCCTTGCTGGTCTCGGCCTGCGAGAGTTCAAATTCCTTCATTGAATTGAGATGTTGTTTAATATCTTGCGCCTGTTTCCGGGACATGAGCCACAAGCCCCTCCCCCACTTTCGACAAACGCCACTAAATCTTATGCAAAGATACATAAAAGATTGGAAAAACCTTGTGCGTTAAGCAGCTTTTTTGTATTTTTGCATCATCATTGACAGTCAAACCGAGAAACGTTACAACTAAATAAAAAAGTTTATGAGATTAATCATTGAGAAAGACTATGACGAGCTGTCGCAGTGGGCAGCCAACCATGTCATAGAGAAAATCAACGCCTTCAACCCTACGCCCGAGCGTCCGTTCGTGCTCGGACTCCCCACGGGTGGCTCGCCGGTTGGCATGTACGCTGCCCTCGTGAAAGCCTGCAAGGAGGGCAAGGTAAGCTTCAAGAATGTCCTGACGTTCAACATGGACGAGTACGTGGGGCTTCCCGAGAGCCATCCCGAGAGCTACCACAGCTTCATGGCACGCAACCTCTTCGACCATATCGACTGCCCGAAGGAGAACATCCACATCCTCAATGGCAATGCCGAGGATCTTGAGGCTGAGTGCGCACACTACGAGGACATGATAAAGGAGGCCGGTGGCATTGACCTTTTCATCGGCGGCATTGGCCCTGACGGTCACATAGCCTTCAACGAGCCTTTCTCAAGCCTAACGAGCCGCACCCGCATCAAGACCCTCACCACGGACACCATCATCGCCAACAGCCGTTTCTTCGACAACGATGTCAACAAGGTGCCAAAGCATGCGCTTACCGTTGGCGTAGGCACGGTGATGGACGCACGCGAGGTCATGATACTCGTCAACGGACACCACAAGGGACGTGCCTTGCAGGCCGCCGTCGAGGGTCCAGTGACACAGGCGTGGACAATAAGCGCCCTGCAGCAGCATCCGCACAGCGTGATAGTGGCCGACGAACCCGCATGCGACGAGCTGAGGGTCGGCACGTACAGGTACTTCAAGGACATAGAGAAGGACAACCTGTAAGGGCGGCCGTGCCATTGCGGCGCAATGGCGTTCCCATTACGGCGTAAACGCATCGCGATTACGCCGCAATCGCATTCCGTTTACGGCGCAATCGCGATGCCATTGCGCCGTAAACGTTTTTTGTTTTATGAATGATGGTCAAAATGATACAAGGCAAGGCTTCGTGGACCCCAGACGCATCGCAGCGCGAGATAATAGGCATCAGCAGCGGATGCCACCTGGTTCTTGCGCCGCCTGGATGTGGCAAGACGCAGATACTCGCCGAGCGCATAAGGCTTGCGCTCGACAGCGGCGTGAATGCCGAGGACATGCTGTGCCTCACTTTCACCAACCGTGCGGCACGCGGAATGCGCGAGCGCATAAACGAGAGGGTTGGCGAGAGTGAGAGTGAGGGCGTTTTCGTGGGCAACGTGCACAGGTTCTGCTCACGGTTCCTGTTTGAGAATGGCATAGTGCCGTCGGAGAGCGCGATAATCGACGACGACACCACCACGAGCATACTGGCTCGTTACCTCGGCGAGGACGAGGACACGGTGAACCGCGACTTCCGCCGGAAGCAGGCTTACAGCCAGATAATGTTCTTCGCGCACTTGATGTATGATGTCAGGCATGGCCTGCCCAAGAGCCTGCGAATGCACCCCGAGTGCGTGACGCGTGAGGACATTGCCGTGATGAAGGCGATAAGCGAGGCGCGTGGGAGCGCATTCGACGCGAGGATGATGGTTGACATTTACGACAACACCGATTTCTACCTCGACCTTGTGCGCCAGCCGTCATTCAACCGCCTGATTGCGCACGAGGCCGAGCAAACACTGATGAAGATGCGCTACGCCCACGCCTACGATGCCTATAAACGCCAAAACAACCTCATCGACTTCGAAGACCTGCTGCAACTCACTTATACGGCACTGGCGGAAACGCCTGGGCACAAGCGTTATCCATGGGTGCAGGTTGACGAGGTGCAGGACCTTAACATGTTGCAACTTGCCATAATACAGGGCGTAAGCGCATCCATGGAACAGTCCGCCACCCCACCCTGCCTCATGTTCCTTGGCGACGAGCAGCAGGCCATCTTCTCCTTCATGGGCGCGAAACTCACCACGCTGAACACACTGAAGGAACAATGCGAAGGCAATATCCACCACCTGGGTGTCAACCACCGCTCGCCACGGCAGTTGCTTGAGATGCTCAACACGTATGCGATCAGCAACCTTGGCAGCGACCCACGGCTTTTGCCCGTAGCCGCACTGCCCGATGGCGCATCGGCTGCCGCCGACGGGCAGCCCACATGCGCAGGCATGTCGCCAGACGAGCCTGGCGCACTGCGCATTTCACCATATCCGAACATTCATGCCGAGTTTGAGGGCGTGGCAAATCACGCCGCGGCATTGGTGGACAAGTACCGGAATGAGACCACGGCCATCATCGTCAACTCAAACCGAGATGCCGACGACATCAGCAAGATACTCGACCAGGCAGGCCATGCCCATTTCAAGGTCTCGGGAACAGACCTCTTCTCCACGCCCGAGCTGAAGCTGCTCACGGCGCACCTCAGCGTCATAGCCAACGACATGAATTTCCTTGCGTGGTCGCGAATCATGCAAGGCATGAGGGTTTGCGAAACGCCCGCTTCGGCACGACGCTTCGTGCACCAACTGAGGAGCAGGGCAATACTGCCGTCAGACCTGCTGCTCGCCGACAGCCATACATACCTCAGGCGTTTCCTTGACGTTTATGCCAACCGCGACATCGTGGTGTTTGACACTGAGACCACGGGGCTTGACGTTTTCGCCGACGACATAATACAAATCGCCGCCGAGAGGATTAGGAACGGTGTTTCGGTGGCCAAGTTCTCGGTTCACATTGAAACCGCGAAGCCCATCCCACACATGCTTGGCGACGTGGTTAACCCCATAATAGAGGAAAGGAAACGAGTGAGCATTCTGCCACACGCCGAGGCCTTGCGCATGTTTCTCCACTTCGTTGGCGACGATGCCTTGCTGGCGCACAATGCCGAGTTTGACTTCCATATCATGGAGCACAACCTGCGCCGTTACCTTGGCATCCCAACGCCCTCAGACAACGGTGGCGGCAGCGACGATGGCGAGACACGTCGCCCTCATGCCACATGGAATGGCGGAAAGGAGGTTTTCGACTCCCTGAAACTCATAAGGTTGCTGCGCCCAGACCTCAAGGCCTTCAAGCTGAAAGCCTTGCTTGCCGAGCTTGGCTTGCAGGGAACCAACTCGCATCTTGCCGACGACGACGTTGACGCAACCATATCACTCGTGGCTTATTGCTACAAGGAAGGTATGCGGATTATGCCGAGCCAAGACGAATTCCTGAGCCGCAAGAGCACCATTGAACACGCCGGAAGGCTTCGTCGCAACTACGCCGACCCTTACAACGCCGCACGCTCACGGCTTTACGACCGCACGGTCTCCGACTCGGGCGTGCCGGCTCTCGTCGATGAGATGCGCGGTTTCTACCACTGGCTCGTTGACACCCATTGGATAAGGCAGGTGGACAAGATACATTACGTTTTCAGCTTTCTTACGTCAGACATTATCGACGAACGTGAAGAGCCATCGCTGAAAGAGCAGCTTGACCACCACATAATGGAGCTAAGCACCTTCAAGGAGGCCGACCTGTGTGGCTCTACGGCAATAACCGACCGCCTTTTCATATCCACAATACATAAGGCAAAGGGGTTGGAGTTTGACAATGTTATGGTTTTGGATGCCGTCGAGGGGCGCATACCAAACTTCTACCACGAGAACAACGCCCAGTTGCTTGCCGAGGACGCGCGCAAGCTTTACGTCGCCATGTCTCGCGCCAAACGCCGCCTTTACGTATGTTACAGCCGCCAAGGCACATCGTCGGCAATGCCAGAGCGCAAGTTGTCACGTTTCATGGAACCCGTCATGGGCTTTTTCAAGACCTGACAACCAGGGCAAATGCCCCATTGTCATGCCGTGCGCAAGGCTACGCCATGGCAAAGCCAATAATCCCAAAAGGGGCACGCTCCGTTCGTGAAGCGTGCCCCTTTTGGGATTATATGGTTTTATTGCTTGCTTATTACTTCCTTGTTGCCTTTATGAAGTAGCATATCAGGCAAACGTAAGCGAGGAGCGAGGTCATCTCTGACAGTGGGTTTGCCCACCACTGGTCGGCCACCGACAACTCGATGCCGCCAAACTTGAGCAGTGCCGAGACTACGCCCATCAATGCTCCGCCGGCTATGAAGCCACTGGCAATCAGCGTACCGCGCTCTCCACGCTCCCTGTTCTCATCGGCGTTTGCCGAGCGTGATGTCACAAACCAGTTGATGGCACCACCAACAACCAGCGGCACGTTAAGCTCCAAAGGTATGAACATGCCAAGGGCAAAAGCCAACGCCGGGATGCGGCAACGGTCGAGCACGATGGCGATGACTGCTCCAATGCCATACAAAGCCCATGGAGCGCCCACGCCATTCATCAGCGGATCGATGACGGCTGCCATGGCATTGGCCTGCGGTGCGGCAAGCTGGCCGCTGGCAAAGCCGTAGGTCTTGTTGAGCACAATCATCACGCCAACAACGGTTGCCGCACTGACTATTGTGCCAAGGAACTTCCATGTCTCCTGCTTGGCTGGGGTGGTGCCGAGCCAATAACCAATCTTCAGGTCGGTTATGAAGCTGCCTGCCATAGACAGTGCAGTGCAAACCACGCCGCCCATGACAAGAGCCGCCAACATGCCGGCAGGGCCGCGCAGCCCTACAGCCACCATAACCACGGAGGCAAGGATAAGCGTCATCAGCGTCATGCCAGAGACTGGGTTGCTGCCCACGATGGCAATGGCGTTGGCGGCAACCGTGGTGAACAGGAAGGCGATGATGGCCACCAACAATATGCCGACAACGGCAAACAGCAAGTTGCCGTGCATGACACCAGCCCAGAAGAACACGAAGATTATGAGTATCGTGGCAATGCTGCCAATGGCGATAAGCTTGAACGAAATGTCGCGCTGGACACGGTTGATCTTAGCCGCATCAGCACCCTTGCCACGAAGCTCGCGCGATGCAAGCCCGACGGCACTCTTGATGATGCCCCAGCTCTTGATGATGCCTATCACGCCAGCCATTGCTATGCCGCCAATGC
>CAYLUI010000023.1:0-49431 GCA_964386825.1 uncultured Prevotella sp. | reverse complement strand
GGCTATGGGCAAGCCCCAATGGCACACGAGGGCGCGCACAAGTCCACGCAGCCGCACGCCGTCGCGAGCGCCATAATACTTTCCCGCCAACGCCTCGCCGGCAAAGGCGAAGCCGTCCATGACGTAGCTGAATATGGTGTAAAAGGTCATGAGCAGCGTGTTCACGGCAAGCGTCATGTCGCCCTGGCGCGCGCCTGCCGAGGTGAAGGCGAGGCTCACTGAGACAAGGCACAGCGTGCGCAAGAAGATGTCGCGGTTGACCCTGAAGAAAGCCGACCACGAAGGCGCGCCCACGCCATGGGCATTGCCCTGCGTGCCATGGCTGCCGTCAACGCCAGCGCGCACGCCATCCGTGGCTCGCGATGCCAACCCTGCCGACGAAGCCAACATGCGCCTCATGAAAAACACCGCCAGCCCCAGCCCACACCACTGCGCCACGAGCGTGCCGAGGGCGATGCCCTCGACCTTCATGCCAAGAAGGCACACGAAGCACAGCGACGCCACGATGTTGACCACGTTCTGGAACACGGCGACCAGCATGGGCACGCGCGTGGTCTGCATGCCAACAAACCATCCGTTAAGGCTGTAGAGCGAGAGCATGGCTGGGCAGCCCCATATAACGATGGAAAAATAGCTGCCGGCAAGTTGCCACACCTGCGGCGAGGGGTTTATGAGGCTGAGCAACGCCAACCCCAGCGGCACTTGCGCCACGAGGAAGACGGCGCTTATGGCAAGCGCCACCCTGAGCGAGCGGCGCAGCAGCAGGCGCACGCCACAATGGTCGCCTGCCCCGAGAGCCTGCGACGTCATGCCGCTGGTGCCCATGCGCAGGAACCCCATGAGCCAATACATGAAATTGAAAATCATGCTGCCAACCGATATGGCGGCAATGTAACGCTCGCCGCCAAGATGCCCGGATATGGCAAGGTCAACAAGCCCGAGCAACGGCACGGTGACGTTGCTCACTATCGACGGCACGGCGAGCCTCAGTATCTCCGAAGACTCGCCGTGCCGACATGCGCCCCCTACACCGCCTACGGTGCCGGGGCGATGTTCGCCAACAGGCTTACGTGCAATCATAAATCCTTGCTTGTCAATGTGGAAGAAGCTTGCCGGGCACGCCAACTTGGCACGTGCGCCGGCACCACTCACTTGTTCAGTCTCAGGCCGACCTCCATTCCGTTCATCGAGCCGAGCAGGTTGCCCGCCGTGCTAAGTATGGAGTTTCCCGTCAGCGAGCCAAGCACGTTGGCATACTTCAGCAGCTTGCTTGCGTCCATCACTATCAGCAAGTCCCTTCCGTCAACCTGCGTCGTGCCCACAATCTGCTGCATCTGCCCGGCATATTTCAGCTCCACGTTCTGCCCCGAGAGCGTGTAAGTGCCCTTGAGCGTGCGCCCGCCGATGGTCTGCGTGAAGTTGCCCTCCTTGTCGAATGTCATCTGCATGGCGCCCTTCTTCAGCCCAAACTTCTCAAACTGCGTCTGCAGCTTGCTCTCAATTGCCTCCGACACCACCTTGCCGCCAACGTTCTTCAGCGCGTTGTCGCTTGAGAACACCACGGCAGGCTCAGTGTAAGTCCACGTGCCCACGAGGTCGGTGCCCGAGGCAATCTTCGAGAGGTCGAATATCGTAGATAACGCCGACAGCACACCGCCCCCATTGGAGCCTGCCGACTGTGAGCCGCCCAACACACTGCCCAACACCGAGCCGAGCACGCTGCCACCATTGGCAGAAGCCGCTGCGGAAGAGGCTGAGCTGTCAGTCTTGCCACCGCCGAGCACGCCGCCCAATACGGAACCCAGCACGCTGCCGCCATTGGCAGAAACCGCTGCGGAAGAGGCTGAGCTGTCAGTCTTGCCACCGCCGAGCACGCCGCCCAATACGGAACCCAGCACGCTGCCGCCATTGGCAGAAACCGCTGCGGAAGAGGCTGAGCTGTCTGTCTTGCCACCGCCGAGCACGCCGCCCAATACGGAACCCAGCACGCTGCCGCCCGACGACTTCAGTGCCGCAGCCGACTTCACCGTGCTGCCAACCTTGTCAGCCTTCTGCACAGCCTGCGCCAGCTTGCTTGTGGTGTCAGCCGCAGCCACCGCCTTCGCCACCGCAGCCACTTTCGTCGCGGTGGTCTTTTTCTTGCTCGTTGTCTTCTTGGTTGTTGTTTTCTTCGCCGTCGTCTTATTGGCGGTCGTTGTTTTCTTTGTCGTCTTCGTCGTTGTCTGAGCCGAAGCCCCTGCCACGGAAGCCCACGCAAGGCAGGCAGCCAAGGCAAACGCCCCGATGATGTTACCCTTCATTTTCATTACGTTTTTATCCTTGTCGTTTTATAAAAAGATCTTTGCGATTGCCCCATGCCGTGTCCCCACTTGCACAAAGCGACTGCAAAGGTACGCATATTTTTCCCATCCTCGCCCACAGCACAATGAAAATATTAACAAGCAACGTCATCAAACAGTACAAGGGACTGGCAAAGCATCTTGCCACATACTTCTTACCTCCATGTGCAAGCAAACCGCTTTCAAAGAAAAAACGTTCATATCAATAACGCTTCGCAATAGTTTGAAAGCCATAAAAAAACTCAAACCACATAATCGTTTACAACAAGATTTGATCAATGCCAACCTATAATATAGTAGAATAAATTCATCGATGCTAAATAACCAAAATAATAAAATCACTTTTTACATTTAGATTTGACACATATTAAAAATTTCTTCCTATCTTTGTACCCGAGAACCATGTTCGAAGCTCGTTGAGTTGCCGTTATTGTATAGCAGAAGCTCCGTAAGACGGGTGGGAAGATATGCTCAAGTGGAGCATTTAGCATTGGGGATCATATAAATGGGTAGAAAAGAATTGGGAAAGATGTCAAAACCGAATGAGGAAAAAAGCTGCAAAGTTAGGAGCCACAAAAATTCTTATCTATTCAGAATATGAGATACATCCTTTCGGCGGAAACTTTATGAAAGTCTGTGCATCTGCATATAAATGAAAAAAGTAACTATGGCAGTTATTATGGGAAACAAAAGGCATTTAAAATATTTGGTATTAATATTTGCATTAGCTGCTTTTCTTATAGAGTTAAGTGTTTATTCCACGAAGTATGCAAGCAACAATAAACTGTCCAAGCAAGATAGTTTGGTCAATAGTGTCAATAATAAAGAGTCGGTTTATAACGATGCCATTATTTATGCTCCTTTGAAAAGGCCTAAGAAAAGGTTTGATTTGGAAGCTTATAAGAATGCTTTTATTAATAAGGTTAGCAATTCAAATGGTGATAGAGGGTACTTCCTTTTTGATATTGATGGCGATAAATTACCTGAACTATGGATAGTAACTGGGGAATATGAAGTCGAATACAAGTTAAGCGTTTATAAATATGATAACGATAATAAAAGTTTAGTACGAATCTATCAGAGTCCAGCCGAACACACATTTTATCTGCAGGGGCCTAATTATGTTATTTCATATACTGCGTGGATGACAGATTTTGAAATATCAAAGATAGTATACGAAGATGGGAACATAAATTCTCACATTATCAAAAGAGGACAAGGAATTTACCCCAAAAGTGTAGATTATGAGGGTAATAAAGTAGAACCTTATTATTCTGATTATCCGAAACGACCAGAGCCAGATGTCAAAACGTACGATTTCGATAATATAAAGCCAATACAAAGACTCAATATACATAAATGACAAAGAAATAGATATTGTGAGACATATTATTAAACAATTTTGCATAATGGAATTAGTATTAATATGTTGAGCATTAACAGCCAATGCACAGCATCTGAAGTTCATGGGCATTCCTCTGAATATGTCCATTGATGCGTTCCAAACAAGGCTCGCAGCAAAGGGGATATATCCAAACAGAGAATTCAATGCAACGTCTCCGTTTGGTACAAGAATGTTTGCTGGGCGGTTTACAGGAAGAAAATGTACATTCCACGTTTATTACAATAACAACAAAACTGTATATCGTGCAAAAGCTGTCTATGCCAATGAGAATGAGAGTTTGGCAGATAACTACTACTCTGATATAAAGTCAATGTTGCAAGAAAAATACAGTCTTGATAACCAAGAAGAAGATACTTATCAAGGATATCCTTCTTTTATCACCTATGTTACAGACGACTCAGGAGAAATGCCCTTAGGAACCATTGGACTTTATAAGACAAAGTTTGAGTCTTATGGTTATGTATCTTACCACATTCATGTGGACTACACTGATTACATTAATGGCAATAGGCATGATAATGAAAACAAGGATGACCCATAACTATTTCTAAGTAAAATCTGCTATGTTTTTTTTTGGGGGGGGGCAGACAGTCTCATTATAAAATATTGTTAGCTGACCGTGTTTGCGTTTCTTGGTAGAAAGTTGGTTTTGAGTACTCTTGCTTATTTTGTGCAGTTGTACAAGTGGCGTATACTTTTGCACTGGTTCATATTCAGAAATGTATCATAAGTCTTCGCATTGCAAAGGCCTTAGCAATTGCAGTGGAAACATTGAAAATGGAACATCTTGTATTCCCGGGTTGGAGGACGACGGTTTTTCAGATTCAACCAACATGGCACTTCAAGATTATTCTGTAAACAAAAAAGGCAAAACGATAAAAAACACCAACTCTACGGCATCATAATTGAGAGAGAGGCAGTTTCTGTTTTGCCCATGCCCCTTAATAACATTATTCACAAAACAAAAGGATGACAAAGTATATTTTGATCTTTTGAACAAAGGTTACAAAACAGAGTATGAGGCTTATTACGGGTCAAACAATAAAGACTGCTCAAGTACTCTTGCAAAGGGAAACTTTGCAAGAGACTTCAGTTCCGACAAGCAAAGATTCTATTATATAACATTACGAAGGAATATATAATGAAAATAGCCTTTAATCTCTGCCTTTGTCGCCTCCATAATCGTGGAGACAATATCTGCATGTGCGCCTTGGCAAAATGATTGAAAGTTTCCCCCAGGCTTCCCCCCCTCACTTCTTGCACACGCTCTCCTTCCACCGCTCAAACTCGGCGGCGTACCCGTTGAACACGTTTATGTCCGTCTCGCCAACGATGCCGCTCACGCGCCCGTCGGGCGCGAGCTGCCATATCCACAGCCTCACGTCGGGCTTGTACTCGCCATAGCGGGCAATCCACACGGGATAGGCGGCCTTCACGTCGGGCGCCGCGTCGAGCCAGCGGTTCACGAACATCTGGCTTATGTACAGAATCGGGCGCATGCCCGTGGCCTTCTCCACCATCTCCAGCCACACCCTCACGCGCCGCCACATGCCCTCGGCGCCGCCCATGGCCTCGACCTGCGACGGCAGCGGCTCAAGGTCGAGCACGGGCGGCAGGTCGCCCTTGCCCACGCGGCTGTGGGCGAGGAAGTGGCGCGCCTGGTCGGCGGCAGGCGACAGGTGACTGAAGAAGTGGTACGTGCCCACGGTGTACCCGTGGCGGCGCGCGGCGGCATAGTCGGCGGCGTAATAGGGGTTGAGCAGCGTCCTGCCCTCGGTCGATTTCAGGAAGATGAACGACACCTTGAAGTCAACCTTGCCGCTGACCCTCTTGTCAGACAGCGTGCCGAGGTGCGTTATGCGCAGCCTGTCCCAAGCTATGCCATGGCGTTTCCTGCCCTGCACGTGCTGGTACTTGGAAATGTCAATTCCGTAAACGCGCCCGTCGTGGTATGTGAGCCGCTCGCCTCGGAACACGTCGCGCCGCCACTCGCCCACGCGGAAAAACCTGTCGCGCGACGAGAAGCCGAAGCCCGAGCGCACGCCGTGGCTCCACTGCCCCTCATAGTAAGTGCCCATGGCGTCGCGGTAGCGTCCGTAGCCGTGCGGCCGCAGGCTGCCGTCCATCTCGCCGATGTACGTGCCAAGGCTGTCGTCACGCCGCGCCTCCACCAATGAGTCGCGCAGCCATTTCCCGCACACTCCGCGCCCGAGCGAGTCAGTGACCCACCCCGTGCCGTGCCTCATGCCCCGGTGCCAGCGTCCCGAGTACACCACGCTGTCGCCCCTCATGAGCACGCCCAGCCCCTCGGGCTTGCCGCCAGCCACCTGCCCACGGTATGCCAGGCTGTCGCCCATGGGCAGCGTGGCGGTGTCGCCATTGTGGCGCAACGAGCAGGCGTTCACGGCGCAAATGAGCAGCGGCAACGCCACGATGGCCATGCCCTTGCGGCGCAAACACATGGCGGTCATCGCACCACCTCCCTTCCCGACACCACGCCCACGAAACGCCCGTGGGCGGTGAAGAGCGGCGTGCCGTCGGCGGCGAACAGGCTCGGCAGGTCGTGCCGCCCCAGGCTGTCGCAGGCGCCTGCCACGAGCATCGACGGCACGGCCACAGCCAGCACGTCGCCACGGCATCGCCACGTCCATGGCAGCAGGCTCACGGCACATGCGCCACGGGGCTTGCCCGTGACACGCGCCCTCGCCACCACCGCTCGCCCACATGCCTCAGCAGGCAGCACAAGCGGCTCGGCACGCGCCGTGAGCAGGCTGTCACGCTCGTCGCGCCACTTCACCACGTACTCGTGTTTGCGTGCAATGGCGCAACCACGCCTTGCCTTGGCGGCATTCCTGTCGCGCCACGCACGCAGCCGCGCCGCCAGCCTCGCCAGCGAATCGGTCTCACCGAGCTGCGCCTCGGCATAGGCGGCTATGCGGTCGTATCCCTCGTCCATCACGCCATGCGTCCTGAGATAGTAGGCCAGCTCCTTGCGCTCCGTCTCCTTGCGCCCGAGCAACGCGTCAACCGAATCGATGCGCTCGGCAAGCACGTCGAGCGGAGCGTGCGCCAGCCGTGCCGTGTCGCGCGCCATGCCGCCACGGCTCACCGTGAGCAACCGCCCGCTGCAGCCCGGCCACCACCAGCGGTCGTCAACCCAAACGCCCTGCTGCGCCACCGAGTCGGAGCGCAGCGTCAACGTGTCAGCGCCCACCACGAGGCACAGGCTGACATGCCCCTCGACGGCACACGCCGAGCGGCGCATGGCGGCATCGGAAGCCGGCAGCCAGCGCGACGCCAGCCAAAGCGCCACCACGCCCACGGCCACCGACATGGCGGCCATCGCCACCTTGCGCACAAGAGAAACCCTTACCATAGCATTGATGTTTTCAACGTTGCGGGCACGCCAACAGCGCAGCCCGTCGCACGGTTGCAAAGTTACGTTTTTTTCAGCATCGGCAAACCACGCAGCCATGTTTTTTTTCGCAGGCAACGCGCCGACAGGCAGAAACGACAGTCCGCCAACACCTCCCCGTGAGTGGTGTTGGCGGACCGCTATGGCAGGTGCCTGCCAAGCCCGTGGGCGACGGCAGCCTACCGCAACAGGCCTTCGATCAAGGCGCGCGCCTTGGGCGACGACGGCCGTGGGGCGTAAGCGTCGGCAATGCGGAAGTCGCTGCCTATCGCCACGAAGCGCGGTATGCTGTGTATCTGCCATCCAGCGCGCAGGCTGTCGTCGGTCGAATGCACCTGCAGCCCCTCCTTGGCGTGCGTCCTGAGGTAGCGCAGCCACACGTCGCGCGAGCTGTCGGTCGAGACGCTCAGGAAAACCACGTCGCTGCCCTCAAACTGCCTCGCCAACGCCTCGAACGCCGGAGCCTCCTTTATGCACGGGCCGCACCACGTGGCCCAGAAGTCGATGAAGATGACCTTTCCCCGATAGTCGGAAAGGCGCGCCGACTTCCCGTTTTTGTCGGTGAAGGCAAAGTCGATGGCAGGCTTGCCAGGGCTGAGCTTGCCGTCTTGCGCCACCCGCGCCCACAGCTCGGCGGCGAAGTCGGGCTCAGCCAGCGTCGAGGCGAGCTTCGTCGCCTCGGCCAGCGTCGCGCTGTCGGCGTTCTGCCTGAGGCGTTGCGCCATGGCGGTGGCGGCGTACAGCTCGCGCATCCGCGGCGTTATCGCCAGTCCCCTGCCCCACTCGTCGGCTCCCGGCAACGACGGGTTCACCACGTCGTCGAGCACGCTCCTGACAGCCGCCACGTCGAGCAGCTCGTCACGCGCAATGGCGGCGTACAGCGGACGCAGCAGGGGCGTGAGCATGGGGAAGAACTCGCCGGCCTCGGCACGCTCCACGGGCGGGCGCCCACTGAAGCGGAACGCTGCGTACTGGTGGAACATTACGTAGCTGTTTATTACGTCCGCGTCAATGCGCGCCCGCTCCATCGCCTTGAACTCTCGGCTCACCCCCGTCAGCGTGTCCAGCTGGTGGCGGCGGCGTGCCGCCATGCTGTCAATGAGGTGGCGGGTCGAGGCGAAGTCGGTCCCGAGAAACTCGCCGCCGTTTATGTACGAGCCAGCCTTCGGGAACAGCCTGTCCTTCATGTAGCGGTTGGCCTGCGCCCCACGCCCCGAGAACGTGGCGGCGTGGTTGCTCTGCGTTATGCGCACCGTGAGGTCGTCGCCAGGCGACAGGTAAAGCGTGTTGCGGCTTATGTTGTAGTATGACGGTCGGTCAACGACGAGCGTCGTGTCAAAGCGTCCCTGCGCGTCAACGCGCAGCTTCACGTCGCGGCTGCCGCCCACCATCGAGGCAGCGCCGTCGTATGCCATGGTGACCGTGCCACGGCCAAGCCCCACGAGTTGGCCGCGGAGCCTGACCGTGCCATCGGCAGCCGACACGCATGCCGGCGTTAGCGAAAGTGCCGCCAGCATCATCTCGCAAATAAAAGTCTTCATCGTTTATGGTCGTGTTTGCGGCTGCCGCCGCCCCGGGGGGCAAGGCGGGCAGCCGGGTTTGTCAAATGAACGCAATGTCCTTTATCGGGCCGAAGCCACGGTTCACCTGCACGGCAGGGAACTTGCCGTCGTCGTCCACCTTGCCTGCCGTGTTGAGGTGCAGCACCACCATCTCGCCCGTGCCGTCGCTGCGGTTCACGCCGGCTCCCAGCACGCGCACGAACGGGTGCCCGTAGGTGTCAGTGCCCGTCTGGTCGCTGTTGGTGGTGTTGCCCCAGGCGTAGCTGTCAACCGCCATCCTCAGGCTGCCGATGGTTGCCCTTGGGTCGTCGCTCTGCCAGATGACCGTCGCCGTGCCCGTCACGATGTCAAGGCGGTAAATCTTGTTTCCGGCGGCGTAGAACAGGATGTTGTTGAACGTCGGCCCCGAAGCCATCGGCGTGTTGCGGCCAACGCCGTCGGGCGTTACGAACTCATACTCGGCCGGCACCACCGCGTCGGTCCCGCTCGTGAGCGGATAGTAGCGGAAAACATACACGTGCGACATGCTGCCGGCTCCCAGGGCGTAGGCGTAGCACGAGTAGCGTTGCCAGTTGGCACGCGAGCTTATGTCGTAGTGGTAACCGTTGACGATGGCAATGACCTCCTCCGTGGGGTCCACGCGGTTGGGGTCGGTTGCGTCCACGCCGCTCTTGTAAGGTATGCGCGACAGCGTTCCGCCATTGTAGCTCCACATGCTCCCGCTCTGCAACGCCACGTGCACGAAGCGGTGCCCGATGCTGTCGTAGCCGATGGCCGTGTGGGGGCCGCCCCCCACCTTCGAGATGTAATAGTCGCCCGTGATGGTCTGGTCGGGCAGCATGGGCATGATGTAAGGCCCGTCCGAAGCCCAGTTGCGCGCAATCTCGCCGTTGCTGCATATCACGAGTCCGCCGTTGCCCGACGACGCGTGCGTGAAGTTTGCCATGTCAATCTTCGAGTCAGGGGCCGTGTATGACACGTAGTTGATGTCGTCCCATGGCGCCGCCAGCTCAAACTTGTGCGTCTGGTTCAGCAGCCCCGACTCCTGCCGGTTGGTGGTGTTGAGGTAAAGGTACGCCTCCGAGTTGTATCCCACCGTGTATTCGCTCGTCGAGTGCAGCACCGATGCTATGCCAAGCGGCATTCCCGTGAGCTGCCTCCCGGCGTCGCGCGAGTAAGCGTCGGGGGTCACCAGTATGTCCGACCCGGCATACTCCACCGCCCCCATCTCGGCGTGCCCGCCCGCCGTGTGCAGCACCATCCAGCACTTGGTGTACGGCTTTGCCACCTCAAGCTGCGTTGGCACCATGGTGACGGTTCCCGTGCGGTTGTTGGTGACATACAGTCGCAGGTAGTAATTGTACGCCAAGGGCTGCGCCTCCGGGTCAATGCGCAGCGTCACCGCCGCGTCATGGCTCACGGTGTCATTGTCGAGGCTGTTCGGGTCGCTGGTGTTCATGACCCACGTGTAGTCGAGGTATGACACGTCGCCATCGGCCGTGGTAATGTCGGGTCGTATGGTATATTCGAAAGGCGTGTCGGCGAGCCTCACGCCGTACATGCCGTTGAGCTTCACCTCAATGTCGCTCACGCTCTCGTCGTATGTGTAATTGCCCTCGTCCTCGTAGCATCCAGCCAGCAACAGCAACGCCATTGGCATGGCTGCGCGTAAGGCCGTGGGCAGTAAGCGGAAAACATGTTTGCTCATCTTCTTTGTCTTGTTGTCGTTAGTGAAAGGTTCCGGTTGTCTCTTGCCGCCGCTCGGTCACAGTCATGGGAACGTGACGGGCGTGCCGTCGGCCTCTTGCAGCGGCGTGTCGTGGGTCTCGTTGTACTGGTTGAGATACTTCTTCAGCGTGTTTACCAGCTGCGTGTTGAAGCCGAACGCCGGGTTCTGCAGGTGGTACGAGTACATCATGTAAACCTGCTGCGGCGAGTACCAGCGGTCAAGGGCGAAGGCCACAAGTATGAACCTGACCTTCACGTCGCCATACTGTCCGAGGGCACCCGAGAAGGATGCGTTCCAGCTTTCCTCGTCGGTCACGCCCATCTCGTCCCACGGGGTCTTGTCGCCCACCACGATCTCGTATTTCTGGCGTTCCATCGTCCCCGCCACCACGTCGCTGTTGTCATAGTCGAACGTGATGTAGCAGCGGCGTTCCTCGCCCATCGCCGGCTTCCTCGCCGTGATGTTGAACACCTTGCGGTACTCGCCCGGCGCAATGGCCGAGTCGCCCGGCATGACCAGCTCGGGCATCTCGTATCCCTCCTTCGGCACGGCCTTTAGGCGTATGTTGAGCGGCCTGTCGCTCAGCCGTCCCTCCAGCTGCACGCATACGGGCGTTGCCGCGTCGGCCGATATGTCAATGGTCTTCTGCGAGAAGTAGGAGTTGAAGAAGTCAATCTCGGTAAACAGGTTCTCGTGGTCGTCCACGTAAACTCCCTGCCCGTTGTCGGCCAGGAAGTTGACCCCCGTCTCGGCGTCGAATGTGGGCACCTCTTCCTCCTTGCATCCCACCATGGCGAGCAGCGCGCACGCCGCCGCGATAATATGCTTCATGTTCATTTCCTCAGTGTTTTTACGTTTCAGTTGATGTTTCCGAGCACGGTCTCGTCGTCGGGTATGGCGAAGCGGTAGTTGGCCTCGGACATGTTAGCCACGGGGCAGAACAAGAACGTCTTGTAGGCGTGCCTCTTGTAGAAGAACCACAGCTGCCCCTCGGCGTAGAACTCCTTGCGGTATTCCTTCTCCAGCGCCTCGGTGCGCTGCTTCTCCGTGGCGAACGCGTCAAGCTCCTCCACGCCTCTCGCCGATCGCACTATGGACAGCATGTTGGCAGCCTCGGCCATGTCGTCGGTGCACTCGGCCACGATGTAATACATCTCCGGCAGGCGCACGAGCGGCATGTTGTCCTTCAGCAGCGGCGACAGCAGCCCCTCCTGCCGGTACTTCAGCGTGTACGCCCCGTTGGTGGTTATGCTGAAGCCCGTGCCGTCCTTCAGGCGCATGTCATTCTGGCCGTCGGCAGCCACGTCCCACATCTTGTACAGGCGGTCAACGTCGGTCACGATGTAATAGTTCCAGTTGGTTATCTGAAACTCCTCTGCCACCCTGTCGGCGAAAGTCTCCGAGTCCATGGAGAGCGAGAACAGCAATTCGGTCGAGCCGATCTTGTCCTGCGTGTTGTCGGTTATGAGCGAGAACATCAGCCCTCCGCCCTGCTTGCGCGCGTCTATTACCTCGCGCGCCTTGAGCAGCGCGTTCGCCTTGTCGCCCTTCCACAGGTACGCCCGCGCCATGACGGCCTTGACGGCGTACTTGTTCATGCGGTTGAATCGGTGGCATAGAAACTGGTCGCCGCCAACCGCCCCCGATGCCGGGAACGATATGTTCATGGGGTCGTCGGCCAGCAGGCTCTCGGCCTCCTTGAGCGATGCTATCAGGCTGTCGCACACCTGGTTGGCTGGCATCAGCTTGCGCACGTCGCGGTCAAACCGCGTGCGGTATGGTATGGCTGGCGACGTGGGGTTGTCCTTGTATATGGGGCCGAACATTCGCAGCAGGTCCAGGTACAGGAACGAGCGCAGCCCCAGCGCCTCGCCCTTTATCAGGTCGCGGTACCCGTCGGTCGTTATCACGTCGCCGCGCTCGTCGATGTTGGCGAGCAGGTTGTTTATGTTGGCAATGAGGTTGTAGTGCCCGCTCCAGAAGGCCGTGTAGTGTGCCTCGGTCCGCGTCGATGGGAAAGTGTACCAGGTCGCCTTGTCGTAGTCGGCCGTTGACGACGCCGAGTTGACGTACCTCTGCGCCAGCTGGTCAATGAAGCCGTAGGTCATCTCTCGCCCGTAGAGCGACGTGTTGCCCATGGTGATGTAAATTCCCGTCAGCGCCTCCTTGAATCCCTGCTCGTTCCTGAAGAGGTCTTCCTCTTCGATGTTGGTCTTCGGCGTAACGTCAAGCCAGTCGTCGCACGATGCCGTGGCGGCAACGCAGCAAACCGATATGGCGAGCAGCCGCAAGGTTGATGCCCATGCGCCCTTCCTCCGGTGGTGAATCATGTTGTTGTGAGTTGCTTTCATGTTGTTTCTCCTCCTCTCTTTAGAATGTAAGGTTCAGCGACATTGACACCTGCCGCGACATGGGGTATTGTATTCCGCGCTCCTGCCTGATGGTTGACCACCTGAAGAGGTCCTCAAGGTAAAGCCCCACCGACGCCGCCGACAGCCCGAGCTTCGAGATCCACTTGTCGTAGCGCTTCTCGAAGCGGTACTGCACGTTGACGGTGTTGAGCGCCAGATAGTCGTCGTCCATGAGGAAGCGTGTCGTGGCCTTTGTCTCCGAGCCGTTCACTGCCTGCGTCACGGCCTTGAACCTCGCCACGTCGCCCGGCTGCATCCAGCGGTCGTGGAAGGCGCGCCGGTCAACGTTGTAGTGCAGGTCGGCGTTCTCAACCTTGTCCACGAGCGTGCGGTTGTAGTATTGTCCGCCGAAATGGTACTGCGCCGCGAGCGACACTGACAGTCCCCTCCAGTTGAAGTTCATGCCCAGCGTTCCCTGCAGCGTCGGCTCGGTGTCGCCCACGGGCACCTGGTCCGCCACGTTGTACTCGCTGGTGCGCCTTCCGTCGCGCGTGAGGTAAATCTCTCGTCCCGTTATTGGGTCAATGCCGAGCGAGCGCACCGCCCATATCATCGACTGCGAGTAGCCTTCCTCGTAGCGTGGCAAGGGGCGCGACAGCTTGTTGGGGTTCGAGGCGTCTGGCTGCAGCTGTTGCTGGTTGCGTATGCGCATGGCGTTTGATATGCGCTTGATCTCGTTCTCGTTGTGGCTTCCGTTCGCCGTGAGGCTGAGGTTCATCTGCTTCGAGGCTATGTAAAGCGGCATGACGCGCAGCGAGAACTCGTATCCGTTGTTGGCAATGTTGCCGATGTTGTCCTTTATGGAGCTGAAGCCTACCGACGGCGCGAGCGAGTAGTCGAGCACGGTGTTGTCGGTGGTCTTGCGGTAATACTCCAGCCTTCCGCTTATGCGGTTGTGCAGTATCGCGAAGTCGAGCCCGAAGTTCCACGCCTTCGTCGTCTGCCACTTCAGGTCGGGGTTTCCCATGCCGTAGAGCATGGCTCCCACCACGTCAGAGCTTTGGTATATGCGCATGGTCCCGGCGTAATTGTACATCTGCAGTGCCTGGTATGGCGAGAAGCCCTGCGTGCCGGTGAGTCCGTAGGTTGCCCTGAGCACGAGCTGGTCGAACAGCCCGAGCTTCCTGGCGAAGCCCTCCTTGTCGATGTTCCAGCGCATGCCCGCCGACCAGAACGGCGCGTAGCGGTTGTTGCGCCCAAACTGCGACGACGCGTCCATGCGGCCGTTGAGGTCGGCAGCGTAACGCTGGTCGTAAGTGTAGCTCACCGTCGCCACGCCCCCGAAGGCTCGTGACGTTCCCTCGTCGCCCGATGCCTGCTGCACCTTCGCCCCGAGGTAAACCTCGTCCATGTTGTCGTTGGGGAAGCCCGTGGCATACACGCCCGTGGTGTGGCTCTTGGTCTCCTTGACGTTGTAGCGGAAGAAGGTGGCCAGCACGTGGCGGTTCTTCCACACCTTGTTGTAGTTGGCCGTGAAGGCGAGGTCCCATCCCGTCGATGTCCCGTGCGTGTAGCGGTATGAGCCTCGACGGTTGATGTCGGAGACGCTTATGAAGTCGGTGTGGTTTGCCGACTTGAACACGTCAACGTCCGACGATGTCTTTGTCACCGTCATGTCCACGGCGAGTCGCAGGTTCTCCAGCGGCGAGTATTCCGCCCTGAACGCGTCGCGTATCTCGAAAGCCGTGTTGCGGTCGAACGTGTTGTAAAGCGTGTTGTACATTGGGTTTCCCACGTCTGCCCCCACGGTGGTGTAAGTGCGGTCGGTGGTGGTGAGGCTCCGCTCCAGGTAGCGGCTTATCTGGCCGTGCTCGTCGAACATGCGGTAGTAGGGGTTGAGCTGCGCGTACTGGTCAAACGTGCCGTAAGGCGACGTGCGGTCCGAGCGTGTGTAATCGACATACGCTATGTTGCTTATCAGCAGCCCCTTGTAGCGGTAGCGCAGGTCCAGGCTGAAGCTTGTCCCGCTCAGCCCCGTCTCCTTCATCACGCCCGGCTGGCTGTTCAGCCCGGCGTAGAGCTTGTAGCGCAGCTCCTGCGTGCCACCCTCAAGGTTCACGCCGTGCCTCTGCGCCAGCACCGTGTGCACGGGTTGCGACAGCCAGTAGGTGTCAACGCCCCTCAGCACCTCCAGGTACTTCGCCCTGTACGCGTCGCTTGCGTTCTGCTGTTGCTGCAGGCTTCCCGTCTCGTCGTAGAAGCCCGCCCTGCGCTCCAGCTCCAGCTTCTCTGCCGCTCCCAGCAGGTGGTAGTCGGTCAGGTCGGGATACTCCACCTTGTAGTTGCCGTTGTATGTCACGCGCAGCTTGCCAGCCGCCGGCGCGAGCGTCTCAACCACCACCACGCCGTTCGACGCCTCCGAGCCGTATATCGCCATCGCCGCCGCGTCCTTCAGCAACGTCACCCCCGCAATCTGCGCCGGGTCGAGGTCCATTATCTTCGTCACGCTCACGCCAATGATGCCGTCGAGCACGAACAGCGGCTGGTTGGGGCGCGTGTCAATGTCGCCGCGCATGATGACCGTCTCGTCGGTCGAGTAGTCGCCCATCGACGACTGCCCTCGCATGGAGTAGTCGGGCATCGACGACGGGTTCGATCCCGAAATCATGCTGCTGCCCTGCCTGAAGCCTGGGTCCATCATGGTGATGGCGTTGAGGATGTTGCCCGACGACAGCTTGCGAATGTCGTCGCCCGACATGCGGTGCGCCGAGCCTGTGAAGCCCTCCTCCTTGCGCTCGAAGATGCCCGTCACCACCACGTCCTGCAGCTCGTGCGCGTCGGCACGCATCACCACGCGCATACCGTCGGTAGCGCCCACCGCCACGTCCTCCTTGCCCACGTAGCTTATCCTCAGCTGCTGGCCTCCCACGGCAGGCAGCGTGAAGCGTCCGTCGATGTCGGTCACGGTGGCCTGTCCGCCCTGCGCCCTCACCGTGGCGCCTATCACGGGCTCGCCCTCCTCGTCAACTATCGTCCCTCGCACGTCGTGCCCACCTTGCGCCACGGTTTGCCGCCGGTGGTCGCGCGCCACGCTTACCACCTTGCCCGCCACCGAGAAGCGCAGTGGCAGCCCACGCAGCACCGTGGCCATGGCCCCGTTGATGTCCTGTTCCTTGACGGTGGTGCTGACACGGTAGCCGCTCACGTCGTCGTAGGCATAGCTGAACTTGTAGCCGGAAGCCTTCTCCAGTCGGCCGAAGACCGTCGGCAGAGGCTCGTCGCTGAATGTCATCGTCATCTTCCCGCCCTGCGCCGCCACGGGAATGACGGCGAGCAGCGAAAGCAGCAAGACGACAAGCTGAAGTTTTCTCATAAGCTTTCCTCTTTGTTTTATGTATTATTACTTTTCAAGCCCTTTTTCAAGAATTTTACCGCCAAAGGACAAAAAAGGGTACGCTTTCGCCAACTTTTTTCAAAAAAAACTTCCACAATGAGGCGCGCCGCCATCCGCCGGCATGGATTTGCATGACAGGCAACGCCCGCACTTCCATTACGCTAAACAGGAAACGGGATGGAACGCCGTTGCGGCGCAATGACAACACGATTGCGGCGCAACGAGCCGACCGCCACGCCGCAATGGCGTGGCTAACATGCCGCCATGGGTCTCGCGCCCACGGCGTAAAGGCAAACAGCGCAAAGGCAAATGGGTGGCGGTGGCTGCCCATGACGCTCAAGGCGTGGGTGAGACACACGGTGACGCTCAAGGCGTGGGTGACGCGCCTCCCTTGCCCGGGTGGGCGAGGGAGGCTGTGAGGCGCAGCCCGAGGAAGGTGAGCGCGCCGTTGAGCATGAGCAGCTCGTAGCCGAAGCGGTAGCCGGTGAGCGAGCTTACGGCGTGGTCGAGGGCGAGGCACAGCAGGGGCGACGACACGCACACCACGGGCACCAGGCGGTCGGCGACGGCGTGGCGCGTGAACAGGCCGTAGGCGAACAGCCCGAGCATGGGGCCGTAGGTGTAGGAGCAGAGCACGTAGATGGCGTCGATGGCGCTCGTGCCGTTGACGGCGTCGAAGGCGAGGATGAACAGGGCAAACACCGCGGCCATGCCCACGTGGGCGCGGCGGCGCAAAGCCTCGTCGGACGGACGGCCCACGAGGTCAACGCAGAAGGTGGTGGTGAGGGCGGTCAGCGCCGAGTCGGCCGACGAGAACGCCGCCGCCACCACGCCGATGGTGAACAGCACCACCACGGCATCGCCCAGGCGACCCGTGGCGGCGAACATGGGCAGCAGCTCGTCGGGGCTTGGGGGCAGGGGCGTGCCGGTGCGCTCGGCGAGCATGGCCAGCAGCACGCCGAGCGAGAGGAACAGCAGGTTGACGGGCACGAAGGCCAGCCCGTAGGCGCACATGTCCTTGCGCGCGTCGGCAAGCGTGCGGCAGGTAAGGTTCTTCTGCATCATGTCCTGGTCCATGCCCGTCATGACCATCACGACGAACGCCCCGCTGAGGAACTGCTTCCAGAAGTTGTGGCGCGACACCCAGTCGTCGAACACGAACACGCGCCCTCGCCCGTCGGCGGCTATGGCGTGGGCGGCCTGCGGCAGGGTCATGCCAAGCTCCCCGACCACGTTAGCCACGATGAGCGCCAGCGCCACCAGCATGCACAGCGTCTGGAACGTGTCAGTCCACACGAGCGTCCTTATGCCGCCCCGGCGGGTGTAAAGCCATATAAGCCCCACCATCGCCACGACGGTGGCGGCGAAGGGCACGCCCACGGGTGCGAGGACGAAGCGGTGGAGCACCATGCACACCACGTAGAAGCGCACGGCGGAGCCTGCCATCTTGGACACGAGGAAAAACGCCGCCCCGGTGACGTGTGAGCGGCTGCCGAGCCTGTCGGCCAGCCAGCCGTAGATGGTGGTGAGGCGCAGGCGGTAGTAGATGGGCAGGAGCACGAACGCCACGGCCAGGTAGCCGGGCACGAAGCCGAGGCACATCTGCAGGTAGGTCATGCCCGAGCCGAGGGCCATGCCGGGCACGCTGACGAAGGTCACGCCCGAGATGCTGGCCCCCACCATGCCAAACGCCACCATGGGCCACGGCGAGCGGCGGTGACCGCTGTAGAAGGCCTCGTTGCCCGAGGAGCGGCGCGACGTGAGCCGCCCTATGGCGAGCAGCGCGCAGAAATAGGCGAGTATCGTGGTGAGTATGAGCATAGTGGGTGCAAAGGTAGCAAAAAAACACGTGCGCCGTGGGCTTTTGTTGACGTTTTTGTGTTATCTTTGCACCCCGGGACACGACACAGCCAGCCATCGGCGTGGCAGCCATGCCCCACCCTGGAGAGAGAGTAATGATAGACCAAGCCGACTTTGACCGACTTTTCCGGCAATGCTACGCCGAGCTGATAGTCTTCGCCCACCGCATGGTGTGGAGCGACGACGAATGCCACGACATCGTGACGGGTGCCTACGAGATGCTGTGGCGGCACTTCGAGCGCATAGACGGCCTCACGGCGAGGGCGTGGCTGTACCGCACGGTGCGCAACGGGTGCCTGGACCACCTGGAGCACATGAGGCACCAGAACGACTACGCCGAGCTGCAGCGCAGGCTGACGAGCTGTGTGGACGAGAGCGACTGGCTGGCCGAGCGCGACGAGCGGGCGAAGGTGGTGGAGGACGTGCTGGGGAAGATGGACGACAAGACGAGGATGGTGCTGCACGCGTGCTACGTGGAGAGGAAAAAGTACAGGCAGGTGGCGGAAGAGATGGGCATAAGCGTGAACACGGTGAAGAAATATGTCATGCGAGCGCTGAGGACGATACGCGAGAACAGGCTTAAAAAACGATAAAAAACATACCCTTTACTTACCTGAGACCGTAAAACAAACTGACATGACTACTGCTGAAGACTACAACAACAATACAGACGAGCGTGCCGTGGACCTGATGGAGGGTGGCGGCATGGAGGGCGGCGGAGAGCTGCCCACGGGCGACGTGCTGGAGGCGTGCCGGGACCTGGGCTACGCCGCCATGGCCCTCGACGGCGAAAGCCCCGACGTGGAGGCGCGCCTGGCGGCATTCCACCAAGCCCGGCTCAGGGGGCGCAGGCGCGGGCTGTGGGCGTGCGGCATGGCCGCAGCTGTGGCGGCGTGCGCGGCGCTGCTGCTGGTGATGGCACCCATGGGGCGCGGGGGCGTTGACCTCGACTCGTCGCCGATAGCCTACACCGAGGTGCGCGACCTGGAGGGCGTGACGATAGTGGGGCAGCGCGGGCAGGCCGTGGTGCACACGCCCGCCGCGGAGCGTGACGAGGGCGTGTTCGACGTGAGGGACGAGAGCCCGTCGGACGTGGTGCTGACGGCAGCCGTGCCCACGGGCAGCTCATACGAGATGCGGCTGGCCGACGGCACGCGCGTGCTGATGCACAGCAACAGCCGGCTGGTGTTCCCGTCGCGCTTCACGGGCGGCCGCCGCGAGGTGAGGCTCGACGGCGAGGCTTACTTCGTGGTGGCGCGCGACGAGGCGCGACCCTTCGTGGTGCATGGCGGCGACATGGAGACGGAGGTGCTGGGCACCGAGTTTTACGTATGCGCCTACGAAGGCGGCGGCAGCCCGCAGCCCGCAGGCAGCAAGGTGACGCTCGTGAGCGGAAAGGTGAGGGTGAGGACGGCAGGCGGCACTGCCACGATGAGACCAGGGCAGCAGGCCATGGTGGGCGACGACGGCAAGCCGGTGACGCGCGACGTTGACGTGACTCCGCTCGAATACTGGCGCGACGGCTACCTGATATACGACCACCAAACGCTGAAGGACATAATAGAGAGCATTGCCAGGGACAACTCGCTGCAGACCGAATACAGGACCACTGCCCCACTCGACCGCGAGATGCACTTCGTGGCAGACCGCACGCACGGCACAGCCGAGGTGCTGAAGGCGCTAAGCGCCATCACGGGGCTGGACATAAGGGTAACGGGCAAGAAAATAAGCGTGGCTGGGCAAGAGGGCTGACGGGGGGCAGGAGCCAGCGGGCTAAGCCACCGACGCGCCCAGACGGCACCCGAGCCAAAAGGCCGCCATGCCGAGCACGAGGCTAAGCCCGAGATACGCGGCGAGGGCGAGGGGCATGTGGGCGGAGAGAAGCCCGCCGCCTTCCCTGACGAACGTGGAGAAGGTGGTGAAGCCGCCGCAAAAGCCCGTGGTGAGGAGCAGGCGGACGTGGGGCGTGAGCCAGCCGTGAGACGACGGCAGCGAGGTGAAAAAGCCCATGAGCAGGCAGCCGAGGATGTTGACGGCGAGGGTGCCGGCGGGAAACGGCGACGACACCACGAGACCCAGGCTCCTGGACACGAGGAAGCGCATGCCTCCGCCAAGGAAGCTGCCAAGACTGACGATGAGAAGTTCGCGCATTACGTTTTTTTTCAGGAAATGTAAGAGACAAGTGTCTTTTCTTTTTTTTCAGAAATCAAGTTGTCATGTTTTTGTCGCCGGGCAGCAGCCACGGGCGGCACGCAAACATGCAAGAAAGCAAACGCACACAATACCGCAAGCCACACGAAACCGCAACTCACACACGGACAAGCCACCACGCTCAGAAACGGGAACGTGGGGGAAAAAGCAATCCCCACGGATGCCGGGGCTGGCAGGAATGTTCCTTGCCTGCACGGGGACATGCGTGGGGACTGATGCCGTGGGTCGCCGCCGAGCGAGCACCAAAAGAAACGCTACGGTCGGCACGTGGCACGGGCGTTCAAACGGTGAGCTTTGAGCTGCCCTTGGCCTTGAAGCTCATGTCGAGGCTCTTGACCGAGTGGGTCAGCGCGCCGAAGGATATGAAATCGACTCCGGCCTTGGCGTAGGGCACCATGGTCTCGAACGTTATGCCGCCCGACGACTCGGTCTCGATGTGGACGGGCGCGGCGTGCACCAGCTCGACGGCGCGGCGAGTGTCCTCGGGCGTGAAGTTGTCGAACATTATGCGGTCGGGACACTCGGCTATCGCCTCATCCAGCTCCTTGAAGTCGCGCACCTCGCACTCAATCTTCAGGTCGAGGCCCTTGTCGCGGCAATACTGCTTGGCTCGGCAGATGGCGTTGTGCACGCCCCCGCAGAAGTCGATGTGGTTGTCCTTCAGCAGTATCATGTCGAAAAGCCCTATGCGGTGGTTCATTCCCCCGCCGATGCGCACGGCCTCCTTCTCAAGCATCCTCAGTCCGGGCGTGGTCTTGCGGGTGTCGAGCACGCGGGTGGTGGTGCCTGCGTCAACCAGCGCCTGCTGGTAGCGGTGTGCCATGGTGGCGATGCCGCTCATGCGCTGCAGGAAGTTGAGCATGAGCCTCTCGGTCTGCAGCAGGCTCTGCTCCTTGCCCCGGACGCGCATCACGATGTCGCCCGGCACTACGTGGTCGCCGTCGTGCTTGAGCATGGTCACCTCAAGCGTGGGGTCGAAACGGCGGAAGACCTCCATGGCGACGCGCTCGCCCGCGAAGATGCCCTCCTCCTTTATCATGAGGTCGCTCTCGCCCATGGAGTCGGACGGTATGCAGCACAGGGTGGTGTGGTCGCCGTCCTGTATGTCCTCGGCGAAGGCGAGGTCGATAAGGCGGTCGGTCAATTCAGAAACTTGTATCATGGTAGTTATCGTTACTTGTTTTTGCAAAAGGAAAAGGGGTGGCGTGTCATGACAGGCTGAGCATCTTCTCGATGGGCTTCACCGCCTCGCGCGCCACGTCGGCAGGCACGTTGACCTGCGGCTGCATGGTCTCAAGGCAGCTTATGACCTTGGCGAGGGTGTTGAGCTTCATGAACTCGCACTCGTTGCACGAGCATGTCGCCGGCGCGTCGCCCAGGCTGCCCTCGCTGACCTCTGGCGGCACGGGTATGAACTCGCGGTCGGGGCAGGTGCGGCGCAGCTCGTGCAGGATGCCTGCCTCGGTTGCCACGATGAAGCTGCGCGTGGCAGGATGCTCCTGCGCGTACTTGAGCATGGTGGCAGTGGAGCCCTTGACGTCTGCCACGGCTATGACGGGAGCCTTGCACTCAAGGTGAGCCATGACCACGGCATCGGGGTGCTTGCGCTTGAGGTCGAGTATGGCGCTGACGCTGAACTTCTCGTGCACGTGGCAGCCGCCGTTCCACAGCAGCATCTGCCTGCCGGTGACGCTGTTTATGTAGTTGCCCAGGTTGTAGTCGGGGCCGAATATTATCTTCTCGTCCTTGGGGAACGCGCTGATGACCTTCTCGGCGTTGCCCGACGTGACCACGCAGTCGGTGAGGGCCTTCACCGCCGCCGTGGTGTTGACGTAGCTCACGACCTTGTAGCCCGGGTGCTCGGCCTTGAATGCCTTCAGGTCGTCGGCGCGGCAGCTGTCGGCGAGCGAGCATCCCGCCGTCGGGTCAGGCTCAAGCACGGTCTTGCCTGGCGAGAGCAGCTTGCACGTCTCGGCCATGAAGTGGACCCCGCACATAACCATGACCTTCGCGTCGGTGGCTGCCGCCTTTCGCGCCAGCGCCAGCGAGTCGCCCACGAAGTCGGCTACCTCCTGTATCTCGGGGCGTGTGTAATAGTGTGCGAGTATTATGGCGTCGCGCTCGGCTGCGAGCCTGCGCACCTTGGCCTTCATATCATCTAATGTCATGTGTGTCTCCTTTTTTTGGGGTTTGTGTGGAAAATGGTTGGTGGCGTGCCACGCATGGGTGGGTTCACTTGTCACGGTCGAGGGCGTGGCGCGGGTAGTCGATGGTGTAATGCAGCCCCCTGCTCTCGTGCCTCTCTATGGCCTGCCTGGTTATGAGGTATCCCACGTTGATCATGTTGCGCAGCTCGCAGCTGTCGCGCGTCGGCTTCACTCGCCTGAAGAGGTCCTCGGTCTCCTCGTATAGCAGGTCGAGGCGTTTCCACGCGCGCTTTAGGCGCAGGTTGGAGCGCACGATGCCGACGTATGCCGACATGACCTGGCCCACCTCCTTCTTGTCCTGTGTTATGAGCACCTTCTCCTCGTTGGTCATGGTGCCGATGTCGTTCCACTCGGGCACGCTGTCGTTGAAGCCGTATGCGCCAATGTTGGCAACGGCGTGCTCGGCTGCGCTCTTGGCGTAAACCACCGCCTCGACGAGCGAGTTGCTTGCCAGGCGGTTTCCGCCGTGCAGCCCCGTGCACGAACACTCGCCGACGGCGTAGAGGCGGTGTATGCTGCTCTCGCCGTTGATGTCAACCAGTATGCCTCCGCACATGTAGTGGGCTGATGGGCACACGGGTATCATCTGGCGCGTTATGTCAACGCCCATGCTAAGGCATTTCTCGTAGATGTGTGGGAAGTGTCGCTTGGTCTCCTCGGGGTCCTTGAAGGTCACGTCGAGGTAAACGTGGTCGATGCCGTTGATCTTCATCTCGTGGTCGATGGCCCGCGCCACCACGTCGCGCGGGGCGAGGGACAGGCGCGGGTCGTACTTCTGCATGAACTCTGATCCGTCGGCCAGCTTGAGCACGCCCCCGTATCCGCGCATGGCCTCGGTTATGAGGTACGCGGGGTGG
The DNA here is from genome assembly GCA_964386825.1 of uncultured Prevotella sp. Lineage (GTDB taxonomy): Bacteria > Bacteroidota > Bacteroidia > Bacteroidales > Bacteroidaceae > Prevotella. The sequence continues at coordinate 26,101 of CAYLUI010000023.1, read as the reverse complement.
GTCTCGGCTGGGTTGTAGAGCACGGTGGGGTGAAACTGCACGAACTCCATGTCCTTCACCGTGGCCTTGGCGCGGTATGCCATCGCTATGCCGTCGCCCGTGGCAATCTCGGGGTTCGAGGTGGTGGCGTAAACGGCTCCCGTGCCTCCCGTGGCCATGAGCGTCACCTTGCTCAGGAAGGTGTCAACCCTGCCCGTGTCGGGGTTCAGGATGTACGCCCCGTAGCACTCGATGTCCGGCGTGCGTCGCGTGACCTCCTGTCCGAGGTGGTGCTGGGTTATGATCTCCACGGCGAAGTGGTTCTCAAGCACGGTGATGCGCGGCTCGCTGCGCACGGCCTCCATCAGCCCACGCTGTATCTCGAAGCCCGTGTCGTCCTGGTGGTGCAGTATGCGGAACTCGGAGTGGCCGCCCTCGCGGTGCAGGTCGTAGTCGCCGTTGGCGTCGCGGTCGAAGCAGACGCCCCAGCCCACGAGGTCGCGTATGGCTTCGGGGCCGTTCTTCACGACATGCTCCACCGCCACGGGGTCGCTGATGTAGTCGCCGGCGACCATGGTGTCATGGATGTGTTTCTCGAAATTGTCAACCTCAAGGTTGGTGACCGACGCAATGCCTCCCTGGGCCTTGGCGGTGTTGGCCTCGCCGAGGGTGGTCTTGCAGACGAGTGCGACGGTGCCCTTGCCCGAACGGGCCACTTTCAGCGCAAAGCTCATACCGGCCACGCCGCTGCCGATGATGAGGAAATCATAATGAAAAATCATCTTTTTGCGATAGGATTGTATTCCGCCTGCAAAATTACACAGATTTTGCAAAAGAACATTACATTTACGGCAAAAAGACACAAAAAAGCGACTGCGCAACGGCCGGGGGGCGCTATTCGTGGTGGTACTTCTCGCCGCGGTTGATGGTGCAGGCCCTGTAGAGCTGCTCGGTGAAGACGAGGCGGACCATCTGGTGGGAGAAGGTCATGCGCGACAGCGAGACTAGCTCCTGGGCACGGTCGTAAACGCTCCGCGAGAAGCCGTAGGGACCGCCGATGACGAACACCAGCCTGCGCGCCGACTGCTGCCTGCGCAGCAGCCACGCCGCGAAGTCAACCGACCGCATCTCCGCGCCGCGCTCGTCGAGCAGCACCACGGTGTCGGCAGGCTGCAGCTGCGCCATTATCAGCTCGCCCTCCTTCTCCCTCTGCTGGTCCTCCGACAGGCTGCGCGTGTTCCTCAGCTCGGGTATCACCTTTATCTCGAATGGGGCGTAGTGGCCGATGCGCTGCCTGTAGTCCTCTATGCCCTCGCTGTAAAGCTTGCCGACGGTCTTGCCGACGAGTATCAATAATGTCTTCATTGCGTGCCTGCGTTAGTTTTTCCAGATGTTTTTTCCAGATGTTTTTTCCAGAAGCCCCCGGATGTTTTCCACTGATGTCTGGCTGCAAAGGTACAACAAAGAAACGAAAGGCGTGTGGGGAGATGGCAAAAAAGTGGGGGCAAGCCATGCCGCCCCCACCCACACTACTGTGCGTTATGCCATAACACTGTGGTATCATTTAATTTGCCCTGAAAAGTGTCCTCTGCAAATGTCAAGATCAATATCAAAAGTCATCAAACCATTGCTGCCTGACTTGATGACAAGCTTTCCTTCGGGATGTTCTTTAAAAGAACCATCAATCCTGATAAGACACTCATATTTATAATATCCATTATCGTCCACTATCTTGTAAGTGCCGCTTGTCCACTTTTTATCGATGCCATCCCACGTATGGTTAGAATACTGAAACTGCAAGAATGTATCATCCGAACAGAACATTCTTAAATATTTGAAATTAGCCCCAGTAGTTCCCGAACCGTGCTTTGCCTGCATCTCAACTTTCTGTATGGGATATACTTTGCCATAGTATGTAAAATAGTTAACTAAGCCTTTCTTTCCAGGAACAGTAAATTCACCCTTTACAGTTGGAAATTGCTTTCCCTCTTTGCTATATGCCTTTACTTTATAAGTGTGGGTTGTGCCAAAATCAAAGTTCTTAAACTGCTTATCCATTCCTCTTTTACCAGAGACCTCAATCTCTTCGCCGTTATCTACAGAATACGTGTAACGATGCACTCCCCATTTAGGGGAAATCACAATATCGTAATAAACCTTATCGCTAACATAATTGTAGAAGGTGACAGGAGTCTCCCTTATGTCGATTGAGACATCATCATCAAGACTCTTCAAGGTTGTTGGATGGTAGCGGTCGCCGTCGATTCTTAACATTTCTCTTGAGACATCACTTAGGCGCTTTGTTTTTTCCTTTTTATTTTCTTCGGTCAAATAAAGTTTGTCGGCAGTAAGCCTATAAGTGCCTTTGGATATATTGTACTTGTTTTTGGTGCCAACATATCTTTTATGCAATTCGTATGTATTGTCATCGTTAAACACATAGAGAGTATTCTCTACCCATCTGTCACCCTCATAATCCAAATAATACGTATTCAACCAACTGCCTAAATAAGGCTGGCTGTTGGTGCCGTTTTTCAATACGCCTTTTTCCCATGTTGCATACTTTGAAGTTGAAGATGGGGTTTGGGAAGTAAAAGAATTTGCTTCCTCTACATCGTCGCTACCACAACTTGTAAATACAAGCGAGGCGAACAATAACATAATTGCGCAAAGACAAAAATGGGCGTGGTTCTTTTTCGTGTTCATTTTTATTTTTTGATAATTAACGTGAGTTCGACTAATTATGGTTTTCCGTGGTTTTGATGCCTGGCTAAATGGTTGTTTTTTTTTTTATAGTGCCCAATTACATTGTTCGTAACAAACAACAATCACCATTCTCACCAAGGGCAAAGTTACCGAAAAGTTTTTGTATCCGCAAGTCTTTTTTGAAGCCATGATGGGGAACATACGCTATCACCTTGATTTTCAACATCTATTCCACGATCAGCTCGCCTTGCGTTATGCGCTCCTCTATGGTGTAATTCTTGAAATTAGAAGAGCACTTAACGGTAACCGCATGGCTTCCTGGCGATAGGTTGGCGACACGATAAGAAACGGCGTATTTATTATCCTTGTCTGAACTTTCAGCCACCTTCTTTCCATCAACGAAGTAAGCTACTGATTTCACAACGTCCTTTCCGTTTATTGTGCTTGAAGTACTAATGCCAGCAGAAACGTCACCAACGGAAAACTCTGCCTGCCCAATGCTGAAGGACACCGTCTCGTCAAGTTTCGCAGACGATGGATTTACGACAACCCTGCCATAGAAAGTGCTTGACCCTCCTATTTCAAATTCTATTTCCTCGTCACCGCCACAACTTACCAAAATGAACATGCCACAAATAATGGCAGTCAACGCGACCAAATATTTTTTCATCTTTCCATCCCTTGTCCGTGTCGGGCGCAACTTCTAAATTTTTTTTTAACTCATTATTATTCCCATGTACTATAAGTTTCCATTATTTCTCCACGCCCATCACACCAAGCGCACGCACCTGTTCCACTACAGCTCATGCAGAAATTATACATATCACCAATATAGTACCCACCTTGTCCATGACACAGTTTGCACTTTCCCCTGTCACATGAAATACAAGGTTTCCATCGCTGCTTCCATACTTGCTGTTTTTCATGGACATGACGAACAACCACCTCCTTAACTTCCTCATTATTTTCATTGTCAGCCTCACTCGTTGCCAGCTCAACATCTTTCTCCTCTGCCACTACTTCTTGACAGTCATCGTCCATGGCTTCTAGTGTCGTATCAACTTGAACAATGGTTTTTATCATACGTTCATCTACAAACGAACCATACCAGTCCGTTATTTTCCCAATGTGCTTCTCTATGTAATCATCTATATCGTCACAGTCACTTTCAGTTATATTTTTGATGCTTTTTAGTTTGCCATGCTCATCGTGTAAATATAGGACAAAAGAATAAAAGTTTACATTGTCTCCATCAACCATTGAGTCCCTTTTCGCAAGATGGCTCTTGCCCCCAACATAGATGTAAGAAGCTTTGTCATTGCTAAAAACTTTCATCACACAATCATATTGAGGTTCTATAAACTCGCAGCCAAACTTATCAGCCAACCCTGTAACATTAGGGTATTCCCTGTCTTTATCCGTATTAAAAATACGAATATACTCCCCTACAAAATCGCCATTATCTCCATACCGGTCACATATTCTCCCTGTAGTTGAAAAAAGGGCACAAGCAAGCGCTATTGTCCATAAAGATATTCTCTTGCTGCGTTTTCTTATACATGCATCAATAAATAAAATCATGCCAAACAAAGCAACAACAGCACAGCACCAATAGCAAAGAATGCCAATGTCATATCCTGTAAGATAGGAAAAATATGGCCAAAGAAACATTCCAGCAATATTGACTGCAATAAAAAGAAGCAATACTTTTACAAAGTTTTTCGTAAACATATTTTTCAAAGTTTTTTTTGACTTTATTATCTTTTTACATAATAGCGATTTCCACAATATGCGAAGGAGCTGACACCTTGAATGCAAATCCAATTATTTTTAAAATTGATATATTGCCTTCCTCCTTTTAGATATATTGAATAAAAACCCTTATCGATTCCTGTCTCACAAACGATGCCCACACTTTTAGAAGTGCGAAGGTATGTCCCATTGTTGGGAGCTGCATTGAACGAAATATTGTTTTGAACAGGAACTGACACATAACCGTATCCCCTACATACCTGACAGAAAACAGGACCATAAGCAGTCATCCAACCTCCAGTTCCTCTGCAGTTGCCACATATAACATTTTGGTAACCTTGAGCATTCACTGACGTAATGGCACAAATGAAAACAGCCAAAGTGCAAAGAATAGATTTCATATATCAAAACCCTTGTCCGTGTCGGGCGCAACTTCTAAATTTGTCATTTGCATGTTTATGAGACGTAAAGCATGAAAGTAACCTTTCGCCAAAACTTTTTTATATTTTAGGACTATTAACGGGTAAAAATCGGCAAGCAGGTTATTCTTCCACTTACCGGCAAAGGCATGCGCCATACCTAACAGGAAGTCGCATCTTGGGAAAACAAAAAAGCGGAAACTCATGGTTGCACATGTCCATGAGTTTCCGCTTGTCGCCGCGCAGGCGCTCTTCACCGTCAGAGCAGCTTGCCCGAGAACAGCACCTTGCGGATGTCCTCCTCGTGGTCGTAAATGAAGCGCGCCACGATGCTCGACAGTATCGCCGAGGTGGTGAGCTTCTCCGTGCCGGCATACTTCATGCGGTCGAGCACGTTCTTCAGCGTGCCGTCGATGTATATGGTGGCGAGCTTGCCGTCGCCGTGCTTGTACTGCTTTGCCATGTCGAGGAACAGCTCCCACGAGTCGCTTGAGTCGTCCTTCACGATGTGGTACTCCTTCAGGTCGTCGGCATCCACGCCGGCAGGCTGCTTGGCAGGCTCGCCGTCGCCAGACAGTCCTTGCGTGCCGTCAACTTGCCCCGACTGTGCGTCGGCATGGCTCGCGCCATTCGCGTTTTCGGGCCGAGGTGCGGCATCGCCCGCCTGTGCGCCATTCTCAGCGATGGCGGGGCGAGCGTCCCTGGCAGGCTCCTCCCCCACCCCATCACGCTGTGCCACAGGCGTTTGCGGTTGCTGACCGAGCGGTTCGGCGGCAACATTGCCCGAATTTGTCGCAAGTTCGTCAACCTCTTGGTTGTCAACCACTTGAGCGTCACGCTCGTCATCATCATTTTCTGCACCTGTTTTTATGTCATCCAGGTTTATCTTGGCATATTGTGAGCCTCCATTCTGCAAGTCGTGCACCAGGGCCTGTATTCCGCCCGGCAGGAGGACGCGTGTTTTCTTCTTTGCCATATATATTTATATGTTTATTCGTTTACACCTTTATATATTTACATGCGGATAGGGTAGGGAGGCAGGGGAGTCAGTCCTTCATCCGCCTCACCATGAAGTCGAAAGCCCCTTTCACCGCCTCGCGCTGCGAAGCCGTTATCTCCATGGTGTTTATGCGCTTGAGCGATGCCCTTGCCGTAACGCGCGGCGTCACCGAGCCAAGCTGCTTGAATATGGCATCGGTCTGTTTCCACATGCGCAGCTCGTCGGCGGTGCCAATGCGCACGTCGATGCGGTTTGGCACGAAGAACATCTTTGCCGTCATCTCGGGCGTGGCCTGCCTCAGGGCCTGCACCACCTGTACGAACGTGCCCGTAGAGTCGAGCGCCTTCTCCTCGTACTCGTATGGGCACACGATGTAGTCGGCATTGGTGAACATGGGCACCAGCCCGTCCTCAGACACGTTACCCGGCGAGTCGAAAAGCACGAAACCCTCGGTCTGCGAGGCCGACTCCATGAGTTGCTGCATCAGCTCAGGATCCTGAACGTCAAAGTCTTGCACCTCATACGGCTCTTCCATGTCGGGGTAAAGCTCAATGTCCTTCTTACGCTGCATTTTTATCGTCTTCTGCAAGTCGGTGTCAATGACGCACACGTCCTGCTTCTTCCACGCGAGGTAGTTGGCAAACAAAATGCAGAGCGTAGATTTGCCCACGCCGCCTTTCTGGTTGGCGAACACCACTTTCCTGTTTTTCATCTTCCTTTGTCCATTTCCCAGCCCAAACGCCTACATATTCATACATTTAAACATAAAAACATTCACATATTTAAATGTTCACGCATTTACACAAAAACATATTCACACATACAAACATCCAGGCTTTTATTTATCCGCGCATTTAAACATATAAGCATCCAAACATTTACACATCCACATACTCACATATTAACCTATTTGCGCTTTTACACTTTTACCTATTTATTCTTTTACACATGCAAATATACGAACTTTTATTTGAATAAACAAATGTTCAAGCAAATATTTCAATAATTATTTTTAAAGACATAAAAATAAAAGGATATCAAAATAAAAACATAAAAGAATAAAAATCCACGAATGTAAAAACACAAACAAACTAAAATATACAAACATGCTTATGTTTTTACGCATATAAACATTTATACAAAAACAATTAAATACAAGACCACATTTATACTTTTATATAAAAGGGTTAAAAAAGAAGCCAAACCTCACAAAAACATATTTATATTTTTACATATTCAAATAAAAGTGCAGGCGAAAAAGAGCCAAAAAGCAAAGAAAGAAAATAAGGTACTCAACTTAAATGGCTAAACAACAGCTATATAGAGAAAACAAAGCAAGACGAGACCCAAAAAGCTCTGCACGCAAAACCAAGCCCCAAAAAGACAACGCCACAAATATACAAAAATATATTCACACAAATATAAACGTATGAAAACACAAAGGTGTAAATAATCAAATATATAATAATATAAAGCTGCAAGAAAACAAATATATAATTACGCAAAAACTTAAAACCATTTCCAAATATTTACATTGATAAATAAAAGCGTAAATGCATTTTAGAATATAGATACAAAAATATATTGGTATAAAAAGGTGGGAAAACCGCATATTTGTATATAAAAACGTAAATGTGTTGATAAGTAAATATATTAAAACGTAGAAACACAAAAATATTTTTCTGTAAATGAATAAAGAAATGAATGCGTAAAGGCATAAAAACGTGAATATGCTTGCCAAATATATAACAATGAGCAGCAAAATGGCACAGAGGGGACAGCGTTGGCGAAGAAAAAAGGAAAAATATTTATATAAAAGAAAAATTTCAAGGATTTGTATCTTTTATAAAACATCATTAGTATCATTGATTAGTAGAGCTTCGTAACTCGCTGATACATAATCGTTTTGACCACCTGTTGGCGACACTTTGGGAAGGTGGTGCGACAAATTGGGAGCATTGCTGCGACACTTTGGGAGGGTGTTGGCGACAAATAGGGAGCATGTTTTTGGCGTTGGCGACAAATGGGGAACATGTTGGCGACAAATAGGGAAGTTGTTTGCCTTTTCATGATTTTTTATTTACGGAAATTGGCGTTTTTCGTTGCCTTTGCGAGTGGGGTGGGGGAGTGGGTATGCGAATGGCGACAAATAGGGAGCATTCGCAATATGCGGTTTTTCAGCGTGTTGCGGAGTTTGGCGACAAATAGGGAGGTTTTCGTTGTCACGTTGGTTTTGTTTTGGCGACAAATAGGGAGTTTCATGTTTTTATTTTACATTGGCGGCGCAATGGCATTGCGGTGGCAGCGTAAATGCGTTGCCTTTGCGGCATAACGGCAACATCGTTGCGCCGCAAAGGCTAATGCGTGCTGGCTGCTTCGTGTCTTATATGGCTAATGGCAGGCACACGGTGGGACGAATGCCGTGTGCTGGCTGCTTTGGTGTTTGCAGCTAATGGTGCGGAGTACGTTGCCGTATTTATGGGTTAGTACAATGCTGTTGCCAAGACGGTAAAAAAAAGAAGCTGTTCGCTGTGTGTGTGCTTATGCTTCCTGTGTGCTGTTAAATGCTTGCTGTGTGTGGTAATGTTTCGTGTGGTGCGATAATGTTTCCTGTGTGCTGTTATGCTTGCTGTGGTGCGATAATGCTTCGTTGTGTGTGGTAATGTTTCCTGTGGTGAGGTTATGCTTCGCTGCGTTCGCTGATGCTTTTTATTGGCTTTTTTCCACTTATATATATTAGGTGCAAGGGAGAATGCGATGCCTGTGCGATGCTATTGGTGGCGCAATGCTATAATGCAATGCGATGGGGGGCAATGCGGTGGGGGGCAATGCGGTGGGGAGCTATGCGGTGGGGAGCTATGCGGTGGCACGTTTTTTCTTCATTCATGCCATTTCGGCATGTTGATTTGTTAAATGATGTTTTTTTTGGTGCCAGGATTTGCATGGTTGTGTTTTTTTCGCTAATTTTGCACTCGCTTTACGGGAAACGGAAGCCTTAGGGCTGGAAACGGGTAGGCATGGGGGTGGTTACCAGAGTGGCCAAATGGGGCAGACTGTAAATCTGCTGGCTCTGCCTTCGGTGGTTCGAATCCATCACCACCCACCAAGATTACAGGGGCATGTCTTCGGCAGGAGGACATGCCCTTTTTGCTTTTCGCCGAATGGGTGCGCGGCACCAATGTTGGGACTACCCGAAAAAAGAAGGCTGAGACAAAAAAGAGGCGTTGGTGGTTGCCACTCACGGCATCATTAAGCCCCCAAAAAAGGCACCAAGCAAGGAAATGGCGAAAGCTGAAGCTATGAGAAAAGAATATTTCAAAAGCACGTAACCATTGGCACAAATGGTTCTTGCTCCATTGTACGATGTGCTTGCCAAGCCATATTTTACCATGTCCTTTTTGGGGTGGAGTACGGGTGGGAGATTTGCCATAGTAGTGTCTTCTATAGTTAAGACCTGTATCAAAATGGAGTTTGCGTGCATTCACGGACATCCTCATGCGCCATAAAGTCATTTGATGACATACGTAAATCTTCTATGTGATTTGCCAAATTCGAGAAATTCTCAAGACTCTCTATTTCCTCACGCCTTGCCTTGCTCAACTTGCAAAAGTCATCCTCCCGCTCCAACCCCGCAAACCGTCGTCCGCATAGATTGGCAGCGATGCCAGTCGTGGAGCTACCGCTGAATGGGTCAAGAATCCAATCGCCTTGGTTGGTTGACGCAAGAATCATCCTCACTAACAAACGCAAGGGCTTTTGAGTGGGATGCTTGCCACAAGTCTTTTCCCAACGACCGATGGCAGGCATACGCCAAACATCAGTCATCTGCTTGCCGCCATTCAGTTCCTTCATTAAGTCATAGTTGAACTTATGGGGAACTTTCTGCATCTTCCTCGCCCAGATGATAAATTCTGTTGAGTATTTGAAGTAACGGCAAGAGATATTTACGGGCGGGTTTGTTTTCTCCCATGTGATGACATTCAGGATCTTGTAGCCAAGTTCCGTCAAGCAATTGGCAACGGAAAAGATGTTGTGGTAAGTGCCGCTTATCCAAATCGTGCCGTTGTCTTTCAGTTTGTCACGGCACAGACGCAGCCACTCCATGTTAAATGCCATCATGTCCTCCTGCGACATGCCCTTGTCCCAATTGCCTTTGTCCACGCACACAACCTTTCCGCTCTGCAACGAAAATCCACCGTTTGAGAGAAAGTAAGGAGGGTCGGCAAATATCATGTCAAACTTGAAGTCAAACTCCTTGAGGAGTTTGAAACAGTCGCCGTGGGCAAGGAGAAAATCATTGCTTGAAGAGGTATAATATGAGCGTATCATTATTCTGGAACTGGAAGACCTAATTTTTGCAATGGAATGTAATTAAAGTAGTATTGGCATCCAACACTGATAATATAATCAAGCACATCCTTATATTGTGGCTTCTTAAACCAATCATCTAATATATAGATGTATTCCACCTCCATGTTTAGTTGAAACAGCAACTTCTGATATTGCTTCTTTTTAAAGTCACAAGTTTGTAATTTTTCATCAACACTTCCTGCTACATTTTGAGTCTTCACTTCCAAAATAAACATTGTATTATTGACGATAACATATATTGCATTATCTGGAAGCAATTGTTTTGAAATGTGATCTTGCCAATTAATGCCTTTAGTCTCTAAATATTTATAAAAGTCATGCTTTTTAAAAACATGTGCTACACAAACACCGTCATAAAGGACATTATTCTCTTCCACAGTATAGTTTTTCTGTTCAGCAATAAATGTTGCTAAATCAACCTTTCCTTCATATATTAAACCTGTCTTGGTGTTTCCACCACCTGTTCCGCCTTTTATCATACATTTAAAATTTTAAGAAATTCACTGATTGATGTCAGATTGTAGATGCTTGGTATGATTCCGTATGCTTCTTGCAACTTGTTTTTTGCAGATTTCCAACCAATGCCATCGGTGATCCAGACAAATTCAAAACCCTCTACGGAATTTATCTTAGGAGCTATATCCGAATAAGAACGTGCCACCTCGTTTAGCTTAGAACCGCCACTGCTATAGAAGTTAACCTCAATAAGATATACCTTTGATGGCGTTTCCACAACGAAATCGAAACGCTTTTCGTCGTCACCCAAAACCTCTGTAATTGCAGCCCATTCTCTCGAATACACTTCTTGCCTAAATGGAATGCCTGCATTTGTGAAGATGTTGGCAATTGTATTCTCCATGACATGACCGCTTCTGTTCTTTCTTGCGTTTGTGTCAAGTCCTGTTTCAATGCCAAAGACATAATCAACCAAATTCTTTATCTTCTGATGTTGAAGAATATCACCTAAGCCTGTTTCGTTCAAGAATAGCATTACGGAATCAACGGAAGAAAACATACTTTCCAATGGAACACAGTTGCCTACGGAGTCAAGTATTTTTTTCTTGTCACGAGTGCGAACAGCAACGAGTATGTCCATAACGGAAAAGGCTTTTGGGTCTCTGCTCCATATTGTTTCTACACTCTTACGTAGCTCTGCTGCTCCGATAAGGCTGTTGAGCATACACAAACTCAACTTTATCTCCTCAACATTCTGTGAGATTTTATCAAAATCGCAGAAGAAATCCAACGTTTGGTTTGTCTCTTTAAGTTGGGACATGAATTTATCAAAATCCTTAAGCATAAGCCATTTGTTTTGTAGCCGCATGTTGCGGCAGCGTTTCGTTTATTTCATTAAATGGATGGTCTTTTGTATTCGCGTAACTATGAACCAACAATTCTGAAATCTTACCTCGCTTTGCTCCATTTGCATTGACATTGCGTGAAGCCATAACTCTATCGATGAAGTAATCACGATAAAGCATGTCAAAAAAGTTGTCTTCTTCGTTTTTGCCTTTACAATCAGAATTGCTTAGCATAAAATAATGCCCCTCTGCAACTGTCTTATCACAAAACTCCTTTAATCTTACTTGCGAATCGTCATTGAATGCTTCCTTAGTATAGTCATTGAAGCTTGAAGTGTCACTTAGTGGACGGTATGGAGGATCGAAATAGAACAAGGTTCTTTTTTGAGCGTAACTAAGTGTATTCTCAAAATCGCCCTCCAAAATCTCCACTCGTTTCAATAACTCGCTGTCAGCCCTAAGCGTTTCTTCATCGCAAATTGGGGGCTGCATATATTTGCCACATGGAACATTGAACAGTCCTTTCTTGTTTACACGGTATAAGCCATTGAAGCAAGTACGGTTGAGAAAGAAGAACTTGGTGGTGTTCTCTATCGGGTCAAGATTTTTCTCATTGTAACGTTGGCGAACAGCCATAAACATTTCACGTTTGGCTTCCATGTCCTGCAGGGCGTAATATTGCGCCTGTATTTCTTGCAAGGCGGGAATCAACTGCTCAACGTTGTCGCGGACTGTTTTGTAGCAAGTAATCAAGTCAGAATTAATGTCATTGATTACTGCTTGTTTGATATTAGGATGCTGTTGCAGCATATAAAACAACATTGCCCCACCGCCAACAAACGGCTCAATGTATGTGGCATTGTCCCAATTGTCAAAGTCAGCCGGAAGCTTCGCTTCCAGTTGTTCGATTAGTTGCCCCTTGCCTCCGACCCATTTGATGAATGGTTTTGCTTTTTTATTCATGTTGCTTGTTTTTGAACAGGTGGTTATTCGTCAGGGTTAGAACTTTTTGTTTTATTGATGAGCTGGCGAACATCAATGTCCAATAGCTCAGCTACCTTTGTCAAGGTTACCAAATCCGGTTGTGAGGTATTGGTACACCATTTTGATATTGTTGCAGGATCTTTTCCTAACTGTTCCGACAGCCATTTGCTTGTCCGTTTCTTCTCTACCAATACGACTTTTATGCGATTTATGTCTTTCATCGTTTGTCTTTTTCATTGCGTTCATCGCAAAGATAATAGAATATATTTAGAATAAGATTATTCAGGTTACATTTTTTTGTTATTTAGCATTTAATTCAAGACAAACTGGTATCTTTGCACCAAAAAATAATCAGCGGCACCTACAATGTTGCATTGAACCCCGGTTGCTCCTTTTATAAATAAGTCCGCATGGTTGGTATAAATGAGTCTGCCCGTTTGGCTTTCATTATGCAGCCATTCCGCCAACGCGCCTTTCCCTTTCCTGTCATATGGAATTTATGCCACATGCGCGCCGTTAGGTTAACGCATGTTAAACCGACTATTACTTTTACGTATGTTTAATGTTATATCCCTTAGAACGCGAAAAAACATGGACAAGCAAATCCTATATCGTTATTTCAATGGCCAGGCCACGCCCGACGAGGTGCACGAGGTGAGGCTGTGGGCATCGGCTTCTGACGAGAACGCCGAGGCCTTGCGCCGTGAGCGTCAGCTGTTCAACATGATGCTTGTCGGGGCCGACAACGCCTCCTCGGCACATGGCAATGCCTTTTCGGCAAACGGCAACGCTCCTTCGCCACATGGCTACGGTGCCTTGCGCCGTGGCCCATCATTGGCTGGCACCCCGTGGCAAGGCGCGGGAGCGCGTCCGCAGGGTTCCGGTTCGCCGCTGCAGGGGCGCGCCGGTGTCTCCGCCAGCCATGGTCGTTTCGCCAAGCTTGGGCGCACGGCATCCGCGCGCGTGCTGCGCCCTCTCGCCGCCGCCACCTCCATTGCCGCTGCTGTGCTCGTCACGTGGCTTGTGTGCTCACCCCACGGCAGCGGCGCCAACGTGGCACGACAGCAGTGGCTGCAGGTGTCGCATGGGCAGCAAGCCCAGCTGATGCTTGCCGACAGCTCGCGCGTGTGGGTCAACGCCGGCTCGCGCATTGCCTATCCCACAGCCTTCTCGCCCGACAGGCGTGAGGTGCAGGTGCAGGGCGAGGCGTTCTTTGACGTTCGCCACGACGACGAGACACCCTTCATCGTACATGCCGGCGACATGGAGATAAGCGTGCTCGGCACCAAGTTCAACGTCGTCACCGACAGCGCCGCCCGCCATTTCGAGGCTTCGCTCATCGAGGGCCGCCTGCGCGTCGAGGTGCTGAAGCCCCATGGCCGCAAGCCGTACTACCTGACCACCGGCCACAGGCTCAGCGTCGATGACGGCCGCGTGACCCTCTCGCGCGTCAACGACCCGGAGCGCTACCGCTGGCACGAGGGGCTTTACTGCATAACATCAAAGCCGCTTGCCGACATTTGCGCCGACCTGCAGAAGTATTACGGCGAGCGCGTCAACATCTCCGACAAGGCGCTCGCGCGCCGGACGCTGTCGGGAAAGTTCAGGTTTGCCGACGGCATCGACTACAACATGTCCGTCATGGCTGCCGAGCTGCATTTCACCTATACGCACGACTACGCCCGGCGCGTCATCACCATACGCTGACGACCGCGGCCGTAGCCTGCCGACTCTCTCATATTTTTTTTTCATATAACAAAAACCAAAAAACTTAACAATGCAAAAATCTATCTTCAGTAGTCCGGGACGATGGCTTGTCGTCCTGCTGCTCATTGCATCCGGTCAGGTTTTCGCACAAACCGACCGCGTAAGTCTCAACAGGCGCGACGTGCCGCTGCGGACCATCCTCAACGACATCGAGCGCAGCACCCGCTATCTCTTCGTCTATGACAAGGAGGTTGACGTTGACAGGGTGGCCAGCGCCAGCGCCAGCCGCCAGCCCCTCGACCAGGTGCTGCAGCGCCTTTTCGCCGGCACGTCAGTAACGTTCCGCCTCAAGGGCAACCACATCCTGCTGGGCGTGGGCCAGCCTCAGGCCAAGCAGTCGGCAACGCGCCAGGGTCGGCGCGACATCACCGCCACCGGCACGGTGACCGACAAGGACGGCGAGCCGCTTGTAGGCGTGACCGTGACCGGCCGTGACGCGAGCCATGCCACCATCACCGACATCGACGGCCACTTCACCCTCACCGTGCCCGGCGACGCCACCCTCACGTTCTCCTACGTGGGCTTCGAGCCCAGCCGCCACACCGCCCGCCGCGACATGCGCGTGGTGCTGTCGCCGTCGGTCAACGAGCTTAGCGACGTGGTGGTCGTGGGCTACGGCACGCAGCGCAAGGCCACCCTCACGGGAGCCGTGTCGGCCATTGGCGGCGACGTGCTCAAGGACCGCAACGTGGCATCGCTCAGCACAGCCCTCGAAGGCACCATGCCCGGCGTTACCGTGCAGCAGACATCCGGTCAGCCCGGCAGCGATGGCGGCACGATACGCATACGCGGCCTCGGCTCGATCAATTCCGACTCGAACCCACTCGTGCTTGTCGATGGCATCGAGATGGACATCAACCAGGTTGACCCCAACACCATCGAGCAGGTGTCCGTGCTCAAGGACGCTGCCTCCGCCTCAATCTATGGCTCGCGAGCCTCAAACGGCGTCATCCTCATCACCACCAAGCGCGGCAGCAAGGGCCGCGTCGAGCTTGCCTACAGCGGCTACCTCACCATCCAGACCCCGACCAACATGCCCAAGCCCGTCAAGGCGTGGCAGTACCTGCAGGCCGAGCTTGACGCGTGGGACAACGCCGGCATAAGCGTCTCCGACGCGCAGCGCATGCAGCAGCTGGCCATGATCGAGGCGCAGAAAAACTACAGGCCCAACAACTGGGACCGCTACGACACCGACTGGAAGGATGCCACCATCGGCGACAACTCGTTGATGTACAACAACAACGTGACACTCGCCGGAGGAAGCGACAAGATAAACTACTTCACCTCGCTCACCAACCTGCACCAGGACGGACTCATCGCCAACGACAACTACAAGCGCACCAACTTCGTCATCAACGCCGACGCGCAGGTCTTCACGTGGATGCGCGTGGGCGCAAACGCCTCATTGCGATGGAGCACGCAGCGCACGCCCGGCGCAGGCTCGCCGCGCAGCATCATAAACCAGGCTCTCTACATGCTGCCCACGCTCTCGGCAGTGCACGAGCTTGACGGCAACTGGGGCTATGGCAAGAACGGGCTAAACCCAACCGCCATGGCAGAGGACAGCGGCACGCAGCGCGTGCGCACCAGCGAGAACGTGCTTGGCGGAACGCTCACCCTGACACCCGTAGAGGGGCTGGAGATAATGGCGCGCTACTCGCGCCGGCAGGTCACCACGCGCGAGCGCGATGTCGTGCAGCCTTACACCACGTCGCTCGCAGGCATCGTCATGGGCCATTACCCCAACGAGGACCGCGTCACCGAGTCGTGGGCCGAGACCGTGCGCAACTACTACCAGGTGCAGGCTTCCTACGAGCGCCGGCTCGCCAGCCATTACATGAAGGTGATGGGAGGCTTCCAGGCCGAGGACAGCGAGTACTCTAACTTCAGCGGCTCGCGCAAGGACTTCGAGCTGGGCAAGTGGTACCTCGGCAACGGCGACGCCGCCACGGCGACCAACGCCGGCGGAGCGTCAAGCTGGGCCATGATGTCGTGGTTCGGCCGCGTCAACTACAACTTTGCCGAGCGTTACCTCGTCGAGCTTGTCGGACGCTGGGACGGCAGCTCGCGTTTCACCAAGGGCAACCGCTGGGGCTTCTTCCCGGCAGTGTCGGCGGGATGGGTCCTGTCAAAGGAGCCGTTCATGCAATGGATGGAGCCGGCCGTTGACCAGCTCAAGCTGCGCGCGTCATACGGAACGCTGGGCAACCAGAACATCGGCAACTACCCCTACGCAGCAGTCATCAGCGGCGGGTACAGCTACTATCTTGGCGACAACAAGGACATAGCCAACGGCGTGGCGCAGACCACGCTCTCAAACCCAAACATTGGATGGGAAAAGTCGTCGCAGCTGAACGTAGGCCTTGACCTCACCATGCTCAACGGAGCCATAACCTTCTCGGCAGAATACTATTACAAGAAGGTTTACGACATGCTGATGAAGTTTGCCAAGCCATATTACGTGGGAATGCAGCCGGCATACACCAACGCCGGCGACATGCGCAACGAGGGCTGGGAGGTAAGCCTCGGCTACAAGGGACACTCGGGCGAGTTTGAGTATGGCGCGCGCGTGTCGCTCAACAACAACAGCAACAAGATAACAAACCTCAACGGAAACAACTCGGCCGACAAGACCCTCATGGAGGGCTATCCGCTGAACGGCATCTGGGGCTACCGCACCGATGGCTATTACACCGACTGGGACGACGTGGCGTCATCGCCAAAGCTCAGCAACGCCGCACGACCGGGCTTCATAAAGTATGTCAAGGTGAACCAGGCCGAAGGCACCGACCCAATGGTCATCGACAGCAACGACCAGGTGTTCCTCGGCGACACGTTCCCGCATTACGAGTATGGCGTGACGCTCAACGGCAAGTGGCGCGGCATCGACCTGTCGGTGTTCCTGCAGGGCGTGGGCAAGCGCAAGGCATATCTCAGCGGCGTGGGACTGAAGCCTTTCGCCAACGGCTCGAACCTGTTCGAGCACCAGCTCGACTCGTGGACACCCGAGCACCAGGACGCTGCCTACCCGATACTCGTGCCCGAGGCCAACTCAAACGACAACTACGTCAGGTCTGACAAGTGGGTGCGCAATGGCGCCTACTGCCGCCTGAAGAACGTAGTCCTCGGATACACCCTGCCTGCCGGCTGGATAAAGTCCATAGGGCTGGGCAGCGTGAGGGCCTACTTCAGCGCGCAGAACCTCTTCACCATCGACAGCTTCTACGACGGCTACGACCCCGAGGTGTCCTACGGCGGATCCGTGGGAGGCGAGTTTTACCCCATCATGAGGAGCTTCACCTTTGGCGTTGACATCAAGTTCTGACAACACACCCACGCACCGTGTGTGCCACGGTGGGAAAACATTCTATAACCAACAACTAAAGAACAACATATCATGCAAATCATAAAGTTAACGGCCCCGCGGCTCAAGGCCGTCGCGCTTGCCGCAGTGGCGTTGCTCAGCCTGGGCAGCTGCGACGACTACCTTGACAAGGAGCCCGAGAGCGAATACCTCTCATCCAATTTCTACAACAACGAGGGAGCCATAAGGCAAGGCGCGATGGGCTGCTACCAGTACCTGTGGCTTGACCATTACCAGACAAGCTCAATACCGCTGTCGGTTCTCTGGGACATGTACACGCCGTATGGCATCGAGCGCGCCGACAACTCGTCGATAGGCGTGGGCAACCTTGAGCTGCGCACCAACTGGTCGGTCGAGAAGATATGGCAGGTGCTCTACAGCGCCATAGCGCGCTGCAACACGGTGCTCGACGGAGCCGAGCCTTACTACGGCCAGCTCAACGACAACGCCAAGGCATACCTTGGCGAGGTGCGCACCCTGCGCTCCCACTTTTACATATACCTCGTGTCGCTCTTCGGCGACGTGCCCTACTTTGACCACAGCGTCACCGAGGAGCAGCAGCGCGACGCCGTGCGCACCCCGTGGAAGGACGTGGTTGACAACGTGCTTGCCGACCTCGACGACGCGGCAGCCAACATGCCGTGGGGCCAGACGGAGTGGGGACGCATTGACCGGTCGGTGGCCCTTGGCCTGAAGGCTCGCCTGGCGCTCTACGCTGGCTCGTGGTGCAAGTTCGGCTTCGGCCGCGACGGCGAGACCGACGCCCAGCGCGCCGAGACCTACCTGCGCATGGCGGCCGACGCGGCTAAGCGCGTCATGGACGAGGGCGGCCGCGACCTCGCCCCGGCATACGCCGACCTGTTCACGAGCGGCGGGCAAACCAAGGCCGAGACCAAGAAGGAGACCATGCTCTTCATGATTTTCTCCGACAAGGGCGAGGGCGTGCACCATTATGTCACGTGGGGCGAAGGCTCGCGAATGTTCGCGCAGAGCGGACGCTTCCCGACGCAGCAGCTCGTTGACACTTACGAGATGAGCAACGGCAAGCGCATCGACGACCCCGCGTCGGGCTACGACCCCAAGCGCCCATTCGCACATCGCGACGCGCGCCTGAAAGCCACAATATACACGCACCACGACACCATCATCGGCAACACGGGCAAGAAGTTCAGGTTCCTCATGGAGCTTTTCAGGCCCACCACGAAGTCGTGGGACGAGAATGGCGTGGAGACCGATGTCGCCAACGCCGACTACACGGGCAGCGTGGCGCAGTACGGGTACGTGCAAAGCGGCGTGGGATACCTATGGAAGAAGTACAACCACTTCGACAACGAGGCCGCCTACGAGCCAACCTACAACATCAACGTGTTGCGCTACGCCGAGGTGCTGCTGACCTACGCCGAGGCGAAGGTCGAGCTTGGCGAGATGGACGCGTCCGTGGTGGCCGCCATCGACAAGGTGCGCCTGCGCTCGGGACAGCCAGGCATACTCACGGTTGACCCGTCGCGTGAGGGCAACCAGGCCAAGATGCGCCAGATCGTGCGCAGGGAGCGCCGCGTGGAGCTGGCGCGCGAGATGGGAATGCTGTTTGACATGCGCCGCTGGCGCACGGGCGGCATACAGAACGCCGAGCCGACCTACGGTTTTTACCAGCCCTCTGGGGTCGATGCCAAGAACGGCGTTTACCCCGACGGCTACGAGCAGGCCCCGGCCGACCTCATACCGTCGTTTGGCGAGCCGGGCTCGGAGCGCGACCTCAACGACGTGTCATCGTATGCCGCGCTCGTGGAGAAGGGCTACAACCTGCGCCACCGCGACAAGGACCGCTCGTGGGACAACCGCTTTTACCTGTGGCCCATACCGCAGACCGAGCGCAACAAGGCTCCGTGGCTGACGCAAAACCCGGGCTATGGGGAGTGACAGTGCTATTTTTATTGACAAAGGAAAAACTAAACAGTAATGAAAACACTCATCAACAATATAAGTATTGTCCTAATGTTGCTGGTTGCCGCATGCTTCAGCGCATGCTCCAGCGACGAAGACGACAGCCGTGCATACGAGGCCGTGTCGGTTGTCGGCGTGAAAGTTGACGGCACGCTCTATTTGCCGCAGGCATCGGCCGACAGCGTTGTGGTCAACATGCCGTCGGGCACCGACTTGTCGAACGTCAAGGTGCGCCTGCTCGTTGAGAACGGCACCGCCCCCGGGTTCGTTGACGATGGCGAGTATGACATGCGCAAGCCGATGGATGTCGCCCTCGACGGCTTCGACGGCAACTCGCGCATGGTGAAGCTGTGCGTCATGTCGGCGCCTAAGCTCACGTCGCTTAGCATAGCCCACGTCGATGTCCCCGCAGGCAACGTTTACGCCAGCAGCAAGTCGGTCATCGTGCAGGTGGCTCCGGGCACCGACCTCACGTCGCTTGCCGTCACCATGGAGTTTGTCAACGGAACCATGGTTGACTTCGAGAATGGCGTTGAGCGCGATTACACGTCGCCCGTGAGCTTCTCGGTGCTCGGCGTTGACGGCACCACGGTTTACCGTTACCAGCTTGCGGTGACCACCGATCCTGTTGGGCCGGCGACCATAAAGGGCATGACCATCAACGGCCACGCCACGACGAAGGTGGTTGTGAGGAACGACAGCGTGACACCATACGTTGCCGGGCTGAGCGACTTCAGCAACGCCACGGTGGCCATCGACGCAGGCTATGGCAACGAGATTGAGCCGTCGTTCACCGGACAGGGCGTGAACCTGCTCGGCGGCGTGAACAAGGTCACCATCACCGGCACCAACGGCCAGCCTACCGAGTTCACCATCCTTACCCCGCAGCTCGACCCCGAGAAGCTGTTCGTCAACAGCAGCGCGTCGATGGGGCTTAACGGCAACGACCTTGGGGCGGTGGGCTTCAGCGGCGGCTATGTCCTCACCACGAGCACCGGCGGCACCAAGGCTCCGGCGTGGTTTGACCTGTCGGGCAACCGCCTCGGGCAGTTGAGCACCGATGGCTGCGCCGGCATAGGCTACGGCTTCCGCAAGTTCGCCACCGACGCCGACGGAGTAGTCATAGGCTCGTCGCTCGGCATGTCATCGGGCGAGCAGTGGGTTTACCGTTGGGACGAGCTGACGGGCGCCCCCGTCGAGTACCTGTCTTTCTCGAAGGCCTCGCTCGGCGTAAGCTACAGTCCGCGCGCGGCTGGCATCAACGTCAGCGGCTCGCTCAAGGGCAACGCCACAATCACCATGGCCATGGCGCAGCAGAGCGATGTCTTCGTGTGGAAGGTCACCAACGGCAAGCTGGGCGAGCCACAGAAGCTGACTGCCCCGGTCAAGTTTGGCTACTACGCATCAGTCGAGCCGCTGCCGGGCGACAAGGGCTACCTCATAGCCGCTGCCACGTCAGGCCTGAACGGCATTGTGGTTACCGACAGCCGACTCAACGAGCAGTTCCGCGTAACGGGCATGACGATGACCGACGTGGCGGTGGCTGAGCGCGACGGACGCTCGTACATTGCATACACGGTAATCGTTGACGGCAACAAGCCCACCATGCGCGTTTGCGATGTCACGGACGGGCAGGAGCAGTCATACCTGCGCCCGATAATGAGCATGGAGATGGCCGACAAGGCAAGCAATGGCAACGCCACCACCGACGCGGCATTCGCCGTCATCGACGGGAAGCTGCACGCTGCCTTCGCGTCAACCAACTCCGACTTGTATCTTTTCAGATTGGAACAATAATGTTTCATACATTGCGTTTATATTTTAGGTAATCAATCACGAACGGGGCGGGTGTTTCTTGCCTGCCCCGTTTTTTTTTCTTACTGACTTCGATGAGAAAAAACATATTCTTGCTGCTCACCGCGCTCATGCTGCTGACGGTGTGCTGCAGTTCGTCAGCCGGCAACGACACTCCTGCCGACAATGGTCAGGCTGGCGGCTCGGCAGTTGCCGGCAGCCGCTTTTCCGGCACCTGGGTTACCAACGTGGGCAGCCCCGTGCTGTTCTCGCGCGACGCCATACGCCAGTGTGTCGCCACCTGCAAGGCCTACGGCATAGGCAACATTTTCGTTTGCGTGTGGAACAAGGGGCAGACCCTCTACCCCAGCGACCTCATGGAGCGCGAGACGGGCATAAGGCAGCTTGACGGCTTCGACGGCCGCGACCCACTGAGGGAGATGGTGGAGGAGGCCCACAAGGAAGGCATCAAGGTGCACGCTTGGTTCGAGTACGGCTTCGCCTCGGGCAACGGGCAGCTCGGGCCGCTGCTCACCGCTCACCCTGAGTGGGCGGCGCGCGACAATTCGGGACGGCAGCTGGTAAAGAACAACTTCTACTGGATGAACGCCTTCATGCCCGAGGTGCAGGAGTTCATGCTCGGGCTGGTCAAGGAGGTCGTGCGGGGCTACGACGTTGACGGCGTGCAGGGCGACGACCGCCTGCCGGCGTTGCCGGTTGAGGGAGGCTACGACGACTACACGGTGAGCCTATACCGATCGGAGAACGGCGACACGCCGCCGCAAAACCACAACGACGCGGCGTGGGTCAACTGGCGGTGCGACAAGCTCACGCAGTTCCAGGGCAGGCTGTACAAGGAGGTGAAGGCCATAAAGCCGGCCATGACCGTGTCGTGCGCCCCAAGCCCATACTCATTCGCCAAGGACTCGTACCTGCAAGACTGGCCCACGTGGCTGGAGAAGGGATACGCCGATTATGTCATACCGCAGGTGTACAGGTACAACATCAACGACTACAAGCGTGCCGTGAGCCAGCAGGCACAGGCCGTAAGCTCGGCGTTGCGCGACAAGCTTTACGTGGGCGTGCTCATAAAGAACGGCGACTACTCGGTGGCGACATCGCTGCTGAGGAGCATGGTCGAGGCCAACAGGTCCAACAGCATAAAGGGCGAATGCTTCTGGTATTACGACGGACTGAGGGTATTGGACGATTATTTCAGTAACCATGAATGATAACAAAACAAGAAACCAAAACACTATGAAGAAGACTTTACTTGCCTTGCTGCTCATGCTCGGCGTTGTTGCAACACATGCCCGACGCTACGACGTCATCGTCGTGGGCGGAGGCACGAGCGGCGTGTGCGCCGCCGTGCAGAGCGCGCGCCTTGGGGCATCCACCTTGCTCATTGACCCTACGCCATGGCTTGGCGGCATGCTCACGCAGGCCGGGGTAAGCGCCACGGATGGCAACTACCGCCTGCCATCGGGCATGTGGGGCGACTTCCAGCAGGCTCTCGTGAGCCACTATGGCTCGCTTGAGGCACTTGCCACGGGATGGGTGAGCATGGTGCAGTTTGAGCCATCGGTCGGAAACGGCATATTCCAGCAGTGGGTGAAGGGCGAGAGCAAACTCGCTTACATGCCCAACACGACATTCAAGTCGCTACGCAGGCTGGCGAAGGGATGGGAGGTGACGTTCGCCGCCGCCGGCAAGACACGCAAGGCCACCTGCGCATACGTCATTGACGGAACCGAGCTGGGCGACGTGGCGAAGGCGGCAGGGCTGAAGTACCGCATAGGCCTTGACGCGCGCGCCGACACCGGCGAGCCGCAGGCGCTTGAGAAGGCTGGCGACACCGTGCAGGACATGACCTACGTCATGACACTCAAGTTCCACGACAAGCCGCAGACCATTGCCCGACCCGAAGGCTACGACCCCATGGAGTTCCGCAATTGCTGCATAAACCCGTTCAACGACAAGGACCTGAAGCAGAAGCCATGGAACCAGCACATGATGATGACCTACGGCAAGCTGCCAAACGGAAAGTACATGATAAACTGGCCGATGTTCGGCAACGACTTCTACCTCAACGACGTTGACTTCACGCCCGAGCAGCGCGTCGAGGCGGAGAAGGAGGCAAAGGCGAAGAGCCTGCGCTACCTCTACTTCATGCAGACGGAGCTGGGCATGGACACCCTCGGCATGGCCGACGAGTACCCCACGGCAGACGGCTTGCCCTTCTTCCCCTACTACCGCGAGGGAAGGCGTTTCGACGGGCGCGTGCTCTTCACGCTCAACGACATCATAAAGCCTTACTCGCAGCCTACGAAACTATACCGCACGGCGGTGCTCGTGGGCGACTATCCCGTGGACCAGCACCACAACGAGGTGCCCGTCAAGGGCCTTGACCTGCCGGCCATACCGTCGTGGGGAATGCCCGTGGGAGTGTTCTTCCCCAAGGCGGAAGACCGCCTGCTGCTTGCCGAGAAGGCCATCTCGGTGACGAACCTCGTGAACGGCACCTCGCGCCTGCAACCCGTATCCATGCAGATAGGCCAGGTGGCGGGAACGCTGGCGGCGATGGCGGTGAGGGAGAACTGCCTGCCGAAGGATCTTAGCGTGCGTCAGGTGCAAGGCCAGCTGCTCAGCACGGGCAACTACCTCCTGCCATACCTCGACGTGCCGAAGGACGACCCGAGGTTTGCCATATACCAGCGCATCGGCGTTACGGGCATACTGCACGGCGTGGGCAAGAACAATGGCTGGGCCAACGAGACATGGATCGAGGCCGACAGCGTGTTGCGACGCTCCGACCTGCAGCCACTGGCCGACTTCTACGCCCTTGGCGAGACCTTCAGCGGCGACACGCCCGTAACCGTCGAAGAGGCACTGGCTGTCGTTGGCAAGGCAGGGCAAGCCGCCGGCAACTCTGCCATTGGGCAGGACGTTGCGAAGGTGATGGAGACCTTCGGCATGGCCCGCGCCGGCATCATCAAGCGTGGCGATTACGCCGTCCTCGTTGACCAGCTGCTCCATCCGTTCGACGCCAAGGACGTTGACCTCTTTGGCAACTGGAAGTGACACCACACACCGTGTGCCACCCCAGGGGTGGCACACGGCTGAATGTAATTGCGGCGTAAACGCTTGGCGTTTACGCCGCCTTTGTTTTCCCATGATGCCGCAAAGACACCACGTTTGTGGCGTAGCCATCGCGCGCTTGCGCATTTGTGGCTTGTGTGTTTGTACGCTTGTGCGCAATGTGTGTTTGCGCACAAGCACCGTGCGCTTGTCGCTCCTTACGCCAAGCTGTCGAAAAACAGCCACACGTTGAGTGCCGTCACTATGCCTGCCAGCGAGTATAGGAAAATGGCGCTCCACCTGCTGTTGGCATACTGCCCCATCACCTTTTTAGATGAAGTGAGGCTCACTTGCAGGAAGACGGTGAGGGGGAGCTGCAGGCTGAGCGCCATTTGCGAGACGAGCAGCCCCATGAACGGGTCGCCGATGAAGAGGATGACAAGCAGCGACACGCCGTAGCTGATGCCGATGCCCACGATGGAGTGGGGGTCGCGCGAGTTGTACGGCTCGTTGAACATGCCGGCGAAAATGGATCCGGCGGCCATGCCGCTCGTTATCGTGCTTGATATTCCGGCAAGCAGCAGGGCAAGGGCGAAAATGTTGCCGGCGTTGCCGCCGAGCAGCGGCGTGAGCAGGCTCTTGGCTTGCGCCAGGTCGGTCACCTCGGCGCCGTGGCGGTGGAAGGCCGTGGCGGCGAGCAGTATCATCGCGCTGTTGATGGCCCACCCTATTGCCATGGAGAGCAGCGTGTCAAGAAACTCATAGCGCAACGCCTTCTCTACCCCGTCCTTGCCCCGCTTGTTTATCTCACGGCTCTGCACCACCTCCGAGTGGAGGAACAGGTTGTGGGGCATGACCACCGCGCCGAGCACGCTCATTATTATAAGCAGGCTGCCCTGTGGCACGCTTGGCACCACCCATCCCGTGGCGGCCTGGCCCCAGTCTATGTCAACAAGGAAAAGCTCATATATAAAGGAAAGCCCGATGATGGAGACGAAGCCTATGATGGCACGCTCCATCCTCTTGTACGTGTTAGTGAAGAGCAGCGCGGCGACGGTTGCCACCGTTATCAGCGACCCGGCGACGATGGGGATGCCGAACAGCATTTGCAGGGCTATGGCGGAGCCGAGAATTTCCGCCATCGACGTAGAGACGCTCGCCAGCACAGCGCTGCCTATCACCGGGCGGCTCACCCACCGCGGCGTGTGCCTGGTGGCGGCCTCGCTCAGGCAAAGCCCCGTAACGATGCCCAGGTGGGCGACGTTGTGCTGCAGGGCTATCAGCATTACCGTCGATAAGGTGACAACCCACAGTAGCCGGTAGCCGAACTCGGAGCCTGCGGCGAAGTTGCTTGCCCAGTTGCCGGGATCGATGAACCCGACGGTGACGAGCAACCCCGGCCCTATATATTTAAATATGTCAAGGCCTCCAAGTATGTGCGCGTGATCCTTGCGCTTGAGTTCTGAGAAAATGTTCATGTTGCCGATTTGTTAGAAGTTTGCCCTGCAAAGGTACGAAAAAATGCTTGTGCGCCAAATTTTTCCAAAACATTTGTTTTCTTGCTTTCTTGAGGCTAAAAACGCCCTCTTCCTTGATTTACATCAACAATATCTTTATTTTTGAATTTTTCCGCCATAAAATT
>CAYLUI010000022.1:0-50307 GCA_964386825.1 uncultured Prevotella sp. | reverse complement strand
ACATCCGTGGTTCTCACCTCCGGTCCCTTGGTATCAATTAGCGTGGCGATATGGGGTGACACCGCACGCGTGTTCCTTATTATGGTACGTATGCCATCAGGCGTGGCATGAGCCGTGTTCATCCTCACGACATTCATCCCCGCATTGAACAGTCCCCTTATAAATTCCACGTCACATCTCCTGTCGCTGATGGAGCACACTATCTTGGTCTGTTTCATTTGTTATCCTATCGTTTTTATTTACAATCTATTGCGTTAATATATTCGGCACAAGCGTCGGCACATCTTTCACCATCAACCCCAGCCGACACGATGCCGCCTGCATAGCCTGCGCCTTCTCCACAAGGGAAAAGGCCTTCTATGCGGACATGCTGCAAAGTGTCGCGGTCGCGAAGAATGCGCACGGGACTCGACGTGCGTGTCTCCACGGCTATCAGCACAGCCTCATTGGTCAAGAAACCATGAGCCTGCTTGCCGAAAGCCTTAAATCCCTCCTGCAACCGATGAGCTATTGGCTTGGGCAACCAAAAATGCAATGGACTGCTTATCAAGCCAGGGGCATAACTGCTCTTAGGCAAATCATAACTCAGGCGACCATTCACAAAATCAGCCATCCTCTGTGCCGGCGCAGTTTGCCTCATGTTGCCCTGCTGCCAACAGTTTCGCTCAAGCTCTTCCTGAAACCGCATCACCCTAAGCGCATCGTCCACAATGCCGCCATCATCATGCGAGACTTCGGCAGGAATGGTATCAGGATTGATTTCTACCACCATACCACTGTTTGACCACTTGGTTCCACGATTGCTCGGAGACATGCCATTGACCACAATCTGCCCAGGTCCCGTAGCCGCAGGTATCACAAAACCGCCAGGACACATACAGAATGAATAAACGCCACTGCCTTCAACCTGTGTCACAAACGAGTACTCGGCAGCAGGAAGATATTTGCCACGCCCGTCACGATTATGGTACTGAATCCTGTCAATAAGCTCGGCAGGATGCTCAAGCCTAACGCCAACGGCAATACCCTTTGGCTCAACCTCAATGCCAGCCCCCACAAGGTAACGGTAAACGTCTCGTGCACTGTGGCCTGTGGCAAGTATAACCGGACCACGATAAAACTCCTCGCCTCCAGTGGCGAGATTTACGGCCCTAACACCCACGACCTTTGTCCCATCAAGCTCAATGGATGTCATCCTCGTCAGGAAATGCACCTCGCCACCACTCTGCAATATTTGCAAACGCATGTTCTCGATCACCCTTGGCAACTTGTCCGTACCAATATGCGGGTGCGCATCGGCAAGAATGGACGTTGACGCACCATGCTGGCAAAACACATTGAGTATTTTCCCTATGTTGCCACGTTTCTTGCTCCGCGTATAAAGCTTGCCGTCACTATAGGCTCCAGCCCCACCCTCGCCAAAGCAGTAGTTGCTCTCAGGGTCAACCTTATGTGTCTTGGTAATAAGAGCCAAGTCTTTCTTGCGCTCACGCACGTCCTTTCCTCTCTCAAGAACCACCGGACGCAAACCAAGTTCAATAAGGCGAAGCGAGGCAAACAAGCCGGCAGGTCCCTCGCCTACCACAATGACCTGTGGCTTGCCAGAGACATCAGGATATTCTGTGCGCACAAATCCTTCATCCTGAGGCATTTCGTTGACATAAGCGCGAACCTTCAGGTTGACATATATGGTACGCTGCCTGGCATCCACGCTCCGCCGAAGAACACGCACATGGTTCACCGTGCGCGAATCAAGCCCTTCCTCATTGGCAAGATAACGCACGATGTTTTGCTCTGACCATGCGACCTCCGGCAACACTCTCAACTGATATTCTTGTATCATGGGATTACTCTTGCGTAAAACAGACTACAAAATTAATCATTTTCCTCCACTTTACATGGCTTTTCAACTCATATTTCACAACATTGAAACATCTAAAAGCCGATTGCGCCACAAAGGCGTCATGATTACGGTGTAATCGCAATGCCTTTGTGGCGCAATCGCAATACGTTTACGGCGCAATCGCAACGTGTTTACGCCGCAAACGGAAAGCCACAAAATATTTGTTCACAGGCTTGTGAAACCTATGCGCTGACAAGTCACTTGATAATGCCCTGCTCAACGAAGATCTTCTTCAGTGCCACCACGCCACGCTCAACCTGCTCCTTGGTATGGGTTGCCATAAGGGCGAAACGCACAAGTGTGTCTTGCGGAGCACATGCCGGCGGAATTACGGGATTGATGAACACACCCGCATCATAAGCCAGCTTGGTAACCAAGAAGGTCTTGTTGTCATCACGAACATACAGAGGAATTATAGGGCTCTCCGTGTCACCAATCTCAAAGCCCTCCTCACGGAAACGCTTCAAGGCGTAATTGGTAACATCCCACAATTTCTGGCAACGCTCAGGCTCCTCCTGAAGAATGTGCAATGCCTCAAGGGCACATGCCGTAGCCGACGGGGTGTCACTCGCCGAGAAGATATACGTGCGAGCCGTATGGCGCAGGTAATTGATTGTATCCCAGTCGCCTGCGATAAATCCGCCTATAGAGGCAAGACTCTTCGAGAACGTTCCCATAATGAGATCCACGTCGTCCTGCAAGCCAAAATGATGGCAAACGCCCCTACCCTGGTCTCCAAAGACTCCCAATCCATGAGCCTCGTCAACCATTATCGAGCAATTATACTTATGCTTAAGCTCTACAATCTCAGGAAGCTTCGCCAGGTCACCCTCCATGGAGAACACACCATCCACGACAATAAGTTTCACAGCATCGTGTGGCAAACGCTCCAGTATGCGCTCAAGGTCTGCCATGTCATTGTGCTTATAATGCAACTGCGTGGCAAAGCTCAACCTGCGTCCATCAACAATGGAAGCATGGTCGCGGTCGTCGCAAATGAGATAGTCTCCACGACCCACTATGGACGGAATTACTCCCGAATTGACCGAAAAGCCCGTTGAAAAACAAATGGCATCATCCTTGTGCTCAAATGCGGCAAGCTCCTTTTCGAGCTGGACATGTATGTCAAGCGTACCATTGAGGAAACGGCTGCCGGCACAACCCGAGCCGTACTTGTCAAGCGCAGCCTTGCCAGCGTCTATAATGCGCTGGTCGCCCGTAAGCCCGGTGTAGGCGTTGCTGCCAAACATCAAGATGTTGCGCCCATCCATCACTACTTCAGGGCCTTGCTTGCTTGTTATCTCACGGAAATAAGGATACACTCCCTCTTCCATGAACTTCTGAGGTGTACGATAATTCTTGTATCTATCTGTTAACTGTCCCATCTTATAAAATAGGTGTAGAAACACTACAATTATATATTCAGTGTGCAAAGTTACAAAAAAAGACTTATTATTCGCACAAAAAAGTCAAGAAAAGAATAAAATCGCAAAAAATAATGCATCATTAGCTATAATGCGAATAAAAAAGGCTATTTTTGCGGTAGAAATACGAGCATGTATGAAAAAGAAAATACTCTTTATCATAAACCCAATATCAGGAACAGTCAGCAAGGCGGGAATACCCGATGCCATTGACAAATACCTTGACAAGGAAACGTTCGACTACCGCATAGCCAACACACAGCATCCCGGCCATGCCACGGACTTGGCACGTCAGGCCGCCAACGACGGCTACGACGTGGTGGTGGCAATTGGAGGAGACGGAACCGTGAACGAGGTGGGGCGCGGCATAACGCACACCAACACCGCAATGGCCATAATACCCTGCGGTTCGGGAAACGGGCTCGCACGCCACCTGCTCATACCAATGAATGTCAAAAAAAGTCTTGACATAATAAACAAATGCGTGACAAAAGCCCTTGACTATGGCGTAATAAACGACCATGAGTTTTTTTGCACTTGCGGCATGGGCTTCGACGCATTCATAAGCTTCAAGTTTGCCGAGACCGGCAAACGCGGCCCGATAACCTACGTCCAGCAAATATTGGAGAAAGGGCTTGGCTATAAGCCAGAGACATACGAAATCAACGTGGACGAGAGCACGGAAAACTTCAAGGCATTCCTCATATCATGCGCCAACGCATCGCAATATGGCAACAACGCTTACATAGCCCCGCAGGCAAGCATGAGCGACGGCATGCTGGACGTTGTGATCATGGAACCGTTTGACTTGATAGAAGCTCCACAGATAGCAATTGACATGTTCAGCAAGACGCTGAACAAAAGCTCAAGGATAAAGTCGTTCCGCACAAAACACCTGAGAGTGCACCGTTCAACACCCGGACCAATACACTACGACGGCGAACCCGTAATGACGGGAACCGACATTGACATACACCTGAAGGCAGGAGGGATAAAAGTAGTAATAAACCCCGAAGGCGACCGCGACGCACGCCGCCCGAATGCCATACAATCAACGGCCGCCGACCTCTTCAACCAACTCAACGGCATACACGACGACATCATGAAACGCACCCGGCGCGGCATGAACTTGACTAAAATTTTACAGAAGAAGATAGAGGAAAACCTGCCTTCGATATAAATATCTTGAAAAAAGAGCCGATAAATTTCATTATCCCGTAGGAAAGTTGTAACTTTGCACTTCCGTAAAAGTATTGTAAATAAACAAGATATAAACAATAAGATATTAACAGGATATGACAAAAGCTGATATCATCAACGAGATCACAGAACAAACCGGTCTCCAAAAGAAGGAAGTAACGGTGGTAGTGGAGAGCTTCATGGCGAGCGTGAAGCACGCCATGCTTGACAAAAAGGAGAACGTTTACCTTCGTGGCTTCGGAAGCTTCATCATCAAGCACCGTGCAGCAAAAACAGCCCGCGACATAGGCAAGAATACCACAATCACAATTGACGCTCACGACATTCCGGCCTTCAAGCCAGCAAAGGCATTCATCGACGAGATGAAAGGTGAATAAAAGAGATAAAGCAATAATAACAACAACATTTTAAAATTTTAAAGTTATGCCAAACGGTAAGAAAAAGAAAGGCCACAAGATGGCTACGCATAAGCGTAAGAAGAGACTGCGCAAGAACCGTCACAAGAGCAAGTAAAGCCTAACGACAGTTCTGAGAGGGGCGTGCCTCGCAAAGGCGTGCCCCTTTCTTAATAATGTAAAACAAATGAGAAATGACAAGTGAAGTAGTTATTGATGTCAAGCCAAAGGAGATTTCCATAGCATTGCTCGAAGACAAAAGGCTGGTGGAATACCAGAGCGAGCAGCGCTCAGCCAACTTCTCCGTAGGCAACATTTACATCGCAAAGGTCAAGAAGCTCATGCCTGGGCTAAATGCCTGCTTTGTAGATGTAGGTTACGAGCGTGACGCTTTCTTGCATTATCTTGATTTGGGAAATCAATTCAACTCCTACGCCAAATATCTTAAGCAGGTACAAAGCGACCGCAAAAAACTCTACCCTTTCGAGAAAGCCACACGCCAACCGGAAATGCAAAAAGACGGCAGCGTGCAGCAAACCCTAACAGCAGGTCAGGAGGTGCTCGTACAAATAGTAAAAGAGCCAATATCAACAAAAGGACCTCGATTGACAAGCGAGTTGAGTTTTGCGGGACGTTACCTTGTACTTATGCCTTTTGGAGACAAGGTTTCAGTATCCTCCAAGATTAAGAGCGGCGAGGAAAGGTCAAGACTTAAACAACTCATCCACAGCATCAAGCCAAAGAACTGCGGGGTAATAGTACGCACCGTGGCAGAAGGCAAACGTGTTGCCGAGCTGGACGCCGAACTGAAAGTGCTCATGGAGCGCTGGCAAAACGCATTGGAAAAAGTGCAGAAAACCCAGAAACGGCCACAACTCGTATATGAGGAAACAGGGAGGGCAGTAGCTCTGTTGAGAGACCTCTTCAACCCCACATACGAGAACATTTATGTCAACGACGAGGAAGTTTGCAAAGAAGTAAAGCAATACGTGACACTCATCGCACCCGAAAAAGCCAGCATTGTAAAGCAATATACCGGGACGGTGCCAATCTTCGACAACTTCAACGTCACAAAACAGATTAAGTCAAGCTTCGGAAAGACCGTGAACTACGCCCACGGTGCTTACTTGATAATTGAGCATACCGAAGCTATGCACGTTGTGGATGTGAACAGCGGAAATCGCTCAAAAAACCAAAACGGGCAAGAAGCCACGGCACTGGACACCAACCTTGGTGCAGCCGATGAGCTTGCACGCCAGCTCAGACTACGTGATATGGGAGGAATCATCGTAGTTGACTTCATTGACATGAACCTTGCCGAAGACAGGCAAATGCTTTATGAGCGAATGTGCAAAAACATGCAGAAAGACAGGGCACGCCACAATATCCTGCCACTGAGCAAGTTTGGACTTATGCAGATCACACGCCAACGCGTAAGACCTGCGATGGATGTCAATGTGGAAGAAAATTGCCCTACATGCAACGGCACAGGAAAGATTAAGTCAAGCATATTGTTCACCGACCAACTGGAAAGAAAGATTGACCAACTCGTAAACAAGATAGGCATCAGAAAGTTCTATTTGCACGTACACCCTTACGTTGCAGCTTACACCAACCAAGGCATTGTAAGCCTGAAACGCAAGTGGCAAATGAAGTACGGCTTCGGAGTACATGTCATTCCTTCACAAAAACTCGCCTTTTTGCAGTATGAGTTTTATGACGCAAAGGGGCAATTCATAGACATGAAGGAAGAAATGGACGGAAAATAATAAAAGCAAAAGGTAAAAGGAAAGGCAAATAAACAGCCCACTTTTACCTTTTGCTTTTTATAGTAAAAAACCTACCTTTCTATAAAATTGGGAATACGCCCCAACTCAAGGTACGACCTTAAATCTCACCCTAAACGTGTGGCTAAGCTCATCCCAATTGGTACCAAGCATGACAAACTTGCCTATCTGGGATGTTGAGCGCACGTGCTTGCCAACACACGGGCAAACGTCAAAATCGCCAATTCGCACAAGACGTATTGTATCCGAAGCCTCCTTGGGCAACTTGCACAGGCTTACGCCATCAGGGATATTGTCTCGCTCCACAAACTCGTATGCCACTGGCAAGTCAGCATCAATGAGGCGATTCATTTCCTCCTCAATGGCTTTCTCCTCCTTGCGTGAAGGCTTATGGTCGAGCAGATAACTAATTTTGCTCTTCTTACGCTCAACATGCGCATTAGTGGAACGCTCGCAGCCAAACATGCGAATCATGACCTGATTAAGAAGGTGCTCTGCAGTATGTGCCGGTGGGAACTCCTCCTTGTTATGCTCATTGAGCATGCAACTTTCCTCTTTCATCTTTATGCTGAATTTTAATATTGTTGCACTATACGGCTGCAATTCCACCTCAGTAGCCTCGTCCCTCTTCAAGTGCACGGTCACCTCTGACCCTGTCAGCAAGTCAGAAGCTTGTAAGTCACGTTCAGGCAAACCCAAGAAGTCAAAGGCATGACCAGGGATGATAACAGAAGCGCGCACCATGGGACGCGAGAAATTGGCAACTATTAGCAAAACCTCATCATCCTTCTTACGCATGAAAGCATATTGAGCACGAGGATTGAAATGCCAGCTCTGTGAATTGACATACATCAGGTCAAAGCTTTCTCCATCATAAATAGCCTTCTCACTATTCGCAAGACGCAACAGCGAACGATAAGTGTCCACCAAGGAACGTTCCTCATCCGTAAGACCATTAGGCGTGAAATAACCACGCCTCACACTGTCAACAGCCCAATAGTCAAAAATCGTAGTCCGTCCATCACGCCCAGAGTAACCTTCCTCGTCCATGCCACGCTCGCCAAACTCCTGGCCAAAATAAAGCATGAAAGGATTACTTTTAAGCATCAACGCCACCACGACAGCTGGTATAGCCTTGCGAGCGTCACCACAAACAAAGTCGCTCGCCATGCGCTGCTCATCATGATTCTCAAGGAAATAAAGCATGTGATCCTTGATATCATCCGTGTCTTGCCAACTATAAGTTATACTGTTGGCAGGACGCCGCTCACAAACAACATCACGCAAGCAATCGTACATGCCGACCTTATCATACAAGTAGTCGAAACCCGACTTTACGTAAGTACGATATTGGTTCGTGTCATAAACCTCACCTATGAATATAAGCTTCGGAAAACGCTCCTTTACAATTGCCGTGGCATATGCCCAAAACTCATGGGGAACCATTTCCACCATGTCACAACGGAAACCGTCTATTCCCTTGCCTGCCCAAAACAAAAGAATATCCACCATTTTCTTCCAAGTGTCAGGCACGGGAGAGAAATGGTAACTTTGCCCACCATAGTCACAGTAATCAACGCCATAGTTAAGCTTCACAGTCTCATACCAATCGTAAATTCCCGGAGCGGCACAAAACTTGTCATTGCCCGTACACTTGGCAGGATTCTCAACATAGGGTTTCTCCCCTGACTTGGCCATCACCGGAGGCACGAATTGCTGACCAGGGCAATAATAAAAGTTGTTTTGCGAATCAAAATGCTTGGCATCGTCATCCCCCTCACCAAGATCACGAACACCTTCAGGCTTAGCTATAGAATGGTACTCACGTGCGACATGATTTGGAACGAAATCCACAATCACCTTCATCCCAGCCAAATGAGTGCGCCTGACGAGACTTTCAAATTCCTCCATGCGGTGGTTGACATCCACCGCTATATCAGGATCAACATCATAATAGTCGGTTATGGCGTATGGCGACCCCGCCTTTCCTTTCACTACGAAAGAGTGTTGGCGAGGAATGCCATACTGCGTATAGTCTGTGGTTTCCGCATGACGTATTATGCCAGTAAACCAAACATGTGTAAATCCCATGTCATGAATGAGGCGAAGACGCACGTCATCAAAGTCGTCCATCTTTCCAACCCCATTCTCGGCAAGGGTACCATTCTTCTTGTTGGTTGTTTTCTTATTACCGAAAAGACGCGGAAGAACCTGATATATAATGATCTTTCTGTCCATCGGTAAGTATTAAGCTATTCCGTGAGACGGAACGGTCTTGTCAATACGATGTATCATCCCTTGCAAGGCCTTACCCGGTCCACACTCCGTAAAGTCGTCAGCCCCATCCGCTATCATATTCTGCACGCTCTTGGTCCAACGCACAGGACTTGTCAACTGGGCTATGAGATTTGCCTGAATTTCCTTCGGATCGGTGTGTGGTTTCGCATCCACGTTTTGATAAACTGGGCACTTAGGCGTAGAGAACACCGTCTTCTCTATAGCTGCCTGCAGCTCCTCTTGGGCAGGCTGCATAAGAGGAGAATGGAAAGCGCCGCCAACCTTGAGAGGCAAAGCGCGTTTTGCACCAGCTGCCGAAAGTTTCTCGCAAGCCTCCATGATAGCCTCGTTACTACCAGAAATAACGAGCTGACCCGGGCAGTTATAATTAGCCGGCACCACAACCTTGCCATCATTTTGTATCTCAGCACAAACCTCTTCTATCGTCTCGTCAGGCAGTGATATGATGGCAGCCATCGTGCCTGGGTTTGCCTCACATGCCTTCTGCATGGCATTGGCACGAGCGGCAACAAGCCTCAAGCCATCCTCAAAACTCAAAGCCCCAGAGGCCACAAGGGCAGAAAACTCGCCAAGCGAATGACCTGCCACCATGGCTGGCTTGAAATCGTCGCCAAGGCAAAGAGCCGAAATAACGCTATCAAGGAAAACCGCCGGCTGGGTAACCTTAGTTTCCTTAAGCTGTTCGTCCGTTCCGGCGAACATTATGTCAGTAATCTTGAAGCCGAGGATTTCGTCAGCCTTATCATAGAGTTGCTTTGCCAATGCGTTGTTCTCATACAGGTCCTTGCCCATTCCCACATACTGTGAGCCCTGTCCGGGGAATACAAATGCTTTCATTTTTTATCCGATTTTAATGTGCTTTGCAAAGGTACACAAAAAAATCCCAATCACCACGCGGATGAAAGGGATTTTCATATTGATTTGCTTTACAGTGCGAAAAAATCTCTTTTTCCTAATTTATTCTGCAACAGGAGCTTCCTCCTCTGCAACGGGAGCCTCCACAACAGGAGCCTCTGCCTCAGAAGTCTCTTCCACAGCCTTAGGCTCTGGCTGATTCTCAGCAACAACCTTAACCGGAACCTTGACCTCTACCTCACGGTGGAAATGCACCACTGCCTCAAAGTCGCCAACCTTGCGAGCCTCCTTCATCGTGACAATCTTACGATCAACCTCGATGCCAAGCTTAGCAAGCTCCTCTGCAACCTTGGCTGCACCAACAGAACCATAAAGATGACCTGTAACAGCAACCTTGGCAGCAACCGTAACGACAACATCCTTAAGCTGCTCAGCGCGCTTCTCAGCCTCAGCTTTCTGTGCGGCAAGCTTGTTAGCCTGCTGCCTCAAGTTCTCAGCAAGAACCTTGCATGCGCTCTCAGAAGCGATAACCGCCTTGCCTGTAGGGATGAGATAGTTGCGACCGTAACCGCTCTTAACGTTCACGATTTCGTTCTTGTAACCAAGACCGATAATATCTTCTTTCAGTATTATTTCCATATCTTAGCCTCCTTTTTTATTTCATCAAATCGGTTACGAATGGAAGCAACGCAATCTGGCGAGCGCGCTTAACGGCCTGAGCCACACGACGCTGATACTTCAGAGAAGTTCCAGTGATACGACGTGGAAGTATCTTGCCCTGCTCGTTGAGGAACTTCTTCAGGAACTCAGGATCCTTGTAGTCGATGTACTTGATACCGCTCTTCTTGAAACGGCAATACTTCTTCCTCTTTGTGTCAATGGAAGGAGCGGTCAAATAACGGATTTCAGAATTGTTGTTTCTCTGCTCTGCCATAATTAAGCCTCCAACTTTTTACCCAGCTTTGCGCGACGCTTCTCTGCATATGCAACAGCATACTTGTCGAGCTTAACTGTCATGAAACGAATAACTTTCTCGTCACGGCGATAGCCTGTTTCGAGAGCGCTGATCACTGACGGCTCTGCCTTGAACTCAAGCAGGCAATAGAAGCCTGTCGATTTCTTCTCAATGGCGTAAGCCATCTTCTTAAGTCCCCAGGCCTCCTCGTTCAGAATCTCAGCACCTTTATCGGTGAGCAGCTTCTTGAATTTAGCGACCGTTTCCTTCATCTGTTCATCAGACAAAACGGGAGTCAAAATGAAAACGGTTTCGTATTGATTCATACTACTTTGAATGAATTGATTTGTTGTTTTGCAAAAATGCGGATGCAAAGGTAGTTAAAATCCTCTAAACAAATGCACAATATTTTCAGCGAGACTCATTTTTTAACTTTTATTACGTGCCTTGAAGTATTTTTCTTTGTACTTTTGCAACCGATTTAGGAAAAAGAGTAAAATGAGAGTTAACATATCACGACTTGCCGGCATGTTAAGGAAAGCCACACACGCATGTGCCAAGTGCACAGGCCTGCCACTCGTATATGCCGGAGTGATTATGCTTGCAACATTTTACTTTACCGGACTTACAGACAACAACTACCTGACACTGCTCCCGTTGGCAATAATGCTGGCTGGGACAACAGGCTTCGTCTATAATGAGAAACGGAAAGATTTCTACTGAGCAAACCAGCATTGAAGTCTTCCCAACGAAACATGTTAATCTTTTATAATTGGAAAAACAAAAAGACTGCACCAAACCTTATTTATCAAACATTTTATCTATTTTTGCAAATATCAGACAACGGAGGAAACAACAAGAGCTTAAAAAATTCTATGGTCAAATACAACATTACAAACAAGAAAGAGAAAGAAGCTAATTACCGTTCGCTTGTAAGCCCGAAACTTATGGATGAGTTGGAACAGAAAATCAACGACATCATAATAATCAAGAAGAAATACAAAGAGAAAAATTATTCCGCCAAACAGCTGGCAGAGGACTTGAACACGAACACAAGGTACATTTCGGCAGTAGTAAACGTAAGGTTCCACATGAACTACATGTCGTATGTAAACAAATACAGAATACAGGAAGCCATGTCATTGCTTGTCGATAAGCGCTATCAGGAACTAAACATGGAGGACATTTCCGACATGGTAGGCTTTGCGAACCGACAGTCATTCTACGCCTCATTCTACAAAATAAACGGCATCACCCCAAGAGAATACAGGATGGAACACCTCAAGAGCCATCCATCACTGACCGGGAAACCGAAAAAGAGAGGGCGCAAACCTGGCTCGAAAAACAAGTCAAAGACCATGACACCAGAAATGTAAGGCCCATGGCAAAACATCCACAAAACATAAAATGAACGCAGAAACATTCCAATACGTCGGAGAGAAGTTTGCCGACATACAAATGTTGCGCTATAAGCTCAAGGGCTTCTCCACCCTAAGCCCCAAACAAAAGGCGTACATTTATTACCTATCAAAAGCCACGTTGTCCGGACGCGACATCACGACCGACCAATACGGACGCTACAACCTCGACATCAGAAAGATGTTCGAGGCTGTTCTCGTATATGGCAATGCCAAAGCCGAGACGGAAGAGTACTCCCAAATGGAGCTGTACCTTAAACGCCTATGGTTCTCGAACGGCATCCACCACCACTACGGATGTGACAAATTCGTGCCAGGATTTAGCGAGAAATGGCTCAGGGACACGGCAAGCGCAATCCCAGCCGAGCATCTGCCACAAGCCAAATATGGCGGCGTGAAGCAGATGCTCGATGCCCTCTGCCCCATAATCTTCAACCCTGAAACACACGCAAAGCGCGTCAACCAAAACGACGGCGAAGACTTGGTCACGACTTCCGCATGCAACCTATACGAGGGCGTAACACAGCAAGAAGCAGAAAAATACTACAAGGCGAAAAGAGACCCCGCCTGCGGTGACCGCCAACCATCGTGGGGGCTAAACTCGCGCCTCGTGAAGAAAGTCGACGGAAGCATTGCCGAGGAAAAATACACCACCGACGGACTGTATGGCGCCGCCATCAAGGAAATAGTGCGTTGGCTTGACAAGGCTGCCGAAGTTGCGGAAAACAAGCAGCAGCAAAAGACAATAAAACTCCTTACCGACTACTACAAGAGCGGCGACTTGCGCGTTTTCGACCTCTACAACATCGAGTGGCTGAAAGAGCAACACGGCGACATCGATTTCATCAACGGCTTCATAGAAGTTTACGGAGACCCCCTCGGGCTTAAAGGCACATGGGAGGGCATTGTGGAATACAGGGACTGGGATGCCACACGACGCACACAAACCATAGCCTGCAACGCACAATGGTTTGAGGACAATTCGCCAATAGACCCAAGGTTCAAGAAAACCAAGGTCAAGGGGGTTACGGCACACGTCGTGAGGGCGGCAATGCTCGGTGGCGAGGAATACCCGTCAACGGCAATAGGGATAAACCTGCCAAACGCCGACTGGATACGAGCGCAATATGGCTCGAAAAGCGTAACCATCGGAAACCTGACCGATGCCTACAACAAGGCCGCCCACGGCAATGGCTTCAATGAGGAATTTACCATCGATGCCAACGCCCTCGCACTAATTGAAAAATACGGCGACATTTGCGACGACTTACATACCGACTTGCACGAATGCCTCGGCCACGGAAGCGGGCAATTGCTGCCAGGCGTATCTCCCGATGCCCTAAAAGCGTACAGCAGCACCAACGAGGAAGCGCGCGCAGATCTTTTCGGGCTGTATTATCTCGCAGACCCAAAACTCGTAGAGCTTGGACTCCTGCCTGATGGCGAGGCTTACAAAAGCCAATATTACCACTACATGATGAATGGCCTGCTAACGCAGCTTGTAAGAATAAAGCCCGGACATCAAATAGAAGAGGCCCACATGCGCAACCGCGCCCTGATAGCACGCTGGTGCCTGGAAAACGGTGACGGGACGGTGGAACTCGTGAAACGCAATGGCAAGACTTTTGTACAAATAAACGACTACACGGCTCTGCGAAACCTCTTCGGAAGGCTGCTGGCCGAGGTGCAGCGCATAAAAAGCGAGGGCGACTACGAAGGGGCACGCAACCTGGTGGAAACATACGCCGTAAAAGTGGATCCTGACATCCACGCCGAGATTTTGCAACGCTACGGCAAGCTTGGCATTGCACCATACAAGGGGTTCCTGAACCCATGGATGATACCAACAACTGACAACGAGGGCAACATTACAGATGTCAGGCTGGACTATTCGGAAACGTACACGCAGCAAATGTTGCGTTATTCCAAAGAGTACGGCTTCCTGTGACGCACCCATACCAAAAAACATACCGCACTTTAAGAAACGATTAACGAAATGACCGAACAGCAGATAAAAGACACCATACAGGGACTAAAAAGAAGCTTCCGCCTGGAAATGAACGGCCCTGTGTCACAATCAATGCGCGAGAAAGGACTTGAATACAAAATAAACTGGGGTGTGCCGTTCATACAGCTTAAGCAAATGGCAAAAGAGCACACGCCCGATTACCATCTCGCAATAGCACTATGGAAAGAAGACATAAGGGAATGCAAGATACTGGCAACCTTGCTCATGCCGCACGAGGACATGCCCGAAGAGGTGGCAGAGATATGGATGGAGCAAACACTATCGCAGGAAATGGCTGAGATGCAGGCTTTCAACCTCTACCAACACGTAGGATACGCTCCCAAAATAGCTTACCGCTGGATGGCATCAGACAATGCCATAAGGCAAATTTGCGCCTACAACATAATAGCCCGCCTTTTCATGAAAGGCCAAGATCCCAACGAACGTGGCATAAACGAGTTTCTCGACCAAGCCATGACCGCCATGCACTCCGCGTCGGCAGGAGTGCGCCACGCAGCGACAAACGCCGTGACGCGTTTCGCCGACATGGGCATAGTGTATGAGCGACTTGCAAAATCGGCACTGAAAAGGGAGGGGCTTCAGCTGTAGGAAAACGTTGTCAATTGCCATGCGGCTCAGCGGCTTGTCATAAGCACGCACACCAAAGCCAACAGAGGCAGAACAGAGCAAATGTCAAAAAACTATCATGCAAACATGCCATGAGAACGCCTCCTACACAGGAAAACAGTTAACCCCCACCTGCAATCACCACACACAACCTCAAACGCAAGCCATTGGCAGCCAAGCACTTGATCAACGCCATTGCCCAAACAGCATAAAGAATACGCCATAACTTGCGATTTCACGGTGCGTTTACAGTGGCAACACGCTGCCTTTGCGGCACAAAGGCAGCGTGTCCGTGGCGTTTCGGCATTGCGATTACGCCTTTAAAGCCATTCAGAAATGACATAAAAGCAAGGCGAAACTCGCAACGACACCATTACACAGCTCTGCGAAGCTTCCACATCATCACTTGGCAATTGTCCTGATTATTTACTTTTTGTAAAAACGTTTCGCAATACACCAAAAGTGAAAAACTACAAAACCGTGGGCTATGACTGACATGTCAGTCATAGCCCACGGTTTTGTTTTAACCTCATCCCACCGAGTCTTACTCCTCGTCTGGTATGATAAGTTTGTAACCCTGACCGTGAATGTTAATGATTTCCACCAGATCGTCGTCCTTGAGATGCTTGCGCAACTTTGTGATGTACACATCCATCGAGCGAGCATTGAAATAGTTGTCGTCAATCCAGATGGTGCGAAGGGCATCGTTGCGCTTCAGTATCTCGTTGGCATGGGAACAAAGCAACGACAGCAACTCGTTTTCCTTCGTGGTGAGTTTGGTCTGCTTGTCGCCAATGGTAAGCAGTTGCTTTTGCGTGTCAAAACCATAGCGACCAATCTTGTACTTCGTGCTCTCGTGAGTACGCTTGCCACGAACGCGACGCAATATGGCCTCAACCCTCTTCACAAGCTCCTCCATGGAGAAAGGCTTCGTTATATAGTCGTCGGCGCCCTTGTCAAAGCCCTCAAGCACATCCTCTTTCTGAGCACGAGCCGTGAGGAATATTATTGGCACCTGCGAGTTTATCTGACGTATCTCCGATGCCAGCGTAAAACCGTCCTTCTTTGGCATCATGACATCCAGGATACAAATGTCAAACTTGTCTTTCTGGAACTCACGGTAACCGACCTCACCATCAGGGCAGAGCACTGCGTCAAACCCTTTGGCTATGAGATATTCACAAAGCAATGTGCCAAGATTT
This sequence comes from uncultured Prevotella sp., assembly GCA_964386825.1. GTDB lineage: Bacteria > Bacteroidota > Bacteroidia > Bacteroidales > Bacteroidaceae > Prevotella. The sequence continues at coordinate 34,235 of CAYLUI010000022.1, read as the reverse complement.
TCATCATCCTCACACAGCAGAATTTTAGTCTTCTCTTCCATAACTGTAAATTATTTAGCCTCGTCACAATCCACCCTATTGCCAAGGCTGGATGAAAGGCTTGTTAAACACTTATTCTTTCTTTTTCTAATTAAACCCATTAACGGTTGGCATGACACGATTGGCTCGCGTGGCTCCCGAAGAAAGCACACGGCAGAATGCCTACTCGTCCTTTATAACCGGCAACTTTATCGTAAACGTAGTGCCCTTGCCAAATTCGCTTTCCACCTTTATGTCACCGTCGTGCAAGTCAACCACCTTTTTCACGTAAGCCAACCCAAGGCCAAAGCCTTTCACATCGTGCACGTTGCCAGTATGCACCCTGTAGAACCTCTCGAATATCTTCTTGAGATTATCCTTCTTCATGCCAAGCCCTGTGTCACGTACCGAAAGGTAAAGCCACTTGTCATCGTTCCACGTCTTAAGGTAAACATCAAGCGGTTGGTCCGGCTTGCGATACTTCACGGCATTGTCCATAAGGTTGAATATGACATTCTGGAAATTCACCTCGTCAACATATATCGTCGAGTCAACAGCCCCCACGTCAACATATATTTTTCCTCCTGTATGCTCAACACGCAAGGAAAACGAGTTTGATATGGTTTCCACCATCTCGTTTAGGTCAAGCCTCTTCTTCTTGAACGACGACTTCTTGCGGTCGAACATTGACATCTGCAAGACCTTCTCCACGAGGAAACGCAAACGCTTCGTCTCATCGGTCACCACGCTGACAAGGTGCTTCAGCATTTTCTCGCTCTTCGTAACGCTATCGTCGTTGAGCATCTGCGCGGCAAGAGAAATGCTCGCAATCGGAGTCTTCAGCTCATGGGTCATGTTATTGATAAAGTCGTTCTTTATCTCGCTGTAACGCTTCTGCCGGAACACCACAAAGATGGTGAATATGAAAGTAATGAGCAATATCAGCGTGAACACGACGCTCGGTATCATGAAGCGGATACTAGAGAATATGTAACTGCTGATGTCCGGGAAGTGAACCCTTATGATGCCCATCTTCGACGCCGGATCGTTGCGAAACAGTATTTGCGAATAAGTATATTCGGATCCTTCCTCTTCATAGTCAGGGCAGCGATAAACCTCGCGACCGTCCTGCGTTGTGACGGTGAAATGATACGGAATGTTTATGCCATTGTTTATAAGCTCAGCCTTAAGGTCTTGGTCAAGTATCCTGAAGTTGACACGCTCCTTGAGAGTTTTGCCCGAAGCCGAGTAAAGCATGTTCATGACCACTTCGTCGAGCAATGCCTTTTGGTAAACGTACCTGTTCTTCACTATCTCCTGAAGCGACTTGCTTGCCTCGTCATTCGAATTGCGGTCATTGCGCAAAATCATCGCCTTTGGAACATTTACGGGATTGATTCCCTTGGTCTTAAGCCCAAACGTAACATACTTGGACCCGTGCCTGCCAAATGGATACTGGTGAACATCAAGGCTGTCAGCATTGTCCTCATACTGCAAATCCGAAGACAACTCACCCGCCCGCCTCATGGACTCGAAGACATCCTTTTCCAGGTAGCGCAATGTCTCGTTCAGCTCCAAATTGCGAGAAGCCTGATACAAGGCACGGTTGACACTCTCGTCAAACTGTTCCTTCTTCATGTTGGCCATCTCCTGAATGTATTTCAGCTGCAAGCCAAGCAATATGACAAAGGACATGCCCATTATTATGGCTATCGTCCATATAGTTTTCTTCTTCATGCCGCAAAGATAGCAATTAACTTAATTGGTTAACATTCAAATGTTAAGAAAATAATTCCAATTTATGTATTTTAACACAAAATCGTTTTTTAATTAAACATAAGCAAGCAATCCCCACCGCTCAATATGAGCGATGGGGATTGTTTCAGATTATTCTTTTGCACAAAGGAACGTTATTCCTCCTCGCCCTCTGCCTCATGCTCGGCAATGAGCCTGCCCTGTATGTCATTAGGCACAAGCTCATAGCTTGCAAACTTGGCATTAAATGAAGCCCTGCCTCCTGTCAACGAGCTAAGGGACACGCTGTAATTGGAAAGTTCCTTATAAGGGATTTTTGCGGACAGCTTCTGGTATCCAGCCTCTGAATCCATGCCCATAATAATGGCACGACGTCCTTGCAAGTCACTCATGACATCACCCATGTAATCGCCCGGCACATAAACCTCAAGGTCGTAAATAGGCTCCAGGATCTTAGGCCCTGCAGTCTTGAAAGCATCTGAGAAAGCGTGACGAGCAGCAAGCGTAAAGGAAAGTTCGTTGCTGTCAACCGGGTGCATCTTGCCATCATAAACCACCACGCGCACATCGCGAGCATAGCTACCTGTAAGAGGACCACGCTCCATGCAATCCATCACACCTTTGAGTATTGCCGGCATGAACCTTAGGTCAATGGCACCGCCTACAACTGAATTGATAAACTGCAGCTTACCACCCCAAGGCAAATCTTTCTCCTCCTTAGACTTGATGCTCATCTTGAACTCCTGACCATCAAACTTATACATTGTTGGATCAGGCATGCCCTCAGCATACGGCTCTATTATAAGCGCAACCTCACCAAACTGTCCTGCACCACCACTTTGCTTCTTATGGCGGTATGTGGCACGAGCTTTCTTGGTGATAGTCTCACGATATGGCACACGTGGCTCCTCGTATTCCACTTGCAGCTTCTCATTGTTTTCCAAACGCCATTTCAGCACACGCAAATGGAACTCACCCTGCCCATGCACTATGGTTTGCCGCAATTCCTTGCTTTGCTCCACAACCCATGTGGGATCCTCTTGGCGCATCTTTGTCAGCGCAGCCATAACCTTCTCCAAATCCTGCGGATTCTTTGCCTTGATAGCACGCGAATACTTCTGGCGAGGATACTTCACAAAGTCAAACTTGACGCTATCATAATCTTTTCCATCAAGAGTATTGCCTGTCTTGACATCTTTCAGCTTAACCGTGCAACCAATGTCACCAGCCACAAGCTCGTCAACAGGTATTCGATTTGAACCGGCGCAGGCATAAATCTGTCCAAGACGCTCCTTTGAACCACGGTCTGCGTTTGTCAAATCATCACCAGACTTGACCTTGCCACTCATGACCTTGAAGTAACTGACCTCACCAATATGTGGCTCAAGACCGGTCTTGAAGAAATAGAGGCTCTCCGGCCCATTGCTGTCTGCCGGAATTTCCTCGCCACGTGTGTCACGATATGCAGGCATGTCACTGACGAAAGGAACCACATTGCCCAAGAATTCCATGAGCCTCTGAACTCCCATGTCCTTCACGGCGTCAACACAGAACACGGGGAACATGTCACGGTTTATAAGTCCCTTGCGGATACCATAACGAAGCTCGTCCTCCGAAAGGCTGTTCTCATCCTCAAAGAATTTCTCCATCAGCGTATCGTCATTCTCAGCAGCTGCCTCAACCAAAGCGCGATGCAACTCCTCAGCCTTCTCCATCTCCTCAGCAGGAATGTCCTCACGTTTTGGCTCACCACCATCAGGTCCCCATGTGAGTTTTTTCATGATAAGCACGTCAATGAGGCTGTTGAAATTCGGTCCCGTCTCCAAAGGATATTGAATCTGGACACATTTAGGACCATAAACATCCTGCATCTGCTGCATGATATTGTCGAAATCACACTTGTCAGAGTCAAGTTGGTTAATAAGGAATATTACGGGTTTTTTCAGTTTCTCGGTATAACGGAAGTTGTTCTGCGTGCCAACTTCAGGACCATACTGGCCATTGATAAGGATAACTGCCTGATCGGTTACATTGAGAGCCGTTATGGCACCACCAACAAAATCATCAGAACCTGGGCAATCTATTATATTGAGTTTCTTATTGTTCCACTCCACATGGAAAACCGTTGGAAACACCGAATATCCAAGGTTCAGCTCTACAGGCATGAAGTCTGATACGGTGTTCTTTGCCTCCACCGTTCCACGACGTTTAATGACACCAGCCTCGAACAGCATACTTTCGGCAAGCGTGGTCTTGCCGCTACCTTTGGCGCCAATGAGCGCGATGTTTTTAATCTCGTTGGTTTGATACACTCTCATATCAAAAGTTTTTAAGTGTTAGTATATATTAGTTTTCAAGTTCTGGTTCCAGGGTTCATTGCCCTAACCGATGTTAAAGTTAGGCAAAAATCTGTGAGCAACAAAGGAAAAGACTCAAAAAGTGATATATTTTAAAAGAAATTAGTAATTTTGTATCACTTTGAGCTTTGCTCACAGATTTCAGAGCTTTATGACAACACTTTCCGGCCTGTACATCCATGTTCCATTTTGCGCTTCACGCTGCATTTACTGTGGTTTCTACTCTACCACACAGTTGGCAATGCGTGAACGTTATGTCCAAGCATTGTGCCAAGAGATGGATATTCTCACATACAAACCGAACATCTCAACCATATATCTTGGAGGAGGTACACCAAGCCAACTAACCCAAGACCAACTAACCCACATATTCGGTCACATATATAATAATGTGTATTCCGTTGAAAACGACGCAGAGATTACCATGGAATGCAACCCCGATGACATTCGCCGTGGCATGTTCAACAGTCTTCCTGTAAACCGAGTAAGCATGGGAGCGCAAACTTTTTCTGACGAAAGGCTGCGTTTCCTCCATCGACGGCACATGGCAAAAGATGTGGACAAAGCCGTTGACACCCTACGGAGAGACGGCATAAACAACATTAGCATTGACCTCATGTTTGGCTTTCCTGGAGAAACCCTTGACGACTGGAAAGAGGACATACGCCACGCAATATCCATTTGCCCGGAACACATTTCCGCATACAGCCTCATGTACGAGGAAGGAACAAGCCTTCACAAGTTGCTTAAACAAGGCAAGGTAAAAGAAGCCGACGAAGAACTAATCGTCACGATGTATTCCACTCTAATAGATATGCTAACGGCAGCCGGCTACGAACACTACGAGATTAGCAATTTCGCACGGACTGACGGCAACGCCAACAGCAAATGGAGAAGCCGGCACAACAGCAGCTATTGGCATGACATGCCATACATTGGACTCGGCGCAGGGGCACATTCCTACTACAACGGCAAACGCCATTGGAACCCAGACAGCATAACCAAATACATATCGGAAATAGAAAATGGGCACTTGCCATACGAAGAAGAAATCATTGATGCGAGCACACACTACAATGACATTATAACCACAGCACTACGCACACGTGAAGGCGTTGACCTCACAAGGCTCTCCAACCACCACAAAACTTTCCTTCTACGTAATGCTGAAGCCTACATTCGCCAAGGATTATTGATTCTCTCCGAAGATCATCTCAGCCTGTCACGTAATGGCATAAACATCAGCAACATGATAATGAGCGACCTCATGGAAGTGTAGCATGCCAAGAACACACTTTGCATGCCCCTATAAAGCATCAACAACACTCCCCCCAGCCAACGCCATTTCACGCACCACCCTTACCAATCTCGGAATCAAGAGCACTCAGTCCTTTCTCAATATAAACAGCATGGAAGTGTTCCTTGATGTCCGAATCGATATCGACGACGCTACGTTTTCCTGTCACGTATGGTTTTATTAAAGTGGTAACACAAAAACAAACCACGACAATGACAAGACCAACAATGAGGTTAAGCATCTCACTATGAACAAAATGCAAATTCATAAAGCCAACACCCACAACAAAAGGCACAATGAACAACAACCAATCGCCAGCCGTATTCATTTTCCCACTATTCTCCCGTTCATCACGCAAGACCTTAGGCGCAACGTTTTGCAATAAACGCCCATTGACCTTCCAATATTCCTCAAACTCCTCGTTATAACCATTCCATTTCATACCATGTTCCCATTCCGTCCCATTCAAACCATTATCTTTTTTATATTATTTCTTTGGCAAAGATAAGGAAAAATGAGTAACTTTGCAAGACTATAAGATGAAAGTTTAAAGATAAATATGCAGAACCAATTTTCACGCACACAATTATTACTCGGGCAACCCGCCATTGACACACTAAACGGTTCACGTGTCGCCGTTTTCGGAGTTGGCGGAGTTGGCGGATATGTGGTTGAGGTTCTCGCTCGCAGCGGAGTTGGAGCAATCGACATAATAGACGATGACCGTGTGTGCATGACTAACATAAACCGCCAAATACTCGCAACAATATCAACAGTAGGCAAAAACAAAGTAGATGTGGCGGAAATGCGCATCCATGACATAAACCCATGCTGCCATGTTCGAAAACATCAAATGTTCTACTTGCCGGAAAATGCAGAAAGCATTGACTTTACACAGTATGACTATGTTGTTGACTGCATTGATACCGTAACCGCAAAACTTGACATAATAAAACGTTGCCACGGCCTAAACATACCATTAATATCCTGCATGGGGGCAGCTTACAAGCTGGATGCAACACAATTCCGTGTAACCGACATCTGGAAGACCATAAACGACCCTTTGGCCAAAGTAATAAGAAAGAAACTTAGGAAAACCAACGTAAAACACCTGAAAGTCGTATATAGCCCAGAAGAGCCGTTGGAAAGCATCGAACAAACTGGCACAAACGACCATTGTGATTGCCCTGACGAAGCCTCGCAAAACAACAAGAAAAGCCATGCCGTCCCAAGCAGCAACGCATGGGTGCCAGCCGCAGCAGGCTTGATATGTGGTGGCGAAGTGGTTAAGGATCTTATCGAGCGAGCGCATACCATGCGCATAAACTTAGAAAAAGATCCTGACAATGTTTACGCCAAGATGGCAGCCGACAAAAAAGCAAAATTATATCCAAGACTACCAAAGGCGCATGAATGAGGCAAAGAGCCACGGAGAAGCCAACACAAGATGGCAGTGCCAAGCATGAAAAAATGGGAAAACTCAATGCCTGCGCATCAAACTCCGCAAACTGAAATAAATAAATTCTTCCAATTGAAAGACACGCCAATGTCCCAAGAAAGGAAACCAGCCGAGTTTTCTTATCGGCTTATCTTTCAGGCGTAGCGCCTTTACGCCTTGCCATGCCTTCCTTATCTCTCGCATGCAACAAACGCGTTCATCAGGAGTCAGTTGCCCATGGTTAACGTAGTAAAACCAATAGCAATCTATTATGATTTTCCACCGTTCCCATTCCCAAGCATTCAACACTTCAGACGGCATATTCATCTCTTCAAACTTATCGCGCATACTGTCGGCGGCATGCATCCAATCCATACGTCCGATGCCGATGCCATGCGATACTGAAGAAGGATTCTGGTAATAATAATATTTGCCATTGCCGCACCTTACCTCTCTCGACGACAGGAAATGCAAACGAGCCGTGTTGTCATCACTGTAAAAACGTGACGAAGCATCATAAGGATACTTTTCATAAAGGATTGCGCGATCCATGCAAACGCCATGGATACCCCAGTTAAGACTTTCCATAAACGCTTCTTCGCCACTCATTACGACAAAACTGCCATCAGCATTTGACTGATATTTTCCCTTACTATAATGCCAGTCATAACCTTTGCTACTATTGTCAGGAAAAGTTTCCTTAACATCAAAGAGGACGCAATCCGTCTTAGGATATTCTTCGAACACCCTCAAGCACTGTTCAATGGCATCGTCTGACATCCAGTCGTCAGCGTCAAGCATGGTCACAAACTCGCCCGTTGCTATTTCAATGGCCTTATTACGCGCATAAGCCTGACCATGGTTTTCCTCAAGATGCAACACCTCAATCCTCTTATCCTTTTCAGCATAATCTTTGAGAATTGCCAAAGAGGCATCCGTAGAAGCATCGTCAACGCACACTATCTGCAAGTCAGAAAAAGTCTGCCTCAACAGAGAACCCAAACTTCTGTGCAAATACTTTTCCGCATTATACACAGCCATAAGTACCGTAACCTTACCCTTTTGCATTACGCTTCCTTGCATTTCTTAGTTGTACAAAAGAATAAACGCCACTAACAACCAGCACCACCATTCCCAAAGCCCAATACACCACCCCTTCGGTTTGTGATGTTGCCACAAACGCAAGCATTCCAAGAGGCAACTGCATAGCGGCAAACACCAAAACCCTTCCAGACAGATGGTATCCATAACGCCATCTGGCATAAGCGAATGTTACAATGAGGTCGCCAAAACTCGCAAGGAAGAGTCCCCACCCAGCTCCTACCAAACCATATTGGCTGAACAGAAGCACCACGCCTGCAAGCATAAAACATTCAGAAACGACTTCAAGGAACATGTAAGAACGCGAATCTCCCTTTGCAAGGGGAATATACTGGACTGGCAGCTTCAACGCCCGAAAATACATTGCCAAAATCACGACACGCACCATATCGATAATCGGCACAAACTTGCCACTAAAAAGCAAAGGCACCAATACCGGCAGGCTCACCATAAACGCCACAAGCAAAGGTGAGACGAGCAACAGCATAACCTCAATCTGCCGATTTACAATTGTGCGAAAGGTTACGCCAAGATTGTTTACACTCGACAAACGTGGGAAATAATCCGTTTCCATGGCAGAGAAAACCAATCCAACGTATGTCATCGAAATCATGAATCCCGCATTGTAAAGTCCCACCATGCCTATCTGCGCAACATTGTTCAGATAACTTCTGATAAGAAATTCACAACAAGAATTCATTATTCCCGCCACGACAAACGCAACTCCAAGTTTCACCATGTCATAACCGTCGCACCACAATTTCCGGGACACACGCCAAGTGGGTGGGCAAACCTTATAAGAATAAGCTACCGTTACCAGCATTTGCGACAAAGCCAACAACACCAAGGTTGGCACTATGCCACGAATGCGGAAAAAATAATATAAAGGAATCGACAAGGCAAGGCTCACGACCATATTGACAAGCGATATTGTAACAAGGCTTCGCATCCTGCGCATCGCTTTCAATATGGCAAGCTCACAACCGGTTATTGCCATCAACCCTACGACCGGTGACAACAGAAGGAAGTGCAAAGTATGACCGTCCCAGGAAAAAGTAAACCAACTGAGCAGAGGACTCAACAACGCACACGCCACAACACCCAAGATCGCAGCGGCAAGGCTCCACAAACGCACAATGGCAACAGAACGGGCTATGCCATCGCCATTACCACGGCCATATTCCTCTGACACCGTGCGCACCGCACTCATTGGCAACCCGAAATTAGTGGAGTTGCTTACAAGGGTGGAAGTTGAGTTGAACAATGAGACAAGCCCCATTCCGTCGGGTCCCAACAGCAAAGCCACACACTTGTTGCGGACAAGTCCGACAAGAATGCCGAGTCCCTGCACTCCTCCGAATAGGCCCGCATATTTCAAGATATGGCCATAGCTACCTTCATGCTGTTTTGCGCTCATCAATATCCTAACGCCATTTGAAACATAATATTTTATTTCCACGTCAGGAAAAAAGAAAATAACAAGGCAAACAGCCAAGCAAGTCTCACAAACGCTTCCTTGGCGATTAAGCGTAAGCCCCAAAAGCGTTCACGACCTCGCAAACGGTCGCCACCTCCTCTTCCGTCATCGTCTGGTTACAAGGGAGGCTAAGTTCATGCCGGTGTATGGTTTCCGTCACGGGAAAAGAAAGGCTTCCCCAGTCGGCGTTGCATTCTTGCTCATGCGGCGGTATGGGGTAATGAATCATGGTGCCAATGCCATTCGCTCGCAAATAAGCCTGCATTCCATCACGGTGTTCGCAAAGAATGGGGAACACATGATAATTGCACGCCAAGTCGTTACGCCCACTTCGCTCCCACTCTGCCTTGCCAGGCATCAGCATAATGTCAGCATTGCGAACATGCCTATAATAATAATCAGCGACCCACCGCCTTCTCGCATTGTCCTCTTCAATATACTTAAGCTTAACGCAAAGCACAGCCGCCTGGACCTCATCCATGCGGCTGTTCTTGCCCTTGTACCGAAACACGTATTTACGGCTTGACCCATAATTGCCCAAAGCGCACACCACGTCGGCCAGTTCCTTGTCGTCAGTGGTCACAGCACCAGCGTCGCCCAGTGCCCCAAGATTCTTGCCAGGGTAAAAACTGTGAGCCGCAGCATCACCAATGCTTCCTGTACGCCGCAACCTCGCCCCAGGCAGTTGCGCCAACGCCCCCATTATGCGGCAACCCACCGCCTGTGCATTATCCTCTATCAGCTTCAGGTGCCACCTGTCACACACGTCCTGTATCCCCTTGGTCCACGCACACCTCCCATACATGTGAACAAGGAGAATGGCACGGGTACGCCACGTGACGGCACGCTCCACCAAAGTCTCGTCAATTTCAAGATTGCCAATAGTCGGTTCCACCAGAACCGGCTTAAGCCCATTTTCCATAATGGAGAGAATGGAAGCGATGTAAGCGTTGGCAGGCACAATGACCTCGTCACCATCACGCATGACTCCCATCTCCTTATAAGCCCTGAATATAAGCGTAAGTGCATCAAGCCCATTGCCACATCCCACACAATGTGCCGTCCCGATATAATTGGCATATTCCGCCTCAAAACGCCTTGTCGCCTCACCCTTGAGATACCATCCGCTTTCCACCACTCCGCTCACCGCCGACGTTATCTCGGCAAGGTGCATGTCAGTGACCTTTTGCAATGACAAATAAGGTATATCCATCAGCTAAACATTTATATTATACTCATACCAGTCATAACAGACCGCACGTCCGCCAAAGCCCTCCTTTTGGAAAATAAGCCCTCGGTTGAGCACACGACCATAATCCTCATTAGATGTGCCAAAATCAAAATACTGCCAATCAGCATAATCTTCCAGCACCACCCTGAACAGCAAGTCGAGGGCATGAACCTTCTTGCCAATTTCCGAAGCTGAAATATACTGCGTATGCACCACCTGCGGAGTAACGAAAACAACAGTCCCTCCGACTATTTGCCCTTGCCACTCAGCGACATACAACTCTATGTTGTTCGGGAAAAGGCACATGAGCCTTTCCATCTCAGCCAACGAATGGACAGGACGGGCGTTGTGCGCATTCCACAGGTTGCCCTCCAGCACCTTCCAAAACCCAGCCAAGGCACCATTGTCTTTTCTTATCACCACCCCATTTGCTTCAGCCTTGTTGCCGTCATACCTCCGTCCATACCTCATTTTAACGGGGTGCCTCAACGAAATCGTCGAACTCACATTGCGCACCATTATCTTGGCGCCGCATACCTGCGTCAACGCATAAAGATCTTCCTCTGACGGTTGCCTCTGGTATATCCAAGGCATTGGCTTATACACCACACGGTTTATGCCCAAGCCCTTAAGCTCCCTGTTTGCCAAACTGAAAACATCCATCATGTCACCTACCGTAGCACGTTCATTGGTTATCCACCCACCGTAGGTCAACCCCTGGTGAGACCACAGCGTGTCACCATCCACCGAAGCTGGCAAAAGGGCGAAAAGCCGACCACCGCGATACACCATCAACGAGAAATCCTCGAAACGGTCACTATGGTATCCGACATAATCACGACGAAACAAGAACGTGCCTTGCCTGGAGCCGTCAACGAAACTATCCCAGGCAGCCTTGTCATCGCAAGTGTATTTCCTTATTTCAAACATTCAGATAATGCAAATACTGATCATAATCGCGTATGTAATCGTCCTCGTCGAACAAGTCCTCGGCAAGCACAAGGCACACCGCCCCCGACGAGAAATCATCAAGCTTGCGCCATACGCCGGCCTCAACCAACAGCCCCTGGTAAGGATGGTTCAACAGGAAAGGCTTGCTCTCTGCCCCATTGTCAAGCGTAACGGTGAAAGAGCCGCTAACCGCCACAATGAACTCACGGCAATGCTTGTGGGCGTGACCTCCGCGATGCTCGCCACCGGGCACATCATAAACCCAATACACACGGCTTACGGCAAAGGGTATTTCCCTGAGTTGCTCTGCCACGGTCAAATTGCCACGAGGATCCATTATCTTCGGCAAGTCGATGATTTTACCAAACGCCATTTTCAAGAATTTACAAGACTTTTGTGCAACATAAGCCACGGCATGGCAAGAAACACGCCAAGCCGTGAAAGTATCCTTACAACGCCTCTGTAAGGATGCCACAACGGCGTTGTAATCACTTTACAAAACCATTGTAAACTCCTTACAACGCCGTTGTGCCACCCACATAAAAGCGCAACCGTCACTTCTTCATGTAAGGATCAGTGCCAAGCACGGTCTTAGCCAGCCTCTTGGCCTTGTCGCGCAGGGGCACCATGTCAGCCCCCAAGTCGTCGTAGCAAAGCACGACGCCCATGCGACGCCCGACATGCGCCACCGGCTTTCCGAAAACCCTGACACGCGAACGATCCTCAGAGCATACGTCCATCAGATTATATGAAAGAGGTTCCGCACTCTCAACGGGAGACAGCACCACGGCGGAAACGCCACAATGCTCAAGGTGGATGGCAGGTATTGGCAATCCCATGATTGCACGGAAATGAAGCTCAAACTCGCTGAGATTAGTGCAATGGCTCAGCGTCACCATTCCCGTGTCATGCGGCCTGGGACTCAACTCAGAGAAAATGACCTCGCCCTGCTTTGTAAGGAAGAACTCAACACCCCACAAGCCATAGCCCGTAAGAGCCTTGGTGACCTCATCCGCAATATGCTGGGCACTTTCCAACGCCTCAGCCCCAATCTCATACGGCATCCAGCTCTCTCGGTAATCGCCACCCTTCTGCACATGGCCGATAGGTGGGCAGAATATCGTAGGCCCGTTTTTCTGGGTTACGGTAAGTAGGGTAAACTCCGACTGGAAATCGATGAATTCCTCTATTATGACCTCTTTCACGTCGCCGCGCCCCTCTTCCATTGCATCTCTAAAGGCCTCCTGCAACTCATCATCGTTATGGACATAACTCTGTCCATGACCCGACGACGACATCAACGGTTTCACGACACACGGGAAGCCAATCTCGTCGGCGGCACGCCTGAACTCATCGAAGGTCTTCGCATAGAAATATTTTGCCGTGCGCAAGCCAAGCTGCCTGGCCGCAAGGTCACGTATGGCACGTCGGTTCATCGTGTAATTAACGGCACGAGCCGAAGGCACCACCTGTATGCCCTGCTCCTCAAAGTCGAAAAGCCTCTCTGTGCGTATGGCCTCAATCTCCGGCACAATGATGTCTGGCCTGTGCTTGCTCACCACGGCAGCCAAAGCATCGCCGTCGAGCATGGAGAAGACCTCGCGCTCGTCGGCAACATGCATGGCAGGAGCGTTGTCGTATTTGTCGCAGGCTATGACATATTGCCCAGCGCGCTTTGCGGCTATGGCAAATTCCCTGCCCAGTTCACCAGAACCCAATAAAAGTATCTTTTTCATATTTCAAAACCTATTCGTTTTTTCACTACAACACTCAGTTGCCCTGCCATCATCTGCCACTCTGGCGTTATGGAAAGCCGACGTATGTCCTTTGCAACAATCTCCTCGATGGCAGATGCCGTCACGCCATACTTCTCGGCTATCAATGCCGGTTGCATGACTGGCGTTCCAAAAAGCCCGAAATAGGATTCCATTATCTCCTTGTCAACGGGGCCAAGCATCGTCAACAACACGTCAAGGTTTGCCTTGTCGCCATCACTCACAAGCAGAGCCGAGCTGTGAGCCAACCTGAGGAAATTGCTCAAATGCACTGAAAACTTATCCATGCCTTGCCACAATCAAAGCAACTGCCCATGGCGTTCCTTGCCATACATTTCATCATAATATTTCTTGTAGTCTCCCGAGGTGACTTCCGCTATCCATTGCTGGTTATCCAGGTTCCACTCTATGGTTTTCACGATGCCATCAGCAAACATGGTCTCAGGATACCACCCGAGTTCCTCCCTTATCTTGGTCGGGTCGATGGCGTAACGGGCATCATGCCCCAAGCGATCCGCCACATGCTCAATCAAGCTGTCGTTTATCCAACTCACGTCAATATCTCCATTGGCATCACGCTCCTTTCTCCTCAGCAGCTCGCGCAGGTTCTTGTCGGCAACCATCTTATCGTGTATGGTCTTTATCGTGAGCCTTACAATATCAATGTTGCGCATCTCGTTATGACCGCCAACATTGTAAACCTCGCCAGCCTTCCCTTCGCGCACCACAAGGTCTATGGCCTTGCAATGGTCTTCCACGTACAGCCAGTCGCGAACGTTAAGTCCCGCTCCATAGACCGGCAGTTTCTTGCCCTCAAGGATATTGTTTATTATCAGTGGTATTAACTTCTCCGGAAAATGGTAAGGGCCATAATTGTTCGAGCAACGTGTTATGCTCACCGGCATGTGGTAAGTGTCACGGTAAGCCTGCACGAAGAAGTCGGCACTCGCCTTGCTTGCCGAGTAAGGGCTGTGTGGGCAAAGTGGCGTTTCCTCCGTAAAATATCCCGTATCGCCAAGTGCGCCGTAAACCTCATCGGTTGACACCTGATGGTAACGCTTGCCGTCCTGCCACAGTGGATACCCTTGCGAATCCTTGCCTATGACCCAAGCCTTACGCGCCGCGTCCATGATGTTCTGCGTGCCAAGAATATTGACCGACAAGAACAACTGCGGATCCTCGATGGAACGGTCAACATGGCTCTCGGCTGCGAAATTCACCACATAATCAACATCGTTTTCGGTGAACAGGCGATCAAGGAGCTGGCAGTCGCGTATGTCACCTTTCACGAAGAAACAACGCTTGTCATCAATGTCTTCCCTGATGGTACCGAGGTTTCCGGCGTATGTCAGGGCATCAAGGACAATGACCTTTATATCTTCGTTTACATACTTCTTGTGAAGCAAGTACTTGACAAAGTTTGAGCCGATAAAACCGGCAGCCCCTGTTACGAGATAGGTTTTCATATATTAAAACGTTTTCTAATAAAATCAGCGATAAACTTTTCCGTCTCTTCAATACCCAGCAAGCTGGAGTTTACACAAAGGTCATAACTGTCTGCGTGTCCCCATTTTTTGCCAGTATAGTAATTATAATATGACGCACGCTCGTCTTCCTGGGAGCGAATATACTTACGGGCCGTGGCACGGTCAAAACCCAAACGCTTGCACACGCGCTGGATGCGATGGTCAATATTCGCTGTTATGAAGACGTTGACCACATTCTTGCAATCTCGAAGAACATAATCGGCCGTGCGCCCCACAAACACGCAATTGCCTTCGTCGGCAACCTTCCTAATGGCATCGCTCTGCAACTGGTAAAGCGCATCCTGCGAAAAGCTGTTCTTGTAGAAATTGTTTTCCCCTACAAACGGCACATGGACGTGGAAAACCGACTTCATGAAGCCCTTGCGTTCATCATTTTGCTCAAAGAATTTCTCATTGAAACCACTCTCCTTTGCCGCAAGGTTCAGCAGTTCCTTATCGTAAAACGCGCAACCAAACTCGTCGGCAAGCATCTTGGCAATGACACGCCCACCGGAACCCATCTGTCGGCCCACGTTTATTATAATATTTTTATCATCCATTGTTCCGGAGATTAATCTGCTTTCTGAATTTACGCATGTATGTCACCATTATGGTCGCAGTCACCAATGACGCTATGAAGTCGGATGCCGGGAGAGAGTACCAAACGCCATCAATGCCAAACACCAACGGCAGGGTGTAAAGCAAAGGCAGGAGGAAGATGAGCTGGCGTGACAGCGAAAGGAAAATACTGATTTTCACCTTGCCTATACACTGGAAGAAATTGGTCACGACCATCTGGAAGCCCACAATCGGAAAGAGAAGCATGTTTACCCTTATTGCCTTTATTGACATTTCTATCAGCGTGGCATCGGTTGTGAATATGCGTGCCAGCCAATACGGGAAAAGCATGGCAACAATCCACCCCACTGTCATTATCGCGGTAGCAACCATCATCGAGAGGCTAAGCACCCTCAACAAACGGTCTATCAACTGTGCTCCATAATTGTATCCGGCGATAGGCTGCATGCCTTGGTTCAGGCCAATGATAAACATCACGAACACCGTGGATATGGCCGAGGCTATGCCATATGAGCCAACCGAGAGGTCACCGCCATAGCGCACGAACTGGTTGTTCATGAAGATAATGATTATGCACGTACAAACGTTCATCAAGAACGGTGAGATGCCAACGCCAACTATATTCTTCACCAAGCCTGCTTTCAACCTGTATATGCCTTTCTTAAGATGCAACAGTTCCGTCTTGTTCATGAAAAGCCTTATCTGATAGACCAGGGCCATGCTCTGCGACAGAATGGTCGCAAGTGCCGCGCCACGTATGCCCCAGCCCCACCACAATATGAACACCACGTCGAGCAGGATGTTCATCACCACGGTGAAAATAGTTGCGTTCATTGCCTGACGAGGCTTGCTGGCGGCACGCAGCACGGCATTCATGCCAAAATACATGTGCGTTATCATGTTGCCACACAGTATGATTTGCATGAAGTCGCGGGCATAGGGAATGGTTTCCTTGCTCGCACCGAAGAAATAAAGTATCGGGTCAAGAAAAATCAGGCACACAACCGCGAACGCAAAGCCTATAAGCAAGTTGAGCGTCACGGTATTGCCAAGCAGGTTCTCCGCCGTCTTATAGTCCTTCTGCCCAAGCTTCACGGATATCGCCGTAGAGGCTCCGACACCCACAGCCGCCCCAAATGCGCCCGAAAGGTTCATGAACGGAAACGTTATGGCAAGACCTGATATGGCAAGCGGTCCTACCACCTGACCGATAAAAGCCCTGTCGATTATATTGTAAAGCGACGATGCCACCTGCGCTATTATCGCCGGCATGGCATACTGGGCAAGCAGCTTGCCCACAGGCTGCGCCCCAAGCGCTAATGTTGCTTTCTTGTTATCATTGTTGATTGGCATGGTGCAAAGATAACGCAAATGAGGGGAATAACAAAAAAAATATTCTTTTTTTTATCCTCAAAAGTGGTCTTGCCCCTCGCTATCACACCACAAACAGACATGACACAAAATGTGGAAAGCTGGTTTTGCACTGCTTACACGAACGAGGCGCAAAAGCCACCGCTTGTCAAAAAACAGCAAAAACATTTGGACTTTCGCGTTTTTCGGCTTACTTTTGCAAAAGCATTGGCAAATACCGCAACGTGGCATCCACGCCTTACGCATGGAGACTCAACCGTAAAACAACAGAATGGCTGTTTGCAACCATCGCCAACACGCAGAAATTCTATGCAACAGAAACAAGCACTTACGCTATTCGAACTGAACTCAATGGTGCACGATGTTGTTGAAGCAACACTCGACCGCGCCTATTGGGTCGAGGCCGAGCTGTCTGAAGCTCGGGAAGTAAGGGGACACTGTTACATGGAACTAATACAGAAGGACTTATTCTCCGCCACGCCCGTGGCACGTGCCTCGGCAAAATGTTGGCGAAACACATGGCTCAAGCTGAGGCCAAAGTTTGAGCATGCCACTGGCGAGGCTATGCACCCGGGCATGAAAGTCATGCTGCTCGTTACGGCAAACTTCCACGAGGCCTACGGTTTCTCATGGATCGTGCAAGACGTTGACCCAACCTATACCCTTGGCGACATGGCAAGGAAACGGCTGGAGATAATCAAGCAACTAAAAGACGAGGGCATCTTCCATTTGCAAAAGGAACTTGCCATACCAATGTTCGCACAACGAGTGGCGGTAATA
Source organism: uncultured Prevotella sp. (assembly GCA_964386825.1). Lineage (GTDB taxonomy): Bacteria > Bacteroidota > Bacteroidia > Bacteroidales > Bacteroidaceae > Prevotella. The sequence goes on along the minus strand of CAYLUI010000022.1, from coordinate 16,579 downwards.
TCAAGTGAGAACGCGGCTGGATATGGCGACTTCTGCGACCAACTTACACACAACGATTACGGTTTTCGCTTCACCACCGAGCTTTTCAACGCCACTATGCAAGGCGAACAAGTTGAGGCTACCATCATCAGTGCCTTAAACGACATATATGGGCGGCAAGACGATTTTGACGTGGTGGTCATTATCCGCGGTGGCGGAGCCACTGCCGACATGAGTGGATTTGACACTCTTGCATTGGCCGAAAACGTAGCCAACTTCCCACTACCCATAATAACTGGCATTGGGCACGACCGCGACGAGAGCATAATAGACATGGTGTCAAACACGCGCGTGAAGACCCCAACGGCGGCCGCCACGCTGCTCGTGGACAACCTCACGCACGCATGGAATCTCATAGCCGATTGCCAAAGCCGCATCGTGGCAGAGGTCGGACACCGCATGGACATGGAGCACGCACGCCTAAACAACCTGTCAGAGCGCATACCAACACTTTTTTCCCTCGTAAAGGAGAAGCAAGGCACAAGGCTAAGCAACCTGTCAAACCTGCTGGCATCACTCTCCAGGGAAAAGATACTGAAGGAAAACTTCCGCATAAGCTCCATTGGCGACAGCCTGCCGCAACTGGCAAAAGGCGTTGTCGAGAAAGAGGCCAACCGCCTGCGCCAACACTCCATACTCATAAAAAGCCTTGACCCTCAAAACATATTGAAAAGGGGATACAGCATAACATTACTAAATGGGAAAGCCGTTCGTGATGCCGCAGACCTGAGAGAGGGTGACAAAATTGACACCCTACTGGGAACCGGAACCATAAAATCGGTAGTGACGCAAAACATCCTCAAAAAAAGTCCCGGATGATTGCGGCGCAATCGCACCACCATTACGGCGTAAACGCATCGCCATTACGCCGTAATGGCAACGTCTTCGCGCCGTAATCGCAACACCTTTACGGCGCAAAGGCAAAAGGCATGAGACACGAAAACAAACCTCCACAAGCATAAAAGCGTAAATAAATGGCTCAACAAGTAAAATATGAAGAGGCTGTACACCAGCTGGAAAACATAGTAAGGCGACTGGAAAACAACGAGATGGACATAGACGAGCTTTCGGCAGAACTCAAAAAGGCGCAACAGCTGATAAAACTTTGCAAAGATCGCCTAACCAAAACCGACTCGGAGATTAAGAAAATATTGGGAAAAGGATAAAATACTCGCCTTTTATTGCAATTGATAATTATTATTACTAATTTTGCACCAATTTATAAGCCGACAAGACTTGCAAGAAGAAAAGGATAATCATTTAAGCAATAGAAATATTATGAAAAATTTAGATTGGGGGAATTTGACATTCGGTTACCGCAAGACCGACTACAACGTCCGGTGCTACTATCATGACGGTAAATGGGGTGAGATTGAAGTTTGCTCCGAAGAATACATAAACATGCACATGGCAGCGACATGCCTGCATTACGGACAAGAGGCTTTCGAGGGTCTGAAAGCCTACCGCTGCCCGGACGGCAAGGTACGCATATTCCGCGTTGAAGACAATGCCAAACGCCTGCAGGACACATGCGATGGCATAGTAATGCCCAAGGTACCCACGGAACTTTTCGTTGAGATGGTCAAGAAAGTGGTGCGGCTGAACCAGGAATGGATACCAACCTACGAGAGCCAAGCCACGCTTTACATACGTCCCGTGCTGCTGGGCATAACGCCACAAGTGGGCGTGCACCCAGCCAAGGATTACCTGTTCCTCATATTCGTGACACCTGTCGGTCCGTACTTCAAGGGTGGCTTCGCATGCAACAAGTACGCCATCGTGCGCCAGTGGGATCGCTCGGCTCCGCTCGGCACCGGCGTTTACAAGGTTGGCGGAAACTATGCCGCCTCACTAAGGGCACACACTTACGCCGCCGAAAGAGGATACGACTCGGAGTTTTACCTTGATGCCAAAGAGAAGAAATACGTTGACGAGTGTGGAGCCGCCAACTTCTTCGGCATAAAAAACAACACATACGTCACACCAAAAAGTACCAGCATCTTGCCCTCGATAACCAACAAGAGCCTTATGCAACTTGCCGAAGATCTCGGTATGAAAGTGGAGCGCAGGCAAATTCCCGAGGAAGAGCTAAGCACATTTGAGGAAGCTGGCGCTTGCGGAACCGCAGCCGTGATTTCGCCCATCAGCGAGCTTGACGACCTTGACACTGGCAAGAAATACAATTTCGGCGACAAGCCGGGGCCATGGTCAACCAAGCTTTATGACACGCTGCGCGGCATACAATATGGCACGATAGAAGACAAGCACGGGTGGACAACGGTCGTAATTGACTAAAACTCCACAGATTGCACACGTAGAAAACAAACAACTGGTACAACAACAAGCCCCAAAGCCTCCTCGGCACCAACAGGACAGGCTTTGGGGCGATGTCCGAAACACATTATTATAAGGGAACCGCGAAATCCAAGTATTCTCGCGAGACTAAACAAAAACTGCGAAAAACGTATATGGGCAAAGGAAAGCTGGCGAAATTCGCCGAAATGGAAACTTTCAAGAACGTGTTCCAATATCCGTTCTCCGTCATAAGCGACGTGCCTTTTGACATGAAAGGCCTGTGGCGAGAGAAATATTTTCACAACAACAACCCCATCGTCCTGGAACTTGGGTGCGGGAAGGGGGAATACACAGTGGGATTGGCGAAGCTGTTCCCTAATGTAAACTTCATCGGGGTGGACATCAAGGGCTCAAGGATGTGGACTGGGGCAAAACTCGCGTTAGAGCAAGGACTGCCAAACGTGGCGTTCCTGCGCACGAGCATTGAGATTATTGACCGTTTCTTCGACAAGGACGAGGTTCAGGAAATATGGCTGACTTTCTCCGACCCACAGATGAAGAACCCACGCAAGAGGCTTACCTCGACTTTCTTCATGGAACGTTACAGGCGATTCCTTGTCGATAACGGCATAATACACCTTAAAACCGACTCCAACTTCCTCTTCACGTACACCAAGTACATGGTTGAGGGCAACCACCTGCCCATCGACTTCTCCACAGAGGATCTTTACCACGACACGCCAGCCATCCTGCAAGGCTCACCCATCCTAACCATACAAACTTATTACGAGAACATGTGGATGGAGCGAGGGCTAAACATACGTTACATGCGTTTCCACTTGCCATCCGATGGCAAGCTTGAAGAACCCGACGTGGACATACCCAAGGACGGATACAGGAGCTACCACAGGAACGAAATGCCAAACACCTAACCACAAAGGCCTCTTCCGCATTAAAGCAATGACACACGAAGAGGCTTTACGGCTTTTTGGGGAAAACATAAAACTGCCTGTCCGCATCCCTGTCAATCATCCACTGGTCAAACAGCACATGATCATTAAGAGACTTGATTGTCAATGTATGCGTACCGGAAGACAAGGACACGGGCAGGTTAACAACCGTCTGTCCGCGAAGCACGCCACGTGCCCAGCGTTCGGATGCCGCTGAGCCATCATTAACAATTATTGTCGTCGGCGTTCCACCATCTATGCTCACACTGCACTGGGACGATTCGCCATCAGGTGAAAAGGTGGGAACAAACGCCAAGCGCAACACGCCACCAATGACACCGGTGGTGAAACGATACGACAGCTCGCCACCCTTGCTCAATTCAACAGCATTCATCGAGTGCCCCACCATGTCAAGCTTACGCACGCCACCGCCTGTCACAGCATATTCACAAGCATTTAGCACCGTGCAACCATCATCAGACAAAGGAGCATACACCGCATTGGCATCATAGTATTTTTCCACTTCCGCCACGCTCACGGTGTCAGTAAGTTTCGGTTTGCCAAAAACCCCAAAATTTCTTTGACTTGCCACGATGTTTTTGTTCCACGATTGTCTTGAGGCAATCTCATTATAACGTTTCGTGAGCGACTGAATTTCCCAATAGGCTTTCATGCTCCTCGCAGCCGACTCCAAAGCCTCTTCGTCATGATGGAAGCTGGGCTTACGCCCTATCAGGCGAGATTCCTGCGCCTGTAGCATCTTCTCTGCCATCAACGCCGAACAGCACACCGGATATTCCACGGTCATGAAGTAAAAGTCCCTCATGCTGTCAACCACCATGCCACCTGCCGCCTTCACCTTTTCGCAAACGTCACGATACTCGTTTATATAACGCTCAAGCTCGTTGCCAAACTCTTCCGCATTAAATTCCGTATTCCTCACTCCACCATCCCCGTTTGCATTGGTTTTCGAGGAGAGTGCCCGCACGCTAAAATCCATAAACTCAGGACGGCGTATTGAAACAAGCCTATAATATTGTCTCAAGGCATTGTCCAGACTGCCTGCGACAGCACTTCCAAACTTTTTTTCCATCCACGACTTCAAGTGCGCCCGTGTTTCCTCCGCATTAACAGAATTGACATCCCAAGCCAAGTCCATGAAAAGTTCCAGTTGGTAAGCTGCCACATTGATGTCATGCAATGCAGCTATCCACAGACGCTTTGCGCCACGCTGGTAAGCCGTCTGCATCTCGTTGCAAACAAGCCCTGGCTGCGTGGTGCTAAGCCAAAGATAATCGTGTGGTCTTCCAGCGTAACTCAAATGGTAAACACATCCACCATCTTTCCTGTCACCATAATCAGCTGCCACAACATAACCATAGCCATCGTCACGCCATGTAACATCAATCGTCATGGCCTCTTTCTTATGTCCATGAAGCCGAAATGTTTTCTCTCCATGCAACGTTGCAAGATCAATGCCAAAAGAGTCTGCCAAGGTTCTCAACTCCTTCGTAACATGAAAATTCGTCTCACCGGCATCCCACCCCGAAGTAAACGTATTGGCTCTCATGCGCAACATTATCTCGAACAGTTTGCGATAATCATCGCCATGCAACCTGACATTCTCCATGGATATGCCACGAAACTCAACAGATGGAACCCACGTCCGCTCAAACTTTTCGTCTATTGAGACGGGCATTCGCGACAGTTGCATCAAGCCGTATGCCGTACCACGCCCATTGCTTCCCACTATCACAACCTTTCCCTTGCGCACGCCAATCCAAAACGCATCACGCTTGGCTATGAAATCCATTATTGGCACGCGCATTGTCCCTAACGCTTTCATGTCCTTGTTGGAAGCCATGTCAAGCTGGTAAATGACAATGTTGCCCGAAGCCACTTGGCGAACTCCACACCCTGCCGTTCGTTGCATGTCCGCAGAAAAAAGCCGAAGCGCATTGCCTACCACAGAGCCATACTCCTTTTGTACGCTGTACGTGACATCACCGTCCTGCACCCAATTCACGGATTTGGCATAAACGCCAAATGGCAACAAAAAGATTGTTGCGATTAATAAAATATGATGTAACTTCATTGATTGTCGGATTTGTACTTGGACAAAGTTATTAAAAACCGCACTCACAAGGAAATTATTTAGTTTTTATTTGTATTTTAGCCGATTATTTCCTACTTTTGCTAACCATTATAACAAAACAGACATTATGACACTTTATCCAAAACTTATCCGCGACATACTTGCAACCGTAATCTACCCAGGCACGAAAAAAAATCTGATAGAAAGCGAGATGGTTGCCGACAATATGCGCATAAACGGCAATGAGGTCAGCTTTTCGCTCATATTCCCCCGTGACACAGATCCTTTCATCAAGTCAACAATAAAGTCGGCAGAAGCGACTCTGAAATACAAGCTTGGGCAAGAAGTCAAGATTAACATAAGCACGGAGTTCAAGTCAGCACCACGCCCCGAAGTGGAGAAACTGCTCCCGGATGTCAAGAACATTGTAGCCGTAAGCTCCGGCAAAGGTGGCGTTGGCAAAAGCACGGTCTCGGCAAACCTCGCCATTGCCTTGGCGCGCCTCGGATACAAAGTAGGAATACTTGACACTGACATTTTCGGGCCATCGCTTCCCAAAATGTTCGGCGTGGAAAACGAACGTCCCTATGGCATAAACAAGGACGGAAGGCAACTTATCGAGCCAATAGAAAAGTATGGAGTGAAACTCCTGTCAATCGGATTCTTCGTCAATCCCACCACTGCCACCCTGTGGCGTGGCGGCATGGCAACCGGGGCACTCAAACAGCTCATAGCCGATGCCGACTGGGGCGAGCTCGACTATTTCATCCTTGACACGCCACCCGGAACATCCGACATCCACCTCACATTGTTACAAACACTTGCGATAACGGGTGCGGTAATTGTGTCAACACCACAAAACGTCGCTCTCGCAGACGCTCGTAAAGGCATTGACATGTACACCAACGAAAAGGTCAACGTGCCAATCCTCGGTCTCGTGGAAAACATGGCATGGTTCACGCCCGCAGAGCTACCGAACAACAAGTATTACGTTTTCGGCAAAGACGGTTGCAAAAACCTCGCAAAAGAGATGGACGTGCCTTTGCTTGCACAAATACCACTCGTACAAGGCATTTGCGACAGCGGTGACAGCGGCGAACCAGCAGCACTGCATACTGACACCATGACTGGGCAGGCCTTCATCAACCTCGCACAAGCCGTTGTGACACGCGTGAACCTACGCAACAAGAAATTGCCCAAAACACACATCGTGAAAATCAACAACAACCCGGAATAAGACTCCGGCAAAACAACGGAAAGATATCCAAGACTAGCTGAGACAACCGAAGGCAACTTTACGAAATGGCAAAATCACAAACCTTTGGACGACTAACGTACAAGGACTTTGCCACAGACAAACCAAGTTGCCTTCATCGTCTTCCCAAAATATTCGCCAGTATTTTGCGTTATATTCATAATGATTAAGGAGTGCATTGAAAACATCAAGCTCATATTCCTGCTGGCAAGTATCATTTTACTTGCCACGGGATGTGGTGCGGAACGCAACATAAAACGCGGCGAAAAACACTTGGCAATAGGCGAATACTACGATGCCGCCACAGAATTTAAGCAGGCTTACCAAAAGACACCTGCAAAGGAACGCGAGCGGCGTGGCCAAATTGCCAAGAAAATGGCTTATTGCTATGCGAAGAGCCTGCAAACAGCAAAGGCCATCGCGGCTTACCGCAACACAATAAGATACCACCAAGACGATGCCGAAGACCACATGGCATTGGCAGGGCAACTGATGAAAAACGGCAACTACAAAGAAGCCGCAACGGAATACCAACTCGCACTCGATTCCATGCCCGACAACGACATTGCGAAGAATGGTCTCGCAGCCGCAAACAACGCTCCCCATATCAAGGGACTCGACAGCCGTTACACAGTAAAGCGAATGGATGTCCTCAACTCGCGGCGTGCCGACTACTCTCCCATGCTAACGGGCGAAAACTACGATGAACTTTATTTCACCTCAACACGAAACGAGGCGGAAGGAGATGATTTGAGTGGCATAACAGGCGCAAAGCCCGCAGACATATTCGTGTCAAGAAAAGACGACAAGGGCAAATGGACAAAGCCCGAAGCCGTGACAGGAGGTGTCAACACGGCATTCGACGAAGGTGCGTGTTGCTTCTCAACCGACGGACGAGAAATGTACCTCACGCAATGCGTCACTGACCCATCATTTCCACGCTATGCACAAATAGTGAAATCAAGCCGTTCCGACGCCGCATGGGGGAAGGCTGCGGAGGTGAAGCTTACCAATGACACGCTGTCAAGCTATGCCCATCCAGCAATGTCACCCGATGGAGAATGGCTTTACTTCACATCGGACATGCCTGGAGGCAAAGGCGGACTCGACATTTGGCGCGTCCGCATCACGCCGGCAGGCTTTGGTGGTGTGGAAAACCTCGGAGAGCCAATAAACACTGCCGGCGACGAAGCCTTTCCGTCATTCCGTCCCAATGGCGACCTTTATTTTTCCAGCAACGGCCATCCGGGGCTTGGCGGCTACGACATCTTCATCGCCAAGGTAGGACAGGATCGTCGTTACCACGTATCCCATCCTGGGTATCCCCTCAACTCGCAAGGCGATGACTTTGGCATGACTTTCGAAGGACCTCACAACCGTGGTTTTTTCTCGTCAAACCGTGGCGACGGCAAAGGCTGGGATCATATTTACTCGTTTGACAACCCTGAAATAATACAAACAGTGAAAGGGTGGGTTTACGAAATGGACGGTTACGAACTGACCGCCGCACAGGTATATTGCGTAGGCGACGACGGAACCAACGAGAAACTCAGCGTGCGCAGCGACGGATCATTCACAAAAGTGCTGGAACCCGGTGTCAGTTACCTGTTCCTCGCAACTTGCAAAGGGTACCTTAACCATAAGGAGGAGATAAATGCAGAGGAAAATCCCAAGGAAAGCCGCGACACGACACTGCAGTTTGCCCTCGCCAACATTTCCGCGCCTACGCTAATCGACAATATTTTCTACGATTTCGACAAGGCAACGCTCCGCGACAGCAGCAAGACCGCACTCGACAAGCTCGTAGCCATACTGAACGAGAATCCCAACATCACCATTGAGCTTGCGGCACACACCGACTACAAAGGCTCAGCGGCATACAACAAGCGACTGTCACAACGGCGAGCCGAATCAGTAATAAATTACCTCATAGCCCATGGCATTGCCGCCGACAGGCTGACACCCAAGGGATACGGCAAAGAAAGCCCAAGAAAAGTGAACAAGAAACTTGCCGAAAAACACACTTGGCTGAAAGAGGGCGACGTGCTGACGGAAGACTTCATAAAAACGATGAAAGATGCCAAACAGCAGGAAACCTGCAACCAGCTAAACCGTCGCACGGAGTTCTCGGTGCTGCGAACAACATACGGCATGTTCGATGAGAAAGGCAACCTAAAAAGCATGCCACAACCCAAGCCACAGAAGATAACCGAAAGCGACGACTTCATAATAGTGGAATAAATGAAATTACCCGAAGACTTTGAAACATACACACGGCAACTGTTTGGCGACTGCCTTTACCGGAAATTTCGCCAAGCCCTTGACGAGGAAGCACCCACGAGCATCCGCCTGAACCCATTCAAGCCCCACACCCCTAACCTGCAAGATGGCCCAAACTCCAACCATGAGCCTGTGGCGTGGTGCCCACAGGGCTGGTATCTTGGCAGTCGTCCCACATTCACCTTCGACCCATTGCTTCACGCCGGACTCTATTATGTTCAGGAAGCGTCGTCGATGTTCGTATGCGAGGTCGTAAAACAAATCATCCACGAGCCTGTGCTGATGCTTGACCTATGCGCAGCCCCGGGCGGCAAATCCACGGCATTACGCTCCGCACTGCCAGAAGGCAGCCTGCTTTTCTCCAACGAACCGGTAAAGACAAGGGCAAGCATATTGAAGGAGAACATGCAAAAGCAAGGGCACCCGGACGTAATAGTAACAAACAATTTCCCAAAAGACTACAGGAAAAGCAAACTCATGTTTGATGCCATTCTCGCCGATGTCCCATGCTCAGGCGAGGGCATGTTCCGCAAAGACCCAAACTCCATTCAGGAATGGAGCCAACAAAACGTGGAAAAATGCCGACTGCTGCAACGCTCCATAATCGAGGACGCATGGCACTGCCTCCGCCCGGGTGGCTTCCTGATATACTCAACATGCACATTCAACGCCCACGAGGACGAGGAAAACGCCGAATGGATAGCCAAGACTCTCGATGCCGACTTCATTGACATAAAAACGAAAGAAGAGTGGAACATAAGCGGACCGCTTGTGGGCAGCAACCCTGCGTACCGCTTCATACCAGGCGTAACATGCGGAGAGGGATTGTTCATGACCGTATTGCGCAAACGTGGTGACAGCGCAAGAACGCATAACAACACGCCCACTTGTCACCCCAAACAGGCAAAAAACATAGACAAGACAAGAAATTGGCTCAACGGCGACTTTACCTACGTTGAGGAAAAGGACACCATCACCGCCATACCTTCCCGGTGGATTGGCATGTATAACAATGTGCGAAACAAGCTCCACGTCATACATGCAGGAGTAGGAATTGGTACCATCAAGGGCAAGGACATCATCCCTGACAACTCGTTGGCATTGAGCATGGCGCTGAACAGGGAGGCATTCAACATTGCGGAACTTGACCATGACACAGCCATCCGCTACCTAAGGAAAGAGGCCATCACCCTCGACGCAGCCACACCCAAGGGCTTTGCCATCGTCGCCTACAAGGGGCACCCACTCGGCTTCGTGAAAAACCTTGGCAACCGTGCCAACAATCTCTATCCGCAAGAATGGCGCATAAAGTCAACCCATGTCGCCAGCAACGCCCAATCGCCCATCCTGCCACATCAGCCCGAGGAGGCACAACCATGATTGCCATCATAGCAGCGATGTCGCCCAACCATGCCATCGGCAACAAAGGAAGCCTGCCTTGGCACTTGCCCGAAGACCTGGCTCGCTTCAGGCAACTCACCATGGGCAACACGATAATAATGGGCAGGAAGACCTTCGAATCGCTGCCCAACGGCGCACTGCCAGGCAGGCGAAATATCGTATTGAGCAAGACCAACAAAGAGATAAGGGGCTGCGAGGTTTGCGCATCTTTGGAAGAAGCCCTAAAGCTATGCCGCGGCAAACCGACTTTCATTATCGGAGGAGAGCAGGTTTACAGACAGACCATGCCTGTAGCCGACACACTGCACATAACCCTCGTAGAGGAAAACCCGGCAGAAGCTGACACTTTTTTCCCCGACATTGACATGGGCACATGGCTCGAAACGGAAAGGGACAAACGCCACGGCTTCTCTTTCCTTACTTTTACCAGAAGAAAAAGCACGAACAAGGAAACGCCATAGCCAAACAACGGCAACGGCATTAGAAACAAGTTCCATTAATCAAGCGAAGCCATTAAATTCATATCGCCATGCGCTGCAAGTTTCAACGCATGGCGATAAAATTTGCAACGCATGGCGACAAAGCTTTCAACGCACAGCCGCAAAATCTGCAAGGGAAAGCCGCCAAAATTCCGGCGCACGCTAATGAAACATACGGCACAAAACGACAGCGGCGCAAGGTCTTCCCCTTACGCCGCCATTGCCTATACCATATCTTTGCCTATTTACAAATCCGACTCCTCTTCATCACCACTCTCGTCGTCGATGGCATCATCAATGGGCAATTGGCGATCGATGACAGCATTGAAACTCACTATCGTCTCGCTGCGCGAGAGACCAAGCGGCTGCAGCTTGTCGTGAATAATGTTGAGCAAATGATGATTGTTGCGGGCGTAAATCTTTATGAACATGTCATACCCACCTGTGGTGTAATGGCATTCCGTAACCTCGGGTATTTCCCTTAACCTCTCCACGACAATCCCAAAGTCCTCAGGATCCTTGAGGCAAAGTCCTATGTAGGCGCAAGTCTCATAGCCTATCTTCTCCGGCTCTATAAGGAATTGCGACCCTTTGAGAATGTTGAGGGATGTGAGTTTCTGAATGCGCTGGTGAATGGCTGCCCCACTCACGTTGCAAGCACGCGCAACCTCAAGGAAAGGGATGCGTGCGTCATTCTGAATAAGTTTCAGAATTTTTTTGTCTAAAGCATCTAATGTTTGACGTGCCATATTATCTTTTTAATTATGGACACAAAGTTACGAATTTTTCTGTTAATCCGCAATTATCACAGCATGTTTTTCACGGATTTATCACATCCGCACACCAGAACCAACAGCAAACTCATTTTTTCGAACGATTTTCCACAGCCGAATAACTTATACGATAAGCCTTGGCCTGCGTCAACGCACGTTTAACGTCGCTTATCACGCCCATGTGCGTCCCACGGTCTGCCTTGATCGAAACCGTCATCTGCTGCCGATCCTCAGGCGACATACGGTCACGCTCAGCCGAGACATAATCGGCAACTTCACCAGGAGCGACAAACTTGTCGTTGAGCTGTATGCGTGTGCCATTGCCATAAACCTTGCGCAACCCGGCAGTGGGCTTGCCAATATAAACATACGTCACGGCCGTCTTCTTGGTCAGGCGCGTAAGTTCAGTACCCTGCGGCGCACGATATTGCACCTTTACAGCCACCTTCTGCATATGGGTCACTATCATGAAGAAGAAGAGAACCGTGAAAATAAGGTCGGGAAGCGATGAGGTGTTAAGACCGGGAACCGCATGCCGCCTTCGCCTGAACACAATCACAACCCACCTCCTTTCTCAGCGTCGCTGCCATTATACTTCTCGGCTATGCGTTGCGGGCAAGCCTCTTTCACCTTGTCCTTCTGCATTTGCCCAAGGGCGGCATACTTACGTCCATACATTTTCAGGGCCACATTGTCCCTCAAGCCGTTGTATGCGGCGACAAGCTCATTCTGTACATGAAAATAAACGTCATAGCTTGCCATAGGGTCAGCGTCAAGCGTGACAAGATGCCGTTTGCCAACACGTGTGACAAAAGCCTTGACACGCTGCCTGAGTCCAGCAACGTCCATAGGAGAGCCGTCCACAAACAGGCGGTTGTCAGCACTTATGCGAATGGCCATTGTGGTGCCTTCCTCCACCAGCGTTTCCTGTCGCTCATGCTTGTCAACGGGTGGCAACTGACGTGTCAGCCCCTTGTCAACATCCATGTTGGTGGTGACAAGAAAGAAAATAAGCAGCATGAACGAGATGTCTGCTGTTGACGTGGTGTTAAGACCCGGCACAATACGTTCTCTACGGCGCACTATCATGGTCAGCGAATGTGTTTGGTTGAACCATACAGCACAGCAACGACGGCTGCCGCTATCATAATCAACGAAGTGGCGACGAACATCCTGGACACCCTCAGCCCCATGGCATCGTCATAAACATCGCCGTTTATGGTCATTGGCTCTTGCGAGCCAAACAAGAACGTAAACAGCATGACGGCAAATGTCGCAACGCCAACCACCGTGGCTATTTTCCTGACCGGAATGTTGTTGCTAACGGCCTCTCCCCTACCGGAAACACCCAAAGACCTAACTGCCGACCACACGGCCACGGCAATGGCACCTATGAGCAAAAGCATTGTGGTGACGAGCAACAAGTCGGTGAAAAGCGGCGCATTGAAATTGGGATCATCGTCGAACGGACGGTCATAGCCCACAAGCCAAAACAAGGCAAAAACCAAGGCTGCGAGACCAACAATGGCATACTTAATGACCTGCGAATCGAAATCGCTACCCTTCTTTATCCTTAGCATCTCCGTTTGTTTACAATAGTTATCATGCCTGTCAACAATTCTCAACCCTTCAATTTACAGATGCTGTCCAACAACGTTATCGACGACTCTTCCATCTGAGATGTCAGATGGTCAATCTTGGAGAGAATGTAATTATAGAAAAGCTGCAATATGAGAGCCACTATAATGCCAAATATCGTAGTGATAAGAGCCACTTTCATGCCTGCGGCAACAATCGTAGGACTGATGTCGCCGGCTGTCTGTATCTGGTCGAAAGCCATAACCATGCCAACCACAGTGCCAAGGAAGCCCAACGATGGAGCCATGGCTATGAAAAGGGTTATCCACGAACAGCCTTTCTCAAGATTGGCAATCTGCACAGCACCATAATTCTCAATGCTGCGTTCAATGTTGTCCAAGCTCTCGTCAACCCTCACAAGGCCTTGGTAACAGATTGACGCCACGGGACCACGGGTGTCACGGCACTGAGCCTTGCCACCCTCCACGTCGCCGGCCAGAAGTTTGGCATCAAGATCTGCCATGAACTTCTTGGCATTGATTTCAGAAAGGCTGAGGTATATTATGCGCTCTATGCAAAAGGCAAGACCCAGCACAAGGGCAAGTGCCACCAAAGACATGAAGCCCGCATTGCCCTCTATAAACTTAGTCTTCAACGACTTGTATATGCCCTGCGTCTCCACGGATTCCACATCGCTCTCTGCCATGGCCGTGTCGGATGGCAATACGGCATTGTCCATGGTATCCAATGCGGCTTCGCCATCATAAGCCATTACCGAATCGGTGGCAACGGTGGCAACCTGAGGCTTGGCGACCTGCGCCCGAACACCGGCAACGCCAAACACTAACATGAGCAAAACGACAACGGCAAGACGCGCTATAATGTTTTTCATCCCCAATCTGTTTGTTTTTCTAAATTATTAATGCCTTGATATCCTTTAAACTAAAGGACAAAGTTACTTTAAATTATTGATGGGGCAAAGGAAAATTGGAAAAATAAACTTAACTTTGCAATTCAGACAATAAAAAAGGATATTATTAGTTTAATATAGTAAACACAAGCAAACAACAATTTATAAAAGACTATGACATCATCTATGAAAAGATTGGTTTTCTTCATAATATTCCTGTCGCTGATACCGGCCGCGTTGCTGGCACAATCGTCAATGACAGACTCACAAGTAGCTGATTTCATACAAAAAGAGGTTGCCAAGGGTACGCAGAACACGCAGATTGTGACACGCCTGATGCAAAACGGCGTAAACATAAACCAGATAAGGCGAGTGAAAGATAATCTTGAGAAAGAGATGAAAGGCAGTGGCATGACAACAGCCCAAGCCAAGACTTCCACATCACGCTTACGCACAAACAACGGCACGCAAAAGTCGAAAAAGGAGACGGAGATTGCAAACAAGCAGCGCGAGGCATCCACATCCCAACGGATGCAAAGCAACGTTGGATGGCAAGAGAAATATGACGAAAACGACTCCGACTTCCGCAACATGGCCGAATATGTCGAAGCCATTGGTCGTGACACGGCTTGGGCTGACAAGCCAGCCAACAGCAAGGAGGTGTTCGGACACAATATTTTCTCAAACAAGAACCTATCCTTTGACCCAATAATGAACATTGCCACACCACAGAACTATGTCCTTGGTCCTGGCGACAACGTAAGCATTGACATTTACGGGGCTTCACAAAAAAGCGTTGATGCCACTATCTCACCAGATGGCACTGTGATAATAGAGGGTTACGGTCCCGTGCAGATTGGTGGCCTGACCGTATCGGCAGCCAAGGCACGTCTTCGCTCAACCCTCGGGTCACGCTACCAATCGTCACGCATCACGCTTTCGCTCGGACAAACGCGCACTGTGTCAGTAAACGTGATGGGCGAAGTGATGATTCCAGGAACATACACGCTCTCAGCCTTTGCGACAGTGTTCAACGCACTTTACATGGCTGGTGGAACAAACTCGCTGGGAACACTGCGCAACATCAAGATTTACCGTAACAACAAGTTGATAAGCACTTGTGACATATACGACTACATACTGAATGGCAAGATGACAGGCAACGTAAGGCTGCACGACGGTGACGTAATCATCGTTGGGCCATACGATTGCCTTGTAAACATATCGGGCAAGGTGAAACGCCCGATGTATTATGAAATGAAACGCAACGAGAGCGTGGAAACGCTTTTGAAATACGCAGGCGGATTTACGGGCGACGCATATAAAAAAGCCGTGCGCATAAACCGCAAGACCGGAAGCGAATATGCCGTGTTCAATGTAGGAGAATTTGACATGAAGTCGTTCCACGTAATGGATGGTGACTCAGTAAGCGTTGACTCCATACTTCAACGTTATGAAAACACTGTCGAACTGAAGGGAGCGGTATTTCGTCCCGGCATGTACCAGCTCGGCGACGGCATAAACTCGGTGCGCACGCTTGTGCAACACGCCGACGGACTGACCGAAGACGCTTTCACGGCACGCGCCGTGATGCACCGAATGAAGGAAGACCGCACGCTGAAAGTCATTTCCGTTGACATAAAAGGAATAATGGAGGGCAGCGTGGCAGACATCCCACTGAAGGAGAACGACGTGCTGTTCATACCAACCAAGCAAACGGTCATGAACGAGCAAACCATAACCATACAGGGCGAGGTTATGTATCCAGGAACATACAAGTATGCGGACAACGAAACTCTTGAGGACTTCGTGCTGCAAGCCGGTGGCCTTACTGACAAGGCTTCTACTGTAAAGGTTGATGTGTCACGTCGTGTGGGCAATCCAAAGGCAATGACCGCCGGCAACACAATAGCCCAGACATTCTCGTTCGCATTGAAAGACGGATTTGTCATTGACGGCGAACAAGGATTTGTCCTGAAACCGTTCGACGAAGTGTTTGTTCGCCGCGACCCATCCTATTCAGAGCAGCAAAAAGTGTCAATAAGCGGCGAAGTGCGCTTCCCTGGAACATACACTCTTTCGAACAGAAACATGAAGATTAGTGAGTTGGTAATGCAGTCGGGCGGTGCCACATCACTTGCCTACATCAAGGGCGCAAGGCTGGAAAGGCGCACCAACGACGCTGAACGCCAACGCATGGAGTCAGTGCTGAAAATGCAACAAGAGGAAATGCAACAGCAACTCCTGCAACTGACCTCAAGCTCACAAAACAGCAACCTGCCACAAATTGGGCAGCAAACATCTGACACACAGCTTAAGAAATTCCAAGTGCCCGACTACTACCCCGTGGGCATAGAGTTGGACAAGGCACTTGCCAATCCTGGCAGCGAAGCCGACATCATACTTCGCGAGGGAGACCGCTTGATTTTGCCACAATACACGGCAACCGTAAAGGTAAACGGGGCTGTAATGTATCCCAACACCATAACCTACCAAAAAGGCAAACGCGCAAAATATTACATTG
>CAYLUI010000021.1:0-53119 GCA_964386825.1 uncultured Prevotella sp. | reverse complement strand
TGCGCACGGCGGCATAGAGAAAGGCACGCTCGTCCTTTGCCCCATGCTGCCAAAGACGCACGAAACAGTCTTGCACCACATCTTCGGCGGCATCGAGGTCACCGCTGAGATAGTGGGCGGCATAAAGACAGAGCGGGCGGTAAAGCCGCTTGAAGACCGAATCTATCAGCATCTGACCTAATATATTTAAAAACTAAGTGACGAAAGCCTGTCACGCAGCTTTCGCTCATATTCTACGGTAATCTCATATTCATTCTATGGCATTCTCTTTCATCGTTGGCTATAATTTAACAGAAAAATAACAAAATAACCCTTCGTGGTAAAATATAATAATATAATTTACCACGAAAGGCACTTTTACCTTTTCGTGGCAAATTAATCAAAAAACTCCTACTATAATCAATAGTAGAACGAGCTGCCGCCAAGGAACTCACGCAAGAGGCTTGTGGGCGGGATGTCCTCGTTGGGGATGGGGCGGATGTAATCGAGGAACTTCTTCAGACGGTAAGCCTCTGAATACTCCTCACAGTTCTCAGGCACCTGGTCAAGCAACGGCTCTGCCTGCTGCTTTATCACGGCAAGCTCGAAGAGCATGGCAGAGTTGAACATGGCATCAGCGTTTTCCTGGTAAGGGAAAATCCACTTGCCCTCCCCTGCCCTCACCGACGGCCATCGGTGTATGGTCTCCCTGGCGTTTACGCCACGGTATTTATAGTCGCGGATTATGCGGCGCAGCAGGCGGTTGTCTGTCGTGGGGATGTAATTGTGGTCGTCGAGAAGAATTGTGGTCAGTGCCGAAACGTAAACACGAAACTTCAGCTTTTCGGGTATTTCCGCTGTCAGCTCAGGGTTCAAGGCGTGTATGCCCTCCACCACGAGCACGTTGTCAGGGTTCATCCTCAGCCTTTTGCCACTCGGTCTGGACATGCCTGCCTGGAAATCATACTTTGGCAACTCAACCTCCTCGCCGTTGAACAAGGCGGTGAACTGCTCATTGATGAGCTTTAGGTTCAGGGCGTAAATGCTCTCGTAATCATACTCACCGTTCTCGTCCTTCGGTGTGAGATGGCGGTCGATGAAATAATCGTCGAGCGAAATCTGCAGCGGCTTGATGCCGTTAGTTAGCAATTGTATGCAAAGGCGCTTGCACGTGGTGGTCTTACCAGACGACGACGGTCCGGCAAGCAACACTAAGCGTATGCCCTTGCGCGAGGCAATCTCGTCGGCTATTGCCGATATTTTCTTCTCCTGCAACGCCTCCGACACGTTTACCATGTCGGTTGCCGCCCCGTTGTCCACCATCTCGTTGAAGTCGCCCACGGTGCGTATGCCCATTATGTCCTGCCAGCGATGATGCTCCTTGAATATGCCAAACATCTTGTCCTGGTGGGTCATCTCTGGCAGCACGCCCGGGTTCTTCAGGTCTGGTATGCGCAACAGCAATCCGTCAAAATATTTCTCCAACCCAAACAGGTAAATCTGCGACGTGCTGGACAGCAATGAGCCATAGAAGAAGTCAACGTAATCGCCTATCTGGTAGTATGTCGTATAAAGCCTCCCGTAGCTGCGCAACAGCTTGACCTTGGCGCGGTCGCCCTTCGCCTCGAACATCCTCACGGCATCCTCCGTGGGAATCTGGAAACGCCTCACGGGCATGCCTGCGTCTATTATTTCCTGCATCCGCCTGCGTATTCGCTCCACGTCGTCCAAGCCAACGTCGTGGCCTATGCCGATGTTTACGTAGTAACCATTGCTCACCGGTATGTCAATGACCACACGGCTGCCCGGATAAAGGTCGTGCACGGCCTTACAAAGGATGAAGAACAACGTCCGGGTATAATTGCGCGAACCCGAGCCAGAAGTCATGTCGAGAAACTCCACATCTTTATTATGATACAGCCGAAAGTTTAGCCCCTCAACCTTGTTGTTCACCTTCGCACACACCGGTCCATGGTGCATTTTCAGTCCCGACGCAAAAAAAACATCAGAAAGTGTGCTGCCCGGAGCGATGTTTAAAGTTTTTTTATTATTTTTGCAACGGATTTGTAACACTTGTTTCACTTCTGCCATAAGCCTTATCCTTTAGGTGTTTTCGGCGGTAAAGGTAACAAAAAACACACAAGCCACAAGAACATCGCATTATAAACATAGTTAAAATATGACGATTCTTCTATTAAAGATTGTTGGAGCGCTTGCCCTGCTCATCTATGGCATGAAAATAATGAGCGAGGCACTGCAAAAGTTAGCAGGTCCCCAGTTGCGCCATGTGCTTGGCGCCATGACCACCAACCGAGTCTCAGGCGTGCTTACCGGCATGTTCACAACCGTGGCCGTGCAGTCGTCCACCGCAACCACCGTGATGACCGTCTCGTTTGTCAACGCGGGATTGTTGACGCTCGTGCAAGCCATCTCGGTCATCATGGGCGCGAATATCGGCACCACGCTCACCGCCTGGATTATGTCGGCTGGTTTCTCGTTCAGGATAAGCGACTTCGTGTGGCCGGTCTTCCTGATAGGCCTCATGCTCATATACTCCAAGAAAAACCGCTACGTTGGCGACTTCCTGTTCGGCGTTGCCTTCATGTTCCTCTCCCTCGCCACCCTCGGCGAAAGCCAGCTCCCACCCGATGAGCTTACGGCACTGAAAGGCTTCTTCGCCAGCTTCGACCCCAACAGCTTCAGCACCATACTGCTGTTCCTCCTTTTCGGAACCATACTGACGTGCATCCTGCAAAGCTCAGCCGCCCTGATGGCCATCACCATGATGCTCTGCACCCAGGCTGGGCTTCCCATATACCTTGGCATAGCACTCGTGCTCGGCGAGAACATTGGCACCACGCTCACCGCAAACCTCGTGGCTCTGACTGCCAACACCGAGGCGCGCAGAGCCGCATTCGGCCACTTGTTCTTCAACGTATTCGGAGTCATTTGGGTGCTCTGCATCTTCAAGTATTTCGTAAACTTCGCCTGCGGCTTTGTTGGCTACACTCCTTCAGACTCCCTGATAACGCCTTCCGCCACCAAGCTAACCTTCGCCCTCGCCGCATTCCACACATGCTTCAACATCACCAACACCATCGTACTGCTGCCATTCGTGAAGCAAGTAGCAAAGTTTTGCTGCTGGGTATGGAAACCAAAGCCCAACAAGGAAGACGACGAGTTCCGCCTGCGCTTCATATCGAGCGGCATAATGAAGACCCCGGAGCTGTCCGTGCTGGAAGCACAAAAGGAGATACAAAGCTTCGCCGAGCGCATACAGCGCATGTTCGGCATGGTGCGCGAGCTGCTTGAGGAGAAGGACAAGGAAAAGTTCCAGAAAATATACGACCGCATAGTGAAGTACGAGAACATTTCCGACAACATGGAAATAGAGATTGCCAAATACCTCGACCAAGTGTCAAACGCGCACCTCAGCGACGACACCAAAGGCAAGATACGCTCCATGCTCAGGCAAATATCAGAGCTGGAGAGCATTGGCGACGCTTGCAACAACATGGGGCGCACCATAAACCGCAAGTTCAACTCGAAGGACGACTTCAACGAAAGCCAATACGACCGCATACACCAGATGTTCGAACTCGTGGACGATGCCCTCACGCAGATGAACGTCCTCATGAAAGGACACCGCGAGAACCTGAAGGCAACACGCTCGTTCAACATCGAGAACGAGATAAACAACTACCGCAACCAGTTGCGCTCAGAGAACCTGAACGACATAAACAACCACCAATACAATTACGCCTCGGGCACAATGTACATGGACATAATACAGGAGTGCGAGAAACTTGGCGACTACGTGGTAAATGTCGTGGAGGCACGCATGGGGCTCAAGGCAACAGCGTAAGCCAAACACCCGTGTCCTGCCACAAGCCGGACACGGCTACAACGGCACACAATTACGGCGCATGGACATTGTCCATGCGCCGTAATTGTTCTCACTTCATGCAGCAGCAACATGCCCGCAAGGCCATCAAACGGGCAAAGGCTCGGCGGCAATGTCCCAATCCCCCTCTTCTTCCAATCTGGAATAAGGCACCGAACGATCCTGAAGGTATATGCGGTTGAGGGTAAAGGCAAGCGACGCAAGCGTCTGCTCCCTGCAGGCAGGCTTTAGTTGGCACTCCCAAACCTCGATGACATGCCACCCCATCTCGGCAAGCCTCAGTTTCTCCTCCCTGTCGCGCTCGCGATTGCGACCAATCTTCCTCTCCCAAAAAGCCACGTTAGTCTTCGGCATACGAAAAGCCGGACAATCGTGACCATGCCAAAAACATCCATTTACGAACACGCAAGTGCGGTACTTTCGCAACACAAGGTCAGGATGCCCCGGCAGACGGTCGTAGTTCAGCCTAAACCTGAAACCCAAACGCCACAGGTATTTCCGCACCATCAATTCGGGCTTGGTGTCCCTCGAATGGATAGCCGACATTATCTTGCTCCGTTTCTCCCTTGAAAGCTCCGACATACATTAACTTATTGCATTACAAAATTACACAATAAAACAAGAAACCGACTGCGTTTTCGGGAAAATTCTCGTACATTTGCATCCGAAATATCTTAAGCAACAAATCAACATTATATGTCATTCAAGGATTTAGCCACCAACCGCTTCTCGGCACGCAAATACACCGATGAGCCAATAAGCAAGGAAGACATTGATTACATCATGGAGTGCGTGCGCCTGGCACCGTCGGCAACCAACCGCCAGCCATGGAAGTTTCTCCTGATAACATCAGCCGAGGCAAAAGAGCGCATACGCCAATGCTATAACCGCCCATGGTTTGCGACAGCCCCAATGTACGTGCTTTGCCTGAAGGACGTTGGCGGATGCTGGGTACGCCAAGAGGATGGCAAGCCCCACGGCGACATTGACCTCTCCATTGCCATAGAGCACCTGTGCCTTGCAGCCACAGAGCGCGGACTCGGCTCGTGCTGGGTTTGCAACTTCGATGTCGCCGCCACGAAACGCCTCTTCCCCGTGGATGGGCACGAAGCCGTGGCTATAATACCCTTGGGACACATCGCCCCAGACTGCCCACATGCCGAGAAACAACGAAAGGACACCGAGCTTATCGTAACCGAGATATAAACCTCTCGCAGGCAAGGGCAATCCCACAAGTAACCGCAAAACCAAAAGGGACTCACCCAAACTCACATGTTTCAGCGAACCGCACAAAAATAAAAGGTTCCACATTCCAACACAATCACGGCTTTAACACTGTCATGCTTTTAATAGTATTCGCCTCAATAATCCTGCTCGCACTGCTGAGCGACATTTACATCTGGCTATCGTTCCTGCGAACGGCATCACACGTATGCCAAGCGCTCCACTTCCTGCCCACGGCTTGCATCGTGGCCTTGCTGCTGGTCATCTTCAGCCATGGGCCCAGCACCAAGCTCTTCCATGGCATGTTCTTCGTGCTGCTATGCTTCGTGCTGCCGAAGCTGCTGTTCACGGCATTCTCACTGACAGGGCGCGGCATTGGGGCGGCTTGCCCACCAGCATTCGGCGCAATGAACGTGCTGGGGCTTTGCGTGGCGACCATTGTGGCCGTCGGTGGCTGCTACGGATTGCTTTGGGGATGGAAACGACTGGTTGTAAAACCACAGACCATCGTATGCGACACGCTGCCCAACGCATTCGACGGTTTCAAGGTCGTTCAGCTGTCCGACCTCCATATTAGCACATTCAAGGACAATCCCGACTTCGTGGAGCGAATGGTGGAACAAGTGAACGCCCAACACCCCGACCTCATAGTGTTCACGGGCGACCTCGTGACCCAACATAGCGAAGAACTGCGCCCGTTCGCCACAACGCTATCGCAGCTGAAAGCCCGCCACGGCATACTCTCCATACTCGGCAACCACGACTATGCCATATACGGCAAACTGCGCAATGCCCCACGGGCACGCGAGACCGACAAACAGCAACTGGTAACGATGCAACGGCAGATGGGCTGGACGGTGCTCCTAAACGAGCATCGCATCTTCCGCCGTGGCAATTCTACCATTGCTGTCATTGGCGTGGAAAACGAAGGCAAGGAAGGCGGCATACACCGCGCCCGCTTGCAAGATGCCATGAAAGGCACGCCAACCGACGCTTTCTGCCTGCTGCTGACCCACGACCCTGAGCACTGGCGCAAAGAAATAGTGCCCAAGACAGCCATCCCACTCACGCTCGCAGGCCACACCCACGCCGGACATTTCCGCATAGGCAACTTTTCCCTTGCCAAATGGATGGCAGGACCTGAATGGGGCGGACTCTACAGCGATGGGGCGCAGCAGCTGTTCGTGTCGGCAGGCATAGGCGGCTCACTGCCGTTCCGTCTTGGTGCCTGGCCGGAAATAAACGTGATAACCCTTCGCCAAGCCAAATAAAAACAACAGCGCACAATAACAAAAGAAGGTCTTCATTACTGAAGACCTTCTTTTTCGTGATCCGCATGGGGCTCGAACCCATGACCCCAACATTAAAAGTGTTGTGCTCTACCAACTGAGCTAGCGGATCTACGCCAACCTTTGGGAGACCGTAAATGACGTTTTACCGCCAATCTCACAAAAGCAAGTGCAAAATTAATGCTTTATTATAAAATAACCAAACTTTTTGGGATATTTTTTACAATCCAGCCCCTTATTGCCACACATTTTGGCTTCCGCCACACGATTATGGCTCGATTATGGCGCAATGGCCATCATGCAATAGCGTTTCGCCTTGACGGCGCAATGGCATCGTGATTACGGCGCAATGGCCGTGCGATTACGCCGTAAAGGCAACGCGATTGTGGCGCAATGGCAACACCATTACGCCGCAATGGGAAAACCGGTTTGCAGCAATGCGCCAAACGGGCAATAAACAAACGCCATGCCACCAAGCCACACGGGCAGGGAGCACGGTTGTCAGAGCAGTCCCATATCCTTGAAAGCATCGTGCAAGGGCGCGGCAAGAGCCTTGGCATCCGGGTGAGGCATTCCGGTTACGCCTATGGCACGCAGGTCGAAGAAGTGCTTCCAATCGGACACGAACGCTGTGTGCACCAGTTCGGTGTTTGTGTCAAGCGGCAGCACCACGCGCGCCTCCTGCGCCTTGTGCCCCATCTCCACGAGATTCATGTAAGCCTTTTCGGCGGCAACGTTGGCAAACAGCCAGTTGTCGATGGCGGTTGCCGTTCCGTCGGCCACCTTACGCGCAAGCTCAACGAGCCGCTGCCCGCTGAGCGCAACCTGCTCGCCATCCGTCAGCGTCTCCCACTCGGTGCCCTCCATTTCACGGCGCACCCACACGGGCAAGTTGACGCTAATCTCGTTGCCAAACTTTGCCTTTGAGTAATTGCAATAGCGCGTGCTCTGCTCGGCCATCGAGTCGGCACGATGGCGGTTGAACTCGCGCGTTATGGCAACCTGCGTGGTGAAATGCACCGCCACACGACGCTCGTGCCATGCGAGCGGCTCGCAGATATGCCCCAAGTCGTCCATCCATTGGTTCTCGGCCAGCACACGCAGGTTGGTCGTTATGTAATATTTGCCCGAATGGCAATTGACCCTTGAGAACTTGTTGGCCATGTACCTCTGCCACGGCATCCCTTCGCCGACAGCCGCCTGCCGCGTGGCTTCGTCATCGGCATAAAGCAGGTAAACGGTGCCGTGCTCCAGCATGGCATAGTGCTGGTTGCGCATCATGCGCTCCACGAAAGGGCGAGCCGAGTCTGCCGTCTGGTGGTTCTCGCTCTTGTAGCACACACGCCCCACGCGCTCAATCTGCCTGTACATCCCGTCAAGCCCCGGTTCCTGGGCCCATATCTCAAAAGAAGGGTTGGTTATTCTCATAGCTCCTCGCCATTTTATTGTAAACGTTTGCTCATGCAAAGTTAGCAAGAAATTGGTATTTCAGGCAAAAAGCCTTACGCATTTAAGCAAAATATGTTATTTTTGCACCCAAAACCAACGGTTTCTCCACGGTGCGCACCGAGGGGAGCCAAACATCCTTGCAGAAAATGGACGAACAGACATGCGTGAAACTCTTGCGGCAGCATGGCATCAAGCCCACGAGCAACCGCATACTCGTGACCAAGGCCCTCGCCGAGGAAGAGCACCCGGCATCGCTGACGGAGATTGAGGAAAAACTCATAAGCGTAGATAAGAGCGGCATATTCCGCGCCTTGACACTATTCAGGGAGCGACACCTGGTACACCACATTGACGACGGTGACGGTGGGGCGAAATACGAGCTGTGCCTGAGCCAAGACAACGACGGGGACGACGATGACACGCATGTGCATTTCCATTGCGAACGCTGCCACAAGGTTTACTGCCTGCACGACACGCCCGTGCCACACGTGTCGCTGCCACACGGCTTCACACAGGAGGGGGCAAACTTCATGATAAAGGGTGTCTGCGAGGAGTGCAACCGAAGGAATGGGTAAAAAAGCAAATCCCCACCTTTCACGCTTGAAAGAGGGGGATTTGTGCTAACCTAAAAACTAACTCTTAAAACCTAAAAACTAAAAACCTATATGAAACAATCTACTAACCTAAACTTGTTACGAATGTCTTTATATTATTGGAATGACTCCTCACGGAGGCTTTGTTTTCCTTTTCACGATGCAAAGTTAGGAAGAAAATCAATACGTGCCAAAAATACACGGGTGGTTTTGTAATAATTCCAACTTTTATTGATTTAGGTCAAAATGAGTGTGTGCGCACACAGCAAATATTGCGAAGCAAGTAGCTTAAATTGGTTTGGCAATCACGCTTTTTGCTGTTTTTTCATTAACTTTGCAGTGGATATGCATCCGAACACACCATTGACCGATACAATAACAATACAATTATGGCACAGAACTTCTTGATCTACAATACGCTCACGCGCCAGAAAGAGCTTTTCAAGCCACTGCACGCCCCGCATGTTGGCATGTACGTGTGCGGCCCCACCGTCTATGGAGACCCGCACCTCGGGCACGCCCGCCCGGCGATAACCTTCGACCTTACATTCCGCTACCTGCGCCACCTTGGCTACAAGGTGCGCTACGTGAGGAACATAACCGACGTGGGGCATCTTGAGCACGACGCCGACGAGGGCGACGACAAGATTGAGAAGAAGGCACGGCTGGAGCAGCTGGAGCCTATGGAGATAGCGCAATATTACACCAACCGCTACCACAAGGCCATGGAGCTGCTCAACACCATGCCGCCATCGATTGAGCCGCACGCAACAGGACACATAATAGAGCAGGAGCAGCTGGTGCAAAAAATACTCGACAACGGGTACGCATACGTAAGCAACGGCTCGGTTTACTTTGACATACAGGCATACAACAAGGATCACCGCTACGGCATACTGTCAGGCCGCAACCTGACCGACATAATAAACAACTCGCGCGAGCTTGCCGGTGTAGGCGAGAAGAAATGCCAGGCCGACTTCGCGCTGTGGAAGCGTGCCACGCCGGAGCACATCATGCGTTGGCCCAGCCCATGGGGCGACGGTTTCCCGGGATGGCACTGCGAGTGCACGGCAATGGGACGCAAGTATCTCGGCGACCATTTTGACATACACGGCGGCGGAATGGACCTAATATTCCCACACCACGAGTGTGAGATTGCGCAGGCCGTGGCAAGCCAGGGCGACCAAATGGTGACCTACTGGATGCACAACAACATGATAACCATCAACGGGCAGAAGATGGGCAAGTCGCTGGGCAACTTCATAACGCTGGAGCAATTCTTCACCGGCGACCACCCAACGCTGGAACAGGCTTACTCGCCCATGACGATACGCTTCTTCATTCTGTCGGCCCACTACCGCAGCCCGGTTGACTTCTCAAACGACGCACTGAAGGCTGCCCAGAAAGGATACGAGAGGCTCATGGACGGCATAAGCAACCTAGAGCGGATACAGCCATCAAAAGGATCGCAGCCTGACACCGCCAAGATGGTGAAGGGACTCAGGCAGCGCTGCTACGACGCAATGAACGATGACATGCAGACTCCGCTGGTAATCAGCACCCTGTTTGAGGCGTGCCACCTCATAAACACGCTGCTCGACCACAAGACGAAAATATCGGCCGACGACCTGAAAGAGCTTTCCGACACGATGAAACTCTTCACGTTTGACATCCTCGGACTGAAGTCGAACCGCGGAGCCAACAGCCCCGAGCGCGAGAAGGCATACGGCAAGATAATGGACATGGTGCTCGACATGCGCCAAAACGCAAAGGCCGCCAAGGACTGGGCCACGAGCGACCAGATACGCGACACCCTTGAGCAGGCTGGCTTCATAGTGCAGGACACCAAGGACGGCGTTACGTGGAAGCTGAACAAGTAGAAGCCCGGCGTCACCTAAGCTTCCTTTGCGCGAAGAAACCTCTCGTAACGCAAAGGAAGAAAGCAAGGCCAAGCACGTGAACGAAGGCCACCATCCAGAAAGCCGAAGCGTAGCCCAAGTGCTCAACCACTAAGCCCCCGCACAGTATGCCAACGCCCTGCCCAACGTCCCAGGCGGTAAGCACCGACGAGTTTGCCGTGCCACGCTCATTGTTGTGGGCAACGTTTACCATCATGTTCTGGTGCGCCGGATACATGTGACCGTTGCCCAGCCCAATGAGGAAAGCCGAGAGATAAAAGCCCACCATGCCCGGGAATGCCACGAAAATGACATATCCCAGCGTTGAAATCATTATGCCCTCGGCTGCATTGCGGGAAAGGTTGCCCTTGCGCAACGACCTGCCACCCTGAAGCCTGGAAAGTATGAGGCCTACGGACAAGAACACGAAGAACGTTCCCGTGCCGCCAGTAATGCCAAGCCGCTCGCGACCGTATATGGCAAGGAAATTGCTCAGCACACCATAGCAGAAACCAAAAAACACAAGATTTGCCGCAATGGCCCATCCACGGGTTAGGAAAAAGCGGTCAAAAGACATCAACCGCCCACTGCGCCTCAGTGGGCGGTTGCTTATTTTCACGGTGCTCGCCACAAGCATGCCAAGGGCGGAAGCAACGAATGACATCCAGAAGAGTATGCTGAAATCGTGCGTCTTGTGGTAAACATAAATTCCAACCGTTGGCGCAATGGCCGTGGCCACGTTGTTGCTAAGGCCATAATAGCCAATGCCCTCATTGCGCCTCGACGACGGCAACACGTCTATGGCAACGGTACTGCACGCCACCGTAGAAGCACCGAAAGGAATGCCATGGAGCGTCCGCACGATGGCAAACAGCAACAATGACGACGCAAGCAGATAGCCGCCAAAGAAGGCAAAATAAGCAAACAGGAACAGCACAAGCATGCGCTTGCGCGAAAACGCATCGACAAGGAAACCACTGAAAGGACGAAACATCAATGCCGTGATTGTGTAGCCTGACAGCACCAAGCCTATCATGTCCTTCGTGCAGCCAAACGAGTCGTGCAGATACAGCGGCAACAATGGGGCAAGCAGGTAAAAAGCAAAATACATGCCAAAATTATTAAGCATAACCTTTATATACTCAGCATTCCAAAGCGTCTCCCTCGCACCCTTCGCCCGTGGTTCCGTCCAAGAAGTTGTTTCCGCCTGTTTCATCGCAAGTCACCTGTTATTCATTTTTTACCGTGCCGCAAAGTTACTCATTATTTCCCACACCATAATAACGCCAAGCCACACTTTTCACAAATATCAAAAAGTCCAATACTTTTATTTATGGTGCATGGACGTATGAAACCTATTTTAAAGCGAAAACAAGCTAACGAAGTTTGAACTCTTTATTTCACAGACAATCAACAAAATACGGATACAACAAGAAAAATGATAAGCAAAACCACTCTTTATTGTTATAATTGTTAAGTACCTTTGCGCAAAATTTAGACTAATGAACAACCGCTTTTTCATATTGGTGCTGTCTGCAACTGCATTTCTGGCCACTTTTCCACAATCAAAAACCATGACTATGATAAGACAAAACAATACATCATGAAAAAAGTTTGTCGGGTATATGCAGGATACTGCTTCAGACAAATGTATTGTTACCTTGAGCATAGAACCTGTTGCAGGAGATTTCTATTCCTTGGACTTAGTTCTTGACAACAGCATTTATCATGGAAAATTCTACGCAGAAATATAATCAATGGAATAATTTATAAGCATTTACATTGATAGGACTTATATCGTTGCTGCTACTGTCAGCCATCGCCTGTATGGCAGACGGCATCAGGCTAAGAGGAACCGTTGTCAGTTCCGACAATGGTTCGGCTGTGGCTTTTGCAAATGTCATGGCATACAACCTACCCGACAGTATCCTTTTGGGATATGACATCACATCGGACGAAGGAAACTTCTCCATAGATATTTCTTTGCCACTAAAAAAGCTTTTAATAAAAGTTTCATGCCAGGGATTCAAAAACCAAACCATCAGCACAGATTCCATAAGCAATGACATTAAAATTATTTTGGAGCCAAACAGCAAGTTACTCGAAACCGTTGTTGTCACAGGACGTGCCCCAGGCATCAAGGTCATCGGTGACACCATTGACTACAATATAGGCAAGTACACGACCGGCAACGAGAAAGTCCTTAAGGACATCCTCGCCAAATTACCAGGAATGGACGTAAATGAAAAGGGACAGGTTACGGTAAACGGTAAGGCGGTCAAGAAAATTCTCATTGACGGACAAGATTTCTTTGGCAACCAGAACGAGCAAATTACCAACAACCTTCCGGCAAAAATAGTAGATAAGATTCTGTTGCAGAAAAATTACAGTGAGTTTTCCCTCCTCAGTGGGTTCAATACGCACAAAACAAATGCCCTGAATGTAAAGATTGATTCCCTCCATCGTGGACGGCTGACTGGCAATGCCGAAACGCTTGGAGGATGGCCAAACAGCTATCGAGGCATTATTAACGCCTATTCTTTTGGCAACCGGGCAATGTTTGGCTTTAATACAAAATACTTCAACACGGGCGAGGAAGTCATGTCACTCATGGACAATATCAAGCTTATTGGAAGTGTAAATGATTATGCCAGCTCTTTTGGCGGACAAAAGCGAGTGATAGACGACAGCCAAAGCCTGCCATCATTTCTGTCAATCAACACAAACTCACATAAAAGGCGGAATGCCCTCATATCGTCCCACATAGCATGGAACCCAAGCGAGAAACTGAAGCTAAACGCCTACTACATGTTCAATTTTGAGAAAAGCCATAGACGGTATGACATAAGCCGGACATACATGGAACCAGACAAGCACGAGGCTGATGACGACGTGTTCATACAAGGCTCCGTAATAGACGACTGTCGGCAATGTTCTTTCTCAAGAAAGGGACTTTTTCTTTAGAAGGACTCAACATGCTCCACACACGCACATACCGTCGGCTCAGAATTGAAACCAAAAATGATTATAACGAGGTCATCACAGAAAACAGATTGCCCGGATATGTCGTGGCTGGCTTAAAATTTATCTTTTAAAGTTCCAGTCGCTTTTCAAAAAGCCACTACCAAACCAAGATTTTCCAGTTCACCCTATTTTACTATGCGCAGAATTTTTGTATGCGCAGATTTTCCACGACCATCCACCAAAGCCCGTACCAAGGCACAAAAACAAAAAGAGTCAAGCATTGCTTGACTCTTTGTTTGCGCTCCAGGATGGGCTTGAACCAACGACCCCCTGATTAACAGTCAGGTGCTCTAACCAACTGAGCTACTGAAGCAAGTTTCGCTTTTCAAACTTTTAAGCTGTATTAGCTTATCGCTGAATTGCGAGTGCAAAGGTAAGCAGTTTTCACGAACCCACCAAACTTTTTCCCAACTTTTTTACCAAAAACTTTTAATTTGCTGATTTTTCTTTGGCAAAAGCCCCATTAGAGGCTATTTATTTCGTAACTTTGCAATAGCAAAACTTACAAGAAGATGAAGAAAACCATTATACTGGCACTTTGCCTCGTGGCAGGCATTGCAGCCCAAGCACAATCAGGCGTGAAAGGCTCCACGAGCACAAAGGCAAAATCCACGGACACGAGAAGCCAAGCCACCAACAGCGACAACCATTATTTCAAGGTGGCAAAGAACCTCGACGTGTTCAACGCCATATACAAGCACCTTGACATGATGTACGTTGACACGCTCAACGCCGACGAGGTCGTGGGCACGGGCATCAACGCCATGCTGAAAAGCCTGGACCCGTACACCGAATACTACCCAGAGGACAAGAGCAAGGACGTAAAGATGATGCTCACCGGGAAGTACGCCGGCATCGGGGCACTAATACGCTACAATTTCAAGTTGCAGCGCGTCTGCATCGACGAGCCTTACGAGCACATGCCCGCCGCCGAAGTGGGACTGAAGAAAGGCGATGTCATACTGTCAATAGACGGCGAGGACATGACGCAGAAAGACAACGAATATGTCAGCAACCACCTGCGTGGCGACGTTGGCACCACTTTCGAGCTGAAGGTACACCGCCCATCGACCAAAAAGGACATGACCTTCAAGGTGACGCGACGCGCCATACAACTGCCCGCCGTGCCATATTATGGCATGCAAGCCAACGGCTTCGGGTACCTAAACCTAAACTCATTCACGGAGAACTGCGGAAAGACCGTGCGCAACGCCATAATAGAGATGAAGCAAAACGGCATGAAGGGGCTCGTGCTCGACCTGCGGGGCAACGGAGGCGGTTCTGAGAACGAGGCCGTCAACGTGGTCAACTGCTTCGTGCCAAAGGGGAAGCTCGTGGTGAGCAACCGTGGCAAGCTGAAGCGAGCAAACCACGATTATTACACACAAGTGGAGCCTGTTGACACGACCATGCCCGTAGTGGTGCTCGTGAACGGCATATCCGCGTCATCGTCAGAAATCACGAGCGGAGCGTTGCAAGACTTTGACCGAGCCGTCATAATGGGCACGAAAACATACGGCAAGGGACTGGTGCAGACGGTCATGAACCTGCCATACAATGGGCAAATGAAGCTTACGACCAACAAGTATTACATACCTTCAGGCCGCTGCATACAAAAGCTCAACTACAGGCACAATGCGGCGGGAGGCGGCGCCGAGGTCGTGGCAGACTCGCTCAGGCACACCTTCCACACCGCCAACGGGCGTGTGGTGAAGGACGGCGGCGGCATAATGCCCGACGTGGAGGTGAAAGCCGACTCGCTGCCAAACATTCTGTATTACCTCGCGCAGGTGCGTGACAGCGACGAGCTGGTAATGTCATTCGAGACCGAATACATCGCCAAGCACCCAACGATAGCCAGCCCGGCAGAGTTTGAGCTTACCGACTCCGACTTCAACCATTTCAAGCAAATGGTGCTCGAAAGCCATTTCAAATACGACGCCATGAGCGTCAAGCAGCTCGACGAGCTTGAGAAGCTTGCCAAGTTTGAGGGTTATTACGACGACGCGAAAGCCGAATTCGAGGCACTGAGGGCAAAGCTGAAACACAACCTCGCCCACGACCTCGAATACAACAAGCATTACATCAAGCGTATGCTTGAGCAAGACATAATCTCCGCATATTATTTCCAGGGCGGTGCGGTGGAAAACTCGCTTCGCCATGACAAGCAGGCACAAGAGGCTTTCAAGCTCCTTGCCGACCAGGAGAGGTACAAGACGTTGCTCAAGCCATAACCACCTGCGGCACAAACCATTACACAACAAAAGCCATAACACCACGCATCCGTTTGCCATTGCGCCACAATGGCATCACGTTTGCGCCGTAAACGCAACGTGATTACGCCGCAAACGCAACGTGATTACGCCGCAAACGCAATGCGGTTACGCCGTAATGGCAACACGATTGCGCCGCAATGGCACAACGATGGCAACAAAAGAAAAGAGCCATTCCCGAACACAATGTCGGGAATGGCTCTTTCCGTTATCTCAGCCTGCCATGTTCAGAAGGCAGGCCAACACATTATTTCTTTGCCTTGCCTTGGTTTGCAACAGCCTGCTGCTTCTTTGCAATCTCGTCAGGATCACCAAGATAGTAGTCCTTCACAAGGTTCAGCTCATCGTCAAACTCGAACACATACGGTGTTGCCGTTGGGATGTTAAGCTTCGTGATCTCCTCGTCGCTGATGTTCTTGAGGTGCTTCACGATGCCACGCAAGCTGTTTCCGTGGGCTGCCACAACGATGTTGTCCACCTCCTTGAGTTTCGGGAAGATGGTGCAATCCCAATAAGGCAACACACGTGCGATGCAGTCCTTCAGGCTCTCGGTGGTCGGGAGGAACTGTGTGGGAACGTTTACGTAGCGAGGATCGGCAAGCGCGCTTCCGATGCCGTCGGCAGGAAGGTCGTGCGGAGCCACGTCGAAGCTGCGACGCCATGTGTGCACCAGCTCATCGCCATACTTCTCGGCTGTCTCAGCCTTGTTCAGGCCCTGGAGCATGCCATAGTGCTTCTCGTTGAGACGCCAAGTCTTCTCCACAGGTATCCAGTCCTCGTCCATTGCGTCGAGCACGTTGTTAAGAGTCTTCACGGCACGCTTCAGGTAAGAAGTGAAAGCCTGCTCAAAGTGGAAACCGTTCTTCTTCAGCAGCACACCGGCATCGTGAGCCTCCTGCTTGCCCTTCTCTGTGAGGTCAACGTTTGTCCAACCCGTAAAGCGGTTCTCCATGTTCCACTGGCTCTCGCCATGGCGAATCAATACAATCCTTTTCATGATGCTTAATTATTTAGTTTGTAAACAATATATTTTACTGGCAGCAAATATTATGCCGAACAGTGTTTGCCTTTCCTTAAAAAATCCTATCCGTCAGGATTTTCCTTCCTTACGACCTTCCCGTTCACGACATCAAAACGGCGGTCAAACTCCTCCTTCTTACGTTTCCAGCGGTTGTGTGTCCACAGGTAGAATTGCGGCTCGCGACAAACGCTTTCCTCCAACATGCGGAAGAAACGCCTCGTCACCTCGCCTTCCGGCAAGCCATTGGGGTCATCGGATATCAGGACGTACTCAACGGTGTAACACCCACGCCTCGGACGGCGCATGTCAACGTAATACACCACGTCGTTCATCTTCCTCACAATGCGCTCGGCGCCGGTGAACACTGGTGTCTGCGCATGGTTGAGAAACGGCAGCCACATGTGTATGTTCTCCCATTTGGGCGACTGGTCGGCAATGTAACCGCTCAGGCTCTGCACGCCAGCCTTCTTCCAGCCGAGCAACTGGCGGAGTATGTTGCGTTTCGGCGTAGGCACCCCCGTGGGCGGATACGAGCGCAATCTAAGGAAAAGGTTGTCAAACGCCTTGCTGTGCAGCGGATCGTAGATAAGGCAAAGCCTGCGCTCAGGGTTCATGTCCTTGCCAACGCGTGAGAGCCACTCCCAGTTGCAGAAGTGTCCGAGGAAACCCGCAGTGTTGCGCCCCTTGCGAAACCAAGCCTCATGCACTTCGGGATTTTTCACCACGAGTCGGCGGTCAAGCTCCTCGTCACTGATGCTGAGCAACTTTATCGCCTCGAAAAAATAATCGCAAAACCAGCGGTAAAACCTCTTTTCTATCTCGGCAATCTCCTTGCGCGACTTGTCTGGAAACGCCGTAACGAGGTTGCCTCTCACAACGCCCCTCCTGTACCTTATTATATGGTACAGCAAAAAAGAGAACACGTCGGACACGGCATACAGCACGCCCAACGGGAGCTTGCTTATCGCATAGAAAATATTATACACCAGCTGTGTCATCTCGCATTGTGTTTATCTTTTACGTTCACTGCCGCTTGCGCCAGCCATTCACTTTTATGCCAGCCCATCATTGCTGCAGGTCGTGCAACTTGTGGTAATAGCCGTTTTTGGCCATAAGTTCGTCGTGCGTGCCACGTTCCACGATTTCTCCCTCGTGAAGCACGCAAATCTCGTCGGAGTTCTTGATGGTTGACAGGCGGTGAGCCACGGCAACCGTGGTGCGTGTCTTCATGAGATGGAACAGCGCATCCTGCACCAGGCGCTCGCTCTCCGTGTCAAGAGCCGACGTGGCCTCGTCGAGAATAAGTATCGGAGGGTTCTTCAGTATGGCGCGGGCAATGCTTATGCGTTGACGCTGGCCGCCGGAAAGCCGCCCGCCACGGTCGCCTATGTTGGTGTCAAAACCATGCTCGGTATCCATTATGAAGTCGTAGGCGTTGGCTATTTTCGCAGCCCTCACAATATCTTCGTCCGTAGCGTCATCCTTGCCAAACTTTATGTTGTTCTTGATTGTGTCGTTGAAAAGTATCGCCTCCTGGTTCACATTTCCTATAAGCGAGCGCAGGTCGTGTATGCCAAGGTCCTTAACGTTTACGCCATCAATAAGCACCTCGCCCTCCTGCACGTCGTAATAGCGCGGTATGAGATCCACGAGGGTTGACTTGCCACTGCCGCTCTGGCCAACGAGGGCAACCGTCATCCCCTTCTTTATCACGAGGTTTATGTCCTTCAGCACGTAGTGCAGCTCATCTGTCTTGTGGTCAGTGTAAGCGAATGAGACGTGGCGGAATTCTATCTGGTGCTCGAAATCGTCGATATGGGTAGTCTCAGGCTTATCCTTAATCTCAATCTCGGCTTTCAGGATCTTGTCCACGCGCTCCATTGAGGCAAGCCCCTTCGGTATGTTGTAGCTCGCCTTCGAGAAGTCCTTCAGCGGGTTTATGATGCTGTAAAGTATCACGAGGTAGTATATGAACGTCGGACCGTCGAGCAAAGCCTCGTTGAGCACGAGTATGCCACCAAACCACAGCACCACGATTATCATAACCGTGCCAAGGAACTCAGACATGGGGTGAGCCATCTGCTGGCGTATGGTCACGCGCAACAGCTGGTTGCGGTAAGCCGAGTTTGTACGGTCAAAACGCGCATTCATCTTTTTCTCGGCATTGAAGGCTTTTATTATGCGCAACCCGCCAAGCGTCTCCTCAACCTGGCTCATTGTGTCGCTCCAAAGCTGCTGCGCCAGTATGCTGCGCGATTTCAGCTTCCTGCCCACAAACCCCATGAACCAACCAAACACCGGCACGAATATGATGGTGAAAATGGTGAGTTGCCAACTTATCGCAAGCAGCGTAACGAAGTAAGCCACAATGAGTATCGGGTTCTTGAACAACATGTCAAGAGACGACATTATGCTGTTCTCAATCTCCTGCACGTCACCACTCATGCGGGCTATTATGTCGCCTTTGCGTTCCTCGCTGAAAAAGCCCAGAGAGAGCGACGTAATCTTATAATAAAGCTGGTTGCGGATGTCACGAACCACGCCCGTGCGGATTGGCATCACCGATGCCGAAGCAAGGAAATAGGCTGCGGTCTTTAGGAATGTCATGAACGCGAGGAACGCGCCTATTATGAGCAACGTGGTCGTGGCACTGGTGCTTATGACAAGCTCCTGAACATAGTATGACATGTTGTTCTGGAAAACGTCCTTGTCCAACGCCCATGGCATAAGCTCATTGGCCCTCAATCCGCCATCGACCTGAAACAGTATTTGCAGGATTGGTATGAGAGCAGCAAATGAAAAGATGTTCAACAAAGCCGAAAGGATGTTGAATGTCACAGACAGCACAAGATATTTCTTGTATGGCGGCACAAATCGCCGCAAGACTTGCAGAAACTCTTTCATGGCAACAGTTTTGCAAAATTAAAGAATACCATAACTCCTTACCTTATCAATTTCCCATCACTTCTTCGCCAATGAGCGTGGCAGACGTGCTGCCGGTTATCCTAACCCTCACCGTCTCGCCCACATGGTGATTGCCCTTGGCTATTATGACCGCCTTGTTTTGGGGCGTGCGCCCCATGAGCTGATCATGGCTGCGCTTCGAGAACCTCTCCAGGAGGATGTCAAACTCCTTGCCCTCGTCGGCCTTGTTGCGACTTGCCGACATCTCCGTCTGCAAGCGTATGAGTTCGTTCAGGCGGCGCACCTTCTCCTCTTCCGGCACGTTGTCGGGCATGTGCTTCGCCGCGAACGTCCCCGGACGTTCCGAATACTTGAACATGAAGGCGGAATCGAAGCCGACTTCCCTCACCAGCGAAAGCGTCTCCTGGAAATCCTCTTCCGTCTCATTGTGGTACCCAACGAAAATATCGGTCGTAAGCCCACAGTCAGGTATTATGCGGCGTATGGCATCAACCTTGGCGAGGTATTCCTCACGCGTATATTTGCGGTTCATGTCGCGCAGCACCTTGGAGCAACCGCTCTGTGCCGGGAAATGTATGTGGTTGCAAAGGTTCGGCTCGTCGGCAATGGCATGGAGAATGTCGTCGGTCATGTCCTCAGGGTTACTGGTGGTAAAGCGCACGCGCATGTCAGGCACGGCACGGGCAACCTTTCGCAGCAACTCAGCAAACGAGCACACATGCAGCTCCTGCCCATCCTGCTCCCCCATCACGATGCCATTCTCCGGACGTTTGCCGTTAGGCAACAACCCATAGCTGTTGACATTCTGCCCCAGGAGGGTAACCTCCTTGAACCCACGGTCATGCAAGTCGCGAACCTCCGCCAGTATGCTTTCCACGTCGCGCGAACGCTCACGCCCACGGGTATAAGGCACGATGCAATAATGGCAGAAGTTGTTGCAGCCACGCATTATGCTCACGAAGCCACTTATGTGGTTGCCACCCAAGCGCGTTGGAATGACCCGTCGGTACGTCTCCGTCGTGGAGAGCTTAACGTCAACGGCAGGCTGGCCAAGCTCGGCGGCAGCCACCAACTCGGGCAGGTTCATGTAGGCGTCGGGACCGCACACAATGTTCGCATGGTGGTTTTTCACAAGGTCATCCTTCACGCGCTCAGCCATGCACCCAAGCACGCCAAGTATCGGCGTAGGGCAATCCGTGCCCGTGCCCGACGCCGCGCGCTTCACCTTCTCGGCGTGCAACATGTCAAGCCGGTGATATATTTTGTTCTCGGCATTCTCGCGTATGGAGCATGTATTGAGGAATATGGCATCGGCATCCGCCTCGTTGTCGGTTGGCTCGTATCCAGCCATCTTCATGATGGCGGCAACCACCTCCGAGTCGGCAACATTCATCTGACAGCCGTAAGTTTCTATGTAAAGTTTCTTCATTTATGCTTGTTCTTTTTGTTTACTAAACATTGTATTTCCTCGCCACCCACGCCCAGAAGGCATACAGGGCAAAGCCTGCCAGCAACCCCACAACGGCATCAATGGCATAATGGGCCCTGATATAAACCGTGGCAAAGCAGATGCCGACGCAAAACGGCAGTATGCTGAGTATCAAAGTCTTGTTGCGAGTCTTGGCCGCAAGCATGGCACAGACCACCGAAAGACCGATGTGCGAACTGGGGAAAGCCCCCGTAGGACGCTCGCCACCATGCACGTCGGCTATAAGCTGATAGCCGACACCGTCAGTCCAGCCCGGAGCCTTCATCATATAGAGGTTGTTGCAAAAATAGTCGCCAACGGCAGGGAACACTCCATTCACCACGTTATCCATGCCTATGGCGGGATAATAGTACATTGGACCCGCCACCGGCACGAGGTCGAAGAAAAGGTAAAAAGAGAAGAAGGATGCCATTATGACGAAACAGCACCGCCCAAACTCCTTGTAACGATTGAAGAAATAAAACAGGCACACGGCGAATATTATGGGATAATATGCCACGTATGATATTTCCAGGAACTCGCTCACCACTGGATGGCTGAAACGCTGCGCGAAGAGCAGTGCCGGTTGGCACCCGAAGAGGCTCTGCTCACACGACGCGACCACATGGTCGAGGTTGGGGAAAAGCGAGTTTATGCTGTAAGTGTCCGTGTACCACCAGCCCAACATCAGCATCTCCACCAAGACCCTTATGAACAACATCATGCGGCATGGCACGAAGCGATAGGCAGCCCACAAGCCAACCGTGAGCGAAACGATGCGCACCCGCCCCCAGACCATGGAGTCGGGATGCTGCAACCTTGTGTAGCAGAAAAGCACGATTAACAGGGTTATCGCCATGTAAGCCACGATGACCCACTCAAGCGCCATCAACCCCTTTTTCGGGTTCTTCTCCCTTTCGAAATATTTGCTTATTTTCAAAATGTCCTATTGTTTATCCGTTAAACACCACAGCGGCCGCAAGCCACGTGGTCACAGCCATCCGTTATCCTTGTACCAGCGCACCGTCTCCTCAACGCCATCGCCGAGCTTGTAGTGCGGGTGGAAGCCCAGCTCGTCACACGCCGGCTCAATGTCACACCGCCAGTTGCGCTGCCTCAGGATATTGAACTTGTCATTGTTTAGCACAATCATCTTTCCCGTCATGCGACCAACGTATTCGCCGCAAAGCGTCACGAGGCGCAACAGCCACACGGGCGCCTTTATCCTCACCCACCACGGCCGTCCCAACGCCTCGTGGATGTAATTGCTGAACGTGGCGCTCTGGTAAACCTCGCCGTCGCTCAGGAAATACTTGCGCCCCGACATGCCGTGGTCGAGGGCGAGGAACACCGCCTGCACCACGTCCTTGACATACACGAACGTGATGTCCTGCCGCCTGTAGCCGACCGAGAAGTCAACATGCTGGCTTATGCTCTTGGCCATGACGAAATAGTCCTTCTCGCGCGGACCGTAAACGCCAGTAGGGCGCAGCACTATGTAATTGAAGTCGTTGCCAATCGAGTCGAGAAACTGCTCAGCACGCAGCTTGCTCATCCCATACGCGGTGTTAGGCCTCGGAGTGTCACCTTCGCAAATCTCCTGGTACGGCTGCTCCTCCCTTATGGCGCCGAATATGCTCAGGCTGCTCAGGTAAACGAAACGCCTCAGGGGCATGCCCGTCTTCAGGATGGCGTTCACCAAGTTGCGCGTACCCTCGTAGTTCACACGCATGAAGTCGTCCTTGTGCAGGCACTTCGTGGCACCGGCAGCATGAACAACATAGTCGAACCCATGTCCGCCCAATTGCTCAACAAGCCTTTCCTCCGACGACAGGTCGAGGTCGATGAAGTGTATCCGCTCATCGCGCAAGTAGCCACGCGAGCTCGTCGCACGCACGCCTGCCCACGTGTCAAAACCACGGCGAAGAGCCTCCTCCACAATAAAACTGCCAATGAAACCGCTGGCACCGGTAATCAATATTTTCATAATCTTCCAAGGTTACAAAGTTAATACATTAATCGGAGAAAATCGTTTCCCAAGCCCATTTTTTCCTCTCCCGACGATTTTTCGAACAAGAAAACCGCCATTTCGGGGCATGAATAATGTTTACAACACCCTCTCCGTGAGCAGCTTTCCCATCAGCACAACCTTGCAAGCGTCCAAACACGCCATTCTCAGTAAAACCCATAACCCACTAACAGCCAACACGTTGCAAACAACACTCCAAAACCTCACAAAAAACGCATCGCAATTGCGGCGTAAAGGCATCCCCATTGCGCCGCAACGGCATCGCCACGCCACCCTTGCCACGAAGCCACAACGCCGCAATCAACCAGCCATGGCGGCGCAAAGACAGCGCCTCCACACAGCCACCCCACCCCATTCCTCTCACAAACAGCATCTCCTGCCGCCAAAATCCACGAAAAGCCAAAGCACCGTCATTTTTCAGCCCCATTTTCATCCACCCGTTTTTATGTCATTTAATTTTACCCCCGCCTGAAAATAAACAAA
Source organism: uncultured Prevotella sp. (assembly GCA_964386825.1). Lineage (GTDB taxonomy): Bacteria > Bacteroidota > Bacteroidia > Bacteroidales > Bacteroidaceae > Prevotella. The sequence continues at coordinate 29,560 of CAYLUI010000021.1, read as the reverse complement.
AAAACTTTGCCGTTTAAGGATAATGTGGTATATTTGCAAGTATTAAAAAAGTTATTCATGGCACAGGCTAAACCTTCTTTATTCGGTCAGAAACATTCAAGCCGAGATTACGCATTGAAAAAAAACTGGGGAAAGAACATGTTCAACAGTTCTTTTCCGGCTTCCCTCGTTGCCTACATGTTCTCGAAAGGCATTGACCCAGTTTACATTTGCATAGACAACGCTTGCAATATCAAACACAAGTACATATCAGGCGAAGAGTTATTTGGAATAAATCCGTTGTCTGACAAAGCTTTCTATAATTATGAAGCCGAATACCCTTACTATTCAACTTTATATACAGGACAGAGAGAAAAGATGGACTTGGTCATGATGGATAATGACACAAAAAATGTACTGTCCGGATTTGAGGTGAAGCTTACTGCCATGCCTGACAACACGACCGCAACGAAGGAAGAGCGGGAATACAGTTGCGAGATTGTCGTGCGCCCACCGACAATTTGGAACATCGGGTGCAGCATTTGTTCGGCTTATGGCAGCCTGACGGAAAAAGCAAAACTTCACGATTTCCTCACCCAAGTGCCAATGATAAACAACTGGGCAGAAATAAACGAAGTGCTGCCACATTATGGGGAGATACAAAAATGTATCCTTGACATCTGCGCAGATTTAAGCGATAGGCAGTTGCCGCTTATTATACAACCAGTTTGGAAAACCGATGGAAAAAAGATGAGACTTAAGGAAGACTGCCTCGACGTATTTGTATGGTCAAATCTTGCAATAATACAAATGTGTGTAAAAAAGGAGCTGCCCAGCTCAATAGACCGATTTAGCAGAACCATAATATGGATTTATAGGATGCTATTGGAATATATAACACACAACCAATTTGACTATAGACGAATAGTTCGCCTGCAGTCTTACCGTCTTGCCAATGACAAGGCATTTTCAATGCCTGGCAATAAGACTTATAGTTTTCTTAAAAGTGAGGAACTTCATCATCCGCGAATAAAGAAAAGCGAAATAAAAAACATCATACTTGGCGGAGGCCAAAATCTTCTTAGCCCGGAGAGAAGGTTTGATGCCGTCATTGTAAACAGCCCTGATATATTTGATTGACCATGAGAATTGTTGATTTGTTTTGCGGTTGCGGTGGCTTGAGTCTGGGATTTCAGAATGCTGGCAACACAATTGTCGCAGGTTACGACAACTGGGATGCTGCCATGAATGTTTACAAGCTAAACTTTCAACACCCAGTGTTTAAAGTTGACCTCATGGATACAGAAAAAGTTATTCCAGCCGCAAAAAGTCTATCGCCTGACATGATTATAGGCGGGCCGCCTTGCCAAGACTACAGTGCGGCAGGAAAAAGAGACGAGGAAGGCGGAAGAGCCATACTAACCATCAAGTATGCAGAAATAGTGTCTGCAGTAAAACCAAAATGGTTCGTAATGGAAAATGTCTCCAATATCCTTAAATACAGTAAGGTTTTTGAAGCCATGGATATTTTGAGAGAAAGTGGGTACGGCATATCTTACACCGTACTGAATGCGGCACTTTGTGGTGTACCACAACGCCGCAAACGCTTCTTCATGGTAGGCAGGCTGGGAGCCGAAGACAATTTCATCGACAAATACCTTGGCAACAATTTATTGCCAAAGGAGATGACCATGCGAGATTATTTTGGAGACACACTTGGTATAAACGCATATTACCGCCATCCACGCAGCTATGCAAGAAGGGGTATTTTCAGCATGGACGAGCCTTCGCCTACCATCAGGGGGGTAAACAGGCCCATGCCGACCGGATACAAACTGCACAACAACGACCCAGTAAAGTCATTGGAAGGCATACGCCCACTCACCACTATGGAAAGAGCCAAAGTACAAACATTTCCACAGAACTTTTTATGGACAGGTTCAAAGACTGATGTAGAGCAAATGATCGGCAACGCTGTCCCTGTAAATCTTGCCATGTTTGTTGCCACTGCCATAAACGATTATGTCACGGCAAACACAAGGAGTAACGAAAAATATGCGTAAACTCTAAACTCACAATACTATGGGAAAAAAAGGGAAAAAAGGCGGCAAGCGCATGAACAAAAAGGAACTGGCTGTGGCTTTGGAGAAACACTTCGCGTCGCAACCTGGAAAAGTCCTGAAACTAAAGGACATTTTCCGTGCCTTGCACCTTGACACGCACCCACTGAAGATGCTCGCCATGGACATCATGGAGGAGATGCAGTGGGACGACTTCATAACGAGAATCGACCATTACAGCTTCCAGCTTAACACCAAGGGGCAAGTGCAGGAAGGCAAGTTCATACGCAAGGCAAACGGCAAGAACTCATTCCTGCCCGACGACGGAGGCAAGCCCATCTTCGTGGCCGAACGCAACTCAATGTCAGCCATCAATGGCGACCGCGTGCGCGTTTCGTTCATGGCACGCCGCCGCAACCACATAAAGGAGGCGCAGGTGATAGCCATACTGCAACGCGCAAAGGACAGGTTTGTGGGGCGCCTGCGCGTTGACAAGGACATTGCGTACCTCGTGACACCCGAGAACACATTCGCACAGAACATACTGATACCCAAGCGAAAGCTGAAAGGCGGGAAGACGGGCGACAAGGCGGTGGTGAAAATCGCGCAGTGGCCCGACGACGAGCACAAGAGCATTGTGGGCGAGGTGGTTGACGTGCTTGGGGAAAGCGGCAACAACGACGTTGAAATGAACACCATACTCGCCCAATACGGCCTCCCCTACAAATACCCGAAGAACGTGGAGGAAGCCGCCGAGAAAATTTCAGGCGAGATAACTGAACAAGACGTGGCTGAGCGAGAGGATTTCCGCGACACATGGACGTGCACAATAGACCCGAAAGACGCAAAGGATTTCGACGACGCACTCTCCATTAAAAAACTCAACAACGGGCTTTACCAAGTGGGCGTACACATTGCCGACGTGAGCCACTACGTCACCGAGGGAAGCGTAATAGACAAGGAGGCCGTAAGGCGTGCCACGTCGGTTTACCTCGTTGACCGCACAATCCCCATGCTGCCCGAGCGCCTGTGCAACTTCATATGCTCGCTCCGCCCCGATGAGGACAAGCTGAGCTACAGCGTGATATTCGACATCGACGACGACGCAAACATCAAGGCTTCACGCATAGCACACACCATAATACGCTCAAACAGGCGTTACGCCTACGAGGAGGCGCAGCAAATACTGGAGGACAATGGCGTGACCGACGGCACGGGAAAACCAGCCCCTGACCCTGGAAAGAAAGGCTATAAGGGTGAGTTCGCATGGGAAATATGCACTCTCGACCGACTGGCAAAAAAGCTGCGCGAACGCCGGTTCAACGACGGGAGCGTGAAGTTTGACACCGAGGAACTGCGCTTCGAAATCGACGAGAACGGGCATCCCACACGTTGCTACTTCAAACGCTCAAAAGATGCCAACAAGCTCATTGAGGAGTTCATGCTGTTGGCCAACCGCACCGTGGCGGAAAGTGTGGGAAGGGTGCCCAAAGGCAAGAAAGCCAAGGTGTTGCCATACCGAATACACGACAATCCGGACCCGGAGAAGATGGAGACGCTGCGCAAGTTTATCGTGCCGTTCGGACTGAAAATCAAGACCGACGGAACACGCAACGCCATGATAAAGAGCATAAACAAGCTCATGGACGAAGTGGAGGGAAAGCGCGAGGGGAAACTCGTGCAGAGCGTTGCCCTGCGCGCCATGATGAAAGCAAAGTACACCACGCACAACATCGGGCACTTTGGGCTTGGCTTCGAGTATTACACCCACTTCACGTCGCCCATACGCCGTTACCCAGACACGATGGTTCACCGGCTGCTCACCAAATACCAGCAAGGCGGACGATCCGCCAACCAGAAACACTGCGAAGAGCTTTGCGAACACTGCTCAAACATGGAGCAAATAGCCCAAAACGCCGAGCGAGACTCCATAAAATACAAGATGGTGGAGTTCATGGGTGACAAGATTGGGCAGGTTTACGACGCACACATCAGCGGCGTGACATCTTATGGAATATACTGTGAAATAGACGAGAACCACTGTGAGGGAATGGTGCCAATGCGCGACCTTGACGACGACTACTACGAGTTTGACGAAAAGAAGTTCCTGCTTCGTGGCCGTCGCCATCACCACAAGTACCAGCTTGGCGACCCAGTGCGCATAAAGGTGGCAAAGGCCAACATAGAGAAACGCCAACTCGACTTCTTGCTCGAAACCAACTAAACGCTACAACCATGGGGCACACGGCAAGCGAAGTGCTGCCCCCATGGTTTGGGAAAAGCAATTGTGTGCGCACACAACCATTTGGTTTACGTCAATAAACATGCGCAAAATACAGAAAAGAGACCTTGAAACGTTGCGCAATTCAAGCTTTCTTCCTACCTTTGCACTGTCAAAAGGAAGTAAGTCCTCCACCACGGAGGGATTTCAAGTGACACACATGGCAGAGAAAGTTTTAGGTTAGTAGATTGTTTCATATAGGTTTTTAGTTTTTAGGTTTTAGAGTTAGTTTTTAGGTTACACAAATCCCCATCTTTCAAGCGTGAGAGATGGGGATTTGCTATTCTCGCCATGCAACGCCAATGAAACAGCCATGGCATTGGCAAGCAACACATTCTGTTTTTCAGAAACCAACCGTGGAAATATGTCACGCAGAGTCGGGGAAAAAGCAAAGCCATGCAATGGAAAGCCAAATCACAATGCCATGGAAATTCCATCACAATGCGGTGAAAACTTTACCGTAAAGCGATGAAAGCTTTACCGCATGGCGATGAAAGCTTTGTCACAATGCGATGAAAGCTTTACCGCATGGCGACGAAAGCCTCAAGGCGAAGCCCTGAAACTTTCAACGCAAGCCCATCGCAGCTTCCGCCCTACTCTTCCGTGTAAATGACCTGCACCATGGTCTGCCCAACAGCCTTGAGCGTATTCTTGTCAATATGCTCAATGTCGTCAGCCAACGTGTGCCAAGTAGGCCCAAATGAGCTTTGCTCGCATTGTGGATAATAAGGAATCACGTCAATGCAAGGTATCTTTGCCGTTTGGTTCACGGGTATGTGGTCGTCGGTAATCATGCCACCGTCTTGCTTCGGGAAGAATGAGCCGTAGCCTACTTGTCGTGCCGCACGCCACACCTTCTTCACAATCTCAGGCGCATATTGCTGGGACATGCCCTCGCGGTAGAACTGGGCACCTTGCCCACCAACCATGTCAAGCAATATGGCATAGCGTGGCGCATAGCCTTGCGGAATGTTGGCAGCCCAATAGTTTGACCCAAGTGCCCAAGAAGAGCCATTGTCCTGATGGTCGCTCCATTGTGGCGTTCCCCAGTCCTCAGCATCGAAACAAACGAAATCAACGCCCACCTTCGGGGCTTCACCAACGTTGCCGCCAACTGCCGAGGAAGATAGTTGCAGCAACCTTGCAAGCTCAATCATCACCGCAACACCGCTTGCCGCATCGTTGGCAGCCAGTATTGGCTTTCGCCAATTTGCTGAGTCGGGATCATTGTCAGCCCACGGGCGCGAGTCCCAATGGGCGCAAAACATAATGCGCGTGGTGGCTTCAGGGTTAAACTGCGCCATGACGTTGGTGGCATGCAGGGTGGTGCCGTCCCAGCCCGTGAGGTCGGCCTTCTGCAAAGTCACCTTACAACCATACTGCTCAAACTTGCCGACAATCCAGTCAAGGCATTCGGCATGCCCCTTAGAGTTCATGTCGCGTGGACCGAAATCACACTGCGCCTTGGTGAAGGCGTAAGCTGAGTCGGCATCAAACGCCGGCCCTACGGGGTTGACATTCTCCATTTCCTCAGTCTCGGCAACCTCGTCGGTGCCATGCGAACCCAAAAGGCTTGCCGGCAACAGCCACGCCGCCATTGCACATATTATCGCTGTCAGCATGATAAAAATTGTGATTTTCCTCTTCATGTTCTTCTATTATGAGCCTTGTTTCCTAAATTGCTGCACCTTTGCCATCAGCCTCAGCCAGTTTCCACCCCATATCTTCTCGATGTCGCGCTCGCTGTAACGCTTCCTCAAGAGGTGTATGGTGAAGTTGATAAGCTCCGAAGCGTCAGCGCAACCACGCACTGTGCCATCGCCATCAAAGTCGGTGCCAATGCCAACGTGGTCAATGCCCATCACGGCAATGGCGTGCTCAAGATGGTCAATGGCATCAACCACCGTAGCCTCGGGAACGTCCTTGCGCAGGAAACCATGGTAAAGCGTTATCTGCGCCACGCCTCCTTTCGCAGCGAGGGCACGCATCTGGTCGTCGGTGAGATTGCGCGGGACATCGCACAACGCCCGGCAGCACGAGTGGGAGCACACTATCGGCTGCCGGCTTATCTCAAGAGCGTCATAAAACGATTTTTCCGAGGCATGGCTCAGGTCAACCATCAATCCCTCGTCGTTCATGCGCCCTATCACCTTCTCGCCAAAAGCCGACACGCCATTGTGCGTCTGCGAGCCTATATTGCTGTCGCAAATGTCATTGTCTCCATTGTGGCACAAGGTGATGTAAACGACTCCCCTTTGTGCAAAATGGCGCACGTTGCCAAGGTCATGCCCCAGCGCAAGCCCGTTCTCGATGCCAAACATTATCGATTTACGGCCTTTACGCTTGTCCTCATACAGATCGGCCGGCGTGCGAGCCACACTGACATAATCGCCATTGTCGGCAACGATTTGCTCCAACTTGTCGAATATGAGGTCGGCATACTGCGTCGGCGACAACTGTGTTGACACGCCATGCAGCTGTGGGTTGTTGCGTATAATGCCAGCAATGTCAACCTTTTGCGAAAAACGCTCGCCCATCTTGGGCTGGGGCAGGTAAGCCACCATGACGACGGCATCTTGCCGTCCGTCGGTCATCTTGTGAAGATCGTATAATATACGTGGATCGCGATGGTCAAAGCGCACGCCCTGCGGGAAAAACATCGGCGTGTCACAATGGGTGTCAAGCGTGAGAATGCGGCTGTGCAGGCGTTTGGCTCTCTGGAAAACGGCAGCATTGTCCACAAGCCACTTGAACAAAGGCAACCCTTCATCGCCAAGCCATTCTGGATGCCATTGCACACCCATTATTGGTTTCAGCTCACTGCTCTCGATTGCCTCGACAACGCCATCGGGAGCTGTGGCGGTGACACGAAAACGCTCACCGGATTCAGACACCGCCTGATGGTGGAAAGAGTTGACAAATGCCGTCAGCGCACCATCTTCGCCTGACGCTGAAGGCTTGGCGCCAAGAACGGTCGCCAACATGCTGTCGGGGGCAATCCTTATGGCATGTGTCAGCTCACAACGGTCGGCATCTTGCGAGTGCTTTATGAGGGGATGAATACTGGCACCCGTTTTTCCGTCCACGCCACATGTTCCATGACGGCTTCCGTTTATGTCCTGTTCCACCTTTCCGCCCAATGCCGCAGCCAACACCTGAACGCCACGGCAGATGCCGAGCATTGGAATCTGCCTGTTGAAAGCAAGGCGCACGGCAAGCAATTCAGGCAGGTCACGAGTGGCGTTTATGCCATGCAGCTGCGGCGACGGTTGCTCGTCCATCCACAATGGATTGATGTCGCCGCCACCGGTAAGAAGCAAACCGTCTATATTCTCAAGTGTATTGATTATGACACCGCTGTCGGCAACAGGCGGTATCAATACGGGGATGCCACCGGCTCTCACCACCTGCTCGTAATATTTATCACGCAACGTGGCATCACCATTGGCATAATTAGCAGTAATGCCAATCACCGGCTGGTGGTTGGCCTCTGGAAAAGCCGCATTGATTTCATCCAAATGCGACTCAAGGTTGAAAGATTTCATAGCCAAAGATTTACGGTGAGGGTTTCCGGCTTTTCCATATCCGTCCAGCCCACAGGCATTAGGTGACGGCATCAGGCCTTTCAATCCTCCACTTTTACCGGAACCTCACGCTTAATGCTCTGCTCAAGAGAGATAAGCGTCTCCGTGGAAACAACCCCGGGTATGGTCTGGAGCTTGTTGTTGAGCAAATCCATAAGTTGCTCGTTGTCTTCCGAATAGCACTTCACCAACATCGTGTAAGAGCCGGTGGTGAAATGGCACTCCACTATTTCCGGGATATTGGCAAGCCGCGACACGACATTCTTGTACATTGAGCCACGCTCAAGATTGATGCCCACGTAAGTGCATGTGTTATAGCCGAGGCTCTTAGGGTTAACATCAAAGCCGCTGCCGGTTATCACACCTCCCTCTATGAGGTGCTGGACACGCTGGTGGATGGCGGCACGTGACACGCCACACTCTGCCGCAACGTCCTTAAAAGGTATGCGGGCATTCTTTGATAGGATAGAAAGGATTTTCTTGTCAAGCTTGTCAATTTTGTCCATTATCGCTTTTTGCAATTGTTTAAAATAATGGTAGCAAAAGTAAGCAAATAAAATGATATAAGCAACAAAAAGGGATGAAAAATTTAGGAAACCAGCCTGACATGACAAATAACCACCAACTCATGCAAAAAACAAAAGGAGGTTGCCACGACCAGACGGAAGCTACCACAAACAGGCCCGCCCACCTTCGTTTGAAAAGTGGGCGGGCTTATAATCACATCCGGTAGAGCTTTATTTTTTATCTTCCTCAATCCCCACCAGCTCAACCGTGAATATCAGCGTTGAGTAAGGCTTGATTTCCCCAGCGTCACGGCTGCCGTAAGCAAGGTTTTGGGGTATGTAAATTTCCCACTTGCTGCCCACGGTCATGTTGGTAAGGGCTTCCGTCCACCCTTTTATCACCTGGTCGCAACGGAACGAGTCTGTCTTCTTGCCTCCATGGTTTGCCGTAGCGTCAAACACCTTGCCGTCGATGGTCTTGCCCTCATAAATAACCTCAACCCTATCAGTTGACTTTGGCTTTGCACCAGCACCGGTCTTCAGCACCTTGTATTGCAATCCCGACGCTGTGGTAACAACGCCCGGCTTTGTGGCGTTGGCCTTCAGCCAAGCCTCGTTTTCCTGCTTGTACACGCGATTGCGCGCCTCCATGGCTTCCTTACGACTGCTCTCAAAACGCTCACGCGCACCATCCATGTCGTAAACCGACGTGTCACGCATCACGCCAGCCACGAAACCCTCGTAGAACAAGCGTGCGGATATGCTGTCGCCGGAGCCAACGAAGTCGCGGCTCATGCCCGGCAAAATCTGGTCGGCAGACTGGGTTGCAATGTTGCAACCGGCTATGTAAGCAATGCGTGCGGGATCCTTAGCCTGGGCAATGGTCTCCCTGTAACCACGCACGAAATCGGCCATATAAGCCGTGTCCACATGCAAACGCGACGTAAGGTAAATCATAAGCCCATCGGTTGCCGCATAACCTGCGGCATAGCTTGTGGAGTCTGCCGGCGTTGAGAGAACCAAAGGCTGCTCTGTTTGCGCGGCAACATTCTTCTTGTCCTTCTTCTTTGCGGCAAATACCGTGTTGCCAACCGATGCCGCAAGAAAAACAGATGTGAGCAATAATATCTTCTTCATAACTTCACCGTTATCCTCTAAAGGAGCAAAGACGAAAAGGAGCCAAAGGAACCAGGGGACCAAAGGTGCCAAATAAGGCTGATCGCCAACCCCTTTAGACTCCTCTTATCTACTTTATCTCCCCAGATTCCCTTAACTCCTTTATCTCCTTATGTAACTCTTAAAATATTCTTTCAACAATTACTTTCCAACCTTCACAAGCTCAATCTTGAAGATAAGAGCAGAGAAAGGCTTGATTTGACCAGCGAAACGCTTGCCATATGCCAGCTCCTGAGGAATGTAAACTTCCCATACCGAACCCTCTGGCATGTGTGTGAGAGCCTCTGTCCAACCTGGTATCATTTGCTTGGGAGCCAGTTGCTGTTCACCTCTGCCCTTATAGGTTGTCTCAAACACTGTACCATCAATCAGGCGACCCTCATACTGAACCCTTACCTGCGTAGTATCCTGAGGAATGGCGCCCTTTCCTTCCTTGATGACCTTATACTGCAAGCCCGACTTCAGCGTCACAACACCAGCCTTCTTCTTGTTGGCAGCAAGGAACTTCTCACCGTCCTCCCTGTTTTTACCATACAGTTTTTCAGCCGTGCGCACCTTTATTGCTTCCATCTTTGTCTGGGCTACCTGATTGGCAATCTCAGCAGTCATGACACCTTTCTTGCCTGTTGCGCCGGTGATAAATCCTGAAAGGATGTTTCTCATGGAAGCTGTCTGTGTGGAATCCTCGCCGAAAGCCTCTTGGTTAACACCCTTAACGAGCTGGCTGGCAAGCTGCTGACCAAGCTGCAAGCCCATGATGTAAGCTGCCTGCTTCTTGTCGTCGCCAGCGTTGGCACCCTCGTTGATACCCTTAACGAACTCGTCGATGTAAGTGGTGTCAATGACCTGGCCCTGCTGTATTGCCTGACGCACATACTGCGACTGCAAGTAACCGATTGCGTAACTCATTGAGTCAACGTCAGTCTTCAGGTTTGCCTTGGGTGCTGACGAGTTGCCGCAAGCCGTGAACGTAGCGGCGGCGATGGCTGCGAAAGCCATTGTTTTCAAACTTTTCATTGCTATTACTTTATTTAATTTTGTTTCTGTTTTTCGGGCAAGCCAAAGAGAAATCGCTTCCGGCACAACAGCCACGGCATCTCCCCAAAAACTCGCCACTGCCATCTCACATGTATGGCACACTATGAGACAATCACTTGACCTTTACAAGCTCAACGTCGAAGATGAGCGCTGCGTATGGCGGGATGGACTGGCCTGCGCCACGCTCGCCGTAAGCGAGGTTGTAAGGTATGAAGAAACGGTACTTTGCGCCTTCCTGCATGAGCTGCAACCCTTCGGTCCAGCCCTTGATTACCTGGTTAAGACCAAAAGTGGCAGTCTCGCCACGGCGATAGCTGCTGTCGAACACCTGTCCGTTTATGAGCGTACCCTCGTAATGGCACTCCACCTGATCGGTTGCCGACGGCTTGCGACCGTCGCCCTCGCGCAACACCTGGTATTGCAGACCGCTGGGCAGCGTCTCCACGCCAGGCTTCTTGGCGTTCTCGGCAAGGAAATTCTCTCCCTCTGCCTTTGCCGACTTAGCCTGCTCCTCAGCCTTCTCCTGGAAGAAAGTCTGCACGGCCTGCTCAGCCTCAGCCTCGGTGAGTTTGGCGTTGTCACCAAACACGTCCTTGACCGCCTGTGCGAAATCGTCGATATTCAAATCCGTGGCATTCATCTGCTGCAACTGACGGCCAATGCTCATGCCGAGGGCATAACTTACTTTATCCATTTCTATTTCTTTTTCTTGTATAACATTTAATCAATGTGCAAAGATACTATTTTTCAGCATCAACACGCCATATTTACGGAAAATTTACTATTTTTGTCGAAAACTTTAATGTCTGGATTAAAAAATCATGACCGCAGTATGAAAAAAAGAAAAGTTGTGTTTTTGACCGGCGCCGGAATGTCAGTGGAGAGCGGTTTCAAGACCTTCCGAGGCAATGACGGACTGTGGGAAAACCATCCCGTGGAACAAGTGGCATCGCACGAAGGATGGCTTGCCGACCCGACACTGGTGACCGAGTTTTACAACAAGATGCGACGCAAGCTGTGGGACGCGCAGCCGTGCGAGGGGCACAGGCTGATAGCCGAAATGGAGAGCGACTACGACGTTACCGTACTGACGCAGAACGTTGACAACCTGCACGAGAAAGCCGGCTCAACACGCGTCATCCACCTGCACGGCGAGCTTACGAAGGTTTGCTCAAGCGACAATCCTTACGACGAGACATGGATAAAGGAGCTTTCGCCCGACGACAACGACGTGAAGCCCGGAACCAAGGCCGGCGACGGCTCACTGCTGCGACCGTTCATCGTGTTCTTCGGCGAAAGTGTGCCCATGCTGGAGCCAGCCATCGAGGAAGCGTCAACAGCCGACATTTTCGTCATAATAGGCTCGTCGCTCGTGGTATATCCGGCGGCATCGCTCGTAAGGTTTGTGCCACGCGGTTGCCCGGTATTCCTAATCGATCCCAACCCTGTGCAAGCCGAAGGCAACGTAAGGCAAATACGCAAGGGTGCCTCAGAGGGGATGAGGGAACTGCTCGAAACCATACGCAACGCATAACCGGCAGCGCACGGCCAACGCACATGGCGTATGCAGACGCACCACACGCCGCCAAGCGACAAAATAGGGAAAAGCCTACGCCGGGTTAGGCTTTTTCCTGATTCGACTTGCCTCAAAAACGTTAATTTTGCGAGCAGAAACCCATAAACACCAACGCTCATGAAAAAGCTTTTCCTTCTTTTCGCAGCCATGCTCGCCACAGCCACCGCATCGGCACAATATTATCCCGACGGCCGCCCGATACCGCCAAGCAAGCGCCACGAATACTACAACAACAGGTGGGACCGCAACCACAACGGATTGGGAGACGACACCTACTACGGCTTCCGCCTCGGAATGGCGGTGGCATCGGTACACAGCGATGCCCCAATACTCGATGGCAGCGACCCGAAAGTTGGACTCGACGTGGGATTTACCGTCGGCACGCGCATAGTGCCGCGCACGCCGCTATTCTTCGAGACCGGACTGTCGTACACCGAGAAAGGCGGAAAGGGCGAGTACCAGAACAACAAGTTCACCTACGGCCTGCATTACCTGGAGCTTCCGCTACTGCTGAAATACAAGTATTATGCCGATTCAGAACTAAGCATTGAGCCGTTCGTAGGCGGCTACCTCGCCGTGGGCGTGGGCGGCAAAATAAAAGACTACGGCAACCGCAAGGCTTACTCCAGCTTCAACGACGACCAAGCAAGCTTCAAGAGGTTCGACGGCGGACTGCGACTGGGTTGCGGACTAAGCTACAACATGCTATACCTTGGGCTGAGCTACGACATCGGCCTCGCCAACGTTGGGCATTACGACTTTGAGGACACACGCACCGGCTCACTAAACCTTAACGTCGGGGTAACATTCTGATTTACAATCATATCAAGCACGCATTGCGACAAAGCTTTCAACACATTCCCATAAAGCTTTTATGGGAATGCGACAAAGCTTTCAACGCAATGCGGCAAAAGCTTCAACGCAATGGCATAAAACCGCAAACACGATGCCACCCCAAAACAAACACAACACCATCACAGAATGAGGGTAAAACGCAATGGAACGAAAACGAAAGCTCCATGCCAATGAAGCAAAATCCCACTGAACATTCCCGGTGCCATCCACGACGGCATCGGGAATGCTCCTTTTAAGGCACACCATCGAACAGCACAAACACCACGTTTTTGGTAGCACATCAAGACCTACTGCACCCTAAGCACACAAAAAGCCTCCACACAGCGTTTTGCAAACCCGAGATGTCACTTTTTTGTCGCCCCAAACAAAAAATATGCCAAAAACATTTGCGTTTGCCATATTTTGTATATCTTTGTAGCGAAACTACAAAAGGCACTGACTGTTAGCATGGCACAAAAACTGATACAGACCCAGACCCTACAACAGGTGCAGCAACAACGGCTGTCACAACAGCAGATGCTGCAAGTGAAGCTATTGGAGATGCCTCTCGCCGAGCTTGAGCAAAACATAAACGCCGAGCTTGATGACAATCCTGCCCTTGAGGAGCTGCGCAACGACATTGACGATCCTGCCGGAGACAGCGAAGCCAACGGTGACCCAACAGACGACTACGGGGACAAGAGCGAGCGCGAGGAACGCGAGGAGGCTCTCGACAACGCCCTGGAAAGCCTCAACGGAGACGACGACATGCCCGAGGCTACGCCACACGGCACGCCACAGGGCGACGCCGACGCGGAGGAAATGGTATGGGGTGACACCACGTCGTTTTACGACAAGCTGAAGGAGCAAATGGGGGAAACAGAGATGTCGCAGCAGCAACAGCAAATAATGGAGTACCTGATAGGCTCACTTGACAGCGACGGGCTGCTCAGGAAAAAACTCGACGACATAGCCGACGAACTCGCAATATACCACGGCATCGACGTGCCGATGACAGAAATAGAGCACGTGCTCAGGATGCTGCAATCATTCGACCCGGCAGGCATAGGGGCACGCACGTTGCAAGAGTGCCTGTTGCTGCAGATAAGGCGCAGGCATCCCAGCCGACTGAGAGACTTGATGGCCGAGGTCGTGCGCAGCCATTTCGACGACTTCACCAAGAAACACTGGGATAGGATAAAGCTATCGATGCAGCTAACAGACGACCAGGCCGAGATTACATGCGAGGAAATCACCAAGCTCAACCCAAAGCCAGGAGCCTCGCTCGGCGAGACCGAGGGGCGCAGCATACAGCAAATAACGCCCGACTTCGTGGTTGACACCGACGACGATGGCAACGTATCGTTCACGATCAACAACGGACGCATTCCGGACCTAAAAATATCACCGTCGTTCACCGACATGGTTGACACCTACCGCAACAACCGACAGAACATGAACCGGCAGGAAAAGGAAGCCCTGCTCTACGCCAAGGAGAAAGTGGAAAAAGCGCAAGGGTACATCGAGGCGGTGAGACAACGCCACCATACGCTTTACGTCACCATGAAAGCAATAATCGACTGGCAGAGGAAATATTTCCAAACAGGCGACGAGGCTGACCTGAAACCGATGATACTAAAGGACATTGCCGAGAAGACCAAGCTTGACATCTCAACCATATCGCGCGTGGGCAACATGAAATACGCCCAGACGCGATGGGGCACGTTCCCATTGCGCTTTTTCTTCACCGACGGATACGTGACAAAAAACGGCGAGGAAATGTCAACGCGCAAGATAAAACTTGCGCTAAAGGACATCATAGCCGGCGAGGACAAACGGCACCCGCTTTCCGACGACACGCTGGCGAAGGAGATGGAAAGGAAAGGATTTCCAATAGCACGGCGCACGGTGGCAAAATACCGCGAGCAGCTGGGACTGCCCGTGGCAAGGCTAAGGAGAGGCTGATGCCACCCAACAGGGCACAGGCTTAGCCACACGGGAGGCTACCACACGTGAGGGGAACGCACGCCAAAAGAAAGCAACAAGGAAAAAAACTGTTATAAACCGGGAATGAAGTTTAGCAAACTCACAAACACACCACACGCAATAGTCGGCACGGCTTTAGGGCAAACATCAAAGTGGGCCAAAGAAATCTTCATCCCACAATCACCCCTCGACAGAAGGGATTTCGTGAGACTTCGCACAATGGAAAAGAACATCATAATTGCGGCACGCATAATGAGCATGATATTCACGCCGTTTTACCTGCCACTGGCCGGGCTTCTCGCGCTGTTCTCCTTCAGCTACATGAGCCTGATGCCACCGGCATACAAGACGACCGTGCTCCTGCTGGTTTACCTCTTCACGATACTGCTGCCAACGCTGCTCATACGCGCCTACCGCAAATACCAAGGCTGGACGCTGTGGCAGATAGGCAAGAAGGAAAGGCGAGTGATGCCATACGTCATAGCCATACTTTGCTATTTCGCCTGCTATTACACAATGAGCTGGATGCGCGTGCCACAGTTCATGGCAAACATCCTCGTGGCGGCACTCCTCATACAGGTGGTGTGCTCCATCATAAACGTATGGTGGAAAATATCCACACACACTGCGGCGATAGGCGGTTTCGAGGGTGCGCTCGTGGCATTCTCCATACTCTTCGCCTTCAACCCACTATGGTGGTTTTGCCTTATCATGATAATCGCCGGCATGGTGGGCACCAGCCGCATGATATTGCGCCAGCACTCGCTCTCGCAGGTAATAGCAGGTTTTCTGGTAGGCGTGCTGATAGGCTTCTGGGCCATAATCTGAAAATCAAAGAGCCAAGCACGGCATTGGCATGGCACATGCCAAACAATTGGCAACGCCACGTGACAAGGAAACGGCGAAAACAAAAGCCGCAAAAAAGACAAAAACAACAAAACAATATAAGCAACAAAACAATAAAACCCTCGAAGCTTATCCCACGGGAAGCGTGCCCATACCACATGCGGCACCATCAACGGAATAAGCTGGAGAGGCTCGTCATTATGAAGCCATTAGTAAGTATCATCATGGGTTCAACAAGCGACCTTCCTGTCATGGAAAAAGCTTGCAAGTGGTTGGAAGAACAGGAAATTCCCTTTGAGATGAACGCCTTGTCGGCTCACCGCACCCCGGATGCCGTGGAGCAGTTTGCCAAAGGCGCAAAGGCACGTGGCGTGAAAGTAATCATAGCCGGAGCCGGCATGGCAGCCGCCCTGCCAGGCGTAATAGCCGCCTCCACCCCACTCCCGGTAATCGGCGTTCCAATAAAGGGAATGCTCGACGGCCTTGATGCCATGCTCTCAATAATACAGATGCCCCCGGGCATACCGGTGGCGACTGTGGGGGTAAACGGGGCGCAAAACGCCGCCATCCTTGCCGCAGAGATGATTGCCCTCGGCGACGAGGCCATCGCCGCCAAGGTTGATGCCTGGAAAGCCGGACTTGGAAAGAAAATAGAGAAAGCAAACCAAGACCTCTCGGCAATAACCGATTACAAATTCAAGTGCTGAGCAATGGTTGACCTTTTCAATTACCATCGCCGCCCAACGACAGTGGTGCACATCGGGGCACTCGACATGGGCGGTGAGAATGCCGTGCGCATACAGTCGATGACGACCACGAGCACCGACGACACCGATGGCTGCGTGGCTCAAGCCGAACGCATAATAAAGGCAGGAGGCGAACTGGTACGCCTCACCACTCAAGGCGTGAAAGAGGCGGAAAACCTCAAGAACATCAACGCCGGCATACGTGCCGACGGTTTCGCCACGCCACTCGTGGCAGATGTCCATTTCAATCCGAACGTGGCCGACGTGGCAGCGCTCCACGCGGAGAAAGTACGCGTAAACCCAGGCAACTACGTTGACCCAGCGCGACGCTTCATAAAACACGAATACACCGATGAGGAATACGCCGCCGAACTGAAAAAGATAGAAGACCGTTTCGTGCCGTTCCTGAACATCTGCAAGGCCAACCACACGGCCATCCGCATAGGGGTGAACCACGGTTCGCTGTCTGATCGCATACGCAACAGGTACGGTGACACGCCCGAAGGCATTGTGGAGAGTTGCATGGAGTTTCTGAGGATTTGCAAAAAGCAAAAATTCACGGACGTGGTAATATCCATAAAGTCGAGCAACACGGTCATCATGGTGCGCTCGGTACGCCTCCTTGCCGACACAATGGACAAGGAAGGAATGCATTACCCATTGCATCTCGGCGTTACCGAAGCCGGAGAGGGTGAGGACGGACGCATAAAAAGCGCCGTTGGCATAGGGGCTTTGCTTGCCGACGGAATCGGCGACACCATACGCGTATCACTTTCTGAGAAGCCCGAGGCGGAGATACCGGTAGCACGCCACCTCGTGGATTACATCGGGCGAAAGGCCGGGCATGTAATGGTGCCAGGAAAGGCGCATGACGGCTTCGACTGGCTGCACCCTGACAGGCGCAACACCATCGCCGTGGAAAACATTGGCGGAAACAACGTCCCTGTCGTCATAAGCAGCCTCAACAGGAAACCAGGTCATGACAATAACAGCCCGACTGCTCCAAACGCTGGCCATTCTTCAAACAGCTACGAAACCACAAGGCAGAAAGCCGACTACGTGTACGTTGGCTCAGAACTTCCTGAGCAAATCATCCCTGGGCAAAAATACATTGTCGATTTCCAGCAATACATCAAAATAAAGCAAGAGCAAACAAGCGAAGAAGCCAAAAACAAAGTTGAGGAAAAAGCACACCAAGGAGCCAGCGACGGCGTACAGGATTGCAACCAAGCCAATGGCATCGGCGATAGTCTCCGCAATTGCGCCTGTGACGTGTTCCCGATATTCCCAATCACGGCCATGCCATTCATAGGCATGGTTGACGCTCCACTAAAGTTCTTGGTATTGCAATTCGGCACACCATCAGCCGAATATCTCGCTTGCCTGAAAACCCATCCTGAAGTCGTTGTGGTATGCGTGAGCAACCACCAAAACCGCCTTGGTTGCCAACGCGCGCTTGTGCACGAAATGATGGAAGCTGGCATCAAGAATCCTGTGGTCTTTGCCCAAATGTACAGGCTCAACGACAAGAATGAGTTTCAGCTTGAGGCTGCCGCCGACATGGGCGCACTCATGATGGACGGACTCACCGATGGCATCTGGCTCATGAACGATGGCGACATAAGCCAGGAAGACGTTGCTGACACGGCATTTGGCATTTTGCAAGCCGGCCGCCTGCGAATGACCAAGACCGAATACATCAGCTGCCCTGGCTGTGGACGCACGCTATACGACTTGCAGGACACCATAAAACGCATCCGTGAGGCAACAAAAGACATGAAAGGCCTGAAGATTGGCATCATGGGATGCATCGTGAACGGTCCCGGAGAAATGGCGGATGCCGATTACGGCTATGTCGGTGCCGGACCAGGCAAGATTTCCCTGTACAAGGGCAAGGAATGCGTTGAACGCAACATTCCCGAGAAAGATGCCGTGGAACGCCTGCTCAAGCTCATAAGACAATAAAAAACAAAATATCCCTCCCCATACAGAAGCGGCCCAAAAGTAAGACACTAAACTTTTGGGCCACGGTTCAAAGATGGGAGGGATTTTCCATTATTGTCTTACCAAAGGTTATTGCAATTTGCCCAACAGCCTTCACTTACAGACAAAAAAAACTATTGGTCTCGCCAACGGATTTCCGCTGTACAAACCAATAGCATTTCGTTATCAAGCCAATAGTTTTTTCGTTACCAAACCACCAGCTTTTCGTTATTAAGCCAATAGCTTTCCGTTACCAAACAAATAGTTTTTCGTTACTAAACCACCAGCTTTTCGTTATTAAGCCAATAGCTTTCCGTTACCAAACAAATAGTTTTTCGTTACTAAACCACCTGCTTTTCGTTACCAAGCCAATAGTTCCTTGCTATTTAACCAATGCCTTCTCGGCGTTCCTCAAACCCGTGACACTTGTCATGAAGGCCTTGGCAGAGCCGAAACGCAAATGCAAGTCAAGACGGATGGGCACGTGGTTCTCGTCGTCTGAGACGTAAAAGTCAACAATTTTCTTCCATCCTTCGTCCTTTTCATTCTCCATGTAAGCAAGCTTCAGACAACGGTAAGTATGCTTGTTGTCAGCCTTAACGTTCACCTTGCCTTGATAACGCAACTGAGCCTGGTAACGTTTGCGCCCGTCCACGATAGGGAAGTTTACCACATAGCCCTTTTTCCACCCCGCAGGGTCAAAGGAACGGGCACGAAGGAAAATGCTCATCATGTCGTAAACACAATCGCTGTAAGTGTGCTGCGCACGAATGTGCGAACCGTCATGCTTTTGGCGATGCATCTTCACGTGGCACTTCCCGTCAGGATATGAGTAATTAACCTCGTCCACGGTATAACGCTTGCCCTCCTTGGCCCCCTTGCGATAATAAAGCGGTGCCAGGTCAAGGGTATTGTAGCAAAGCAACGTGTCACGCAACACGAAGAACTTGTCGGCACGATTATTGCCCCTTGTCACGAGACTTCCACGGTAAGCAGGCTGACCGGCATAGTGGGTCTGGTCCGTATCAAACGAAGCCGTGCCCACTTTCACCCACACAAACTGCCAATTGAAATACAGGTTATACGTAAGCCTCTCGCCCGACTTGAAAGCGGTGTTGCGGAAAGAGCACTGAGCCGATGCCGAAATAGAGAGCATCGCCAACGACAGTGCTGTGAAAAATATCTTCAAGTGTCTCATTGTATTGGCTTTATTTACATAAAAAAACTTATATCATCACCATTGACCCGGTATGTACTGGATTCCAAGCTTCTTAGCCCTGTCGAGGTTGCGGTGCTGTATGGTCTTGCCTTTCTCCGCCTTCTGCTTCACCAACTGTCCGGGCTTTTGCAACCACAACGACTTTGCCTTTGGATTCCACGTCAGCGTCATGTCCCATTTCTCACGGCACTCTATCAACTCCGGATTATAATAAACCTCCTCAGGAGCCAAGCCCGCATCGTAATCGCCGGTATCCCATTTACGGTTATTGTTTGCGTCAATTATTATCCTCATGTAATACTTCCCTGCCTTAAGGTAGTAAAATTCAGCCTGCCCGTCATCGGTGTAAGACTCCTTCACAACCTTTCCAGACTCGTCGAGCAACTGGGCTATCACATGCTTCCCCTCCATGCCGACAAGCGTCATGAGCAGAGACGCGTAAGATTCGGCAGGACGCACTTTCAACCCGTGCTTTACCTTTCCGCTCACCTTTCCGTAAATTGACGAAAACGTCGCACTGTCTGCCTCAAAGCTATATTCGGTTTGCATCCTCCACTCGGCTTTCAGGCGGAACGTATTGACATCAACGCGTTCCAGCTCATAGCGTTCGCGATACCACAGCGAATCGTTTGCTGGATGAGAATAAAGATGTATGTGAGCCGTGTCAACATCGTTGAGCGGCACGTCCGACTTTATCAGCACATTCTGGTCAGGATCCATGTCGCCTGAAGGCGTAAAGGCAAGCTTCAGTTCCTCACGCGGCATTATGGAATCGTACTCCATGTTTTTCTTGCGCTTCTTGTCCTGCTCCTTTTTCCAGTCGTTATACTTTTTCTGCGCATCCTTCAGCCGCTTTTCGTATGGCATCTTCGATATCAGCGAAAGCGTGTCAACCTGTTGGCGCAACACGCCCGCAGTGTCAGTGACATTGTGTGTCAGCACCATATCCAGCGTGTCACGGTTCACGAGCATCGTGTCCCTAAGCCAATAGGTTATGGTGTCAAGCCTTGCCGATGCCTGCACGAGGAACGCACTGTCGGCATTGAAGTTCAGACCGGAAATGCTCGGCAGTATGCTGTCGCCGTAACTATAAAACAACGTGAAACGGTCGGCTTCCTTACGCTCGCTTTTCACAAGGAAGCGGTCGGTCAAAGTCTCGTTGAAAGCCCTCAGGCAAACGTCGTCGGGCAGGAAATGGGTGTACCCAACCCTCGCAATCGACTCAATGTGAAGCGAGTCAAGCCACGTGGTGTCCTGCCTGACATCGGGCTTGAACGACGGCGTTATCGTATCCCTGCTGAAAGCCACCATCTCACTTTTCTGGTTGAAAATGTAGTTTCCATCGGCATCCTGCAAGGCATAGCAGCGATACTTGCCCGGAGCCACACCCTTTATCACGAAGTGTCCACGCGAGTCGGTGCGAGACACCCTGAGCATGGGTTTCTTACGGAAAGCGGAGTCAGCCAAGTCGTCGTACAAACCCACAAGGATACCCTTCACCGGCTCAAGATCCTCAGCCTGAAGCACATACCCTGACACTTGCAACGTGTCAATGTGATCGCCCGTGGAGAAGGTGTAAGCGTAATTGCCCAATGGGTTTCCCTCGTTGTTGTCGCTTATGGCATTGGAGAAGTCGATGGTATAAGTGGTGTTGGGCTTCAGCGAGTCCATCAGCTCCACGCTTATGCTCTTGCCACGCCCCTTTATCTCCGGGGCTTCCAGCTGCGGCGGCGACACCACGACGTTCTCAGTAGGGTTGTCAACGGTTATGAACTCGCTGAAATTGATGAGGATCTTCTTTTTCCTCACTCCAGTAGCCCCCTCTCCGGGGTCGGCTCCGATAACCCTTGGCGGAGTCTCGTCGTACCATCCACCGTCAGGATTGCCCATACGGGCGCACGAGTGCAGAAGCGTAAAGGCAAAAAGGCAAAAAGGCAACAGGAGCAACAGCTCCTTCGCAACCTTGCATGTTCCATTTTTCATGATGCTACGTCTCATATCCATGGCGACTTGTTTTTTACCTTTCCACTTTTCAACTTACTTATCACCTTTCCGAGCCGTTCATCTCCAACAGCTCGTCCATGTTTTTCCTTGAGTTGCTCAGGCGTGGCACCTTATGCTGCCCACCGAGCTTGCCCTTCGACTTGAGCCATTCCTCGAACAGGTGCGGATGTGCCTTCACCACCTCAAGGTGCTGCAAGGTGACGTTGTGGAAACGCTTTGCCTCGTAATCGGAGTTTATTTCCTGCAACTTGCGGTCAAGGCAGTCGCCGAACTTCTGCATGTCATCGGGTTCCTTCGAGAACTCCACGAGCCACTGGTGGCGGCACTTGGCATTCTCGTCCATATAAACCGGTGCCGCCGTGTACTCCAGCACCTGCGCCCCGGTCTGCTCACAGGCATACGCCAGCCCCTTGTCGGCATTGTCCTGTATAAGCTCCTCACCGAACGCATTGATAAACGACTTTGTGCGACCGGTTATGACAAACTTGTATGGCTTCTTCGACGTAAACGACACCGTGTCGCCTATCATGTAACGCCAAAGGCCGCACGACGTGGATATGAGCATGGCGTAATTCCGGTTCAGCTCCACAGCCTCAAGCGGCACAGCCTGTGCGTCAGGGTTGCCAACATCCTCAAGCGGCACAAACTCGTAGAAGACACCATAGTCGAGCATCAGCAGCATCGACTTGTCCTGTGGGTCATCCTGTATGCCGAAGAAGCCCTCCGAGGCGTTGTAAGTCTCCATGTAGTGCATCCCCGGCGACGTTATTATCTCCTCATACTGCTTGCGGTAAGGCTCGAACGCTATTCCGCCATGGAAGAAGACCTCAAGGTTGGGCCACACGTCCTCGATGTGCTTCTTGCCCGACAGCTCCAGCACGCGCACCAACACGCTCAGCATCCACGACGGCACGCCGCTTATGTTGGTAACGTTCTTGTCAAGGCACTCGTGGGCAATGCGGTCGCGCTTCAGCTCGAAGTCGCTGAGCAACGCCGTGCGCTTCCTTGGCACACGCACGAGGTTGGCTATGGGATTGATGTTCTCGATGAGAATGGCGCTGAGGTCGCCAACAAGCGACCCCTCGACATTGTAGTTGGGCGAATGGCTGCCGCCAAGGATTAGCGAACGCCCGTCGAACAAGCGGCTGTCGGGATTGTTGCGCAAGTAAAACACCACGACATCTGTTCCGCCCTTGTAATGCAGGTTATGGAGACCGGAACCTGACACGGGTATGAACTTCGACTTGTCGTTGGTGGTGCCCGACGACTTGGCGTACCATTTCACAAGCCCTGGCCACAGCACGTTCTCCTCGCCATGGCGCATGCGGTCAATGTCGCCCTTCAGCTCCTCGTAGGTGTTTATGGGAACATTCTTCGCGAAATCGTCGTAGCCCGATATGCCACTGAACATGTGGTCACGACCATACTCGGTGTCGCGCCCTTTTCCAACAAGATACTTGAGAACGTTACGCTGAAGGCTCTCAGGGTCAGTATAATGTTTCATCAGCTCCTTCTGCCTCGGCAGGAAAAGCTTGCTTGCTATTTTCGTAAGACTCATTTTTGCATGATATGACAATATAACATGCAAAATTAATCTAAAACTATGACAACGGCAAATAATTAGGTTTTTTTATGGCTATAAAACGCCAAGGCAAACAGCGCATCCATGGCGCTGTCGCGCGGCAAAAGCACGGTGGCCATGCCTTGAAAGCTTCGACGCAACGCCATGAAACCTTTGACGCAATGCCACAAAAGCTTTATCGCGATGCCTTGAAACCTTTATCGCAAAACCATGAAGGAGCCATCGCCAAGCGCAACGCCAACCACCTGGCAAACAGCATGTTCACGTCCCGCATCCACGCGCAAGCCCCAAGAAGCCATAATGTGCGAAACCCCACCGCCCACACATCGCGCCAGCCAAGTGCCCCCAAGCATTGCCATAACCAATCGGGAAAAACACCGCCACCTGTTTTTTTTACAAACAAAAATGCTTTTTTACAATGTAAAAAGCAAAAAAAATCATATCTTTGCAACCGAACAGCCCAAGGAAGAAACACGACAAACGCCCCTGGCAAACGAACACGAACGAAAACAGCCGTGAAACGCCGGGGAACCAAGCAACCCAAAAATCAATTAACCCAAGAACTCAAAAAACACCAACATGGCAACCGCAATACTTCTCATAGAACTCGCCATCGTATTGGCCCTCATATTCATCGGCTCGCGTGTCGGCGGCATAGGCTTGGGCATCTACGGCATGCTTGGCGTGTTCATCCTCGTGTACGGTTTCGGGCTCGCCCCGGGCAAGGCTCCCATCGACGTGATGATGATAATCCTCGCCGTGATAACGGCATCGGCAGCCCTGCAAGCGTCGGGAGGGCTGGAATATCTCGTGGGGCTCGCCTCAAGGTTCCTGCGCAACCATCCCGACCACATAACGTACTACGGCCCAATCTGCACATGGCTCTTCTGCCTGATAGCAGGCACGGCACATACCTGCTACTCGCTCATGCCCATCATAAGCGAGATTGCCCAAGCCAACAAGATACGCCCCGAGCGTCCCGTAAGTCTTGCCACGGTGTCGGCGTCGCTTGGCATAACGGGCAGTCCTGTGTCGGCTGCCACAGCAGCGATAGTGTCGCAGGATTTGCTTGGCATGCAAGGCGTTGAGCTTGGCACGATACTGTTGGTGTGCATACCGGCAAGCCTCGTGGCAATAATAGTGGCGGCATTCATACAGAACCGCATAGGCAAAGAGCTTGCCGACGACCCCGAATACCAACGCAGGGTGAAAGCCGGCATCATAAACCCCGAAGAAGACGCAAGGAACATAACGAAGTTTGAGACCAGCCCCGAGCCACGCGCCAAGCACGCCGTGCTGGCTTTCCTCCTTGGCGTTGCGCTGGTGGTGCTCTTCGGCTTCGTGCCGAGCCTGCGCCCGGAGGGATGCACCATGTCGGAGACGATAGAGATGATAATGATGAGCGACGCCATACTGATACTGCTCGTGGGAAAGACGAAGGCTGCCGAGGTCGTGAAGGGCAACATCTTCACCGCAGGCGTAAACGCCGTGATTGCCATCTTCGGCATAGCGTGGATGGGATCCACGTTCTACACTGGCAACGCCGAAGCCATCAACGCCGCGCTCTCGGGCATGGTTGACGCAGCCCCGTTCCTGTTTGCCGTGGCTCTTTTCCTGCTAAGCATCATGCTTTTCTCGCAGGCCGCGACCGTAACCACGCTCTACCCCGTCGGCATAGCCCTCGGCATAAACCCATTGCTGCTCGTGGCAATGTTCCCAGCCGTGAACGGATACTTCTTCTTGCCAAACTACCCGACAGAGGTTGCGGCAATAGAGTTTGACCGAACGGGCACGACACGCGTGGGCAGGTTCGTCGTGAACCATTCTTTCCAGATACCGGGCTTCGTAACCACCATTGTCGCCATTGCGGCAGGATACGTCATAACGTTGTTCCTATGACGAGGCAAAACCGTTGACTTACCAAATAATAACCTAATAAAAAAGACAACACCATGAAAAAGAAAGCATTGGCACTGACCGCAATCTTCTTGTTGGCATCACTCATCACGACATTCGCAAAACCAAGGATACGGATAATAGCCACCGGCGGCACGATAGCCGGAGTAAGCGCAAGCGCAACGTCGTCGGCATACGGAGCCGGACAGGTTGGCATACAAACGCTCATCGATGCCGTGCCGCAAATAAAGGAGCTTGCCGACATAAGCGGCGAGCAGCTCGTGAACATCGGCTCGCAGGACATGAACGACCAAGTGTGGCTGAAACTGGCGAAACGCATAAACCAGCTCCTCAACAACGAGGACTACGACGGGGTGCTCGTGACCCACGGCACTGACACCATGGAGGAGACGGCCTACTTCCTGTCGCTTACCGTGCACAGCGACAAGCCCGTGGTGCTTGTGGGCGCCATGCGACCGTCAACGGCAATATCGGCCGACGGCCCAGCAAACCTCTACAACGGCGTGGCGGCGCTCGTGGACCCGGCATCGAAAGGCCATGGCGTTATGGCTTGCATGAACAATGAGCTGTTTGAGGCCAAGTCGCTCGTAAAGACACATACCACCGACTGTGCCACATTCAAGGGCGGACTGTACGGCGAAATTGGCTACGTTTACAACGGCAAGCCCATTTACCTGCACAACAGCGTGTCAAGGCAGGGACTCACGTCGGAGTTTAGCGTTGACAACATAACAGAACTGCCCAAGGTTGGCATCGTTTACGGTTACGCCAACTGCTCGCCACTGCCAATGCAGGCTTTCGTCAACGCCAAGTACGACGGCATCGTACTCGCTGGCGTTGGCGACGGCAATTTCTACAAGGATGTCTTCGACGTGGCGTTGCAGGCACGCAAGCAGGGCATACAAATCGTGCGCTCAAGCAGGGTGCCTTTCGGCCCGACAAACCTCAACGGCGAGGTTGACGACGCAAAGCACCAATTCGTAGCGTCGCTTAACCTCAACCCACAGAAGGCTCGCATACTGCTCATGCTTGCACTGACGAAGACAAGCGACTGGCAGAAGATACAGCAATATTTTGAGGAATATTGACATACTGCAATATTTTGATAAATACCGACAAGCCTTCTTACACAACGCAGAGAAAAATGAAAAGGAAAACATTATTGATAACCGCAATAGCCTGCCCGGCACTGTTGTTTGCACAGGGCAACAACACCGGCATGGGCGGCAACGACGGAGAACGCGAGAGCCTGGCACAAAGGGTGCTTAAGCTTGAGAAAAAGAGCGATGCCTTCCAAGTGTACTTCAACAGCGCATCAGGATTTCAGGAGGTTGACGACGGCGAACACTGGTCGTCGGCTTTCAAGAACAAGCAGGCGAGACTTGAGATAAAGGGCAACATAACCGACAAGCTCTCGTACCGGTTCCGCCACCGCCTCAACAAGGGCAATGCAGCTCAAAGCGAGGACAACTTCGCCAAGGCAACCGACATCCTAATGGTTGGCTACCAGCTAACGCCAAAGGTTGGTGTCCAGTTTGGAAAAATGTGCCAAAACTGGGGTGGGTTTGAGTTTGACGAGAACCCAATATACATTTACCAGTTCTCAGACATGGTGGACAACATGGACAACTTCATGGCAGGCATCAACCTGTCATTCAAGCCAATACCAACGCAGGAGATTGCAATCAACATAACCGACGCTTACAACAACAAGTTTGCCGACGAATACGGCGAAGGTGCCCTGTCGCTCGAAGCCAACGGCACACGCACATTGGAAAAATCAAACCATCCGCTGACATACATTGCCCTATGGAGCGGCAGTTTCTTCGGAGACAAGCTGCAAACACGGTGGTCGTATGGATTGCAGACACAGGCAAAGCACAAGTACAGCCGCATGGTGATGCTCGGACAAAAACTCAACCTGCCGACATTCCAATGGTACCTTGATTACATGGGGGCTTTCGACGGGCTTGACCGACTGAGAATTGCATCAAACGAAGCTGCCGGATACCTTGAGGGAAACCAAGCCGACTATTTCAGCGACGTACATTACAACTCGTTCATAACCAAGGTGAACTGGCAATTCGCACCACAATGGAACGCAATGGTAAAAGGCTCATACGAGACGGCAAGCGTAACCAAGGACGAGACGTTCAAGGATTACCGCAAATCGATGATGTACGTAGCAAGCATTGAATACTATCCAGTCAAGGAGCAAGACTTCAGGGTGTTCCTCGCTTATATCGGGCGTCACTACGACTACAGCGAAAAAGTGGCAAGTCTCGGGCTAAAGGATTACAGCACAAACCGCATAGAGATTGGATTCATTTCCAGACTGAAAGTGTTCTGAACAACAACCTCACACCATCAAAAAACAACGACGTTTGTCTTAGGGACACTGACGTTTTCGCTACTTAAAACAAAGAAATTGAAAACAACAAAAGAATTGAAAATAGTAACACTGGTCTCGCTGCTCATTGCACTATTTTCGCCAACTCCACTACACGCCGCAAGCGATGTAAAGCCATCAGGCAAATTGCCCGTATTGTACATAAACACCGACGATCCAACGGCAAGCCCAGACAACTCAAAGGAAAACTACCTTGAGGCAACGGCGTACATTGTGGCCAACGGAATTGGGGGATACGAAGACTTGGGAACAAAGGCAAATCCCTGGAAACTACAGGTAAGGGGACGGGGCAACTGGACGTTCAGCGGTTTCCACAAAAAACCATACAGGCTTAAGTTCGACAAGAAAGAGGAACCTCTCGGCATGGACAAAAGCAAGCACTTCGTGCTGCTTGCCCTTGCCGACGATGACCTCGGAATGCTAACCACACCGGTAGGCTTTGAGCTAGCAAGAAGGCTTGGGCAACCATTCGCACCACTCACCCAACCAGTGGAACTGATACTTAACGGCGACTACAGAGGTTTGTATTTCCTAACCGACAACATACGCGTGGCAAAGGAACGCGTAAACATACTGGAGCAGGAAGACAACGTGACCAATCCCGATTCTATATCAGGCGGATGGCTTGTCGAACTCGACAATTATGACACGGACCCGCATGTTGACATCGCCTTGGGCAACAGGACGATGCACGTCACTTACCATACGCCGGAGGCATTGTCAACCATACAAGAAAATTACCTCAAGGAACAATGGAATGCCATAGCGAACGCCTTGTGCAAGAACGACGCTTATGACACGGAGTGGGAAAAATACATTGACGCTGAGTCGCTTGCACAAGTGTTCCTGACACGCGAGCTAATGCGTGGAGAGGAAGGCTTCAACGGAAGTTGCTACGTTTACAAGGACTTTGGTGACAACACCAAATGGAAATTCGGACCAGTATGGGATTTCGGCAGCTATTCAGGCGGCCGAAAAGCCGACCACTATTGCTTCCAAGGAGAATTTCCGGCCTACATAATCGACAAGGCATGGAAATTCAAGCGTTTCAGGATCTTGGCAAAAAACATGTGGAAAGATTTTTACAACGCACAATATTGCAAACTGGAAACTTTCGTGGACAGCATCGCCAACAAGATAAAGGAAGGCATCGCATGCGACTACGAACGATGGAAAGACGACACTGACGTAACCGGCGACGGAAGGATGCGAATAACAAACGACGAACTTGCCATGGCGGAGACTTTCAAGAAATGGATGAGGGAAAAAGCCGACTGGCTGAACAAGACGTGGGCACAAGATGAGCCAAAAGACATAAACATATATGTTTACGCCGCAGACGGCAAGACCCCGTGGATACACATCTGGAACTCGGAAGCAACAACACAATGGCCGGGAAAAGAGATGACTGGCACCATGACCGTAGGCGACAAGACTTTCCATCACACCACAATACCAAGTGGCTCAAGCATACTTTTCCACGAAGGAGGCAACGACCTTCAGGAAGCGAGACTAACACAAACCGAGGACATAACCAATGTCGTGCAAGACACCTGGTATCACCTCACTCAAGCCAATGGCGAAAAACACAATGGCAGATACACCCCCTACGACAACGCCGAAGACATGATAACGGCAGGCATAAGCAAACCCAAGACCGAAGAGCGGCACACAAACATACGCTACAACCTTGCCGGACAAAAGGTTGACGGAAGTTTCAAGGGAATAATCATCACAAAAGGAAAGAAAATATTTTATATTAAATAGTGTGAAATTCTTTGCGCTCTGAATATTAAACCTTATCTTTGCATTGATTTATTGGGCACATGGCCT